>JAHJLB010000048.1 GCA_018822105.1 Pseudomonadota bacterium
CCGCTGCCGCCGCCCACGAGGCCGGGGCCAGGGTCTATGTCTGCATCAACGCCACGCCGCGCCAGCAGGACTTGGGGCTGGTGCGCCAGGGCCTGGACCAGGCCCTGGAGGCCCGCGCCGACGGGCTCATCATCGCCGACCCCGGGGTGGCCCGCCTGGCAATCCGCCATGCGCCGGGGCTGCCGCTGCATGTGAGCACCCAGGCCAACACCAGGAACGCCGAGGCCCTCGCCTTCTGGCGCGACTGCGGGGCCGTGCGGGCCAACCTGGCCCGCGAGTGCGCCGCGGGCGAGGTGGCGGCGCTGTGCGCCGCGCGCGACCGCGACCTGCCCGGCTTCGGGCTGGAGGTCTTTGCCCACGGGGCCCAGTGCATGGCCTTCTCCGGCCGCTGCCAGCTCTCGGTGCAGATGACCGGCCGCGCCGTGAACCAGGCCGGCCGCACGGCCTGCATGGGCGCCTGCGCCCACCCCTGCCGCTACGAGTACCGCCTGCGGGCCGTGCTGGAGGAGCGCAAGCGCGAGGGCTCGGAGGCCTGGGAGGTGCTGGAGCAGTGGACGGATGCGGCCCGCGCGCCCGGCGGCGAGGCCTGGACCCAGTTTTTCGCCCCCCAGGACCTCTGCCTCATCTGGCACGCGCGCTG
The DNA here is from genome assembly GCA_018822105.1 of Pseudomonadota bacterium. Taxonomy (GTDB): domain Bacteria; phylum Desulfobacterota; class Desulfovibrionia; order Desulfovibrionales; family Desulfovibrionaceae; genus Humidesulfovibrio. Next base: position 641 of record JAHJLB010000048.1, read on the forward strand.
GCTGGCCAGGCTCGGCGTGGACTGCCTGAAGATCGAGGGCCGCACCCGCAGCTCGGCCTATCTGGCCGTGGTGGCCGACGCCTGGCGCTTCGCCCTGGACTCCCTGCGCGGCGGCGAGTTCCAGCCGCGCCGCGCCCTGGCCGAGCTGCGCCACGCCGCCACGCGGCCCCTCACCAGCGGGCTCTTCGGGGCCCATGCGTCCCGCACCATCCCCGGCCTGGACCTGGAGGCCCCGCGCCGCCTGCCGCTCTTGCGCGTGCTGGCCCCCAGGGAGGACTTTTTCAGCGGCCCGGCCTGGGAGGTGGAGATAAAGGGCACCTTCGACCCGGCGCGGCCGGAGGGCCTGACCCTGATCCTGCCGGGCCTTGGGCGGCCGGTGCTGGCCCCGGGGGAGTTCCGCCTGGAGCGCCCCGACGGCCTGCCCCTGGGGGCCGGGCACCCGGGGCTGCGCGCCGTGCTCTTCGCCGGGCACCCGGGCCTGCGCCCCGGGGTCTTCGCGCGATAGGGCCCGCAGCGCCCCCCCCTTGGCAACCGGCCCGGGCATGATGTAGGGTGTCGGCAAATGGAGGGTAGTATGGGCGGGACAGTGACCATCAACGAAGACGAATGCATCGGCTGTGAAACCTGCTGCGAACTCGCCCCGGGCGTGTTTCAGTTCGACGCCGACTCCGGCAAGGCCAAGGTCGTGAACCCCACCGGCGCTCCGGACGACGATATCCAGGCGGCCATCGACGCCTGCCCGGCCACCTGCATCTCCTGGGAGTAGCGGCCCGGGCCGGGGCACCCCCGGCCGCAAACGCCTCCAAGGCCCCAGAACCTCTCGCGCCGAGCGGTCCGCGGCCTGCCCCTAGCGGCCGGACTCGGCCAGGAGGGACAGGCCTTCGGGGTCCAGCACGCGCACCTGGCTGCCGGAAACCTCTATGAGGCCCTGCTCGGAAAGCTTCTTGATGGCCCTGGACATGGTCTCCGGGATGGTGCCCAGATAGGACGCGATCTGGCCCTTGGGCAGGTCGAGGGTGATCTCGTCGCGGCCCTGGGCCGCGCGCAGCAGCAGCAGGTAGCCCGCCAGGCGCTCCGGCACCTCCTTCAGGCTCAGCTGGGCGATCTGCCCCACAAAGGCCCGCAGCCGCGAGGACAAAAGCGCCATGACGCCCAGGGCCAGCTCCGGCTCGCGGCGCAGCAGCTCCACGAACCCCTTGCGCGGGATGGACACCAGCAGGCAGTCCTCCAGGGCCTGGGCGCTGGCCGGGTAGGTCTTGCCCTCGAACACCGGCACCTCGGCGAAACTCTCGCCCGCGCCGAACACGGACAGGATCTGCTCCTTGCCGGAAAGGGAGGCGCGGTACACGCGCACCTTTCCGGAGACCACGGCGAAAAAATGCGTGCCCGGCTGCCCTGCCTCGAAAAGCGTGTCCCCGGCCTTGCACCGCTTGAAGAGGGCGATGTCGGCCAGGCTCTTCAATTGCGCCTGGGGCAGTCCCTCGAAAAGCTTGATCCCGCCCAAGGCCGCGAGCTTGTCCTTGTCCATGGAGCCTCCGGTGGCTATTTCATGTTGGTGTTTGACTTTAGTCATGGATGGCGGTCATGGCAACCGGCAGTGTCGGCGCAGGCCACCCCAGGTCCGGGGTCTGCCGATTTTAGCCCAACCAAAGCAAGCGAGACGCCCATGACCACCCCGCTGATGCTCACCCTGGCCGTGCTGGGCCACCTGCTGCTGGCGGCCCATGCCCTGCGCCGGGGCGACTGGGGCCTCTGCGCCGCCCTGGCGGCCCTGCCCCTGCTGCTTCTGACCCGGCGCGGCGCGGCGCGGCTGGTGGCTGCGCTGGCGCTGCTCCTCGGCGCGGCGTTCTGGGTGGATGCGGGGCTGGGCTTTGTGCGCCTGCGCCTGGCCTTTGGCCAGGACTGGCTGCGCTTGGCGCTGATCCTGGCGCTGGTCACTATTTCCGGCCTGGGCGCAGGCCTGTGGCTGCTGGGTCGGCGCGCCCGGGAGATCTTCCGCCAAGGCCGCGGGGTGGAGCTGCCCCAGGCCGCTGCCTTTGCCCTGGCCGCCGCGCTGCTCGCCGCCGCCAGGGCCAAGGCCAGCGTGCCCGTGCTCCTGGCCGACCGCTTCCTGCCGGGGGGAACTTTTCCCGGGGCCGGCTGGCTGGAGATCCTGGCCCTGGCCCTCTACGCGGCCTGGCTGGCCGGGGCCTTCATGGACCCCGCGCGGCACTGGAGGCTCCGGCCCAGGGTCTGGGCCCTGTTCTCGGCGGCGTTCTTCGCCCAGCTTGCGCTGGGCCTGCTGGGCCTGCAGGATTTCCTCATGACCGGGCGCCTGCACGTGCCGGTGCCCGCCCTCATCCTGGCCGGTCCGGTGTTCCGGGGCGGCGGGCTGTTCATGGCCATCCTCTTCGCCTCCACCGTGCTCTTTGTGGGCCCGGCCTGGTGCAGCCACCTGTGCTACATCGGGGCCTGGGACGACGCCGCCTCGCGCCTGGGGCCGAAGGCTGCCCGGCCCGTGCCGGCGCGCTGGACCCTCTGGGGCCGGCTCGCGACCCTGGCCCTGACCTGCGGCCTGGCCCTGGGCCTGCGCCTGGCGGGCGTTTCCGGCTGGACTGCGGCCTGGCTGGCCGCGGGCTTCGGCCTCGCCGGCGTAGGGGTCATGCTCGCGGTTTCGCGGCGCCGCGGCGCCATGGCCCACTGCACGGCCTTCTGCCCCATCGGGCTGGTGGGCAACGTCCTGGGCCGGCTCATCCCCTGGCGCATGCGCATCGACCGCGCCGCCTGCACGCGCTGCGGCTCCTGCGCCCGGGCCTGCCGCTATTCGGCCCTCTCGCCCCAGGACATCGAAAACGGCAGGCCCGCGCTGCCCTGCACCCTCTGCGGCGACTGCGTGGGGGCCTGCCCGCACGAGGCCATGCGCTACAGCTTTCCGGGACTTGCGCCAGCCGCGTCGCGGGCAGTGTTCCTGACCCTTGTGGCCGCGCTTTCGGCTGTGTTCCTGGGCGTGGCCAGGATCTAGGCGGGAAAAACGAGCCTCCGGCGGCCGGGGGGCGTCATGCCCCCCGGACCTCCCCTTTGCAGGCCGAAGTGCCGGGCCTCCGGCGGGCCTAACCGGCCTTGGCCTTTTTCGCCTTTTTTGCGGGCGCGGCCTTGGCCTTTTGGGACTTCTTCTTGGCCTTGGGCAGCGGCTCGGGCTCGTCGTCCATGTCTTCCTCGTCGGTCTCCGGGGCCTTTTTGAGGGCCGTCATGCCCAGCATGGCCGAAAGGTTGCGCGGAAAGATGGTCAGCGAGCGCGTGAACAGCTTCTGGGCCTGGCCCGGCTGGCCCATGCCCATGAGCGCCCAGCCCATGCCGGAGAGCGGCGCGGCGTAGGGCGTCTCCGAGTGGTAGGTCCGCAGCCAGTCGAAGGCGTGCAGGGCCTTGGCGAATTTGCCCAAATGGTAGGCGGTCCAGCCCAGCTTGTCCATGAGGTGGCTCCACTTGTCCCAGGAGGGGCCGCTCTGCGGCGCGCGCAGCATGAGCCTGTCGAAGCAGGACTCGGCCAGAACCCAGTCCGCCTGGATGTAGGCCGTGGCCCCAAGGCCGAACAGGGCCTCCAGGTTTCCGGGGGAGCCGGCCAGGATGCGCTCGAATCCGGCCCGCGCAGGGGCCAGGTTCAGGGAGTAGTACTGGCTCCAGGCGAGGTCCACGGCCAGGTCGCCCAGCTCGAAGTGCTGGGTGAGGAGCCGGCCCAGCTCCTGCTCGTCCAGGTAGGCGGGGTCGAGATTCAGTCCAGTGAGCAGCTCCTCGCGGGCCTGGCGGGGGTCGTTCAGGGCCACCAGGGCGAAGGCCAGGCCGTAGCGCGGGGCGGCCAGGCCAGGGTCCAGGGTCACGGCGCGGCGGAAGTCGCGCACGGCGTCGCGCAGGCGGCCCTCGCCCAGGGCGGCGAAGCCGCTGGCGCTCATGCGGTCCAGGCGCTCCAGGCGGGACCTGGGCGCGCTGGCCTGGGTGGCCACGGCCTCCTGGCCCTTGCCCTGCCGCGACAGCAGAAGCACAAGCGCGCGCCAGGCCAGGGCGTTGGTGCTGTCCAGGCGCACGGCGTCGCGCAGGTGGGGCTCGGCCTTGTCCAGATGCCCGCGCGAGAGCAGGGCCAGGCCGTCGCCCAGGTGCGCGTCCGGGTCGTCCTTGTCCACGGTGATGAGGGTCTGGAACAGGGCGTGGGCCTTGTCCTCCTGCCCGGCCCAGAAGCTGGCCCAGGCCAGGGCGCGGCGTCCGGGGCGGCTGTTGGGGTTCTGGCGCAGGTATTCCTCAAGGAAGGGCGCGGCCTTGGTGGGGAAGAGCTTGCGCGCGTAAGCCTCGCCCAGCTCCAGGAACAGCTCCAGGTATTCCGGCCGGGAGCGCATGAGCTCCAGCACTTCCGGGGTGGCGGCAAAGTCCGGGGCCAGGAAGATGGCCTCGGCCAGGCGCTGGCTGGCCCTGTCGTGCTGGCCCTGCTTGGCCAGGGTGATGCCCAGGCCGTAGGCCGCGGCGGGCAGGGTGGGGGCCAGTCTGCGCGCCTCGGCAAAGGCCGTGGCGGCGTCGTCCAGCTGGCCAAGGCGCAGGCGCGCCCAGCCCAGCCCGTTCCAGGCCGCCACGGAGCGCCTCTCCTGGGTGGCCAGGCGGAAATATTCGGCCGCCGCCGCGTCGTATTCGGCCCGGTCAAAGAGGGTCTTGGCGGCGGCCATGCGGCTGTCCACGTAGTCGGGCCGGGTCCTCAAGGCCGAGCGGAAGAGCTCCAGGGCCTTGCTGGCGTTGCCCTGGCTCAGCTCCAGGTGGCCCATGGTGTTCAGGGCCACGGCGTTGTCCGGCTCGGCGGCCAGGGCCTTGGCCAGGATGCCGCGCGCCTCGTCCACGCGCCCCAGGGACAGGGCGGCGGCGCCGATTCCGGCCAGGGGTTCGGCGCTGGCCGGGCTGGCCGCGTCCGCGGCGCGCGCGCGCGCGGCGTCGGTGAAGGAGTCCCAGGCCTGCATGCTTTGGCCCAGGCGCAGATGGCTCCAGCCCATGCCCATGAGGCTGGCGTAGTCCTTGGGGTCCACGTCGTCGAGATAGGCCGAGAACTTGGCCAGGGCCTCCAGATATTCGGCGCGGTGGAAATAGGCCAGGCCCCAGTCCTTGTACAGGGGCCGCAGCCGGCTGTCCGCCGCGATGGCGCGGGCCAGGGGCTCGGCCAGGGTGGGCTCCAGGGCCACTTCGCGGCGCAGCACGGGCAGGGCTTCGCTGGCGCGACCCTGGGCCAGCAGCACGCGGGCCTGCCCCAGCAGGGCCTCGGCCTGATAGTGCTGCCCGCCACCCAGGCCGGTGAAGAGGGCCAGGGCCTGGCCGTCGTCGCCCCTGGCCTCCAGGAGCCGCGCGGCCTTGAGGCGGGCCAGCTCGTCGCGTCCGGCGTCGCTGGGAAAGCGTGAGCTGCGCCGGGGCGTTTCGGCCCAGGCGGCCAGCGCGCCGTTGGTGTCGCCGGCCAGGGCCCGGGCGTCGCCCAGGGCCAGAAAAAGTTCTTTGGGCGAGCCGAGGAGGTCCGGGCCGGCGGCGGCGGCCTCCAGCAGCTTCACGGCCTCGGCGGCGCGGCCCCGGCCCAGGGCGATGAGCCCCTGGCCCAGGCGGGCGTCGGCGGGCACGGACTCGCGCAGCATGTCCGGCAGGCCGGCGCCCGGCCCGCCGTTTTTGCCCAGGGCCTCGGCGAAGAGGTCCACGGCGGCGGAGGTGCGGCCGCGGGCAAAGGCCGCCCAGCCGGAGCCCAGCAGGCCGACGGGCTGGAGCTGGGCATCCCGGCGCACCAGGCCGAACTGCTCCTCGGCCTCGGCCAACTGGTTCAGGCGCAGCAGGGTGAAGCCCAGCACAGCGCGGGCATGGGCGGCCTCAGGCGAATCCGCGGCCTGCATTGCCTGGGGCGCAGCGGCCACGGGGGGAATGAAGCTGGGCTGGGCAGCCGGGGCCTGGGCGGGCGGCGAGGCCGGCAGGGCGGCCTGCAGGACGCGGAGGGCCTCGGAGTATTTGCCCTGGCGGTAGAGCTCCAGGCCCTGCACATAGGGCGATTCGGCCTGGGCGCGGCCCGGGGCGAAGAGGGTCAGGCAGCAGGCAAAGGCAAGGGCCAGCGCGAAAGCGGGCAGAATTCTGGCGGTCGGTTCGGCGCGCATGGGCACTCCTTGGGGAAACTCGCCTGGGCGGCGGTCACGGGGGACTATGCCCCAAGGGGTGCGCTTCCGTCCACAGTCTTGATGCCCTCGCCCCGCTGGCGGGGCTGGCCCTGGCCGCGTCCGCCCGGCGCGGCCTCAGCGCTCGGGCTTGTCCTGCTTCTGGGGCTGGGCCAGCTGCTTGTCCAGCTCAAGGTTCAGGCGCTCCAGGGCCTCGCGGGAGACCTCCAGCATGCTGCGCAGGGAGTCGCGCAGGGCCTGGCGCGGCGATTTCCCCGGCGGGTTCGGCCTTGGCGCGCCCTCGGGCCCGGAGGCGGCCGCCAGGCTGCGCGAGGTCTCCTCCAGGGTCGCGCGCAGGGCGCGCATGTCCTCGCGCATGGCCGCGATGTCCGCCGCCAGCCTGGCCCTGTCGGTTGCGGATTCGCGCTCCAGGCGCTCCACCCGGGCGCTCAGGGCCTCGGACTCGGCGTTGCGCCCGCCTGAGGGCTGCCCGGCGCAGGCCGAGAGCAGAGCCAGGCCGGCAAGGGCCGCCGCAAGGGGGGGCAGGGCGCGTTTCAGGCTCATGGCGGACTCCTCATAATGCTGGGCTGCGGGGTGGGCAGGCCGGGGCCTGGCCGGGGGCGGTCATGCTTCGCCCTGGCGCAGCGGCGCGCGGGCCGCCGCCTCCTGGGCCAAGCGCTTCATGAAGGCCGGCGGCCGGCCCATGGACCGATGGTGCTTGGCCCCTGGCGGAAAGTCAATACGGCTCGGAAACGGAAAATGCTCCCAACGGTCTTTACAATCGGCGCGGCGGGCTTATCTCATGCAGTAGAAGGGGCCAGTTGAGGCCCGGCCGCCCCGGCGCGAGGGACAAGGAGCCCGGACAAGGGTGGCGGAGGGGGAGAAAGGCCGCAAGGCCGATGGCCCCAGAAGATAGTGGGCACACCCCAACGGAGGGTACCAGCACCGATGTGCACAAGGCTGAAAATCTGGCGGATCGAGCCGCCCCTCGCACCAAAGAACAGTGCGCCGTGACAAAGAGCTCGTGAGTCCCTGGAAGCAGCGGACCGGAGATGGCCGGGTGAACCGGCAGCGGCGCACGACTCATTTTTTTTGTCTTCCACAGCTTGGAACATCCCGCCTGAAGGAGCATCCCCCCAGCAATGGCACCCTGGTACATCGCCGCCATCATGGGCCTCGTGGAAGGCCTCACCGAATTCCTGCCCGTGTCCAGCACCGGGCACCTCATCCTGGCCGGACACCTGCTGAACTTCACCGGGCCCAAGGCCGACACCTTCGAGATAGCCATCCAGCTCGGGGCCATCCTGGCCGTGGTGGCGCTCTACCGCGAACGCTTCTTCGGCCTGCTGAGGACCAACCCGCAGAAGCCCTTTTCCGGCCCGCGCGGCGTGCTCCTGCTGTTTCTGACCTCCCTGCCGGCCTTGACCGTGGGCTTCCTGGCCCACAAGGCCATCAAGGCTCACCTCTTCGGCCCGCGCACCGTGGCCCTGGCCCTGTTCGCCGGCGCGCTCATGATGTTCGCGGTGGAGGCGCGCGCCCTGCGCCAGGGTCGGGCGCGCAAGCGCCCGGCGGACTCCCTGGACAGGGTGACCCCGAAGCTGGCCCTGGGCATCGGCCTGTTCCAGTGCCTGGCGCTGTGGCCGGGCTTTTCCCGCGCCGGGGCCACCATCATGGGCGGCATGCTCTGCGGGACGGACCGCAAGACCGCCGCGGAGTACTCCTTCCTGGCCGCCGTGCCGGTGATGTGCGCCGCCGTGGGCTATGACCTGCTCAAAAACTGGCGGCTCTTCGAGTCCGGCGACCTGCTCTTCCTGGGCCTCGGCTTCGCGGTCTCCTTCGTGGCCGGCTGGGCCGCGGTGAAGGGCTTCATCGGGCTTCTGTCGCGCTTCACGCTCAAGCCCTTCGCCTGGTACCGGCTGGCCCTGGCCCCGCTGGTATGGCTCTTCTGGCCCAATTAGGCCCGTTGCAATCCTTGCAATTCCGGTCCGCATGGGCTATGCTGCGCTATTCACCGAATAGCGTCGCATTTTCCCCAATCTTTCAGGAGGATTTCGTACATGACCCGCAAGGACCGCACCGAGGGCATCTACAGCCGTCGAGAGGTGCTCGATGATTCCGAGCGCCGCCAATATTACCAGCTCCAGCTCAAGGACCTCCTGTCCTACGCCTACCGCTATTCCGAGGACGTGAAGAAGCGCTTCGACCGTTCCCAGTTCAACGTGGAGAAGTTCAAGGCACTGTCCGACCTCAAGCATGTGCCCATCCTGAAGAAGAAGGAGCTCATCTTCCTCCAGAGCATGGGCCCGCGCCTGGGCGGCCTGCTCACCAAGGACCTGGGCGAGCTCCGGCGCGTGTTCCTGTCGCCCGGGCCCATCTTTGATCCCGAGGACCGCCAGGAGGACTACTGGGGCTGGACCGAAGGCTTCTACGCCGTGGGCTTCCGCCCCGGCGACGTGGCCCAGATCACCCTGCCCTACCACATGGCCCCGGCCGGGCTCATGTTCGAGGAGCCGCTGAAGAACCTGGGCTGCGCCGTGATCCCCGCCGGGCCGGGCAACACCAGCTCCCAGCTGGAGATCATGCAGAAGCTGCGCGTCACCTCCTACATCGGCACGCCCAGCTACCTGCTGCACCTGGCCCAGAAGGCCGAGGAGATCGGCCTGTCCCTGCGCAAGGACCTGTTTTTGGAGGTGGCCTTCGTCACCGGCGAGAAGTTCTCCGAGAAGATGCGCACCACCCTGGAGAAGAAGCTCGACTGCGTCATGCGCCAGGGCTACGGCACCGCGGACGTGGGCTGCATCGGCTACGAATGCTTCCACAAATGCGGCCTGCACCTGTCCAACCGCGCCTATGTGGAGATCTGCCATCCGGACACCGGCATCTCGCTCAAGGACGGCGAGGTGGGCGAGATTGTGGTCACGGCCTTCAACAAGACTTACCCGCTCATCCGCCTGGCCACGGGCGACCTGGGCTACATCGACCGCGCGCCCTGCCAGTGCGGCCGCACCAGCCCGCGCCTGGGCAACATCGTGGGCCGCGTGGACACCACCGCGCGCATCAAGGGCATGTTCGTGTACCCGCACCAGGTGGAGCAGGTCATGGCCCGGTTCGAGGAGGTCAAGCGGTGGCAGATCGAGGTCACCAACCCCGGCGGCATCGACGAGATGACCCTCTTGATCGAGACCTCCGGCTTCAAGCGGGAGGAGGAGCTGCTGCACATGTTCCGCGAGAAGATCAAGATCCGGCCGGCCC
>JAHJLB010000006.1 GCA_018822105.1 Pseudomonadota bacterium
ATCGCCGCGCGCGGCCAGGCGCTCGCAGCCCTCGGCCTCGGCATTGGGGCGGGCCTGGCGGACCAGGGCGGCGAGGGCCGGGCCCAGCGGCCCGGCCGAGACGTCAGGAGACAGGGCCAGAAGCTGTCCGGCCAGTCCGGCATCCAGCGGGTCGGCCTCGAAGGCGGCCTGCAGCAGGTCGAGGCCCAGGGGCCGCGACAAGACCGCCCCGGCCCCGGCGTCCGGCCCAGCGTCCAGGCAGAGCCTGGCCAGGCGCAGGAGGTGCAGCTTGCCTGAGCCGCCGACGCACAGCCCCTCGAGCACAGGTTCAGGCAGGCGGTCCCAGGCGAAATCCATGCTCCCTCCCTCCTCCGGGCGCGCCTTGACATCCCAGACGGCGCCGGATAACCGTAAACTGTGTAAAAACATCGCATATACCTGCACGCGCAGGCAAGACCAAAATGCCGGAAACCTCCCTCGCCATAGTCATCCTGCATTACGGGCCCGCGGCCCGCACCGCGGCATTGCACAGGCAGCTCCTGGCGAGCGACGCGCCCTTCAGCCGGGACATCCTGGTCCTGGACAACGCCTCCCCGGAGCCCTACCCGGACGCCTGGCGGCGCACCGGGGCCAACCTCTACTGGGCCGGGGCCCTGGACTACGCCCTCAGGGCCTGCGCTGACCAGGGAGCCACGCACCTGTGGTTCCTCAACAACGACCTGCTCTTCGACTCCCCCGCCCCGCACATCCAGCGGGCCTGGGGCCGGCTTGCGCACATGGAACGGGAGGCCGGCCCGGTGGGCGTATACTCCCCTTCGACCCTGGCCAACCCCTACCACGCCCAGATGGTGCGGCGGCCAGGCTCGCAGTGGCGCAGGGCGGCCTATGTGGACGGCATCGCCCCGCTGCTGCGCCTGGACTGCGTGCGGGAGCTGGGCGGGCTGGACTGCGCGGACAACGGATTCGGCTACGGCGTGGACATCTGGCTGTCCTGGCGGGCGCAGCAGGCCGGCTGGGGCGTGGTGGTGGACGACCAGGTGGTGGTGCGGCACCGCTACCATTCCACCGCCCGCGAGCAGGAGGGCTTCCTGGCCCGGGCCGCGGCCGCCGAGGAGTCGTACATGGCCAAGCGCTTCGGGCCGGACTGGCGCGCCGCGCTCAAGGCCCAGCAGGGCTGAACGGCCCATTTTACCGGGACATTTTCTCCGCGCCCGGCAACCCTGGCCCTGCGAATAAATTGACGGCCCGAGAGCCCGCGTGATAGCCCTTCCGCTGGCACGGGGCCTCGGCTCCGGGCACACCCCCCGGAATCGGACACCATGCGCGCACTGAACCGACACTGCCTCACAGGGCACCCAGCCCGCCGGGAGCGGCCATGCTGAGCCGTCTGCGCCCCTTCCTCGGCCCCGCCCTGGCCCTGGCCCTGCTCGCCGCGGCGGGCTGGGCCCTCTCCGCGCAGCTGGCAGGCCACAGCTTCCAGGAGATCCTGGACACCCTGGCCTCGGAGACCGAGCGCAACCTGCTTCTGGCCTTCGGGCTCACGGCGGTGAACTTCGCCGTGCTGGCGGGCTACGACATCCTGGCCCTGCGCTACATCGGCCACCCCCTGCCGCACATGCGCGCGGCCTTCGCCTCGTTCGCGGGCAACGCCTTCAGCAACACCATCGGGCTCTCCACCCTGGCCGGCAGCTCCGTGCGCTATCGGCTGTACTCCTCCTGGGGCCTCACCCCAGGGGAGATCGCCAAGATCGTGGTCTTCACCACCCTGACCCTGTGGCTGGGGCTGTTCGCCATCGGCGGCATCACCTTCACAGTCAAGCCCCTGCCCCTGCCCGACTGGATCAGCCTGCCCTTCCACACCACCCGCCCCCTGGGGTTCATCCTGCTCCTGCCGCCCGCCATCTATCTCCTGGCCGCCTCCCGGAAGGAGCCCACCTGGAGCATCGGCAAGTACGAGCTGCTGCTGCCGCAGTTCCCCAGCGCGCTATTGCAGGTGGCCATCGCCTCCCTGGACTGGGCCCTGGCCGCGGCGGTGCTCTACGCCCTGCTGCCGCCCTGGGCCAACGTGAGTTTCCCCCTGGTGCTGGGAGCCTTCCTGCTGGGGCAGATCGCGGGCCTCGTCAGCCAGGTGCCCGGCGGCCTGGGCGTGTTCGAGTCCTGCCTGATCTTCCTCTTGACCCCGCGCATCCCCGCGCCCACGCTCTTCGCCGCCCTGGTGGCCTACCGCCTGGTGTACTACGCCGCGCCCCTGGCCGTGGCCGGCGCCCTGCTGGGCATCCGCGAGACCATCGCCGCCAAGAACACCCTCAAGGGCATCCTGGGCTTCCTGGCCGACTGGCTCCCGGTGCTGGCCCCGCGCCTGCTGGCCGTGACCACCTTTCTGGCCGGGGCGCTGCTGCTCTTTTCCGGCGCAACGCCCACGGTGCATGCGCGGCTGGAATGGCTGCGCCACATCCTGCCCCTGGGCGTGCTGGAGGCCTCACACTTCATGGGCAGCCTTGCGGGCCTGGGCCTCCTGATCCTGGCGCGCGGCCTGCACAAGCGCCTGGACGCGGCCTACTACGTCACCGCCGTGGTGCTCTTCATGGGCATCATCGCCAGCCTGCTCAAGGGTCTGGACTACGAGGAGGCCTTTTTCCTCACCGTGCTCCTGCTGGCGCTGCTGCCCTGCCACAAGTTCTTCTACCGCAAGGCCTCACTCTTGTCCGAGGGCTTCACGCCGGGCTGGATCGGAGCCATCGTGCTGGCCCTGGGCTGCACCCTGTACCTGGGCTGGCTGGCTTACGGCGACGCCACCCTGGACCGCGACCTGTGGTGGCAGTTCACCTTTGAGGACGAGGCCAGCCGCTTCCTGCGCGCCACCGTGGGCATCCTGGTGGGCGTGGTCTTCGTGGCCGGCCTGCGCCTCATGCGCTCGGCCCGTCCGCGCTACGCCCCGGCAAGCGAGGGCGACATCCTGACCGTGCGCGGGCTGGTGGCCAAGTCGCCCCACACCTACGCCCACCTGGCCATGCTGCGCGACAAGAGCTTCCTGCTGAGCCGCGACGGCGCGGGCTTTCTCATGTACGCCGTGGCCGGCCGCAGCTGGGTCTGCATGGGCGACCCCGTGGGCCCGCCCGCCGCGCGCGCGGAGCTGGCCTGGCGCTTCCGGGAGATGGTGGACCTCTACGCCGGCTGGACGGCGTTCTACCAGGCGGGCCGGGAGAACCTGCCCCTGTACCTGGACCTGGGGCTCACCATCACGAAGATCGGCGAGGAGGCCCGCGTGCCCCTGCAGGAATTCTCCCTGGCCGGGCAGGCGCGCAAGGGCCTGCGCTACACGCGCAACATGGTGGAAAAGGAGGGCTGCGTCTTCGAGCTTGCCCCCGCCAGCGCCGCCCCGGGGCTTCTGCCGGAGCTGCGCCGCGTCTCCGACGCCTGGCTGGCCTCCAAGAACGCGCGCGAGAAGAAGTTCTCCCTGGGCTTCTTCCAGGAGGAATACCTGAGCGGCTGCGCCATGGCCCTGGTGCGCCGGGAGGGCAGGATCGTGGCCTTCGCCAACCTCTGGGAGTGCGAGGGACGCCAGGAGCTTTCCGTGGACCTCATGCGCTACGCCCCGGACGCGCCCACCAGCGTCATGGAATACCTGTACATCATGCTCATGCTCTGGGGCCGCGAGCAGGGCTGCCAGTGGTTCAACCTGGGCATGGCCCCCTTCTCCGGCCTGGAGCGGCACTTCCTCGCGCCCACCTGGACGCGCCTGGGCGGCCTGCTGTACAGCTACGGCGGCACGCTGTACAATTTCCAGGGCCTGCGCCGCTTCAAGGACAAGTTCGATCCCGTCTGGGAATCCAAATACCTGGCCTGCCCAGGCGGCACCGTGCCGCCGCGAGTGCTGGCCAACATCGCCACCCTGGTTTCGGGCGGCATGCGCGGAGTCATGGTCAAATGAAACGCTTCCCCCCTGCGTCCCTCCACGCGTCCGCCCTGGCCCTGCTTTTGCTGGCCCTGTGCCTTGCTGCGGCAGCCTGCGCCAAACCGGAGAAGGCCCCGGAAAAGCTCAGCTTCGGCGTGTTCGGCGAGGTGCTCATCTACCGCAACGCCCCTGAACCCGGCCGCACCGTGCTGCTGCTCTCCGAGGGCGCCTGGGACCAGCGCATGGACAGGGCCGCCCGCGCCATGGCCGACATGGACGCCGCCGTGGTGGGCATCGACACCAGCCGGCTCCTGGCCCCCCTGCGCGGCAGGGCCGAGGGCTGCTTCTACCAGGCCTGGGAGTTCGAGGGCCTGAGCAAGATCGTGCAGAAGACCCTGGACTTCAAGGGCTACCACCTGCCCGTGCTGGCAGGCTTCGGCGAGGGCGCGAGCGTGGCCTACGCCACCTTCGCCCAGGCCCCCAAGGAGACCTTCGCCGGGGCCATCACCCTGGGCTTCTCCCCGCGCCTGGCCCTGGGCAAGCCCTTCTGCGCGGCCAACGGCTACCGCTTCGACAACGCCACCGGGGCCGCCCCCGGCGTGGTCATGAAGCCCGTGGAAAGGCCCTTCGGCCTGCTTGTGCTGCTCCAGGGCGACAAGGACGAGATCTTCGGCCCGGACGAGACCAAGGCCTTCGCCAGCCAGATCCCCGCCGCGCGCGCCGTGTCCCTTCCCGGCCAGGGGCGGGCCTTGGCCGATCCCGGCCAGTGGCGCGCGGCCTTTCTGGAGGCCCTGAACACCCTGGCTCCGGCCAGGGCCGCCGCCGGCGCGGCCCCATCGGACGTGGGCGACCTGCCCCTGGTGGAGGTGCCCGCAAAGCGCCCCGGCCAGACCCTGGCCGTCATCGTCACCGGAGACGGGGGCTGGGCCGGCATCGACCAGCAGATCGGCGACATCCTGGCGGCCCACGGCGTTTCTGTGGTGGGCTTCAACTCGCTCAAATACTTCTGGAACAAGCGCGAGGCCGACGAGATGGCCCGCGACCTGGAGCGCACGCTCACGCACTACGCGCACCTCTGGGGCGCGCAGCGCTTCATCGTGGTGGGCTACTCCATCGGCGCGGACGTGCTGCCCTTCATGGCCGGGCGCATGAGCCAAGCCACGCGCGACCGCCTGGCCCTGGTGGCCATGCTGGGCCCGGGCACGCACACGGAGTTCGAGTTCCGCCTGTCCAACTGGCTCACCGAGGAGAACCGGCCCGAAGGGCACGCCCTGATCCCGGAGATGCCGAAGCTGGCCCTAACCCCGGTGCTGCTCATCTGCGGCAGCGAGGAGGACGGCACCCTGTGCCAGAACTACCGTGCGCCCAACGTGAAGAGCCTGGTCCTGCCCGGCGGGCACCATTTCAACAAGCAATACCAGGAGATCGCCTTGACCATCCTGCGCGAGGCCGGCATCCCGGCGCAGGACTAGCCGCGGGCGCCGGGGGGAGCAGGACGTGAACGCAGCAGCGCAGCCCGCCAGGCCGGCCAACCGCCTGGCCTACATCGACAACGTGCGCATCGCCCTGTCCATGCTCGTGGTGGCGCACCACGCCGGGCAGCCCTACGGCAGCGACGGCTGGTGGCTGTTCCAGAGCCCCCTGCGCTCGCACTGGATCGGCCTGTTCTTCGGCGTCAACGAGGCCTTTTTCATGGGCCTGTTCTTCCTCATGGCCGGGTATTTCCATCCCGGCAGCGTGGACCGCAAGGGGCCGGGCCGCTTCGTGGCCGACCGCCTCTGGCGCTTCGGCGTGCCCATCGCGGTCATGGTCCTGGGGCTCACCCCCATCTTCATCTACTTCCACGCGGTGAATTTCAAGCACCTCCCCTTCCATTCCTACTGGGAGTTCTATTCCGGCGTGTACCTGGGCCTTGCGGACAAGCCCGCCGCCTGGGCCGGGGCGGCCGGTCCGAACCTGGAATTCGTCCACCTCTGGTTCATCCAGAACCTGTTCATCTACGGCTGCGTCTACGCCCTGTTCCGGGCCCTGTTCCGGGCCCTGTTCCGGGCCCCGTCACGGCCCGCTGGCCGCGAGGCCGCGCCCGCCGCGCCGCCACGTGAGCCCCTGGCCCCGGCCGCGGCCTGGAGGTTCCTGCTCGCGCTCACGCTCTGGCTGAGCGCCGCCACCTTCCTCATCCGCATCTGGAAGAGCGTGGACGAATGGACGACCCTGTTCGGCTTTTGGGAGATGGAATTGGCGCACCTGCCGCAGTACGTGACCATGTTCATCCTGGGCATCGTCGCGGCGCGCAGGAACTGGTTCCAGCGCCTTCCGGCCTCGGTGGGCTTCGCCTGGCTGTGGCTGGGCCTGGGCTGCGTGGCGGTCTGGATGGCGCGCGGGGCCGGGCTGGACGTGCCCTTCTGGAACGGCGGGCTGGCCTGGCAGGCGCTCATCCGCCCCGTGTGGGAGAGCCTGCTCTGCGTGGGCTTCTGCGCGGGCCTGCTGACCCTGGCCCGGGAGCGCTTCCCGCGGCAGACACGGCTCATGAAGATCCTGTCGGACAATTCCTTTGCGGTGTACATCTTCCACGTGCCCGTGGTGACGCTTTTGCAATACGCCCTGGCCGGCTCCGGCCTCGGGCCCGTCGAGTCCTTCCTCCTGGTGACCGCCCTGGGCCTGGGCCTCACCTTCCCGCTGACGCACTTCGTCCTGCGCCGCCTGCCCCTGCTGAAGCAGGCGCTCTAGGCGGGCTGGAGCCTCTTGCAGCCCTGCCCGCCCCTGCGGGCGCCCAGGGCGCGCTCCAGGCTCCGGGCCAGGTCGGCCTGGGGCACGGGCTTGGACAGAATCTCGGCCACGCCCAGGATGGCCGCAGCCTCCCTGGCGGCCACATCGCCATACCCCGTGCAGAGGATCACCGGCAGGCCGGGCCGCAGGGCCAGCGCGCCCTGGGCCAGCTCCGTGCCGGACATGCCCGGCATGATCTGGTCCGTGAGCAGCAGGTCGAACTCGTCCGGGGCCTTGGCGAAAAGCGCCAGGGCCTCCTCGCCGCTGCCCGCAGCCGTGACCCGGTAGCCCAGGCCCGAGAGGGCCTCGCTCCAGATGGCCAGCAGCGCCTGCTCGTCGTCCACGAGCAGGATGCGCGCCTGGCCTGCGGGCAAGGTCTGGTGCAGTTCCTCCGCCGGAGCTTCGCCGCCGCGCATCCTCGGCAGCAGCACGCGCATGGTGGTGCCCAGGCCCGGCACACTGTCCACGCCGATGACCCCGCCGAGCTTGCGCACGATGCCGTGCACCACGGCCAGGCCCATGCCCGGGCCCTCGCCGGGGCGCTTGGTGGTGAAGAAGGGATCGAAGATGCGCCCGGCGATGGCCGCCGGAATGCCCGGGCCGGTGTCGCGCACGCGCAGCCGGACATAGGTGCCCTGGGCCAGGGCCGCATATTCCGGCTCGCGCTGCTCGCCCAGATACACCTCGTCCACGGCCACCTCCAGGATGCCGCCGGTGTCGCGCATGGCCTGCACGGCGTTGGTGCACAGGTTCATGACCACCTGGTGCACCAGGGAGGGGTCCGCCAGCATCAGGTCCGACTCGGTGTCGAACCGGCGGCGCACGCTGATGCCCTGGGGCATGGTCACCAGCAAATGCTGCAGCACCTCCTTGACCAGGGGAGTCAGGCGCAGGGGCGCCAGGCTGCCCACGCCCTGGCGGCTGAAGGCCAGGATCTGGGCGATGAGCTCCTTGGCGCGGCCCCCGGCGCGCAGGATCTCCTCCACGCGGCGCTCCTGCGGCCCGCCGCGCGTTGCGGCCTCAAGCATCTCCGCATAGCCCAGCATGACCCCGAGGATGTTGTTGAAGTCGTGGGCGATGCCCCCGGCCAGGGTGCCCAGGGCCTCCAGGCGGCGGGCCTGCTCCAGCTGGCGCTCCAGCTCCTTCCAGCGCGAGATGTCGTGGGCCACCACGATGGTCCCGGTGCGCGCCGCGGCGCGGTCGTGGAAGGGCGACACGGCCACCAGGAAATGTCCGCCCCAGCGGGCGATGGTCAGTTCCTCCGTGGCGCTGGCCGAGCCGGCGGCCATGGCCCGGATGCGCGCCGCGGCGATCTCCGCGGCCTCCCCGGAGCCCCCGCCGGCAGGGTCGAGGAGCTCCTCCAGAAAGCGGCCCACCAGGCTGCGCGGATGCACCCCCAGGCGGCTGCCCAGGGCCATGTTCAGCCGCCGCGCGCGCATGTCCCCGTCGAGGATGAGGATGGGGTCGGGCACGGAGTCGAAGGTGCGCTCCCACTCCTGCTTGGCCTGGATCACGGCCTGCTCCACCAGCAGGCGCTGGCTCATGTCCACGCCGATGCGCCAGGCCTTCCAGCCCGGCAGCGGGTATTGGCGGGAGATGTCGGACCAGGCGATGACGCGCGTGCCGCCGTCCTTGCAGGCCAGGCGGCTTTCGAGGTCGCGGTGGTCCTGTCCGCGGCCGCGCAGGGAGCGGCGGAAGGCCTCGTCCGGGAACAGGCGCTCCAGGGCCGCGCGGTCGTGCAGCACCTCCTGGGCCGCGTGCCCGGACACGCGCTCGCACTCGCGGTTCCAGAAGACGATCTCGCCCCGGGCGTCAAAGGCCACCACGAGCACGGGCATGTTCTCCACCATGCCGCGCAGGGCCTGGGCCCCGGCCAGCAGCGCGGCCTCGGCGCGCTCCCGGCCCACCTGGCCGCCCAGGAGATCGGCCAGCACCCGCAGCAGGGCCAGATCCTCCTGCGTCCAGCGGCGCGCAGGCGGGGCGTCGATGCGCAGGAAGCCCAGCCAGGCGCCGTTGTGGCGCACGGGCAGAAGCGCCGTGGACACGACGGCCCCGCCCTGCTCCAGGAACGGGCGCTCGGCCTCCGGGAAATCCGCGGACAGGCCCTGCAGGGCGTTGCCCTTGAACATGTCCTGGGCCAGCCGGCCCAGGCCGAGGGCGGTATACGTGACGGGCCGGCCCGGCGCCGGGCTGGCCAGGGGCGCGCTGCCGGCGGCCGGGGACTCGGCGGCCAGGCTCAGGCCCAGGCCGTGTTCCGGATCCTCGTGGTTCAGGAACAGCGCGACGCGGGACAGCCCGGCCACGCGCACCAGGGCCTTGAGGATCCGGCCCAGGCCGCCGGAGCGCTTGGCCCCGTGCAGCAGGTCGGAGCAGGCCGCCAGCCCCCGCGCCAGGCGCAGCGTGGCCTCGCGGCCCTGGGCCCTGCCCGCCTTGGGCGCGGCATGGTCCAGGCTGGTGCGTTGCGGAGGTTTCGGCATGGGGGAGGGCCTTCGGGGCTCGAGTTGTTGGTCCAGAAACAGCATCCAGGTTCCACCTCTTCACTCTAGCATGGCCGCAGCCAGGGCCACAAGGCCGCCGGCGCGGGGCGCTCAGCGCGCAGGTGCGCTATTATCCAGCAGGCTCGCCGGGCCAAAGCGCAAGGCCGTGCCGGACTGCCGGTCCAGGGACAGCCGTGGAGCGACCAGGCCATTGGCGCCAATGCCGGCCGCAGACGCCGCGGGAGCGGCCGGAGCCTGGCCCCCGACCGCAGGCTCGGGCGCAGCCTGCACGGCCCGCTTCAGGTTCTCGCCGGCGGTCTCGTAATAGGCCGGGGACAGGTCCAGGGCCTTCTCGAACAGGGCCTGGGCCCGGGTGGCCTTGCCCTGGAGGTACAGGGCGTAGCCCAGGTTGTTCAGGGCGCGGGCATCGTTGCCGGCGGCGCGGAAGGCGTTCAGGGCCTCGGCCGGGCGGCCCAGGCGCACCAGGAGCAGCCCGAGGTTGTTGGCGCTGCGTTCCGGATCGCGGGACTGCTCCACCGCCAGGCGGAAGGCCGCCAAGGCGGCCTCGGTGTTGCCGGCCAGGACCTGGGCCAGGCCCAGGTTGTTCAGGAGATCCCCCCGCCCGGCGAAATCACGGGCCTGGACCTGGGGCAGGGCCAGGGCTGCCAGGAACTGGTCGCGGGCCTGCTCCGCTTGCCCCGTGTTCATGAGCAGCACGCCGAGGAAGCCGCGGCCGCGCCAGTTGTCCGGGGCCAGGGCCACGGCGCGCTCAAAGGCCTCGCGGGCGTCGGGCTTTCGGCCCAGGCGCAGGCTGGCCTCCCCTGCCCCGCGGTATGCGGCGGCCAGCTCCGGGCTGGCGGCCTGGGCCGCGCGGAACTCCGCCAGGGCGGTTTCGACCTGGTTCAGGCGCAGGAGCGCGCGGCCCTTCTTGACGCGCAGGGAGGCGTCGCCGGGGCGCGCCGCAAGGGCCTTTTCATAGCCCTCCACGGCCAGGTTGACGCGCCCGGCCTCCAGCAGCACATCGGCCAGAAACTCCTGCCAGGCGGAGGTCTCAGGCCCGCCCTGGGCGGCGCCGTCGCCCT
Source organism: Pseudomonadota bacterium (assembly GCA_018822105.1). Taxonomy (GTDB): domain Bacteria; phylum Desulfobacterota; class Desulfovibrionia; order Desulfovibrionales; family Desulfovibrionaceae; genus Humidesulfovibrio. Next base: position 10,200 of record JAHJLB010000006.1, read on the forward strand.
GAAGCGCGGCGCAGGCCGGAAGCAGAAGCGCGGCCAGGCTGAGCAGCAGGAGCGGGCGGATGAGGCGCGGGCGCATTTCGGCCTCCCCCTATTGGCCCATGCCGGCGAAGACGTGCATGAGCTGGATCACGGCCGGGCCGATGAGCACCACGAAGAGCACCGGGAAGATGCACAGCACCAGGGGGAACATGAGCTTGGTCGGCAGCTTGGCCGCCGTCTCCTCGGCGCGCTGGAAGCGGCCGGTGCGCATTGTCTCCGAGTAGACGCGCAGGGTGCGGGCCACGCTGATGCCGAAGGTGTCGGCCTGCACCAGCAGGGTCACCAGGCTCTGCACGTCCTCGATGCCCGTGCGCTCGGCCAGGTCCTTCAGGGCCTGCTGGCGCTGGCGCCCGGCGCGCATCTCCAGGGTCATGGTGCGCAGCTCGGCGCTGATGACCGGGGCGGACTCGCGCAGCTCCTCGCTGACGCGGTGGATGGCCTGGTCCAGCCCCATGCCCGACTCCACGCAGACCACCAGCAGGTCCAGGGCGTCGGGCAGCTCGCAGAGCAGCGTCTCCTTGCGCTCGGCCATGCGGCGGCGCAGCCACATCCCCGGCAGCAGGGTGCCCAGGCTGGCCAGGGCCAGGGCCCCGATGACCACGAGCTGGAACGAGGGCGCCTCGGGCAGGATCCAGACCACGCCCAGGAACAGGCAGGGCGGGATGAGCATGAGCCCGGCCTTGGCCCCGTGGAAGGCCTGCACCGCGTTCGGGCCGCGCAGGCCCGCGCGCACGAGGTCCAGCTTCGTCTGGTCCAGGCTCTCCTGCTCCTTGGGCCCCAGGCGCGCGCCCAGCCGGCGCAGCAGCTCCGCCAGGCTGCGGCCAAGGCCCGCCAGCGCGGATTCCTGGGGGCCGGCCGCGCCGTTCAGGCCCGCGAACCCCGCCACCTTGCCGCGCAGGCGCAGGGAGCGCTCGGACTCGCGCCGGATGCTCAGCAGGCCGAAACCCAGAAGCAGCACCGAGGCGAAGGCCAGCGCGGAGGCCAGGATGGGAACGAGCGTGCTCTGCTCCATGACGGGCCTCCTAGACCTTGAAGTTGACCATGCGGCGGATGACCACATAGCCGACGGCCATGGACACCAGGGCCGCCTTGATCATGAGCCGCCCCAGGTCCTCGGTGAACAGCAGCGACATGTACTCGGGCTTGATGAGGTAGAGCGTGCCCGCCGCGGCGAAGGGCAGGGCCAGGAGCACGATGGCCGAGATGCGGCCCTCGGCGGAGAGGATGCGGATGCGGCCGTGGATCTTGAAGCGCTCGCGGATGAGGCTGGCCGTGTTGCCGATGATTTCCGAGAGGTTGCCGCCGGTCTCGCGCTGGATGTTCACCGAGACCACGAAAAACTTGAGGTCCAGGGAGTCCACGCGGTCCATGAGGTTGTGCAGGGCCTTTTCCACATCCATGCCGAAGTTGATCTCGTCCAGGGTGGTGGCGAACTCCGGCCCGATGGGGTCGCTGAACTCGTCGGCCACCATGCGCATGCCCCCGGCAAAGGTGTTGCCCGACTTGAGCGCCCGGGCGATCAGGTCCAGGGCGTCGGCCAGCTGGCGCTGGAAGGCCGCCATGCGCGCGGCCCGGCGGCGGTACACGCGCACGATGGGCAGCGGCCCGAGGACGGCTCCGGCCAAGAACGCGGGCAGAAGCGCCCCGGTGAAGAGCTCGGCCACGAGGATGGCCACGGCGCCCAGCACCGCGGAGAGCAGCAGGTACAGGCCCGGGGTGCCCTGCATCCTGGCCTGGCGCAGCACGCGCTCGAAATTCCGCGTCCAGTGCAGGTCCGCAAGCAGGCGGTGGAACCAGGGCACCTCGCTGAAGACCGTGTGGCGCACGATGTCCTGGGCGGAGACCTCCGGCCCGGCCAGGGAAAGGGCCTTGAGCCTCGCCTCCACGCGCTCGTGGCGCGCCCGCGCCGTAGCGCCCGCCGCGTTCATGACGAAGAGGATGAAGAACAGGGTGGCCAGGGCCAGGATGAGGGCGATGAGGCCGGGCATGGCGCCCTCCTTACACGGTCCCGCCGAGCGGGGCGAAGAGGTGCTGGTCCAGGAGGACGCCCCGGGCCGCCAGGCGGTCGGAGAACTTGGGCCGGATGCCGCGCGAGGTGAAACGGCCCTGGACCTTGCCGCGCTCGTCCAGGCCGGTCTGCTCGAAGGCGAAGATCTCCTGCATGGTGATCATCTCGCCCTCCATGCCGGTGATCTCCTGGAAGCTGATGAGCTTGCGGCTGCCGTCCATGAGGCGGGAGACCTGGATGATGACGTCGATGGCCGAGCTGATGTAGCGCTTGAGGGAGATGTCGGAGATGTTCAGGCCGGCCATGGCCACCATGGTCTCCAGGCGCATGAGGGCGTCGCGCGGGGTGTTGGCGTGGATGGTGGCCAGCGAGCCGTCGTGGCCGGTGTTCATGGCCTGGAGCATGTCCAGCGCCTCGGCCCCGCGCACCTCGCCGATGATGATGCGGTCCGGGCGCATGCGCAGGCAGTTCTTCACCAGCTCGCGCTGGGTCACCTCGCCCCGGCCCTCGATGTTCATGGGGCGGGTCTCCAGGCGCACCACGTGGGCCTGCTTGAGCTGCAACTCGGCGGCGTCCTCGATGGTCACGATGCGCTCCTCCTCGGGGATGAAGCGCGAGAGCACGTTCAGCATGGTGGTCTTGCCCGAGCCCGTGCCCCCGGAGATGAGCACGTTCAGGCTGCAGTGCACGATGCCCTTCAGGACCTCGCCGATCTCCGGGGGCAGGGCCTTGAAGCGGATCAGATCGTCCAGCTCAAGGGGGTCCTTGGAGAACTTGCGGATGGACAGGGACGGCCCGTCGATGGCCAGGGGCGGAATGATGGCGTTGACGCGGGAGCCGTCGGCCAGACGCGCGTCGACCATGGGCGAGGACTCGTCCACGCGCCGGCCCACCCGGGAGACGATGCGGTCGATGATCTTGCGCAGGTGGTCGTCGTCCTTGAAGCGGGCCGTGGTGAGCTCCAGGATGCCCCGGCGCTCCACGTAGATGTTGCGGTAGCCGTTGACCAGGATGTCGTTCACCGTGGGGTCCTTGATGAAGGGCTCCAGCGGGCCCAGCCCCAGCACCTCGTCCTCGATCTCGCTCAGGAGGCTCTTGCGCTCGCTCAGGTTGAGGGGGGCCTGGGCGAAGTCCTCGCGCAGGATGCGCTCCACCACGCGGTTGATCTCCACGCGCATCTCGTCCGCGCTGAGGGAATCCAGCAGGGACAGGTCCAGCACGTCGATGAGCCGGCTGTGGATGCTGTTCTTGATCTCGTGGTACTGGTCGCTCTGGGCGCGGGCCTGGGGCTCGGCCCGCTGGGCGGGCTCGGGCATGCGCGGGCGGGACGCCGGCAGGGCCGGGCCGGAGGCGGGCTGGGCCTGGGCGGTCTTGTGCAGTCTGGCGGCAAGGTCCATGGTCCACCTCAGGCGTTGCGCTGGGTCAGGGAATGGCCCAGCGGGGTGTTGCGCAGGCGCGCCCAGAGCGAGCCGGAGGCCTTGGCCTGGGAGACCTGCGGGGCGATGTCGCGGCACAGGTCGCGGGCCATGGCGCTCATGCCCTTGGCGATGGCCGTGCGCGGATCGGCCTCGGCCAGGGTCTTGCCCTGGTTGATGGCCGAGAGCGCGGACTGGTAGTCGTTGACCACGGCCCAGGCAATCTCCTGCTGCAGGATGCCCTCCGCCTCATTGGTGCCGATGTCGGACTCGGAGGTCTTGCGGTTGGCCACCAGGCGCAGGCGGGGCAGCAGGCGCGGGCTTGAGACGCGCACGGCCTCCATGAAGCGCTTGGCCCGGGCCAGGCACGGCAGGGAGAGATCCAGGACCAGGAGCACCTCGTCGGCCATGTCCAGGGCCTCCAGGGCGGCCTCGTCGTGCCCGGTGCCGGCGTCGATGACCACCTGGGCATAGCCCCGGCGCAGCAGCTCCAGGATCCGGCGCAGCACCGCCGGGTCCAGGGCGTCCTCCGGGCTGAAGCCCGGCGCGGGCAGCACGGCCAGGCCCGAATGGTGCCGGGCCATGACGCTCTCCAGATAGGTGGCGTCCAGGCGCTCGATGTTTCGGGCCACATCGGCCCAGGTGTAGGTGTGCTCAAGGTCGAGAAAGATGGGCGTCTCGCCCTGGGGCTGGGCCAGGTCCAGCAGGGCCGTGCGGCCGGTGCCCAGGCGGCACATGGCGTCGGCCAGGTTCACGGCCACGGTGGTGGTGCCGATGCCGCCCTTGGCGCCCAGCACCAGGATGATGCGCCCGCCCTGCTCCTTGGCCTGGGCCTGGGCCACGGGCGGGGACACCGGGCAGCGGCGGCCCAGCAGGCGCTCCAGAACGGACAGCAGATCGGCCTCAACCACGGGCTCGGGAAGATATTCGGTGATGCCCGCGCGCATGGCCGCAAGGAGCAGCTCCGGAGCCGGGGTCGGCCCGGCCAGGACCACCGGCGCGACCGCGCCGGGACCGGCCAGCCTGTCGGCCAGGGCCATGTCCGCATGGACGTCCGCGCCCAGGGCCAGCAGGGTCAGCTCAGGCCGCCCGCCCTCGTCCCGGGGCAGGACCTCGACGCCTTCCAGGGCGGCCAGGCCCGAGATCATGGCCTCGCGCCGGGCTTCCTCCACGGCCTCCACGCTGATGGCGATCTTCTGGCTGCTCATGACGCGTCTCCTTGTCTGTCCTATATAACCTGTATCCGGCTAATTGCCAGCGCCCCGGCTGGAATCCTGGATGAGCCGGACCACGGAGAGCATGCCGTTGCCGCTGCCCGTGTCCTTGGGCGAATGGGGCACGACCTTGAGGAACCGCCCCGTGACGTTGCTCTGGCAGTCGATGCCCTCGATGAACACCGCGCCCAGATGCACCACCGTGACGTAGCTGCGGCCGGAGGTCGGGGGGTAGCGCGGGTCGTAGAAGGGGATCAGGGCCACGCGCGGGCTCGACAGCGGGTCCTTGAAGGCGCTGCCCTTGATGGACCTGGTGCCCGCATCCCAGTAGGCGCCGGAATCCTCGGCGATCAGAGCGCCGACGCCCTGCTTGGTGGGGCCGGTCTTGTTGCCCGGCTCGGTCTGCAGCTGGTCGCCGGGCTCCACCACCACGGAGTTGGAGCCGCCGCCGCCATCGATGTTGGCGCGGTATTCCGCCGCGCCGGTCACCGGGTTGCCCTTGTTCAGGGGCGGATAGTCGATGGCGTTGAACTGTCCGGGCACGATGGTCTCGTGGGGGTCGCCCACCTTGAGCACGATCCGCACGCCCAGGTCCGAGGAGTCGTAGCCCTGCACCGCAATGGAGGCCATCTCCGCGGCGCTGGCCACATCGAGCTCGCCGTTGTTGTAGTAGCCGGACTTCGGGGCATCGGCCTTGTCGTTCCAGGTGAACTTGGTGGCCACGCTCCAGGGCTTGAGGTCCCGGCTGGAGGCGGCGTTGACGATGCCCGCCCGGGCCGTGGCCGAGAGGTCGGCCTGGCCCACGTCCACCACCCTACCAAAGAACAGGCTCATGGGGTTGCCGCGGGCCTGGACCCGGCGCACCGTGACCTCCACCTGGTTGGGCGAGGTGGTGCTCGGCGCGCCGTCCCTAAAGAAGACGATGTCCGAGGACTGGACCGCGATGTCCGGCTGGTCCTGGCTGTCCAGGTTGGCCTTGGCGTATTCCAGGATGAGGCTGCGCACCTTGGTTAGGTCCGAGCCGTAGGAGATGAGCCCATTGGCACCGGCCAGGGCGGCGGAGTCGGCCGAGGTCTGCAGGCTGCTGCGGCGCACGTGCATGGCCCCCAGGTCCAGGGCCAGGGCGGCGACGCCGGCCAGGGCGGCCAGGGCCAGGGCCACGATGACGCCCGTGGTGCCGCGCTCGTTGCGGTACAGGGATGACGTTGTCAGAGCGTCCATATTGTCCTCCCGCCTACTCGTGCCGCGCCGTGGCCTTGGTGGAGAGGGCCTGGGGGAAGAGCCCTCCCCACGTGGCCAGGGCGTAGCCGGTGAGATTATAGGATACGGTGATCTGCATGGGCGTGCCCCGTGCGGCCGCGCCCAGGGCCGGGCTCAGGCTCACGCTGACCTTGGCCGGGTCCAGCCCGGCGGAGGCGACGTGGCTCTGCACGATGGGCAGGGGCTCGTGACCGCGCGCGGCCTCGAACACGCCCTCGTGGGCGGCGCGGGACACCGCGTGGCTCACGTCCAGGTAGCGGCTGAAGTCCACCAGGCCCAGCAGCAGCGGGGCCAGCACCAAAGACACCGCCAGGGCGAATTCCAATGTGGCCGAGCCCTTTTCACGCGCGTTCTTGTGGTTCATGGCGTCCTCCCTAGGGTTGGTGGACCATGACGGAGGTTGAGGAAAGGATCCTGTGGCTCGTCACATCCGGCATCAGGTCGGCCAGCACCAGAAAGTCGAAGCCCACGCTCACGGTGACGGACACCGGCTGGTTCGCAGTCCTGGCCCCCACGACCACCGTGGGCAGCGTCTTGATGCCGCCGCCCGCCACACGCTGCACGGCCAGGCTGGCCACGGCGGCATCGCTGGGCTCGGCCAGCACGGCCAGGCGGCTGGCCTCGGCCGCTGCGGAGTTGATGACGGTCTGGGTCCACATGAGCCTGCCGAGGTCCACAAAGGCCAGCATCAGGGCCATGAGGATGGGCAGGAGCAGCGCGGCCTCCACGGAGATGCTGCCGCGCTGGCCGTTGCGGCGTGCGTTGCGAGGTGCGGCGTTCATCAGTTTGCCCCCTTGGTTACGAGGATCGCGTCATACTTGGGATCCCTGCTCTTGCCCGCCTGGGGGTCGTATTCCGAGCCCTTGCGGTAGGCGTCCAAGGCGTTCTTGGCGAACACCCCGTCCTGGCCGGTCACCGGGCGGTCGCCGCCCAGGCTGGGATCAAGCTTCTGGTTCTCCACGGCCATGCGCACGGACAGGCCCCAGGTGGCGTCCAGCGGCGGGCGGCTCTGCCCCAGGCCGCAGCCGCCGAGCAGCAGGCTGGCCGAAAGCGCGGTGGCGATGATCAGAATGCGCGTGTTCATGGCGTTCTCCTTGCCTTGTCTACTCGCCTGCTGGCAGGGCCGAGCCGAAGCGGCCGTCGAAGCCCGACTTGCCGTCCTTGGCCGGGGCGGGCGCCGGCTGCGGCTTCTGCGCCGCGCCGTCCTTGCCCTCCATCTGCCCCAGGAGGAAGAACTCGCTGGGCGTGGGCTCCTTGAAGCCGTCCGTGGGCAGGGTCTGCTTGGCCATGTCCAGGGGCTTCACCAGGTGCGGGGTGACGATGATCACCAGTTCGGTCTCGTTCTTGCGGAATTCGCTGCTGCGGAACAGGGCGCCCAGCACGGGCAGGTCGCCCAGGCCGGGGAACTTCTTGACGCTCTCGCGCGTGGAGTCCTTGATGAGCCCGGCGATGGCGAAGCTCTGGCCGCTGCCCAGCTCCACGGTGGTGCTGGCCCGGCGCGTGGTCAGGCCCGGAATCTGCCAGCTGTTGATGGTCACGCCGAGGGAGTAGTCCAGCTCGGAGACCTCGGGGTTCACCTGGACGCTGATGCGCCCGGACTCCAGCACCGTGGGCGTGAAGTTGAGGCCCACGCCGAAGGGCTTGAACTCGATGGCCACGGTGCCCAGCGCCTGCGGGATGGGGATGGGGATCTCCCCGCCGGCCAGGAAGCTGGCGCTCTTGCCCGAGAGGCAGATGAGGTTCGGCTCGGCCAGGACCTTCACCAGCCCCTGGTCCTTGAGGGCGTCGATGAAGGTGGTCAGCGAGGTGGCCCCGCCCAGGTTGGGGGCGACCACCGCGCCCACGTTGGCCGTGGGGGAGAGCGCGCCGTTGGCCAGGGTGGTCAGGCCGCCGAGCATGGAATGGATGATGGTGCCGCTGTTGATGAGGCTGAAATTGATGCCGAAGCGCTGCAGCACGTTCCTGCTCATCTCGGCCACGCGCACCTCCAGCATGACCTGCTGCACCCCGCCCACGCTGAGCAGGTTCTGGACCTTGCCCGGGGCGAAGGTCTCGGCCAGGGACAGGGCCGTGGCCAGGCTGGGCGCGCTGGACACGCTGCCCGTGAGCAGGATGGTCTTGCCGCTGGTGACCACGCGGATGCCGCGCTCATTGGGCAGCACCGTGGAGAGCATGCGCTTGAGCTGGGTCTGGTCCGGGGAGACGTCCAGGTCGAACACGGCCATGACGGCCTCGCCCTTGCCCCAGAGGGTCAGGTTGGTGGCTCCCGGGGCCTTGCCCGTCAGGTAGACCTGGCGCGGAGAGAGCAGGAGCACGTCGGCGGTGTCCGGCGCGGCCAGGGAGATGCGCCGGATGTCCTGGTCGGCGTTGACGATGAGCGAGCGGCCCACGGCCAGCTCCAGGGCCTGCGGGGCCTGGGACACCGTGACGTTCGGAGTGCCCTGGGTCCTCTGCGGCGCTTGGGGCTGGGCCGGGGCTGCCGGGGCGGCCAGGGCAAGGATCGCCAGGGCGGCGAGGACGGTGCGGAGTGTGGTCTGGGCGCGCATGGTGGACCTGCTTTGGTTAGAACGTCACCTGGCTGCGGCTTGAGCCGGTGATTATCTCTACGGTGTTGGCCGCGCCGCGCGAGCCGCGCACGGCCCGCTGCGTCCGGTAGGAGGCGAAGGCTGCGCGGGCGTCCGCGCCCTCGGTGAGCACGGTCTCGGTGTCCGCGGGATTGCGCAGGGCGAAGTGCAGGGACCCCTGGGTGGAGGCCAGGGCGACCTTCTCGCTCTCGTGCGGGGAAAGCTCCAGGGTGTAGATGTCGGCCATCTGCGCGGCCTCGTCCTTGTCCGAGGCCAACTGGCTGCCGGCGGCCAGCACCGGCACGTTCTCCAGCACCACCTTGGTCATGGAGCGCTGGCTCTTGTCGTCCAGGGGCAGGGTCACCAGCACGTCGACCATGTTGCCGGGGCGGATCAGGCCCGCCAGGCCCATGACCTTGTTGCCCTTGACGGCCATGGCCCGCTTGCCCGGGGTGATGACGGCGCTGATGCCGCCGCTGGCGGCCTCGCCCGCCAGGCGCGAAGGCGTCAGGGGCTCATTGGCCGACATGCCCGAGGCCAGGATGCGGCCTTCCACTTCCTTGACCGTGGCGTAGCGCTGGGCCGGGAGCATGGCCTCGGGATAGTTCTGGGTGCGCAGCATGTCCGGGGTCAGGCGCGCGCCGGCGGACAGATCGCGCGCCGCCACCACCAAAGGCGCGGTCCGCACGGCCTGGGCGCGGCCGGCGCCGGCCTTGGCCTGCATCCATTGGTAGACGAGTATGCCCGCGCTGAGCGCGAGCAGCAGGGCCAGACCCAGTTGGACGAAGGACTTGAGCGAGCCGTTCATGGCGCCCCCTATTGGACCAGCCAGCCGGCAACGAGCACCTGGCGCGTCATGGCGGCCACGGCGCCCAGGGCGATGGCCAGGCCGTAGCACAGCTTCGGCAGGCCGGCGCCTTCAGGGGCGGGCTGGTAGAAAAATTCGCCTGTGGCGCTCACGGCGTACAGGGCCGCGCGCAGGCGCGCGAGCACGCCGGCAAGCAGGCCCGAGCGCCGGGCCAGCACCAGCAGGGCATAGGCGCCGCCAGCCAGGCTGGTCAGCAGAAATGCGATCAACACGGTCTGCGGGCCCACGAAGGCGCCCACGGCGCCCATGAGCTTGACGTCGCCGCCGCCCATGACCCCGAAGAGGAAGGGCCCGAGCATGAGGGCCAGCCCCAGGCCCAGACCGGCAAGACTGAACCAGAGGCCTTGCGGCCCCTGGGTCAGCAGGTGGTAGGCGAGGGCGGCAAGGGCGGCGGGCATGGTGAGGAGATTGGGGATGCGCTGGCTGCGCAGGTCGATGACCGAGGCCACCATGAGGGAGAGGGTGAGGCTTGCGAAAATGATGGGGTCCATGATGCTCTCCCGCGTGTCCTTTTAGGGTGGGGCCTTGGGCCCGGGCGGGGCCGTGGGTTCTCTCCCCACGTCCCGCGCCCGGTTCCTGCGGTCCGCCCGCCTGTTGTGCCTCGTTCTGGCCATGAGCCTGAAGATTCGTGCGACAATGGGCCGGACAGGCTTAGCCACCGGCGCCGGGCATGGCGTTGGTGATGGTCTGGAAGGTCCCCTGCACACGGGTTCCCAGCGCGGTGACCGCGCCCACGATGACGGCGGCGATGAGGGCGGCGATAAGTCCATACTCAAGGGCGGTGGCGCCTTCCTCGTCACGGGTCAGCTGCATCAGTCTGGTCAACATGGCGTCCTCCTGGGGTTTGTGTTGCGATTTCTTGTCCGGTCTGGCGACCGCGTCCTGACCTCTCTTGAGCAACCCACGTGCCAAGTTTCGGCATTCAGGAAACGCAACAGGCAGAATATATTTTTAATGAGTTAATTAAGCGTAGTAGACAGATTTATAGTCCGCAGGACAAGGACTATCGCTTTGAAGGGCGAGCCTAAATAATCCATAATTAATGTATCCGCTCCAGCCAAAGCAGGGGAATATTCCTGGACTGCGGTCCAGACTTCCTCTGAGCATGGCGGCTGAACCCTAGTGATGCAACGGAATGCTCTTAATCCACAATTAGTGAACCGATGAGGCTAGAAAGGGCATGAATCCATCAATAATGGACCAGGCTTGGGCTAGTCGGGAAGGATTTCTGCGGTATTGATGCGGTGCTTGCGGATCTTGTTCCAGAGGTTGGTGGGGGTGATACCCAGGGCCCTGGCCGCCCGGGTCTGCACCCCGCTGGCCTGGCGCAGGGCCGCCAGGATGAGGCTGCGCTCCACCTCGTCCATGGTCTGGCGCAGGGACAGCGGGCGCCCGTCCGCCGCGGCCCCGGGGGTCTGGGCCACCTCGGCCAGGGCCAGCTCCACGTCGGCGGCGGTGATGATGCCCGAGCGGCTGAAAATGGCCGCCCGCTCCACCACGTTGGCGAACTGGCGCACGTTGCCCGGCCAGTCGTGGGCCACGAGCCGGTCCAGGGCCGCCTGGCCCGGCGGCGGGATGTCCGCGCCGCTGCGCTCGTTGAAGGCGCGCACGAAATGCGCCGCCAGAAGCGGGATGTCCTCCTTGCGCTCGCGCAGGGCCGGCAGGTGGATGGTGGCCACGTTCAGGCGGTAGTACAGGTCCTCGCGGAAGGCCTTGTCCGCCACGCGCCTGGCCAGGTCGACGTTGGTGGCGGCGATGATGCGCACGTCAAAGCGCAGGGGTTTGCTACCGCCCACGCGCTCGGACTGCTTCTGCTCCACGGCGCGCAAAATCTTCGGCTGCAGGTGCAGGGGCATGTCGCCGATCTCGTCCAGGAGCAGGCTGCCGCCGCTGGCCAGCTCGAACTTGCCCGCCCGGGCGGTGAAGGCCCCGGTGAAGGCGCCCTTCTCGTGGCCGAAGAGCTCGCTCTCCATGAGGTTTTCCGGGATGCTGGCGCAGTTCACCTTCACAAAGTGTCCGGCCGCGCGCGGGCTGGCCTCGTGGATCAGGTCGGCCACCACTTCCTTGCCCGTGCCGGACTCGCCCAGGATGAGCACCGAGGTGTCCAGCGCGGCCACGCGCTCTACAAAAGCCAGCACGGCGCGCATGGCCGGGCCCTCGCCCACGGCCTGGCGCTGCGGGCGGCCCTGGCGCAGGACCGCGCGCAGGGCGCCGATCTCGCGCTTGAGCGAGCGCTTTTCCAGGGCGCGCGCCACCACGATCTGCATCTCGCTTAGGCGGAAGGGCTTGGTGAAGAAGTCGCTGGCGCCCTGGCGCATGGCGTCCAGGGCGGTTTCGTGGTCGGTGTAGGCGGTCATGACGATGATCTCGGTGCCGGGCGAGGCCTCGCGTAGCAGCGGGAGGGAGGCCACCCCGGTCATGCCGGGCAGGCGGACGTCGGTGAGGATGAGGTCGAAGGGCTCCGTCCCGGCCTGCTCGCGGGCCAGCACAAGGCCGTCCTCCGCGCTCCCGGTGGGCACGACCTCATGCCCGAGTCCGGCCAGGGCCTCCTCCAGCATGCGCCGGAAGGCCTCGTCGTCCTCGATGAGCAGGATCCTGCTGGGCATGGCTTACGTCCTCCAGGGCCAGGGGCCGCCCTGGCGCAACCTACCTGAGGGCCCGGAAAAAGGCAAAGCGGCCCGCAGGGCCGGGGGCGGCTCAGGCATCTGGAGGGCCCTGGGGACAGGGCAAGGAGGGAGATGGGCCGACCGGCCGAGCCAGAGCCGGGCGCGGACCGCTCCTTTAGGAGCAGGGCCGGGGCTGGCGCGCCTAGAGCTTCAGCCCGTACTGGGCCAGCTTGTGCCGCAAGGTGCGCGGGCTGATGCCGAGCAGTTCCGCCGCGTGCTGCTTGCTTTGTCCGGCGGCCTTGTAGGCACCGAGCATGGCGGCCACCTCCGCCCGGCGGACCACGGCGTCCAGGTTGAACCCGCCGGCCTCCCCGCCCGGGTCGATCCCGGCCAGGCCTTCGCGGCGGATGGCCAGGGGCAGCTCCTCGCCCAGCTCCAGGCGCATCTCCAGGGGCAGCTCCTCGGCCCTGACCGGGGCCTCGCCCTTGTGCAGCAGGGCCACGCGCTCCATGAGGTTCTTGAGCTCGCGCACGTTGCCCGGCCAGTGGTGCCGGGTGAGCAGCTCCAGGGCCGGGGCCGAGAGGCGCAGGTTCGGGCGGTGGTAATGGTGCCCGAAGAGCCAGAGGAAATACTCCGCCAGGGGCGGGATGTCGTCGCTGCGCTCGCGCAGAGAGGGCAGGGCGATGGGGATGACGTTCAGGCGGTAGAAGAGGTCGGCGCGGAAATGCCCGCTGCGCACCATGTCCGGCAGGGAGCGGTTGGTGGCGGTGACGATGCGGGCGCGGAAGCCCAGGTCCTTCTCTCCGCCCAGGCGCTTGAAGGTGCGCTCCTCCAGCACGCGCAGGAAATCCACCTGGTTGGCCAGGGGTATCTCCCCCACTTCATCCAGAAACAGGGTGCCGTCCGCGGCCAGTTCGAAGCTGCCCTTCTGCAGGCGCAAGGCTCCGGTGAAGGCGCCGGGCTCGTGCCCGAAGAACTTGTCGGCAAAGAGCTCGCCCGAGAGCACGCCGCAATTCACGGGCACAAAGGGCCGCCCGCTGCGGTTGCTCAAGGTGTGCAGCAGCCGGGCGAAGAGCTCCTTGCCCGTGCCGGACTCGCCCGTCAGGAGCACCGGGGCGTCGGACCCGGCCACCTGCACGGCCACGCGGTACAGGGCGCGCATGGCGTCGGAGCGGAAGAGCAGCCCGGCCTCGTTCATGGCGGCGCGCGCCTCGGGATCGGCGTCCAGGTCTTGCGGCAAAAGCTTGCCGCCGTACGCCCGTGGGTCCATGCTCATGGGCCGGTCCTCGCCAGTTAAAGGTATCCTGCTCGCATCGTTGACATAAGCGGCTACGGCAGGCATGCATCCATCTGCGCCTGCGCGGAGCGGACCCGGATCCGCACCCGTTCAAGCGGTCCAGGCGACCCTGGGACGCGTTTCGGCCGCGCTCCGGCGCATCCTTGCCGCAAGAGCGGCAAGTTCTTGCCGTTTACCCGCTCTCGGTCTGAAGGTCAAGCCTATGATTCCAGACAGTTAGGCTAAGGCACGGATATTGATAAGAAGAGGGGTCCACTGCGCAGCCCGGGGGGCTGGCCAGGCAGGCTGGGCAATCCAGAGACGATCAGAGGAGCGGGAATGAAGATGGATAGACTGAGTCACCCGGCGAAAATCGCATTGTTTATTATGTTCGGCGTGCTGCTCTTTGCCGTGGCCGCCTATGCCTCCGGCGCCGCCACTGACGGCTCCGCGGTGCAGAACGCCGTGGCCGGCGCGGGACACGACGTGGCCGACGCGGCCGTGCAACTCGGCAAGGACACGGGCGTGGCCTGGTGGGTATGGCCCCTGGTGCTGCTGTTCTTCTGCTTCGTGCTGGGCATCATCGCGGTGCTGGCCGGCGTGGGCGGCGGCGTGCTCTACGTGCCCCTGGTCAGCGGCTTTTTCCCCTTCCACCTGGACTTCGTGCGCGGCGCGGGCCTCATGGTGGCCTTGGCGGGCGCCCTGGCGGCCGGACCCGGCCTCCTGAAGCGCAACTTCGCCAGCCTGCGCCTGGCGTTGCCGGTGGCGCTCATCGCCTCCAGCTGCGCCATCCTGGGCGCCTTCCTGGGCATGGCCCTGCCCACCAATGTGGTGCAGCTCTTCCTGGGCATCACCATCATGGGCATCGCCATCCTGCTGCTGTGCTCCAAGAACACCGCGCACCCCGTCGTCACCAAGGCCGACGCGCTGGGCATGGCCCTGGGCATGAACGGCGCCTACAACGACCCCGCCACGGGCGAGCTGGTGCAGTGGAAGACCCACCGCACCCTGCCGGGCCTTTTGATGTTCATCATCATCGGCATCATGGCCGGCATGTTCGGCCTGGGCGCGGGCTGGGCCAACGTCCCGGTGCTGAACCTGATGATGGGCGCGCCCCTCAAGGTGGCCGTGGGAACCAGCAAGTTCCTGCTCTCCATCACCGACACCTCCGCCGCCTGGGTCTACCTGAACAAGGGCTGCGTCATCCCGCTCATGGCCATCCCGAGCATCATCGGCCTCATGCTGGGCTCCTTCGTGGGCGTGCGGCTCCTGGCCAAGGCCAAGCCCACCTTCATCCGCTACATGGTCATCGGCGTGCTGCTCTTCGCGGGCGGCAAGGCCCTCCTCAAGGGCCTGGGCATCTAATCCGCGGCACACTGCACGCATCATTTCGGAGGATTTTATGAGCGACATCATTCATACCGGAAAGGCTTCCCCGGAGCAGGTCACCTACGCCAACATGCTGTTCTACGGCTGCTGGGGCGGCCTGGGGCTCATGGCCGTGACCTATCTCCTGTACGTCTTCGGCATCATCACCCCGCACATCCCCCTGTCCCAGGTGCCCCTCATGTGGTCGGAGCCGGTGGGCACCTACCTCCAGCTGGGCAAGGTGCCCACCGGCTGGGGCTGGTCCGTGCTCATCCTGAAGGGCGACTTCATCAACTTCCTGGGCATCGTGCTTCTGGCGGGCATGACCATTGTCTGCTACATCCCACTCATTCCCGTGTTTCTGAAGCGCAAGGAATTCGTCTTCGCCGCGCTGGCCCTGGCGGAGATCATCGTGCTCCTGTTCGCCGCCTCCGGCATCGTGGGCGGGGGCGCGCACTAGCACCCCCTTCCCGGGGGCCGCGCCAGTGCGCCTGAGACACATCCCCTGGGAGGACGCGCCTTGCACCAGAACATCCTCATGAACATAGACGGCCTGGACCGTGCCGACCTGCCCCGCGTCCTGAGCGAGCTGCCCTTCGGGGTGGCCGCTCTGGACGGGGAGCGGCGCACCCTGTTCATGAACCGCGCCCTGGAGGGCCTGACCGGCTACTCCACCGCCGAGGTGCGCGGCGTGCCCTGCCGGCATGTGCTGCGCGGCAGCTTCTGCCTGCATGGCTGCCCGCGCACCGCCTGCCCCGGCGCAGAGCCGTGCAGCGTCGAGGGAACCCTCATCAACCGCCATCGACGCAAGGTGCCCGTGCGCCTGACCTCCGTGCCGGTGTTGGACCGCGACGGGGCCTTTCTGTGCAGCCTGGACGTCATCGAGGACCTCTCCGCCCTGAAGGACCTGGAGGCGAGGCTGTCGCGCACCGCCGGGCCGGGGCAGATGGTGGGCCGCTCCGCGCACATGGAGCACCTGCTGCGCATCCTGCCCGCCGTGGCCCAGAGCGACGCCACGGTGCTTTTGACCGGCGAATCCGGCACGGGCAAGGACCTTTTGGCCGAGGCCCTGCACCGGGCCAGCCCCCGGGCCCGGGAGAGCTTCGTGCGCGTCAACGCCACGCCCATGCCCGAGGCCCTGCTGGACGTGGAGCTCTTCGGCCAGTCCGGCGGCCAGGCCGACGGCGGCGGCGCGCGGCCCGGCAAGTTCCAGCTGGCCCAGAACGGCACCATCTACCTTTCCGAGATCGCCGACATGCCCCTGGCCCAGCAGGGCCGCCTGCTGCGCCTGCTGGACGAGAAGGCCGTGCTGCCCGCCGGCGGCGACCGGCCCATGCGCCTGAACGTCCGCGTCGTGGCGGCAACCAACCGCGACCCCGAGGCCCTGGTGCATGCCGGGCTGCTGCGCGAGGACCTCTTCCACCGCCTGAACGCCGTGCGCCTGCACCTGCCCCCCGTGCGCGAGCGCGGCGAGGACGTGCAGTTCCTGCTCACCCATTTCCTGAACATCTACGCAGCCAAGTTCCGCAAGCAGGTGCAGGGCTTCTCCGAGGACGCCCTGAACCAGCTCTCGGCCTACGACTACCCCGGCAACGTGCGCGAGCTGCGCAACATGGTGGAGTACGCGGTGATGGTCTGCGCGGGCGAACAGGTCCTGCCGGAACACCTGCCGCCGCACGTGCGCCTCCCCTCGGAACAGGGCTCCAGCCCCGCCGCGGCGCGCAAGAGCGCCCGGAAAAAGGCTTAAGGGGGCGGCCATGGGCAGAAAAATCCTGGTGACCCTCTACCGCGACGAAGTCTCCCCGCGCTTCGACCTGTGCTCCGAGGTGCTGCTGGTCAGCGTGGACGCCACGGGCCACGAGGTGCGCCGGCAGGATCTTGTGCTGGCCCACTCCAGCGCCGACGACCTCTGCGACCTCATCCTGGACCGCGAAGTGTCCGCGGTGCTCACCGGCGGCATCGAGGAGGAGCATTACCACTACCTGCGCTGGAAGCGCGTGGAGGTGGTCGACGCCGTGGCCGGGCTTGCCGGAGAGGCCCTGGGCAAGTATCTGAAAGGCGAACTGGCCTCTGGCGACATCCTTTTTGCGAGGCTCCCCGATGCGTAAACTCGTCGCCCTCATCCAAAACCCCCTGCGCGAGCTGCAAAGCGACGTCGACGAGGCCGTGAGCCCCGAGCGCTACACCCTGCTGCGCCGCAAGATCATCGGCATCATGGCCGCGGCCATGCTCATTCCGCTCACGGTCATGGCCGTGCTCAACTACTATGAGCACCAGAACGCCATGACCCGGGAGATCCAGAACCCCTTGCGCGTGCTGGTGAACAAGACCAAGAACTCCTTTGAGCTCTTCCTCACCGAGCGCTCGTCCACGGTGAGCCTTTTGGCCTCGGCCTATTCCTACCAGGAGCTCTCCAACGAGCGGAACCTGGCGCGCATCTTCAATGTGATGACCAAGGAGTTCGAGGGCTTCGTGGACCTGGGGCTGATCAACGACCAGGGGCTGCAGGTGAGCTACGTCGGGCCCTATGCCCTGAAGGGCAAGAACTACGCCGAGCAGCGCTGGTTCCAGGAGGTCCGCCTCAAGGGCAAGTACGTCAGCGACGTGTTCATGGGCTTCCGCAATTTCCCCCACGTCATCATCGCCGTGCAGCACAGGAGCGAGGACGGCCAGACGTGGATCCTGCGCGCCACCCTGGACACCCGCCAGTTCGAGCGCCTCATCGCCTCCATGAGCCTGGAGCCGGACGCCGACGCCTTCCTCGTGAACAGCAAGGGGCTCATGCAGACGAACTCCAACGCCTATGGCAAGATCCTGGAGCGGCTGACCCTGGCCCTGCCGCCCAAGACCTTCGAGCCTGCGGTGCTGAGCATCACCGACCCCCTGGGGCGCGAGGTGTTCCTGGCCTACGCCTACTTCCCGGAGGCGGACTTCGTGCTCATGGCCGTGAAGCCCAAGGCCTCGGTGCTCAAGACCTGGTACACCGTGCGCGGCGACCTCCTGTTCATCTTCGTGCTGGGCGTGGCCGCAGTGCTCCTCGCCGCCGTGCGCGTCACCGACGTGCTCATCCGGCGCATGAAGGAGTCCGAGGAGCGGCGCGAGCTGGCCCTGCGCCATGTGGAGCATTCGCAAAAGCTCTCCAGCATCGGGCGGCTGGCCGCCGGCGTGGCCCACGAGATCAACAACCCCCTGGCCATCATCAACGAGAAGGCCGGGCTCATGAACGACCTGCTCGCGGGCCAGCCCAACTTCCCGGTGCGCGACCGCATCCTGGCCCAGGTGGAGAGCATCCTGCGCGCGGTGGACCGCTGCCGGGGCATCACCCACCGCATGCTCGGCTTTGCCCGGCGCATGGATGTGAGCATCGAGGAGCTGGACGTCGGCGAGATCATCAAGGAGACCATGGGCTTCCTCTCCAACGAGGCCATGCACCGCCAGATCGAGCTGCACCTGGAGATCGACCCCAAGCTGCCGCGCATCCACTCCGACCGCAGCCAGCTCCAGCAGGTGTTCCTGAACCTCTTCAACAACGCCCTGGCCGCCGTTGCAGACGGCGGGCGCATCACGGGCACGGCCCGGGAGGTCGGGGACAACGTGGAGGTCAGCGTGCGCGACAACGGCTGCGGCATGTCTGATGAGACCCTGAAGCACATCTTCGAGCCCTTCTTCACCACCAAGAAGGGCAAGGGCACGGGCCTCGGCCTGTCCATCACCTACGGCATCATCAAGCGCCTGGGCGGCGACATCACCGTCGAGAGCGAACAAGGCGCGGGCACCACGCTCACCATCACCCTGCCCATCGGGCAGCGGGAGGTACAGGCATGAACACCAAGGACTGGAAGATACTTCTCGTGGACGACGAGCACGAGTTCATCACCACCCTGGCCGAACGGCTGGACCTGCGGGGCATCCCGGCCCGCGTGGTCTTCGACGGGGAAAGCGCCCTGGAGGCCATCGCCGCAGATGAGCCCCAGGTGGTGGTGCTCGACGTGCTCATGCCCGGCATCAAGGGCCTGGAGGTGCTGGAGCGGGTGAAGCGCAGCAATCCGCACGTGCAGGTGCTGCTGCTCACCGGCCACGGCAGCACCCGCGACGGCATCGAGGGCATGCGCCTGGGCGCCTACGACTACATGATGAAGCCGCTGAACATCGACACCCTCATCGAGAAGATGGAGTCGGCCATCGACTACGCCCGCAAGTCCGCCAAGGCCGGGCAGTAGGGAGGGACAGGCAGCATGCGTGACGCGCTGTTCATGGGCAAGCTGACGGCCTCGGCCACCCATGAGATGCAGAACATCCTGGCCACCATCCGCGAGTCCTCGGGGCTCATGGAAGACCTGCTGGCCATGGGCGGCGAGGACTTCAAGCATGCCGAGCGCTTCAAGAAGGGCCTGCGGGTCCTGGCCGAGCAGGTGGAGCGCGGCATGGCGTTGTCCGAGCAGCTCAACTACTGCGCCCATGCCCCGGAGGCAGGCCCCGCCGGGGCCGATGTCAACGAGGCCTTGCGCGCCCTGACCGGGCTCATGCACCGGCAGGCCGCCCGCAGCAGGGTCGGACTCGAGCTTTCGCCCGGCCGCACGGGCCTGCGCACCGCCCTGCGGCCCGTGGAGGTCATGGAGGCCGTGGCCCTGGCCGTGGAGGCCGCCCTGGGGCTGCTGCCCCCGGGCTCGCAGCTCAGGCTCTGCGTCGAGGAGCAGGGAGGGCTCGCCGTGGTGCGCCTTTTTGCCCCCGGATTTGAGGCCCTGCGCGAGACCCCGGCCTGGACCGGACTTTCGGCCCAGGCCAGGTCCCTGGGCATCGGCCTCTCCCCCGGCCCGGGCGGCCTGGGCGCGGTGCTGGCCCTGCCCAGGCCCGTGGCCTGAGGCTTCGCAGGGGGGGCTTGATTTCTGGAGGAAGACGTGTAGCATTCTAAAAGCAGCTTATCTTCACAAGGTCCTTGCGGGCGGAGTGCACGCCCCCGCAGACGACACAAGGAGGGAGTCATGTTTGGAATGCTGAGTAAATCGCTTGAGGACACCTTCGCGGCCCTGGCCTTTGCCGAGGCCGGGGAGCGGCAGACGGCCATGCAGATGGCCGGGGTGAGGGAGACGACGGCGTCCGTTTCGGACGTGTTCGCCGCCGTGGCTTTCGCCGAAGCCGGATGCGAGGCCGAGGCCCGCGAGCTCATGGGGCTGCGCCCCGTCCGGCTCGTGCCCACGCCAAGGGTCTGCGGGTTCCTGGAATCCGTCGGGCTCACAGGGGTGAGGGTGGCCTACGGATTGGCTGAAGCCTAGCTGAGGAAGCCTAAAACCGGGGGTCTGGGCCCCAAAACGTTCAGGCCCCCGGAACTGGGCGCAACGAGCGCCCGAAACAAGGAGTGCACCGTGAGCAAGAAGATCAAGCTGCTGCTGGTCGATGACGAGGAAAATTTCATCAACACCCTGGCCGAGCGCATGAAGATGCGCGACCTGGGCTCCGACGTGGCCCATGACGGCGAGACCGCCCTGGAGATGGTCAAGGACGAGGCGCCCGACGTCATGGTCCTCGACCTGCGCATGCCCGGCATCGACGGCGTGGAAGTGCTGCGCAAGGTCAAAAAGGCCCACCCGCATGTCCAGGTCATCATCCTGACCGGCCACGGCTCGGAGCAGGACCAGGAAGTCTGCATGCAGCTCGGCGCGTACGAGTACCACAAGAAGCCCGTGGACATCGACCGCCTGGTGAAGAGCATCAAGGGCGCCTACCGCCAGAAGATGGAAGACATGATGGTGGCCGCCACCTTTGCCCAGGCCGGGGACTTCGACGACGCCGACCAGGTCATCCACGAGCACGACAAAAAATAGGCCGGCACAGCCATGAACGCTGTCCTGCTGGTGGATGACGAGCGCGATTTCGCCGACCTTCTGGCGGAGCGGCTCCAGGCGCGGGGCTTTGCGGTGCGCACCGCATACGACGCCGAAGAGGCCCTGCGCCTGGCTGCCGGGCACGACCTGGACGTGGCCGTGCTCGACGTCAACCTGCCGGGCATGAACGGCCTGGACCTGCTGCGCGAGCTCAAGCTGCTGCGGCCCCAGGCCGAGGCCCTCATGCTCACCGGCCAGAACGACCTGGCCACGGCCGTCCTGGGCATGAAGCTCGGCGCCACGGACTACCTCGTCAAGCCCGTGCCCATCGAAGGGCTGGTGGAGGCCATCGGCCGCGCCCTGGACCGCCGGCAGACCCGGCTGGAGGGCGTGCGCATGGCCGAGACGGCCAAGATGGCCGCCCTGGGCCAGATGGCCGAGGGCGTGGCCCACGAGATCAACAACCCCGTCAATGTCATGGTTTCCCTGGCCGGGTGGATGGGCGACCTGGTGGCCGACCTGGGAGACCAGGCCAAGGGCAGGCCCGGCGACAAGACCTCCGGCACCCTGACGGAGCTCGCCCAGAGCGCGGCCAAGCTCCACGAGCAGGGCCAGCGGGTGAAGCGCACCACGGCCAAGCTGCTCTGCCTGTGCCACAAGGCCCGGCTTGACGGCTCGGCAAGGCCCAAGGCCGCTGCCGGCTTCACCGCCAAGGTTGACCTTGAGGCCCTGGTGCAGGCCCTCCTCGCCGAACGCACCGGGCGCATGAGGCGGCGGGGGGTCAGCGCCGAGTTGGACATCCCCCCGGACCTGCCGGGGCTGATCCTGCCGGCCCAGGACCTTCCCGGCGCAGACCTGGGGCTGGCCCTGGGCAACATCCTGGACAACGCCCTGGACGCCATGCCATCCGGCGGCCGCCTGTCTGTCCGCGCCAGCGCCCTTGACCATGAGCTGCGCATCGAGATCGAGGACACGGGCCAGGGCATCAGCCCGGCGCACCTGCCGCGCGTGTTCGAGCCCTTCTTCTCCACCAAGGAGGTGGGCCAGGGCGCCGGCCTGGGCCTGTCGGTCAGCTACGGCACGGTCAAGTCCCTGGGCGGGGACATCCTCATCAACAGCCCCCCGGGCCAGGGCGCGCAGGTCCTCGTCACCCTCCCCTGCTGACCCCCGCCGGCGGTCGCTCCGGGGCTCGGACAGGCGTCCGGGCCTGCGCCGGGCGCCAGATCCTCAGGCAAGACGACCCAACACACAGCCAGACAGCCCCAGCGGCGGCAGAAAACCGTGGCCTTGCCGCCCACTGCGGCGTATGCCTTGCACAGTCGGGCCGACGGCCCAGGACCTCCCGTTTGCGCCCTGGCCACAGGGACGCCCCTGGGCACAACCAAAGGAGCCGGACATGCAGATCGACGCATTGGATTCCTTGCGCCAGCTGTGCCAGAACAGCCCGGACTACGGCCCAGGCTATGGCCCCTACGGCGGCTTTCACATGATGTCCCCCCTCGGGGGCGGGCTGCTCATGGTGCTCTTCCTGGCCGCGGTCTTCATCGTGCTCACCAGGGTCACGCGCCGCAGCATGGGCCAGCCGGAATCCGCCCTGGACATCCTCAGGAAGCGCTACGCCAAGGGCGAGATCAGCCAGGAGGAGTTCCTGCGCATGAGGCAGGAGATCAAGGACTGAGGCCCCACCAGGGCCTTCAGCCAGGGCGGGCCCTGGCGAAGCGACAAGATGAGCGCTCCCCAGCGGCGGGTTCGCCTCCGCACGCTCCGGCACGTTCCCGAAACCCGGCTCGCACGGCGCGGGTCCGCCGCCACCGCGGATGCGCCGGGAATGCCGGCGCACCAGGCGCCGGCCGCTTCCCTTGCGCTAGAGGCCCTCAGCTGATCCGCCCCGCCCCGGCGCAGGCGACCCCTGCCTCTCCAGAATCCTGGACAGGCCGTACTTCTTGATGCGGTAGCCGATCTGGCGCGGGGTGATGCCCAACTCCTCGGCGGCCTTGTACTGCACCCAGCCGTTGCGCCTAAGCGCATTGATGACCTCGTTGCGCTCCAAGGTCCGCAGCGGTGTGCTGCCCGCGGCGTGGGCCCCCTGAGCCCGCTCGACAGGGCCTGAGCCCTGCAGCCCTGAGGGGTTCAGATAGGGCTTGAGGAACACCGCGTCCACGCGCTCGCCGTCGCTCATGATGACCAGCCGTTCGATGAGGTTCTCCATCTCACGCACATTGCCCGGCCAGTCGTACATGGTCAGGTCTGACAGCGCCCTGGAGGTGAAGGCCAGTGTGCGGCCATACTCGCGCGAGACCATGTCGATGAAGTGGTTGAGCAGGGCCGGAATGTCGCCCTTGCGCTGGCGCAGGGCCGGCACCTGGATGGGGAACACGGAGAGGCGGTAGAACAGGTCGGCGCGGAAGCCGCCGTGCTCGGCCAGGTCGTTCAGGTCGCGGTTGGTGGCGGCCACCACGCGCACATCCACCTTGCGGGTCCGATTCGACCCCAGGCGCTCGAACTCCTTCTCCTGCAGGACCCTGAGCAGCTTGGCCTGGATGCTCAAGGGCAGTTCGCCGATCTCGTCGAGGAAGATGGTGCCCTGGTGGGCGTCCTCGAAGCGGCCGGGCTTGGAGCCCGTGGCCCCGGTAAAGGCCCCCTTCTCGTAGCCGAACAGCTCGCTCTCCAGCAAATTCTCGGGGATGGACGCGCAGTTCATCTTGATGAAGGGGTGGTCCTTGCGCTCGGAATATTCGTGGATGATGCGCGCGATGAGGGTCTTGCCCGTGCCGGATTCACCCAGCAGCAACACGCTGGCCCGCGTGGGCGCCACCTTGAGAATCTGCCGCTCCACCTCCTGCATGGCCAGGCACTTGCCCACGATATACGGCCCGCGGCGTTCGCGGGTGATCTGCGAGCGCAAGGAGACGTTCTCGCGCACCAACGCCTGCTCGCGGGCCTTGACCTTCTCGTTCAGGGACAGGAACTGGCCGATGAGCGTGGCCACCACCGTGAGGAAGCTCAGGTCCTCGTCATAGCTCACCTCGTCGCCAAAGAGCCGGTCCACGTTGAGCACGCCCAGGCAGCGGCCGTGGGAGGCGATGGGCACGCCGATGAAGGACACCCGGCCCTTTTCCAGGTGCCGCGAGCCGGTCTTGTCCAGAAACAGCGGCTCGTGGCGGATGTCCGGCACCACATAGGGCTTGGCGGTCTGGAAGATGAGCCCGGTGACGCCCTCATCCAGGTCATACACGCCGCGTTCGCGCTCCTCCGGGGTCAGCCCGTGGGAGGCGCTGATGACCAGCATCTCGCTTTCCGGGTCCATGAGGGTGATGGTGGCGCGCTTCATGCTCAGGGATTCGGACAGGATGCGCAGCACCTCGGACAGGGCGCGCTCAAGGTCAAGGGCCGTGTCGATGATCTGGCAGATGGACGAGAGCACCTGGAGCTTGAGGTTGCCGAGCAGGATTGTCATGCCTTGGTCAAAGCAATATCAGTGCCGTCTGCGCAAGGGGCGAGGCTGCTGATGCAACACGCTGAAATTCCAGAAGATAGCGCTACACACCGACCCAAGCCCCTTTATGCCGAAATACTCAATTTTGTCAATTTTGCCCTTTTGTATGCCGCAGTCCTCACGGAATTGGAGAACGCTGCAAACCAGCTTCTCAGCCGTAGGCCGAGAAGCGTTCGGCCAGCACCAGCGCCCGGGCGAGAGCGCCGCCTTCCGGGCCATCGGCAAAGGTCACAGCCCGGCGCACCCGGCCTTCGTCATAGAGCACCACCGTGCCGCCGAATGCGGCCACGTCCTCGGGGTCGTGCGTGATGAGCACGGTGGGGGTGCCCAACTCGTGGCAGGTGGCGCGCACCTCCCGGCGCATGCGCAGGCGCAGGAGCGGATCCAGGGCCGAGAAGGGCTCGTCCAGCAGCAGGGCCTGCGGGCGCCGGGCCAGGGCCCGCAAGAGCGCCACGCGCTGGCGCTGCCCGCCGGAAAGCCGGTCCGTGCGCGCCTCGGCCAGCCCTGTCAGGCCGGCCAGGTCCAGCAACTCGGCCACCCGGGCGCGGCCCGCTGCGTCCAGCCGGCCAAGGAGCCCCGGCAGCCCGTGGCCAAGGCCGAAGCCCACGTTCTGGGCCACGGAGAGGTGCGGGAACAGGGCGTAGTCCTGAAACACCAGACCCACCCCGCGCTTCCGGGCAGGCATGTCCACGCCAATGGCCGAGTCGAAGAGGGCCCGGCCGTCCAGTTCGATGCGGCCGGCGTCAGGCGTGATGAGGCCGGCCAGGGCGCGCAGGGTCAGCGTCTTGCCCGAGCCAGAGGGGCCGAAGAGCACGATGGAACGCCCTTCCGCCACAAAGGCGGCGTCCAAGTCAAAGGTGCGACTCCCGCAGCGGAGCGTCTTCTTGATGTCGAGGCGCAGCGCCATGGAACCGCCCTCAGGGCTTCTTGAACCCAAAAGCGCCAAGGATGCGCTGGGCTTCCGCGCTCAGCAGATAGTCCGCAAAGACCTTGGCAGCCGGTTTTTTGCAGGGTGCAACCAGGGCCACCGGGTACAGGGCCGGGGTCCTGGTCGCGGCCTCGCACACCACACGCACCTTGGCCCCGGCCGTCCGGGCGTCGGTGGCGAAGATGAAGGCCGCGTCCACCTCGCCGCGCGCAACGTAGTCCAGCACCTGGCGCACGTTGTTGCCATAAATGTACTTGGTCTTCAGGGCCTCCCACAGCCCGACGGCGGCAAGGGACTCCTTGGCGTAGCGCCCGGCGGGAACGATCTCCGGATTGCCGAGGGAGATGCGCTCCACTCCGGCCCGGGCCAGATCGGCCAGATCCCTCAGACCCAGGGACGAATCCGCCGGGACCACCAGCACAAGCCCGTTTCTGGCGAAGTCGCGGCGGCTCGCCGGGATGATGAGCCCCTTGGCCGCGGCCTCGTCCATGGTCTTCTGGTCCGCGCTGGCGAACACATCCGCGGGCGCTCCGCTTTCCATCTGCCTGAGCAGCGCCCCGGAGGCCGCGTAGTTGCACGCCACGGTGAACCCGGGGTGCGCGGCCTCAAAGCCCTTTTTCACGGCGTCGAAGGCGTTGGTCAGGCTGGCGGCGGCGGAGACGATGACCTCCTCGGCCAGGACCGGGGCGGCCGGGGCAAATAGCAGGGCAGTCAGGGCCAGGATGCCCAAGGCGAGGCGCGATGTCCGCATGTCGGTCTCCTTTGACTCAGGTTGGGGTGCGGGAGGTGAATAATCTGCCGGAGGCCAAAAGCAGCGCCACGCAGACCAGCGAGGTCAGGGCCACCAGGAAGGCCGCGTCAGTGTCGCGCCCGGCCTGCACGGCCTCGTACACAGCCAGCGACAATGTCTGCGTGCGGCCCGGCAGGCTTCCGGCGATCATCAGCGTGGCCCCGAACTCGCCCATGGCCCGAGCCAGGGCCAGCATGGTCCCGGCCAGCACCCCGCGCCAGGCCAGGGGCAGGCTTACGCGCAGGAACACGGAGATTTCGCCGGCCCCCAGGGAGCGGGCGGCATGTTCCAGGTTCGTATCCACGCCCTCGAAGGCCGTGCGAGCCGCCTTGCAGACCAGCGGGAAGGCCACCACGCTGGCGGCCAGGGCCGCCCCCTGCCAAGTGAAGATGAGGCTCAGGCCGAAGGTCTCCAGCAGCCACTGCCCCAGCAGGCCGCGCCGGCCGAAGAGCACCAGCAGGTAATAGCCGATGACCGTGGGCGGCAGCACCAGGGGCAGGGTGCACAGGGCATCCAGCAGCTCGCGGCCGGGCAACCCCCGGCCGGATAAGCCAGGGCGGGACAGGGCGAAGCCCGCCCCCACTCCAGACACGAAGGCGCCCAGGGTGGCGCTGAGAGCCACCTTGAGGGTCAGCCCAAGGGGGACTAGCGCCGGGACGAGCAGTTCGAGCAGGGAATTGTGCACAGCTCACCTTCCTGCGTGGCGCCCTGGCCCTGGGCCGCCAGCGGGCGGCCAGCGCCTCGGGGGGACTCGAAGTCCTCCAGGCCGAGGTCCGCTGCGGCCCCGATGCCGCCCACGGCCCACAGCCCGTCCAGAACATGCTTGATCAGGTGTGCGAGGCTCATGATTGTCTCCTTCCGCCACCTGGGGCGGGTTACAGGACTCCCAGCAGTTCAAGGTCCGTGAGCGGGCGGCCCAGGCGGCCAGCCAAGGAACGCACGCGCTCCATGAGGCTCGCATCGCGCCCAGCATCCTGGGCAAGCGGCTTGCGCATGCGGCAGAGGGCCGAGCCGACAGCCGCGTGCCCGCTTTTGGCGCCCACGCCCACGCGCCGGGCAGCGCCCACGCGCTCCGGGGCAAAAGGCTCGAACAGGGCCGGGTCGCGCAAGAGGCCGTGCACGTGGAGCCCGGATTCGGCCGCGAACACGTCCTCGCCGGCCACGGCCTTGTTGCGGGCCACGGGCACCTTTGCGGCATCCGCCGCCACGCGGCACAAGCCCCGCAGCGCCGGGAGATCATAGGCCCGCGCCTCCGGAGCGCGCAGGGCCAGCCAGGCGGCCACCTCCTCCAGGGCGGCGATGCCCGCCCGCTCGCCCAGGCCCAGAACCGAGACATCCACAAAGGACGCCCCGCATTCGAGCGCAGTAACCGCGTTGGCCGTGGCCATGCCCAGGTCGTTGTGGCCGTGGAAGGCCACCGGAGCCGCAAGCTCGAGCACAAAGGTCTTGACCAGCCGGGCCGTGGACAGGGGCGTGAGCACGCCCACCGTATCCGACAAGCGTATGCGCGCTGCTCCCGCCCGGAGCGCGGCGCGGGCCAGGGCCAGGGCTTCGGGCAGAGCGGCTCGCGAAGCGTCCTCCAGCCCCACGGAAATGTAGGGAACCATTCCGGCCCTGGCCGTGGACACCACCACGCGCACACGCTCGCGCATCTCGTCCAGGGACAGCCCCAGGCGCTTCTGACGGTGCGCGGCCGAGGACGGCGCGCCGATGTTCAGGCGGTCCAGGCCAAGGCTTGCGGCCTCGCGCACGTCGGCCTCGCGGCAGGGGCACCACGCGGACAGGGCCGGCCCCCCCCCTTCCATTGGCAACAGGGCTGCCCTGGCCCAGCGGACGAAGTCCGCCAGCCCGTCCTGGCCCACCCAGCCGCACTCGATCTCGTCCACCCCGGACGCAGCCAGGATCAAGGCCATGCGCCGCTTAAACGCCGGAGCGAAATAGATTCCGAACGCCTGGGCCCCTTCCCTGAGTGTGCTGTCGATGAGCATGGTTCCTCCCGTGTCTTGCGGGGGGGATTGCACCTTGGGTGCCAGTTGCCTTCGGCACGACTAAAACGGCGTGAATTCAGCACCTTGCCAACTTCCTGGGCGCCCGGACAAATCGCCTACGAAAACGTTGTTCCTACAAAATTGAAGCGTAGGCCGCTGTCGGCAGCATAGCCGATATCTGCGTGCATGGCGAGAAATATATGGGAATATCACGATGTTGCAAGAATGCGTGTGTGTTGGCACAGCCCTTGCCCTAGGGGGCATGCCTCACAACACCATTTCACGAAGAGGAGTTCGTCATGAAGAAAATGAGAAAGGTGGCCATCTACGGCAAGGGCGGCATCGGCAAGTCCACCACCACCCAGAACACCGTGGCTGGTCTGGCTGAAATGGGACGCAAGGTCATGGTGGTGGGCTGTGACCCCAAGGCCGACTCCACCCGCCTGCTCCTGGGCGGCCTGGCGCAGAAGTCCGTGCTCGACACCCTGCGCGACGAGGGCGAGGACGTTGAGCTCGACAACATCCGCAAGCGCGGCTTCGGCGACACCTGGTGCGTGGAGTCCGGCGGCCCCGAGCCCGGAGTCGGCTGCGCCGGGCGCGGCATCATCACCTCCATCAACATGCTGGAGTCCCTTGGCGCCTATCATGAGTCCGAGGACCTGGACTACGCCTTCTACGACGTCCTGGGCGACGTGGTCTGCGGCGGCTTTGCCATGCCCATCCGCGACGGCAAGGCCGAGGAGATCTACATCGTCTGCTCCGGCGAGATGATGGCCATGTATGCGGCCAACAACATCTGCAAGGGCATCATGAAGTACGCGCAAAGCGGCACCGTGCGCCTGGGCGGGCTCATCTGCAACAGCCGCAACGTGGGCAACGAGAAGGAGATGATCGAGCAGCTGGCAGCCCAGATCGGCACCCAGATGATCTACTTCGTGCCCCGCGACAACATGGTCCAGCGCGCGGAGATCAACCGCAAGACCGTCATCGAGTTCGACCCCACGGCAGGGCAGGCCGACCACTACCGCAACCTGGCCAAGGCCATCGACGAAAATACGAACTACGTCATTCCCAAGCCTCTGGAAATGGAAGCACTGGAAAAGCTGCTCATGGACTTCGGCCTCATGGAAGCCTGCTAACCACCGCAAAACATGGAGGAAACATATATGATCATGGTAAGAGCAATCGTCCGTCCCGAGAAAGCCGACGACGTCCTGGCAGCCCTCATGGATGCCGGGTTCCCCGCGGTGACCAAGTTCTCCGTGGCCGGGCGCGGCAAGCAGCGCGGCATCAAGATCGGCGAGGTCACCTACGACGAGATCCCCAAGACCATGCTCATGAGCGTGGTCAAGAACTCCGACCGCGACTTCGTGGTGGAGACCATCATGAACGCCGCCCGCTCCGGCAAGAAAGGCGCCTTTGGCGACGGCAAGATCTTCATCTGCCCCGTGGACGAGGTCTACACCGTGAGTTCCGGAGTCTGCGAAACGGCCACACCCGAGGAGGCGTAGGCTCTATGAAGGAAGTCATCGCGGTGGTGCGCATGAACATGATGAACCGCACCAAGCAGGCCCTCACCGACGCCGGCATTGACGGATTCTTCGCCCACGAGGCCCAGGGCCGCGGGGTGGGCCTGGCCAATCCCCACGTGCTGCAGGGCGCGGCCAGCGGCTACGAGGAGGCCGTGGCGCTCCTGGGCGAGCGCGGCAAGCTCTACCCCAAGCGCATGATCTCCGTGGTGGTGCCGGACAAGGCCGTGAAAGCCGTGGTCAAGACCCTCATCGAGGTGAACCAGACCGGCAAGCCCGGCGACGGCAAGATCTTCGTCCTGCCGGTGAGCGACGCCGTGCGCGTGCGCACCGCCGAATCCGGCGAGAAGTCCATCCTCTAACGGCCCATCATAAACGCAAGGAGCCGCCAGTCATGGCCATAGCAAACAAGCCAACGCAGTGGACCCCCGCCGAGGTCAAGGAGGAGATGCTCAAGAAGTATCCCCCCAAGGTGGCCCGCAAGCGCGCCTCGTCCATCCTCATCAATGAGGCATTAGGAAACACCACGCCGGAGATACAGGCCAACGTGCGCACCATCCCCGGCATCATCACCATGCGCGGCTGCACCTACGCCGGCTGCAAGGGCGTCATCATGGGCCCCACGCGCGACATCGTGAACCTGGTGCACGGCCCCATCGGCTGCAGCTTCTACGCCTGGCTCACCCGCCGCAACCAGACCGACGCCGGGGAGAACGGCGAAAACTACATGACCTACTGCTTCAGCACGGACATGCAGGACTCGGACATCATCTTCGGCGGCGAGAAGAAGCTCAAGGCCGCCATCCAGGAGGCCTACGACCTCTTCCACCCCAAGGGCATCGCGGTGTTCGCCACCTGCCCCGTGGGCCTCATCGGCGACGACATCCACGCAGTGGCCAAGGAGATGAAGGAGAAGTTCGGCGACTGCAACGTGTTCGCCTTCTCCTGCGAAGGCTACAAGGGCGTCTCCCAGTCCGCCGGCCACCACATCGCCAACAACCAGGTCTTCAAGCACCTGGTGGGCCAGAACGACGGCGCAAAGCCCGGCGAGTACAAGATCAACCTGCTGGGCGAGTACAACATCGGCGGCGACGGGTTCGAGATCGACCGCATCCTCAAGGCCTGCGGCATCACCGGGATCTCCACCTTCTCCGGCAACTCCACCTACGACCAGTTCGCCAGCGCGCACAAGGCCGACCTGTCCTGCGTCATGTGCCACCGCTCCATCAACTACGTGGCCGACATGCTGGAGACCAAGTACGGCATCCCCTGGATCAAGGTGAACTTCATCGGGGCCGAGGCCACGGCCAAAAGCCTGCGCAAGATCGGCCAGTACTTCGGCGACAAGGACCTCATCGACCGCATCGAGGCGGTCATCAAGGAGGAGATGCCCGCGGTGAAGGCCGCCTTGGGCGACGTCCTGCCCCGCACCCAGGGCAAGACGGCCATGCTCTTCGTGGGCGGCAGCCGCGCGCACCACTACATGGAGCTCTTTGGCGAGCTGGGCATGAAGACCGTGAGCACGGGCTACGAGTTCGGCCACCGCGACGACTACGAGGGCAGGCACGTCATCCCGACCCTCAAGGTCGACGCCGACTCCCGCAACATCGAGGAGATCGAGGTCGAGGCCGACCCCGAGCGCTTCGCCCCGCGCAAGACCGAGGAGGAGATGCAGGCGCTCACGGACGCAGGCTTCGAGTTCAAGGACTACAAGGGCCTGATCCCGGACATGGACCAGGGCACCTTGGTCATCGACGACCTCAATCAGTACGAGGCCGAAAAGCTGGTGGAGCTCATCAAGCCCGACCTGTTCTGCGCGGGCATCAAGGAGAAGTACTCCATCCAGAAGCTCGGCATCCCCTTGAAGCAGCTGCACAGCTACGACTACGGCGGACCCTATGCGGGCTTCAAGGGCGCGGTGAACTTCTACAAGGAGATCGACCGCCTGGTGAACAGCAAGGTCTGGGGCTACATGAAGGCCCCCTGGCAGGAGAACCCCGAACTCTCGGCCACCTACGTCTGGGAATAGCGAGGATCACACAATGTTGCTCAGACACACTCCCAAGGAAATCACGGAGCGCAGCGCCCTGGTCATCAACCCGGCCAAGACCTGCCAGCCCATCGGGGCCATGTACGCCGCCCTCGGCATCCACGGCTGCCTGCCGCACAGCCACGGATCCCAGGGCTGCTGCGCCTACCACAGAAGCGCGCTGACCAAGCACTACAAGGAGCCCATCAGCGCCGCCACCAGCTCCTTCACCGAGGGCGCCAGCGTCTTCGGCGGCCAGGCCAACCTGCTCCAGGCCATCGAGAACATCTTCACGGTCTACGAGCCGGAAGTCATCGCCGTGCACACCACCTGCCTGTCGGAGACCATCGGCGACGACATCAAGCAGATCCGCGACAAGGCGGAGAAGTCCGGCGTCGTGCCGGGGGGCAAGCATGTCATCTACTGCAACACGCCGAGCTACATCGGCTCCCACGTCACGGGCTTCTCGAACATGGTCAAGGGCATGACCGAGATAGCCGAGTCCACGGGCCGGAAGAACGGCAAGGTCAACGTCATTCCCGGCTGGGTCGAGCCCTCGGACATGGAGGAATTGAAGCGCCTGGCGGTGCTCATGAACGTGCCCATCACGCTCTTCCCGGACACCTCCGGCGTCTTGAACGGCCCGCTCTCCGGCGAGTTCAAGATGTTCCCAGAGGGCGGCGTGACCATGAAGGAGCTTAGAGAGGCCGGCGACGCCCTGGGCACCCTGGCCCTGGGCGAATGGTGCAGCGCCGACGCGGCGCGCAGCCTGGACACCCGCTGCAAGGTGCCCTGCCGCGTGCTGGACATGCCCTTTGGGCTCAAGGCCACGGACCGCTTTGTCGACGCCCTGCGGACCATCGCCGGCACGTCCGTGCCCGAGGAGATCACCCGCGAGCGCGGCCAGCTGGTGGACATGATCAGCGACTCCCACCAGTACTTCTACCAGAAGAAGGTGGCGCTCTTCGGCGACCCGGACCAGCTCATCAGCATGACCGAGTTCCTGGTGTCCATCGACATGTGGCCCATGCACCTGGTCACCGGCACCCCGGGCAAGAAGTTCGAGAAGCGCATAAATGAGCTCACCGCCCACCTGCCCTATGAAGTCAACGTCCAGGCCGGCGGCGACATGTTCCTGCTGCACCAGTGGATCAAGAACGAGCCCGTGGACCTGCTCATGGGCAACACCTACGGCAAGTACATCGCCCGCGACGAGGACCTGCCCTTCCTGCGCTGGGGCTTCCCCATCCTGGACCGCGTGGGGCACCAGTACTTCCCCACGGTCGGGTACAAGGGCGGCCTGCGCCTCCTGGAGAAGATCCTGAGCCTGCTCCTGGACCGCAAGGACCGCGACGACTCCGAGACCGTGTTCGAGCTGACCCTGTAACCACTCGGCCCCCCGGCCTGGGCACGCACTGCCCCGGCCGGGGGGCCGGACAACCTTCTCCACAAACAGGAGCCGCCAATGTCCGATGCCCGTCCCCACCCCTGCTTCGCCGCGGATGCCCGCGCGTCCGCCGGGCGCATCCACCTGCCCGTGGCCGCCAAGCACACCATCCGCCGCCGCTTTGGCGAGCCCGAGACCCCCGGCCGCGCCCTGTCGCCCAAGGACGTGGTCCAGTGGCTGGACCGCGTGCTGGCCGAGGGCACGAGCATAGCCATGGTCGGCGTCAGCGGCCCCGGCGAGCCCCTGGCCGAGCCCGGCCCGACCTTTGAGGCCCTGCGCGCCGTGCGCGAGAAGCACCCGGAGCTGGCCCTGACCCTGGCCACCAACGGCCTTTCCGCGGCACAGCACGCGGCCGGGCTGGCCGAGTTGGGCCTGTCCCATGTCACAGTGCTGGTGGACGCAGTGGACCCCCTCATCGTGGAGCAGCTCTATGCCTGGATACGCCCCGGCACGCGCACCCTGCCCCTGCCCGAGGCCGCGCGCCTGCTGGTGGACGAGCAGGCGCGCACCATCCGCGCCTTCCGCGAGGCCGGGCATTTCGTCAAGGTGAACATGACCGTCATCGCAGGCATCAACGAGGAGCACGTGGCCGACGTGGCCAGCGTGGTGGCCACCCTGGGCGCGGACATGCTGGCCCTGGTGCCCTTCCACCCCGCCTGCTGCGACCCGGCCGCCCCCAAGGCCCCGGACGCCGCGCGCATGGAGGAGCTGCGCCGGGAGGCCAAGCGCTACATCGCCATCATGCCTGCCTTTGACTCATGCGGTCAGAGCATTGTCGGGCTGGAGCGCGGCGGTCTCGACCTTTCCCCGGCGGACGCGGCCCTGCCCAGGCCACTGGGCGCTCGGATCAACGTGGCCGTGGCCAGCGCAAACGGCCTGGATGTGGACCTGCACCTGGGCCAGGCCATCCGCTTCCTCATCTTCGGCCCCCGCGAGAGCGACGGCCTGCCGAGCCTGCTGGGCTCACGCGAGGCTCCGGAGCCTGGCGGCGGGGACACCCGCTGGGAGGCCCTGGCCGAGTCCCTGCCCGACTGCTTCGCCATCCTGGCCGCCAGCGCAGGGGCGCACCCCCGCGAGCTTCTGGCCGCGCACGGCCTCACCGTGCTCACCGGCGAGGCCCAGATCCAGGGCGCGGTGGACGCGCTCTTCGGCGGGGGCAAGAAACAGTGCAAGAAACGCGTGAAGGCCAATTGACCAAGGCATTTCCGACCAAGACCCAAAACAGCCAACCCTCAGCCACAAGGAGCACCGACATGGCCCTGCCCGAAACACTCATCCTCGTCTGCCAGAGCTTCCGCCTGGGCAAGGAGCCCAAGGGCATCTGCCACAAGCAGACCGACGGCCTGCTGCAATACATCGAGGAAGGCATCCTGGACCGCGGCCTGGACGTGCAGGTGGCCACCACCGGCTGCCTCAAGCAGTGCGAAAAGGGCCCCATCCTTGTCATCCAGCCGGACAACCTCTGGTTCAAGGGCGTGAACAGCGAAGAGGCCATCGACGCCATCCTGGACGGCCTGGAGGCGGGCGAGCCTGCCGCCGAGTACCTGCTGTCCTAGCCGGTCAAGCCTTCAACCACAGCGAGGAGCCCACAATGCCTGCCGCCGTAATCATCCGCGAAGCCCGCCTGGGCGACCTGGACACCCTGGTCGGACTGCTGGGCCTGCTCTTCGGCCTGGAGGCGGACTTCGCGGCGGATGCGCGGCGGCAGCGCAGCGGGCTGGAGCAGATGCTCGGCAAGGGCCCGCGGGCGGTGCTGGTGGCGGAGGTCGACGGCCAGGTGGTCGGCCTGGCCACGGCCCAGGTGCTCATCTCCACGGCCGAGGGCGGCCCGGCGCTCCTGGTGGAGGACGTGGTGGTCCGGCCCGAGTCCCGGGGCCTGGGCATCGGCCGGGCGCTCCTGGCCCGCATCGAGGCCTGGGGCCTGCGCCTGGGGGCCACGCGCCTGCAACTGCTGGCCGATCGCGACAACGCGCCGGCCCACGCCTTCTACCGCGCCTGCGGCTTTCATCCCACCAACCTCGTCTGCCTGCGGCGCACCGTGCCGACAGCGGGAAAGTGAGTCCGCCATGACCGAGACAGCCAAGGCCATCACCAGCGAATGCCCAGAGACATTAGAAGAGCGCCCGGCCATCCCGGCGGGGCGTGAGACTATTTTCGAGGAGCGCAAGGACCAGATCCACCGCATCGGCGAGGGCGAATTCGCCATGGCCTGCAACCGCGACTCCCTGGCCGGGGCCGTGAGCCAGCGCGCCTGCGTGTTCTGCGGCTCGCGCGTGGTGCTCTACCCCATCGCCGATGCCCTGCACCTGGTGCACGGGCCCATCGGCTGCGCGGCCTACACCTGGGACATCCGCGGCGCGCTCTCCAGCGGGCCGGAGCTGCATCGGCTGTCCTTCTCCACGGACCTGCAGGAGCTGGACGTGGTCTTCGGCGGCGAAAAGAAGCTGGCCAAGGCGCTGGATGAACTCATCCCGCGCTACGGGCCCAAGGCCGCCTTCGTCTACTCCACCTGCATCGTGGGCCTCATCGGCGACGACCTGGCCGCCGTGTGCAGGGCCGCTGCGAAGCGCCACGGCATCCCGGTGATCCCGGTGCAGAGCGAGGGCTTCAAGGGCAACAAGCGCGAGGGCTACCTGGCCGCGTGCAAGGCCATGCGCACCCTTGTCGGCACCGGCGACACAAGCGGCATCTCCAAGCTGTCCGTGAACATCATGGGCGACTTCAACCTGGCGGGGGAAACCTGGATCATCAAGGACTACCTGACGCGCATGGGCGTCGAGGTGGTGGCCGGAATCACGGGCGACGGCCGGGTGGACTCCTTGAGGCGCGCCCACGGCGCGGGCCTGAACCTCGTGCAGTGCTCCGGCTCCACCCAGGACCTGGCCAGGATGATGCGCGAGGACTTCGGCATCCCGTTTCTGCGCGTGTCCTGGATCGGCATCGAGGACGTGGCCGAGAGCCTGTACGCCGTGGCCGAGCATTTCGAGCTGACCCAGCCGGAGCTGGCCGGAAACATCGTGGAGCGCACGGCCGAGCTGGTGCGCGCGGAGCTGGCCGTGCTCATGCCGCAATTGAAGTCCCTGCGCCGCGACCTGGAAGGCAAGAAGGCCGCCGTGTACGTGGGCGGCAGCTTCAAGGCCTTCTCCCTGGTCAAGGCCTTCCGGCACCTGGGCATGGAGGTGGTCATCGTGGGCTCCCAGACCGGCACCGAGGAGGACTACCGCGAGCTGGCCGCCATCTGCGCGCCCGGCACCATCGTGGTGGACGACGCCAACCCCCTGGAGCTCTCGGCCTTCCTCAAGGAGAAGGACGTGGACATCTTTGTGGGCGGCGTGAAGGAGCGGCCCATCGCCTTCAAGCTGGGCGTGGGCTTCTGCGACCACAACCACGAGCGCAAGATCGCCCTGGAAGGCTTCGTGGGCATGCTGAACTTTGCCAAGGAAGTGCACGCCTCGGTCTTAAGCCCCATCTGGCGCTTCGTGCCCCGGCGCAATCTCCACAACAGCCCCATGAACGCGGGCGAGGAGGCGTAGACCATGAACATCGACGCCGTCATGGATTCCCCGACTGTGGCCGCAGCCGTTGCCCCCGTTGCGCCTGCCAGCGAGTACAAGGGCCCAAGCAACGTCTCCACCACCAACGCCTGCAAGCTCTGCACCCCGCTGGGCGCCACCCTGGCCTTCAAGGGCGTGGAGGGCGCCGTGAGCTTCCTGCACGGCTCCCAGGGCTGCGCCACCTACATGCGGCGCTACATCATCAGCCATTTCCGGGAGCCCATGGACATCGCGTCGAGTTCCCTGGGCGAGAAGAACGCCATCTACGGCGGCGGACCGAACCTCAAGAAGGGGCTCCTCAACGCCATGCAGAAGTACGGGGCCAAGGTCATCGGCGTGGCCACCACCTGCCTCACCGAGACCATCGGCGACGACGTGCCGCGCCTCTTGGCCGAATTCCGCGAGGAGTTCCGCGACCTGCCCCTGGCCGAGCTGGTGCACGTGTCCACGCCCAGCTATTCCGGCACGCACATGGACGGGTTCCACGGCGCGGTAAAGGCCATCGCCAACCAGCTCTGTGTGGATGCAGCCCCGCAGAACGCCCGCGTGAACGTGTTCAGCGGCATGGTCAGCCCGGCGGACATCCGCCACCTGAAGGAGATCTGCCTGGCCTTCGGCGTGGAGCCCATCGTCCTGCCGGACTACTCCGAGACCCTGGACGCCCCGGCCCTGCTGGATTACGAGAACATCCCCTCCGGGGGCACCCCGCTCTCCGACCTCCGGGCCATGAGCGGCGCGCGCGCCTCAATCGATCTGGGCCGGGCCATCAGCGCGCAGGAGACCGCCGGCACCTCCCTGCACGGGCGCTTCGGGGTGCCCCTGTTCCGCCTGGGCCTGCCCGTGGGCATCCGCGAAACCGACGCCTTCTTTGAGGCCCTCAAGGCCATCACCGGCGTGGAGACCCCGCGCGAGCTGGCCCTTGAGCGCGGCCGCTACATCGACTCCCTGGTGGACGGGCACAAGTACGTCTCGGGCCTGAGGGCCGTGGTCTACGGCGAGGAGGACCTGTGCATCGGGCTCACCAGCTTCCTGGCCGAGATCGGCGTGCAGCCCGTGCTCGTGGCCACGGGCGCGCGCAACCGCGACCTCGCCGCACACATCCAGGCCGCCTGCGGTGACGTGCTGCGCCGGATGCCCATCGTGCGCGAAGGCGCGGACTTCTTCGACATCGTGGAGCAGGCGCAGGGCCTGGCCCCGGACCTGCTGGTGGGCCACAGCAAGGGCCAGCGCGCGGCGCGCGACTGGGACATCCCGCTTTTGCGCGTGGGCTTCCCCATCCATGACCGCTTCGGCGGCCAGCGACTGCTGCACCTGGGCTACCGGGGCGCGCAGAGCCTCTTCGACCGCCTGGTGAACCTCGTCCTGGAAAAGAAGCAGAACGATTCCGACATCGGCTACGGATACCTCTAGCGCCCGCGATCCCTACGCAAAGGAGCCGACCATGCAGACGATACTCGCGCCTTCCTCCGTCAAGCACCCCTGCTTCAACAAGGAGTCTTCCGGCACCTGCGGCCGCGTACACCTGCCCGTGGCGCCCAAGTGCAACATCCAGTGCAACTACTGCAACAGGAAGTACGACTGCGTGAACGAGTCGCGCCCGGGCGTCACCAGCGGCGTCCTGAAGCCCTTCCAGGCCCTGGAGTACACCCGCCAGGTGCTGGACAAGGAGCCGCGCATCACGGTGGTCGGCATCGCCGGACCCGGCGACCCCATGGCCAATCCGGCGGAGACGCTGGAGACCATGCGCCTCATCCGCCGCGAATACCCGCACATGCTCTTCTGCCTGTCGTCCAACGGCCTGGCCATGCCCGAATATCTGGACGACCTGGCCGAACTCGGCGTGACCCACGCCACGGTGACGCTGAACACAGTGGACCCGGCCATCGGCGCGCAGGTCTATTCCTGGGTGCGCGACGGCAATGTGGTCTACCGCGGCCAGGCCGCGGCGGAGCTCATCCTGGACCGCCAGCTCAAGGCCATCGCCGGGCTCAAGGCGCGGGGGCTGGCCGTGAAGGTGAACACCATCGTCATCCCCGGCGTCAACGACCAGCCCGGGACCTCCGGGAACATCCTGGCCGTGGCCAAGGCGGCCTGCGAACTGGGCGTGGACCTCATGAACCTCATGCCCATGCACCCCAACGAGGGCACGCCCTTCGGGCACCTGAGCGAACCCACCAAGGCCCAGATCGACCAGCTGCGCGCCGAGGCCGGGCCCCTGGTGCCCCAGATGACCCACTGCCGCCGCTGCCGGGCCGACGCCGTGGGCCTGTTGTGCGCCGACCGCTCCGGCGAGCTGGGAGGCGTGCTGGCCGCCTGCGGCAAGCTGCCCCCTCAGGCCCAGAACGACCGCCCGTATATCGCCGTGGCCAGCCGCGAAGGGCTCCTGGTGAACCTGCACCTGGGCGAGGCCAAGCGCTTCCATATCTGGGGGCTGGCCGAAGGCGGCGGCTTCCGCATGATCGAAGAGCGCCAGGCCCCGTCGGCGGGCTGCGGCCCCTCGCGCTGGGAGGATCTGGCGCGCCTGCTGGGCGACTGCCGGGCCGTGCTGGTCAGCGCCCTGGGCGATGCCCCGCGCAGGATCCTGACCGAGCGCGGCGTGCAGCCCGCCACCTGCTCCGGGTTCATTGAGGACGCCCTGGCCCTGGCCTTTGGCGAGGACGGCCTGGCGCGATTGGAGACGCTCAAGGCCCGGAACGGAGGCCTTGGCAAGTCCTGCTGCGGCACGGGCGACGGCTGCTAGCAGCGGCCTTTGGCAACAGCCTTGCCTGGCTCGAGTTGCAAGGGGGGCATGGGCTCGCCGACGCTGTCCAGGCCGGCGGGTCCTGATTGCGGGACGCGCACCGCCCCTGCCCTGCGGGCACACGCCAAACAGACACACCCGAAGACCGGCCTCGCCGCCTCGTGAATTAATGGCAAGGGATGGCTGGGATGCGAATCAGAGAGAAGGCCGCGGACGCCTGTCGTGGGGGAGGCGCCAGGAAGGCTGTGCCAAGAAACCGGGCAGCCCCCCCACGCGGCGCGACTCCGTAGTCCCAGACGTTCCTGACTGCCTTAGCGGAGGATCCGCGGCAGCGGACCCTGCGAAAGGGTTTGACAAATGCACCAGATTGTCAAATAAGATTGCGGAACATTTCTTTGCGCAGGCTTGGGGAACGCGATGGCGCGTCTCGGCAACGCAAGAGGACGGCCGTGGTCCGAGGGAAAGCGACGGGAACCGGCGTACAACATTGAGGGGGGTCATGTGAAGAAAGTGCCTGTCTTGCTGCTTATTGCCGGGTTCATTGTGTGCCTTGCGGGGGTTGCGGCTGCGGAAGGCCCGCACGACATGCAGTGCATGGACTGCCACACCACCCACTATTCCAAGGGCAGCTATGCCTTCGGCGTGCAGCCCAAGGTCGAGATGAACCCCGCCCGGACCAGAACCAGCTCGGATGTCGACGCCATCGACGCCCTCTGTCTGGGCTGCCACAACGAGGAAACGGGCATCAAGCCCATCAAGATGCACACCTCCCACCCGACCAGCGTCAGGCCCATCTTTGCCAAGGTTCCGCCCAAGCT
This sequence comes from Pseudomonadota bacterium, assembly GCA_018822105.1. Taxonomy (GTDB): domain Bacteria; phylum Desulfobacterota; class Desulfovibrionia; order Desulfovibrionales; family Desulfovibrionaceae; genus Humidesulfovibrio. The sequence goes on from JAHJLB010000006.1 coordinate 49,959, forward strand.
GCTCTGGGACGGCAAGTTGACCTGCGTGAGCTGCCACAACCCCCATCCGTCGAATGCCAACCACAAATACCTGGTGGTCCCGACGAGCAAGGGCAGCAGCATGGGCACCTTCTGCGCCGTGTGCCACCCCGACCAGTCGAGCTCCGAGACCATGAAGATGGCCGCTTCGGTCACGATCAAGTCCGACCCGGCCCAGGCCCCGATCGTGTTGGTGACCGGGAAGGCTTCCCCGAAGCCGGCCCCGGCCGTGAAGAAGCCCAGCACCGCTCCGGCCAAGATGCCATAACCCGGACCGGACCGATACCGAACCAGACCCCGCGGCGAGAACTCCCGTCGCGGGGTTTTTTGCGGTCAGCGTTGGGCGCCCGCGACCGGGGCCATGCCGGTGCCGTGTGCAGTCTAGGCAAAAATGAAGGCTTCACAGCCGCACGTACCATGCGCCTGCAAAGCCTTGACATCCTAGTGGTACGGGAGGGGGAATCGAACCCCCAAGGCCTTGCGACCGGTGGATTTTGAGTCCGCCGAATGCGTCTTCACTTGTGCTCACATATTGCCTCAAAGCCATTGACACCACACCTTTTTATAGGCATTATATCTTCATCTGCATTCACCCAAAATAACCATGTATCTGGGGCCAAGTGGGGAGAGGATGGGGAGAGAAATTCTGCCCACCAGAGTAGACGGGAGAACAAAATCATGGCTGTAATGTGGCATAAAACGAGCTTCGCAGGGGTCCGATACTACGAGCATGAATCTCGAAAACATGGCATCCAGCGTGACAAATACTTTGCCATCCGCCACCAAGCTAACGGTGTGCGCAAAGAAGAAGGCCTAGGCTGGTCCAGCCAGGGCTGGACAGCACAGAAAGCCGCAATGCAGCTAGCCAAGATCAAGGAAGGCCAACGCCTTGGAGAAGGCCCCCAGAGCCTAGCTGAGAAAAGAACCTTCGTCAGGAAAGCCAAAGAAAGCGAAGCCAAGGCCAATATCCCGTTTGCCGAGTTCTTCACGGAGCACTATCTCCCCCACGCCAAGCTGAGTAAGCGCCTCGGAACATGGAGGGTGGAAGAGATTCATTTCCGCTTGTGGCTGTCGCCATTGCTAGGCGAACGACCCATGCGAGAAATCGACGTGGCGGATATGGAGAAGGTGCGGCACAAGCTCATGGAGGCTAACCGCACCAAGAGAACCGTACAGCACGTATTCTCCACATTTCGCCTGTGCTGGAATCACGCGAAAGCCCGAAGTATCGTTAAGATTGATTCGCCTACCAAGATCATCCGCCTGGGACGCATCGACAACGCCCGCGTACGCTTTTTGACTCCCGCTGAGGTTGCGGATCTTTTGGCCGAAGTCCGCGCCACGAGTGAGTCCGCCTTTCGCCTCACAGCCGGAGCGGTCTATACTGGGGCGCGACTGGGAGAACTGTCAGCCCTAACCTGGGGCAATGTGGACTTGGCGGCCCGCGACCTAACTCTTTTGCACACCAAAACAGGCAAACCGCGCACTGTGCCTATTACGCCTCAACTCCATGAGATCTTGGCGGGACTGCCCAAAGGCGGACCAGGGGATCTTGTGTTCACCGATGCCAAAGGCGGTGCCCATCGTGAGCAACCTTGGGCCTTTCGCAAGGCCGTGCGCAACCTAAAGCTGAACGAAGGCCGGGAAGATCGGCGAGAATGGATATGTTTCCACTCCTTAAGGCACACCGCAGCCTCTCTGCTGCTTTCTGCAGGAGTGGACATGACCCTACCCCGCCGAGTATACCACCCGTAAGTTTGGGCTCTGGTGGTTCAGGTTTTCCTCATTCATGGCTCTTCCGTATTCCTCTGGGGCCAATCCGCCAAGCGAGGTGTGGGGCCGGGCCGTGTTGTAGTCCTGCCG
>JAHJLB010000049.1 GCA_018822105.1 Pseudomonadota bacterium
CGCCCGTTGCACAGCGCCGCCAGCACCCGTGGAGCCAGGATCGCCGCGACCGCTGCCCCCCACCGCTGCGATGGCGCCCACGAGCACCAGGAGCCCGACGAAGACGCGCGCGGCGATGCGCAGCGCGCCTGCCAAGCGGTGTCCGCCGCCCTGGAAAATGACCCCGGCAACCCCCGCCTGCTTCAAATCGCCCTGGACCTGGCCTGGCGCGCCGGCCGCGCCGCCTGGGCCGCGGAGCTGCTTGCGCGGCCCTGGGCCACGGAGGCCGAGCCCCTGCGGCGCTTCGCCCTGGGCAACGCGCTGTTCCTGGCCGGGGACATGGAGCGCTCGAGCGAGGCCTATGCCCAGGCCCTGGCCGTCCTGCCGCTGCCTACCTGCGGCTGGCGTCTGGGCGAATGCCTGCTGCGCCTGGGCCGGAGGCAGCAGGCCCTGGACCTCTGGCTGGCCGCATTCCGCGCGCGCCCCTGGAACGCCGGCCTGCTGCTGCGGGCCCACGACGCGGCCCTGGGCCTGGACGAGGCCCGGCGTCCCCTGGACGGCCAGCTGGCCGTGCTGCTGTATACCTGGAACAAGGCCAGGCTGCTCGACGCGACCCTGGCCGCGGTGCTGGGCTCGGAGCTTGGCGGGGCGCGCGTTTTCGTCCTGAACAACGGCTGCACGGACGGCACCGCCGAGGTCGTGTCCGCCTGGAGCGGGCGCGCGGGCGAGGGGCGCCTGACCAGCATCGACCTGCCCGTGAACGTGGGCGCGCCAGCGGCCCGCAACTGGCTGGCCCGGCTGCCCGAGGTTGCGGCCTGCCGCTACGCGGCCTATCTGGACGACGACGCCCTGCCTCCGCCGGACTGGATCTCCCGCCTGGGTGCCGCCGTGGAGGCCTACCCGCAGGCCGGGGTCTACGGCTGCCGGGTGGTCGACGCGGACAACCCGGCCCGGGTCCAGAACGTCGACCTGCACCTGCGGCCCGGCTCCTGCGGCGGGCCTGGGCCGGAAAAGGCCGGCGGCGGGGTCGCCCTGTCCGACCTGCAACTGCTTGAGCCGGACTACGGCCAGTTCGGCTACCTGCGGCCCTGCGTCTCGGTGACGGGGTGCTGCCACTTGTTCCGCACCCGGATCCTGGCCGAGAGCGGCGGCTTCGACATCGCGCTTTCCCCGTCGCAGTTCGACGACCTGGAGCTCGATCTGCGGCTGAACCTCCGGGGCTGGCCCGCGGTGTACCAGGGGCATCTCCGCGTGGGCCACGCGCGGAGTTCAGGGGAGCAGGCCAGGCTGAGCGCCAGGGCCGCGGCCAACGCCTACGGGAACCTGGCCAAGGTCGAGGGGCTGCACCCGCGCCGGGAGCTTAAGGACATAGCCCGGCAGGACCGCGCGCGGCTGGTGGAGGATCTCCGGCGCAAGGCCGGGGCCCTGGGCCCGGAGTGGGCGCCGGAGCCCCTTTAGCCGAGGCTGCGCGCCAAGGGGCAGGGGGCCTGCCCGTCGGCCGCTAGTGGGCATGGCCGTGGCCGTCCCCGTTTGCTTCCTCTTTGTGCCCATCCCGCTCGGCCACATCCCGCTCGGGGCCTTCCTCCTCGGGTCTGCCGTCCTCGATGAGGAACGCGCGCAGGAAGGTGGGATACGCCCCGGTGGAATAGGTGCCGGAGCCGTAGCCCACGGCCAGCACGCGGCCCAGGGGCAGCGGCCCGTACGAGGCGGCCAGGGTCTTGACCAGGCAGAGGCCCGTGGGCGTGGCCAGCTCGCAGCCGGACTCCGTGGCGAAGGTGCGCATGCCCTTGGCCAGTTCGGCGCAGGCCGGGGCCGGCACCGGGAAGCGGCCGTGGGAGAATTCCACGAACCCGGAGCCCAGGTTCACGGCCGAGGCCGAGATGCTCTCCGCGCCGCTGGCTTCAACCAGCAGCATGGTCCCCAGCACATCCACCACGGTGTCCACCGCGCCCACCTCATGGAAATGGATGCGCTCCAGGGGCTCGTTGTGCACGCTGGCCTCGGCCAGGGCCAGGCGCGTCAAGGCCTCCAGGCCGCCCTCCTTGACCCGCTGGGGCAGGTCCGAGGCCCCGACGATGCGCGTCAGGTCGGAGAGGTGGCGCAGGGGCTGGGGGCTTTCCTCCAGCACCTCTACGCGCCGGGTGCGGATGCCCTGGACCATCTGCCCGGAAAAGCGCACGGACACGCCGGGCAGGCCCAGGGCCGCCACGGCCCCGGCCAGAAGCTCGGGGCCGCCCTCCAGCATGTCGGCCAGGGCGGCCAGGAGCATGTCGCCGGACACGCCCAGGGCGCATTCGAGGTAGAGCGTCTTCACGTCGGGTTATCCTTTGCCTGCGGCGTCGCACTGGGCGTTGATGACGTGGGCCATGTAGCCGGCCCCGAAGCCGTTGTCGATGTTCACCACGCTCACCCCCGGCGCGCAGGAGTTGAGCATGGTCAGAAGCGCGGCCAGGCCACCGAAGCTGGCGCCGTAGCCCACGCTGGTGGGCACGGCGATGACCGGCGCGGCCACGGCTCCGCCCACCACCGAGGGCAGCGCCCCATCCATGCCCGCCACGGCCACCACGGCGCGCGCGTCCAGAAAGTCGTCCAGCACCGAGAGGAAGCGGTGGATGCCAGCCACCCCGCAGTCGAAATGGCGCGCCACGCGGCTGCCCAGGTGCTCGGCCGTGCGCGCGGCCTCCTCGGCCACGGGCAGGTCCGCGGTGCCGGCGCTGACCACGATGACCTTGCCCACCAGCTCCACGGGTTCGCGCACCACGCTCAGGATGCGCGAAAGGGGATCGTATGCCGCCCCGGGCATGTGCCGCACGGCCTCGAAATGCTCCGCCCCGGCGCGGGTGCCCAGCACGCGGCCGTTCTTCTCCGCCAGTACATGGTAGATGGCCGCCACATGCTCCGGGGTCTTGCCCTGGCAGAAGACCACCTCCGGATGGCCCTTGCGCAGCAGGCGGTGGTGGTCCAGCCGGGCGAACCCTGCATCGGCGTAGCTCAAGCCCGTCAGGCGGCGTTTGATCTCTTCAGCCGTGATCCGCCCCTGGCGGAAGTCCTCAAGCAGTGCGTCCACGTTCACGTGCGTTCCCCCAAGGAAAAGTGTCTGAAGCCGAAGAATCTCGCCCGTTCCTCCAGCCGCGCGCACAGGCTCTGGGCCAGCAGGAGCTGGCCGGGGCGCACCAGCAGCCGCACGGCGTCTTGCCCGAGAGCCTGGCCACCGTTCTTGCAGGGCACCAGCCGGGCGCGCAGGTCCACAAGCCCAAGCTCCCGCGCCACGCGCTCCATGCCCTCGATGGCCGTAAGGCGCTTGTAGGACAGCTCATGGCCCTCCGGCACCCGCGTGGCCAGGCAGGAGTTGGAGGGGTCGTCCGCGTTGGGCAGGCCGATGGCCCGCGCCAGCTCGCGCACCCCGGCCTTGTCGATGCAGCAGGCGGCCAGGGGCGAATGCGCCCCGAACTCGGCCACGGCCCGGCGGCCCGGCCGCGCCGGATCGTCGTCGGCGTTGGTGCCCTCGGCCAGGGCCGCGGCAGGCCGCCCCGCAGCGCCGAAATGCTCCGCCGCCCCCTGGCGCACGGCCTCCAGCACCCGGCCCTTGCACAGGTAGCAGCGCTGGGCCGTGTTGGCGCGCACGGCCTCCTCGGCCAGGATGGAGATGCCGCGCACGAGCACCCGCGCCCCTGCCTCGCGCCCAAGAAAGGCGCCCAGCCGCTCGGCGCGCTCCCGCTCATGGCCGCAGACGAACTCTGAACGCACGTTCACGCCCACCGCTCCTTCGCCCAGGGCCGTGGCCGCGGCCCAAAGGGCCAGGGAGCTGTCCACCCCGCCGGAAAAGGCCACGGCCGTGGGGCCGAGGGCGCGGAAGGTGTCGAGAAGTCGTGTCAGCCGTGGATCCATGTTCGTCCTGTGCCCAGCGCTCCCCAGGGGCTCCGCCCCCTGGACCCCGCCGGGGGGAAATGATTCCCCCCGGGCCCCCTCATCTGCCCGCTTCGCTTATTGCGGCGGGGACCGCCGCAGCAAGCGAAGCCCGATGGGGAGTCCAGAGGGCCTCAGGCCCTTTGGCCGCCGGAGGCGGTAACCATCGCCACGCCTGCGGCCGCTGTCAAGGACAAGTGCCGCCAGCGGGCCCCGGCGCCTCCTCGATGACCTTGATCCTGCGCCAGTGGCCGCCCCGGAAGCGCAGGGCGAAGGCGCACGCCAGCGCGGCGATGTAGGCCGTGAGGCAGAGCCAGGGGGCGTGGATGCCGCCGGTGCCGGACTCGACCAGGGCCCAGGCGGGCAGGATGAGCACCCCGACGCTGGCCGCCAGCATGGTCAGCATGACGAAGCGCGTGTCGCCCGCGCCCTTCAGCGCGCCGAAGTAGACGATGGAGACCCCGTCGATGAGGCTGTAGAGGGCCACGTAGCGCAGGAGCACCACGCCCATGCGGCGGATGTCGGCGAAGGCCGGGTCGCCGGGGAGCGTGGCCAGGCCGGGGGCGGTTTCGAAGAGGTCGAGCAGCGGTCCGGGCAGCAGCACGAACACGAGCCCCACCATCCACATCCAGCCCAGGGACAGCCTGAGGATGTTGCCCGTGGCGCGCTGGGCGATGTCCGGGCGCTTCTGGCCCTGGCTGCGGCCCACCAGGATGCTGGCGGCGATGGACAGGCCGATGACCGGCAGATAGGTCAGCGAATTGATGGAGAAGGCGATGTTGGTGGCGGACAGCTCGACCATGCCCAGCCGGCCCACCAGAAGTGAAAACCCGGTGAGGGCCAGGATGTCGAGGAAGAACTGCACCCCCGCCGGAAGGCCGATGCGCAGCAGCCGCAGGAGCATCTCCGGTTCCGGGCGGGGCAGCGCGGCGATCCTGTGGCGCAGCCTGGCCTCGGGCGAGAGCAGGATCAGGGCGAAGAAGAACAGGCAGATGATGGCGCTGCCGGCCACCGTGGCCAGGGCCGCGCCGTGGATGCCCAGCTCCGGCGCGCCCCATTTGCCGAAGATGAGCGCGTAGTCCAGGGGGATGTTCAGGGCCGCCCCGGCCAGGTTCACCAGCATCACCGGCACGGTCCGCTCCAGGCCGGAGAAGTACGACGAGAGCGCCGTGGAGAGGACCATGAAGCCCCCGCCCAGGGTGAGGACGAAGAAGTAGTCGGCCTCCAGGGCGCGCACCTGCGCGGGGTGCCCGGCCCAGGCGAAGATGGGCCCGCCCAGGAAGGCCAGGCCGGCCAGGATGGCGGCGGCGGCCAGGCTGAACCACACGCCCTGCCACAGCGCCGGGCCCACGCGCTCCGGACGGCAGGCCCCGGCGTACTGGGCCACCAGCACGCTGACGCAGCTGGCCACGCCCATGAAGAAGCCGATGAACAGAAAGGAGGCGATGCCTGCGGGCACGGAGGCGGCGATCTCGGACGCGCTGTGCCGGCCCAGGAACACGCGGTCCGTGAACTGCATGAGGGTGTAGCTGCCCATGCTGACCATGAGCGGCGCGCCGATGGCCAGGGCCTCGCGGTAGCCGCCGGGGCCCTGCCAGCGGTCGGGCCACTTGCTGGACTGCGCACCGGCCATGGCGCTCACACCGCCTGCCCGGCGGCGAAGCCAGAGGCCCAAGCCCATTGCAGGTTGTAGCCGCCCAGCTCCCCGGCCACGTCCAGGGCCTCGCCGATGGCGAAGAGGCCGGCCAGGGCGCGGCACTCAAAGGTCTTAGGCGAGAATTGCGCCGTGTCCAGGCCGCCGCTGGCGGCCTCGGCCCGGAGCATGCCCGCGGTGCCGGAGGGGGTGACGCGCCAGGCGTGCACAACCTCGGCCAGGGCCTGCATCTGGGCCTTGGACAGCTCGGCGCATTTGCGGTTCGCGCTTGCCGCGATGTCCGGCGGCAATGCCGCCAGGAGCGCCTCGGCCAGGCGGCGCGGCAAAAGCCCCGCCAAAAGGGTGCGGGCAAGGGTCCTGCCCCGGGCCGGGTCGCGCAAAAGCTGGCGCAGGTCCGCGTCGGGGGCCAGGTCGATGCTCAGGGCCTGGCCCTTGCGCCAGTGCGAGGAGATCTGCAGGGCCGCCGGGCCGGAAAGCCCCTGGTGCGTGAACAGCAAGCCGTCGGTGCAGGCCCTGCCCAGGCAGGACACCGTGGCGTTGAGCCCGATGCCCGAGAGCTCGCGGCATAGGGCAAGCATGGCCCCGGTGCAGGTGAAGGGCGTGAGGGCCGGGCGCGAGGGCAGGTGCGCCAGCCCCAGGCTTCCGGCCAGCCGGGCGCCGGTGTCCGTGCCGCCCAGGGCGGGCCAGGCCGGGCTGCCCAGGGCCAGCACCACGCGCGGGGCCATGAGCGGGCCGCGGTCGGTGCCGACGCGGAAGCCGCCCTCCACCGGGGTGACGGACTCCACGCGGTGGTTCAGCAGGAACCGGGCCCCGGCCCTGCGGCAGGCGGTCTCCAGGGCGTCGGTGAGGGGCGTGGCCCCCTGGTCGCAGAACATGCGGCCAAAGTCCTCCTCGTGGGCGGAGAGGCCGAGGCTGGCCAGCAGGGCCAGGAAGTGGCGCGGGGAGAAGCGTTTCAGGGCCTGGGCCGTGAAGCGCGGGTTGGCCGAGAGGTAGTGCGCCGGGGCGGCGTTCAGGTTGGTGCAGTTGCACCGGCCCCCGCCCGAGGCGCGCAGCTTGCGGGCCGTGATCTCCGAGGCGTCGGCCAGGGCCACGCGGCGGCCCCGGCGGGCCGCTGTGAGGGCGCAGAGGAGCCCGGCCGGGCCGGCGCCCAGGATGAGGACGTCGGGCTGGGACAGGATCGGGTCGTGGCCCGCTTGGGCCGTAGATTTTTGGGGGCGTTGCGTCATGTCAGGAATTGTAGGGGATGGCCCGGCGGAAGACAAGGCGGCACAGGGGCCGGTCCAGTGGGCAGCCCCCCTTTTCAACCGGTGCGGACTGTGCTAGGCACACCGCTGAAGCGCGTCTCAAAAAATCTTCAAGAGGGGTGGGTCATGGATTTCTTCTTGTTCTTCGCCGGTTTGTTCAGCGTCATCGCGGCCCTTTTGGTCATCAAGACGACGAGCCCCAACGCGCACTAGGCCGGAAGCCTGCCGCCGTGCGCCCAGTTGGGCAGCCTTGCCGGCCCTTCGGGGCTGGCGGGGTGTCCTGTTTTTCCGGCCCGCCCTGGCGGGCCTTTTCATTGGGGCTGCGGAGCCTTCGGCGCGCCGGGGGCCGTCCAGCCCCGCCGGCGCAGCTCCGCGGCCACGGCGCGGGCGGCCAGGGCGTGGGCGTAGGCGTTCCAGTGGCCGTCCGACTGGAAGGAAAAGCCGCGGCCATGCTGGCGGAAGTCCGCAGCGAACAGCGGGTGCAGGTCCAGGAAGGGGATGTCCAGCTCTCCGGCCACCTGCCCGGCCAGGCGGTTCAGGCGCAGCGCGCCCGCAGCGTAGTCCAGGGCCTGCGGCGAGCCGCTCTCGATGGGCGCGCGCACCCCGTCCATGACCAGCAGCAGCCTGGCTCCGGCCTGGGCGGCCTCGGCCTTCAGCCGCCCGAAGAGATAGGCCGCGGCGCGGCGGTCCAGGGGCTCGCGTCCGGCCAGATCGCTGATGTCGATGTTGGCCTGGTGCTGGGGCTCCGGCCCCCGGGGCAGAAGGATGCCGCGCAGGGTCTCGAAGCGCACCTGCCGCCCGTAGGCCAGGTAGCGCCAGGTGGCGCTGTGGGTGCGGATGCGCGAGAGAAGGCCCTGGCTGTAGGGCAGGGGCGGGATCTCCTCCACCGAGCCGTCCTGGCCCAGGCGCAGCCGCAGGAAGCTTTTGGTGTACAGGCCCGGCGCCTCGCGCCAGGATTCGTCGAAATCGTTGTGCACCAGGAGCAGCACCAGCACGTCCGGCCTGGCCGGCAGGGCCGCGCGGCGGGAGATGTGCAGGTACTGCGAGAGCGGCGCGCCGCTTACGCCGTAGCGAAAGACCTCCACCCCGCCGGGCAGGCCGGCCAGCTCCCGCTCCAGGTCCTCGGCCAGGCTGGCGTCCGGCGGCGTCTGCAGGGCCTCCACATAGGAGTCGCCGACCACGGCGATGCGCAGCCTCGCGGAGCGTTGGGCCGGATAGTCCGTGCGGGCCGAGTTCCAGCCCTGGGCGTTGATGCTGAAGGGCGCGCGCACGCCCTCCGGGGCGCTGCCCAGGGCAAAGGGCGCGCTCCAGTAGATGCCGCGCTGTCCCGGCCTGTGGCGCAGCACCCCGTCGATGAAGGCGGGCTCGGGGATGTCCGGGGCCGGAAGCACGAAGCGGAAGCACAGCTCCGCCGCCAGCAAAAGCAGGAGCAGGCTGGCGGGCACCAGGAGCAGGCTCGCCAGCAGGTTGGGCATTCTGGAAGCAGGTCGCGGCATGTGTGGCCTTTGGGCGCCGCGGGCGCTTGCGCTCCCGGCCGGCCTCCCTGTACATGGGGTGTGCGGAGAGCTGTCTATACGAAAGACCAGGGCCGCAGGCAAGGCCTGCGCCGCGGAGGTGTACATGCGCATTGTGTCCTGGAACGTCAACGGCTACCGCGCCGTGCTCCAGAAGGGCTTTGTGGACTGGCTGTCCGCCTGCGGGGCGGATGTGGTCATGCTGCAGGAGACCAAGGTGGAGCCGGAGCAGCTCTCCGGGGAGGAGCTAAACCCCGCGGGCTACGTCGGGCTGTGGAACTGGTCCAAGGGCAGGAAGGGCTATTCCGGCACGGCCTGCTTCTTCAAGGCCGAGCCCCTGGCCCATGCCTTCGGCCTGGTGGACCCGCGCTACCGGGGCGAGGGGCGGGTCATCCACCTGGAGTACCCGGACTTCCACCTGTTCAACGTCTACTTCCCCAACGGCCAGAAGGACGAGGAGCGCCTGGGCTACAAGCTCGGCTTCTACGACGCCTTCCTGGCCCAGGCCCAGGAGCTGCGCAAGGCCAAGCCCGTGGTGGTGGGCGGGGACTTCAACACCGCGCACACCGAGATCGACCTGAAGAACCCCAAGGCCAACGAGAAGACCTCGGGCTTCCTGCCCGTGGAGCGCGCCTGGCTCGACACCTTCGTCGGGCACGGCTTTGTGGACACCTTCCGCATGTTCGAGCCCGGCCCGGGGCATTATTCGTGGTGGAGCTACCGCTACAGCGCCCGCAAGAACAACGCCGGGTGGCGCATCGACTACTTTTTCGTGTCCGCTGAGTTGAGGCACCGGGTCCGGGCCGCCTGGATCGAGCCGGCGGTGCAGGGCTCGGACCATTGCCCCGTGGGCGTGGAGATCGTCTAGGCCAGCGCCCTAGGCCCCGGCGGCCTGGGCCTGCTGGCGCAGGAATTCGCCGAGCTTCTGGTCCGTGCCCATGATGTGCGCGTAGACCCATTTCGACACGAAGTCCACGAACCCGCGCATGTCCACCTGCTGCCCGGAGCTGAAGGCCTGCAGGAACTCCAGGGCCTTGTTGGTGCAGTCCATGTGCTCGCTCATGTGCTGGTCGTAATGGACGTAGGCGTCCATGTCCATGAGGTCCTCCTCGGTGGCGAAGTGGTCCACCGTGTAGTCGCACAGCCGGCGCAGCGCCGCCCCGACGGCCTCCTGCTCATAGCCCTTGTCCACGGCCTCGGCCACATCGTTGACCAGAACCAGAAGGCGCTTGTGCTGGGTGTCGATGACCTCGTGCCCGATGGACATCTCGTCGCTCCAGGTGGCGTGTTGCATGGTCTTCTCCTGTTGTTTCGCGTTATTTTTCCTGGAAGCGCTGGATGGCCTTCCAGTCCTTGCCCTGTTTGTTCTCCAGCAGGCGCTTGGTGCGCGTCTGGTACATCGCGGTCAGGTGGTCCTGGGGCATGAGGCCGACCAGGGTCGTGAACTCCGCCAGGGCCCTGTCCCACTGGGCCGTGCGGTACAGGGTGATGGCCCGCTCCCAGCGTGAGCAGAAGCCCAGCTTGGCCCGTGGCGCCGCGATCTCCGGGTAGGGGCTTTGCGGCATGGCGCCGAGCAGTTCGAAGACCGCCATGGGCGCCGTGGCCCCCTTGGGCACCACCACGTCCACGGAGCGGAACAGGAAGTTCGCCTTGGCCCGCTCCCGCACCTCGCGGCTGACCAGGATGCTCGTGGAGTAGAACTTGTTCAGGCCTTCCAGCCTGCTGGCCAGGTTCACGTTGGCGCCCAGGGCCGTGTAGTCCATGCGGTCCGCGGAGCCGATGTTGCCCACCACCGCGGCCCCGGTGTGCACGCCGATCCGCGTGCGGAGCTGGGGCAGCCCGGAGCCCAGGCGCCTGGCGTTCAGCTCCTCGGAGGCCTTGGACAGGCGCAGGGCGGCGACGCAGGCCTTCTCCACGTGGTCTTCGGAGAAGAAGGGCGCGTTCCAGAAGGCCATCACCGCGTCGCCGATGAACTTGTCGATGGTGCCGCCGCATTCCAGAATGGCCTGGCCGACCACCTGGAAATACTCCGACATCGCCAGCATGAGCTCTTCAGGGGCGAGGTTCTCGGACAGGGGCGTGAAGTCCTCCACATCGGTGAACAAGAGGGTCAGCTCGCGGCGCTCTCCGCCCAGCATGGGGTCCACCCCGGTGTCCACGAACTGCTTGACCAGGGCGCTGGGCAGATAGCGGCTGAAGGACTTGAGGGCGCTGCGCATGCTGAAGACGGCGCTGCCCAGGCGCTGCATTTCCTTGATGTGCGAAGACATCAGTATGGAGGAGTCCAGGTCCAGGGTGCGGATGCGGTCGGCCTCCTCGGCCAGGGCGTGCAGCTTTTTGGAGAAGCGCCCGGCGCACACCGCCAGCAGCGGGACAGCCACCAGCATGAGCCCCAGGGCGAAGAGCAGGCTGCGGGTGCGGGTGCGGGCCATGGGGCCGGTGAAGTCCTCCGCGCGGGAGATGACGGCCGCGAAGTCGCGTCCGCTTCCCAGCTCTTCCATGGGCTGCACCTGGAACATGTAGTCCACGCCGGCGACCCGCAGGTGCCGCGTGGGGATGGGGAGCCTCCCGCTGTCCACGAAGGCGCGGTAGCAGGCCAGGGCCGCGGGGTCGCCCAGGGTCTCCATGGTGGTGCGCTCCACGGTGGCGGGGCCGTCCAGCGATTGGGTCTTCCTGTAGAGTCTGGCGGGGTCGGGATGCCCGATGAGCAGGCCGTCCCGGTCAAAGAGGAGCAGTTGCCCGGAGGGGCCGACCTTGGCCTCGGCCAGGAATTGCGACAGGGAATTCAACGTGAGGTCCATGCCGAAGACCACGGGGCTTTGCGCCTGGACCCGGCTGGAGACCGTGAGGCCCAGTTCCTGGGTGCTGCTGAAGACGTACAGGCTGGTCCGCTGCGGCCCTTCGGCCTGCATGGAGGACTTGAACCAGGGGCGCGCGCGCGGGTCGTAGGTGGCCGGCTGGGGAGGGGTCGTGCCGAGGACCTTCTGTTCCCGGCTGAAGAAACTCCAGCGTTCGAGGCGGCTGGTCTCCCCGCCGCCGCGCCTGCTCTCTGCGTCTATGCGCCGCAGGGCGAAGCGCGTCCCCGCCGGGGCCTTGAGCTTCGCGGTCATTTGCGGCCGGTTGATGAGGGAGATGGCCTGGAAGAAGCCTCCGTCGCCATAGCCGAAGTAGAGCGAATATATCTGCGGGTTGTTTTCCAGGGCATCCAGAAAGATCGGCAGCAGGGGGTGGTTGAAGCCCTTTGGGGCCGTGCCCGCTCCGGGCAGCAGGGGCACCTGGTCCACGTAATGGTTGAAGGGCTGGGCCAGCAGCCTGATGCGCAGCTGGACGCTGTTCCCGGCCTGGGCGATGAGCTCCGAGGCGGTCTCCAGGGCCGCGTCCGTGCTCCTGAAGTAGTTGTAGGTGGCCAGGGAGGCCGTGAGCACAAGGCCAAAGCCGATGGCGAAGGAGATGATGGCCGTGCGGAGGGAGAGGCGCATGTGGTGGTCGGCTCCTGTCGATGGCTTGCCGGTTGGGAACAGCAGGAAACGAGCGACCTATAGCACCGCAGCGGAAATATTTGCAAGGGGAAGGTGAATTATCAAGAATGGTTCCCAATCAGCTCGGCGGAGGTGGAGGTGGCGGGCGCACGGCCCGCGTCGTCTAGATGCGTCAGGCCCCGCGCTGGAAGCCGATCTCGATGGCGTCGCCGCGCTTGATGACCGGGATGCGCCGAACCCCGCCCGTGAGTTCTAGCATCTCGCTGAGGAGCTGCGGGTCGGACAGGACGTCCACGAACACGGCCCCGGGCAGGGCCTCGCGGGCGCGCCTGGTGTGCGGACAGCCGTCCTTGCCGTAGATCAGGACCGTCCCGGTCCGGGTCTTTCCGTCCATGCCCCTAGATGGTCTTGAGCAGGCTCGAAGTCAAGTCGGCTATGGCGCGGCTGGAGGCGTTGCTCTTGTACAGGGTCTTGTAGCTCTCCTCCCTGGCCCGGATGCCCGCCTGGACCTCCTTCTGGTCGAGCCGGCCGTTGTTGTCCTGGTCCAGCCTGGCGAAGGCCGCCTCGGACAGGGCGGACTCCTGGCGGCTCAGGCCGCCGTCCTTGTCCGCGTCGTTGTCCTTGACGAACCTCTCGGCGGCGATGGCGGAATACTTGCCCGCGTCCTGGTCCGCAGCGGACGCAAGCAGGGTCGAGGCGACGTCCGTTTTGCCGCGCTCGGCCTTCTTGTTCTTGTAGTAGGCCTCGATGGCGGCGTCCTGGCCCTTGAGGGCGGCCTGCATCTCCTTCAGGTCGATCTTGCCGTTCCTGTCCGCATCGAGCTTTGCATAGGCCTCCTGGGACAGGGTGACCTCGTCCTGGGAGAGCGTGCCGTCCCTGTTCTTGTCGTTGTCCTTGAGATATTTGGCGGCGGCCAGATTGGAGTAGGTGCCCTCGGGCAGGCCGGTGGCGGCCTGGTCGTTGGCGTACAGGAACTGCAGGTTGGCCAGCTTGGGATTGACGCGCAAAAATTTCCCTCCTTGGGTTCAACCCGCGAACATGCAGAATCCGGTCCAGGGACAAGGGGCCGGCGGTGCTTGCCTCCGCCTGCGCGCCGGGCTAAACAAGGGAATCTTGCAAACCTCAAACGCTGCGGAGTCTGAAATGAAACGAGCAATGACCCTGGCTCTCGTGCTTTCCTGTTGCGCCACCCCGGCCCTGGCCGGCTGGGCCGATGTGCTGGACAAGGTGCAGTCCAATCTCCCGGCGGCCTCCGCCGGCGCGGCCCCGGGCGTGGCCGGCAATCTTTCCGACGCGGACTACGGCAAGGGGCTCAAGGATGCGTTGGCCCAGGGCGTCAAGAAGGCCGTGACCTCCCTGGGCGCCACCGACGGGTATTTCGGCAACGAGGCCGTGAAGATCCTGCTGCCGGAGCAGCTGCAGAAGCTGGAGACCCCGCTGCGCCTGGCCGGGCAGGGCAAGCTCGTGGACGACCTGATGCTGGCCATGAACCGCGCGGCGGAAAAGGCCGTGCCCCAGGCGGCAAACATCCTGGGCGACGCCGTGCGCGCCATGTCCGTGCAGGACGCCCACGGCATCCTCACCGGCCCGCAGGACGCCGCCACCCAGTATTTCCGCAAGACCAGCGGGGCGAAGATCGGCGAGATGATGCAGCCCATCATCGTCAAGTCCATGGACAGCGTGGGCGTGGCCAAGGCCTACAACAGGCTCACGGCCAACCCCATCGCGGCGTCCGTGGCCCAGTCCTACGGGCTGGACCTGAACAGCTACGTGGGCGCCAAGGCCCAGGACGGCCTGTTCACCCTCATCGCCAAGGAGGAGCAGAACATCCGCGCCAATCCGGCGGCGCGCACCACGGACATGCTGCGCAAGGTCTTCGGGGCAAAGTAGGGGAAAATGAAGCGGCCCGCGCCTTCGCGCGGGCCGCCGCAGGGGTCTGGCGGGTTGCCGGCTACCAGTACAGGCCGATGACGGGGATGTTCACGCCCTCGAGATCCAGCCGGCCGTTCAGGTCCATGATGCTGTGGCCCTCGCGCCAGGGCAGGTCGCGCCAGGCGAATTCCGGGAACGTGCGCGAGATGACGATGGTGTCGCTTTCGCCGATGACCTTTGGGGCGTCGTCGGAGAGCATCTTGCGCAGGTCGGGGAGGTACTGCAGGGCGTAGGCCATGTGGCTGCCGCTGTAGGCCACGGCGCAGATGGCCGGGTCGTAGATGCCGATCTTCACGCCGGCGCGGTCCAGCATGGCGCCCAGGATGACCAGGGGCGAGTCGCGCAGGTCGTCGGTGCGTTCCTTGAAGGCCAGGCCGAAGAGGCCCACGGACTTGGTCCTGCTGGCCAGGATGCGGTCGGCGACGCCACGGATCTGGTTCAGGTTGGAGTCCTCCACGCTGGCCAGCATGGGCACCTTGATGCCCATGCGGCGGCCGAAGGTGTTCATGGCCGAGAGGTCCTTGCCCAGGCAGGAGCCGCCATAGGCGAAGCCGGGCCGCAGGTACACGGGGGAGATGTTCAGCTTGGTGTCCAGGCAGAAGATGTCCATGGCCTTGCGGGGGTCCACGCCCATGCCCTTGCACAGCGAGCCGATCTCGTTGGCGAAGGTCACCTTCACGGCGTGGAAGCAGTTGTCCGCGTACTTGGCCACCGCCGCCGTCAGGGGGTCGGTGAACACGATGGGGGCGTCGAAGCCTGGATACAGCCCCTCGCAGAAATGCCTGCCCTGGTCTCCGGTGCAGCCGAAGACGATCTTGGCCGGGTGGAAGAAGTCCTCGATGGCGCTGCCCTCGCGCAAAAACTCCGGGTGCACCACGTAGCCCGGCGACTGCCGGCCCGCCAGGCGCTTCTCCAGCTTGTTGATGATGTCCTGATGCACCACGGGCAGCGCGGTGGAGCGCACCAGCATGGGCACCATGCGGCCGGTGGCCAGGCGCATGTCCGCGATCTGCAGGGCCACGATCTCCAGCACGCGCTGGTCCACAAAGCCGTCCGCCGCGGGCGGGGTGCCCACGCACAGGAGGCAGGCGTCGGCCCCGTCAAAGGCCTCCTGGGCGTCGGTGGTGGCGCTGATGCGCCCCTTGCCCCGGTGCTTGAGCAGGAGTTCCGGCAGGCCCGGTTCGACCATGGGGCTCTTGCCCGCGTTGATGAGCTCCACCTTGCCCGGATTGGGGTCCGTGCCGACCATCTCGTGGCCCATCTCCGCCAGGCAGGCCATGGTGGTGCTGCCTACATAACCAAGTCCGAATACTGCGATTCTCATGGGCCTATCCTGTGTGGTTCAGGTTCGTTGACGGCGCCGATGGCTTCAGGAAGCGGTGAAGCCCAGGATGCTCAGAACTGTGCCGAACGGGGGCGGGCGCAGGACGCCGATGTAGATCAGCAATACAAATAGGAATGTTGCAACATATAATATGGTCAGGTAGAGGGCAATGGAATTCTTGACGACCCACTTCACGCCCTCGGCCGGGGAGTAACGCTGGTCCTGGCGGTTGGCCCAACGTTGGTTGGGCAGCCGGAAGAGCAGGTACACCTTGGTGAAGGCGTTCACCATCTGGTTGGCGTACAAAGCGAAGGGGTAGCTCATTTCGATGCGGCGGTCATGGTACCAGATGAGGCTGGCCAGGAACAGGCGCGTGAGCATGACCCAGAGCAGGTACGAGGTCCAGTAGGACCTGCTGACGATGAAGCCCGCGCTGATCATGGCCAGGGGGGCGGCCAGGGAGGTCCACATGGCGATCCTCTGGTCCACGATGCACCACCAGATGAAGAAGCCCACGCGTCGGGGGCCCAGGGCGATGGCCCGGGCGCCGTTTCTGAGCATGTTGCCGCTCCAGCGCAGCAGGTTCTGGATCATGCGCCCGTACATGTCCTCCTGGCGGATGGTGTCCACGGTCCAGCACAGGGCGTCGGGCACGTAGAGCATCTCCGCGCGGTCCTTCAAAAGGGCGTACCAGGTGCTCTTGTCGTCGCCGGAGAGGAAGCGGAAGCGGCCCCACAGCCAGTGGTCCAGGCAGTCGGCCTCGATGAGGCGGATGAACTTGACGTCCGTGACCTTCTTGGCGCGGAAGATGGACAAGCGGCCGGTGAGGGTGAGCACCCTGCCCGCCAGGGCGTGGGACTGCATGACCATGTGCCGCTGGCCGAAGCGCAGGTCGAACCAGCGCCGCAAAAATCTCGGGCCGTAGAGGATGGGCTGCTCGTCCGTGGTCATGGCGTGCATGTTCGGGTTCAGGGCCAGCAGGGGCAGGCAGCGCTGCAGGCAGCCGGGGGCCAGGATGGTGTCGCCGTCGATGAACATGATGGGGGTGTTGCTGCCGATCTTCTGGCGTGAGATGGCCCGCAGGGCCAGGCCGATGGCGATGCGCTTGCCGGGCTGGTTCTGGCGCACGAAGACGACCTCGACGTTCATGCCCCTGGCGAAGCGCTTGACGCTTTCCTGGATGATCTTCTCGTCGGCCGTGGTGCCGGAGCCCACGAAGATGCGCGTGGGCACGCCGACCCGCTGGGCCTCGTGGATGATGGACAGGATGACCTTCTCGGTGATGACGCGCTGCTCGTAGAAGGTGGTCATCATGAACACGAGCTCTTCGGGGCGCCAGCCGTTGTTCCAGAGGAGGTCGGCCTTGATGCGCAGCCTGGGGAAGACGTACTTGCCGTAGACGATGGCGCGCACGAAGTGGGTCAGCCACCAGACATAGCGCCAGATGCCCAGGTAGGCCATGACCAGGATCCACTGCCCCCGGTCCGCGTCCCAGATGTTGTTGTCCAGCGTCAGGAAGCCGACGACCATGACGCCGAAGTACAGGAGGAGCTTGAACAGCTCTCCTGCCTTCCAGCGGAAGGGCCCCTGGTGCGGTGTTACCGGCGCCATACCTGCTGCCGGACGAGGAAGAACAGGTTCATGGGGGAGGCCTCAGCCTTGAGCAGGGCGGTCATGGCCGGGTTCTGCTCCGGTCCGTTCAGGGTCTGGTAGGCCAGCAGGGAGCGCACGGCCTTCTCCGTGTCAAAGGCGCCGCCCTTCTTGGCGTACTCGAAGCCGGCCTTGCCGCGCTTCTCGTCGATGGCCGCGGTGGACTTGGCGAATTCGTAGTGGGTGTCGCCCTTGGCGATCTTGTCGCGCAGGAACTCATAGGCCTTGTTCACAGGCTCCTTGCAGCAGCCGGTGATGAGCGCGATCTCCATCCAGGGCTCCAGGTCGTAGGCCTGGTAGTGCAGGGCGTTGCGCTCCTTGTGGTCCAGGGTCTCGCCCGTGGCCGCGTCGATGTTGGCCTTGAGGTGGGCCTGGACCTCGGCCTGGACCTTGTCGTAGGTGGCCTGGTCGCCCAGGGCGCGCGCCAGAAGCAGGAGCATCTTGATCTGGTGGGTGCGGTGGTTGTTGTACTGGGTCTTCTCGCCGTACTTCCAGGCCAGCTTGGCGTCGCGCATCTGGGCGAACCAGCCCAGCACCGCCGTGCGGTCCGGCTCGCTCATCTCGCAGCGCACAAGGTCATAGGCGTAGACCAGCTTGTCCAGGCGCGTTTCGTCGATGGGGTGCCCGGTGGGCTTGTTGGTCTTGGCCCAGCCCCGCAGGATGGCCGTGGCCTTGTCCAGGTACTTGCGCTCGCCCAGGACGCGGAAGCCCAGGGCCAGGTTGGCCGCGTTGTCGGCATCCTGGAAGGCCCGGCGCGAGGCGATGAGCTCCGGCGAGTCCTTGTCCGTCTGCCCGGCGCTGGCCAGGGTGCGCACCGGGGCGACGCCGTACTTCATGGCCTTCTCCGCCGCGGCGGCGAGCTGGGCGCGGACGGGCTCGGCCAGGGCCTCGGCCTTGATCTGCGTGGAGAAGCGGCCCGGCCAGAGCAGGGACTGGCCGTCCTTGCAGGCCTCGTTGGCCACGGGCCACACGGTGGGGCCCAGGCTGGACTGGCCTGCGGGCTGGCTGGGGGCGGGCTGGCCGGAGATGGGCACGGTGACCATGGTGCCGGCCTCGGTCCGCTTTTCGGTGGGACCCTGCATGCGCACAACCTCCCTGAATTCGTAGGTCATGGCCTGGTTGGCCGCCTTGGCCTCCTCTTCCTTGGAGGCCGTGGAGCGGAAGAAGTTGAACAGGGCCGCCAGCACCCGGTTGGACGGATTGCGGGAGAAGTTCACGGTGCACGGTGTGCCGGTGACGATGTCCTTGACCTCGACGTTCTTGCCGTCCTTGACGAAGAACAGGGTGGCCACGGCCGTGCGGTCCACGGTGGTGCGCCAGCGGTAGCGGCTGTCGGTCTCGTCGACGAAGCCGCGGGTGCGCTCGATCTGGATGACGCGGGCCTCGCGCTCGATGTTCAGGGAGGGGATGTAGACCTTGCACAGGGAGCCCAGGCGCACCTGAGTGGACTCGGCCTGGGTCAGGAAGACCTCGATGTAGCGGCTGTCGTCGCGCTCCAGCACGGCCAGGTTGTCGCCGCGGTCCACGGTGTTGCCGGGGGTCTTGAGCACGCGCACCACGTGTCCGTCAAAGGGCGCGCGGATGATGAGCAGGTCGGCCCCTCCTCCTCCTCCTCCTCCTCCCAGGCCTCTTTCCAGCTCGTCCACGCTCCTGCGGGCGGCCTCGATCTCGCCGTTCAGTCCGTAGCCGCGGCCCTCGATGCGGTCGCCGGAGAAGAACAGTCCGGAGCGGTTCAGGCCGCTTACGGCCACATGGGCGATGCGCAGGTCGTTCTTGGCCACGGCCAGCTCGTTCTCAAGCTTTTCCACGAGCTGCTGCTCGGCCTCGAGCTCGGACTTGCTGATGGCGCCCTGGGCCTCCAGGGCCTTGCGGCGCGCCAGGTCGTTCTTGGCCAGGGCCAAGTCCTGGGTGACGGCCGCCACGCGGTCCGTGGCGCTGTTCAGGCGCGAGTCGCCGACCTTGCTGTAGATGCCCCGGGCGGCAAAATCCGCACCACGCTGGGCCAACAGGGCGTTCAGGCGGAAGCGGGCCGTGTTCAGGGCGACCATGACGCCGGAGTTGCCGACGTTGCCGGAGCCGTCAAGGCTGTTGAGCTTGATGACCGGCATGCCGGTCTTGACGCTGCGGTCCACGGGGATGATGAGCTTCTCGAAGATGCCCGACACCGGCGCCACCAGGGGCTCGGTGGGGGCCACCACAACCCCGGCCTCCACTTCGATGCGCATGAAGTTGGAGTAGAGGGTGATGCAGATGTAGAGCAAAATGCCACCGCCCACCAGCAGGTACATGAGCAAAATGAGCAGGCGCTTCAGGTTGCGGCGCAGGGGCGGGGTGTTGGCCTCCTCGATGAGGTCCATGTCCACCGGGGTGACGGGCATGTCCACCCGCCGGATGGCGTCCTGGAAGGAGGCCATTTCGCCCCCGAGAAGCCCCTCGCTGAAATACTTCAGCAGCTCGAGGTTCTCTTCGGTGATGTTCTCGAACTGCACCGCCAGCATGCCGTCGCCGTCGCGCGGGGTGCGCACCGCCTTGGAGGACTGGTTGAAGCTGATGTGGAAGCCCCGGAAGTCGATGAGCAGCTTCGGGTTGAATATCTCGTCCTTCTTCAGGGAGCCATCATAGCCGTCCAGGCGGAATCCGCCCATGCTCCAGTCCGCGGCCTTGTACAGCTTGCCGTCGATCTCCACATGAATGGGCACGGACAGGCGGTAATGGAGCCGCTGACTCGGTGTTTCTCTCGTGACTTCTGGCATTTGCTTCCCACCTCTCTAAGCTTCGGACCGTGTCGGGCCAGTGTTTCGGCCCGCTGGAGTTCCATTCGGACGGCCTTTTGCAACAAGCGTGCCGGAATAATATTCCGTGTCGCAGGCACTTGCTCATGATCCCCCTGCGTTGCCTAGGCAAAATCAAGGCAAAGTTTATGGGCCTGTTGCTACCTTATCGGCACGGTCCAAAGAATCATTAGTACGACTGATGCATTTTCCGAAAGGCATAAGGCCAGGGCGTTTTGTGCAAATTAACGCATGGTTGGCCGGGCCTGTCAAGGCGTTGCGGCAAAAAGCCTTGACCGCCGGGGCCTGCCTGGCTATAGGCCCTGATTGCAATCGCCCTGCGTGACTGGCGAAACGTGGAAGAAACCACGAGGAAGCGCAGGGTGCCCCCTGCCGCTCGCCTGGGCTGCATCCCCCTTGCGCGGGATGTACCACCGACACCCTCCCATGTCCCGGGAGGCGCTTTCGGAGGCGTTCATGCGGCCAATCAGCCAAACCACCACCGCAACCCTGCTGGACCTGCGCCGGGACTTCTCCCTGTCCGCCGCAGTGGCCGGGCTCGTCGCCGTCATGGTCTCCTATGGCGGGCCGGCGGCCATCATCTTCCAGGCCTCGGCCAAGGCCGGCCTGACCCCCGGACAGCTCTCCAGCTGGATCTGGGCCATCTCCATCGGCTCCGGCCTGGCAGGCCTGGTCTTGAGCCTCGCCTACCGCGCGCCGGTCATCGTGGCCTGGTCCACGCCCGGCGCCGCGCTTCTGGCCGCGGGCTGGGCGGCCTATCCCTACCCGCAGGCCGTCGGGGCCTTTGTGCTGGCCGGCGCGGCCATCACCCTGTTCGGGGCCACGGGGCTCTTCTCCGCGCTCATGGAGCGCATCCCGCGCGCCGTTGTGGCGGCCATGCTGGCGGGAATTCTGTTCCGCTTCGGGGTGGAGGTGTTCACCGCGCTCTCCGGCGCGCCCATGCTCGTGGCACCCATGCTGGCCTGCTACCTGGCCGTGAAGCGCCTCAGCCCGCGCTACGCCATCCTGGCGACCCTCCTGGCCGGGCTGGCCGCCTCCGCGGCCCTGGGCCTGCTGCATCTGGGCGCGGTCAGCGCGGCCCTGGCCCGGCCCGAGCTGACCAGGCCGGACTTCCGCCTGGGCGCGCTCATGGGCCTGGGGGTGCCGCTGTTCCTGGTGACCATGACCGGCCAGAACGCCACGGGCCTCGGCGTGCTGCGCACCGCAGGCTACAAGACCCCCGGCGGACCGCTGGTGGCGGCCACGGGCGCCCTGTCCACGCTCCTGGCCCCCTTCGGGGCCCACGGCATCAACCTGGCGGCCATCACGGCGGCCATCTGCACCGGGGCCGAGGCCCACGCCGATCCCGACCGGCGTTACGTGGCCGGGGTCGTCTGCGGGCTGGCCTACCTGGTGGTGGGAGTCTTCGGGGCCACGCTGGTGGGCGTCTTCGCCGCGCTGCCCGCCCCCCTGGTGGCGGTCATCGCCGGCCTGGCCCTGTTCGGGGCGCTCATGGCCGGGCTGACCCAGGCCATGGACGACGAGCCGCGGCGCGAGGCCGCGCTGGTGACCTTCCTCGTCACCGTGTCCGGCGTCACGCTGTGGGGCGTGGGTTCGGCCTTCTGGGGACTGGTGGGCGGCGTGTTGGCCAATGCCGCCCTGACCGCGCGCAGGGGGTAGGACAGGGCAGGCCTCCGGCGGCCGGGGGGCTTGAAGCCCCCCCGGGCCCCCCCATTGGCTTGCGGGGCTGCTGTTCCGGCGCTTTGCGCCGGAACAGCAGCCCCGCAAGCATGAGGTGTCGGGATGGGGCGCAGCGGTGTTCCCCACCCCTTGAAATCGGATGGGGGGGGCGGGGGGAATCGTTTCCTTCGGCGGACCCCCTGGGGAATACTGGCCGGGCGCGGGCTAGTAGGGCATGGAGCGGCCGTTGGGCGGGGCGATCTCCTCCCAGTCGGCGATGGAGGCCAGCTCCTGGGGCACGAACTCCCAGCGTTCGCCTTCGCGCAGGGCATCCTCCGGGTTGTCGTCGTGGATGACGCGGTCCAGGGCCTCGGCCGCGGTGCCGAGGTCGGCCTCGACCATGGCCATGATGGTCTCGGGGTGGCGTTCGCCTTCGGCGGTGACGCGGTAGACGAGATAGAGCGTGCGCATATGGCCTCCAGGGTGCTTGCCGCGCATCATGCCCCAGAACTGCCCCGGGCGTAAAGGGCCTGCAGCGCCGGGCTTGACGCCGGCCGCCCGGCCCTTCTAGTGTGCCGCAACATGCTTGGCCGTGCCCGCGCCGGGCGTGCTGCGTCAACTTCTGGAGCCCGCCCATGCGTTTCTACCTCGTCTTCACGCTCATCTTCATGCTCATGCTCCTGGTGCTGCTGGCCCAGGTCCGCCGCCAGGCCGGGCTTTCGCGCCGCACCTACGTCCTGACCCTGCTGGGCGGCCTGGGCGTGAGCCTGTTTCTGGCCTCCACCCGCTTCATGCCCGAATCCTGGCCCATGGCCCTGGCCCGGCCCGCCTGGTGGATCGGCTACGGCGCCTTCGGGCTGGTGGCCTACGCCTTTCTGTACCAGGTCCTGCTCTTCTGCGCCGAGATGGTGTCGCGCCTGGCGCTGCCGCGCCTGGCCCCGGCCCTGCGTTCGCTTTGGGCCATGCAGGCGGTGTTCATCCTGGCCGCCGGCACTGTGGGCTGGGGCCTATATGAGGTGGGCGACCTGCGCGTCGTCTCCCGGCAGGTGACCTCGGCCAAGGTATCGCAGCGCATGCGCGTGGTGGCCCTGAGCGACCTGCACCTGGGGGCGCTGACCCTGGACTCCCGGCTGGAGGCCCTGGTGCGCCTGGTCAAGGCCCAGAACCCGGACCTCGTGCTCCTGGTGGGCGACATCGTCAACGACCATCCGGAGGCCCTGGAGCCGCAGGCGAACATGCTGCGGGCCATGCGCCCGCGCCTGGGCATGTTCGGCGTCTTCGGCAACCACGAGCGTTACGGGGGCGACGCCAGAAGCGCACAGGTCTTCCACTGGGCCGGGGCGGAGCTTCTGCGCGGACGCGCCGTGTACCTGCCGGGGGCCGGGGTGCAGCTTCTGGGCGTGGACGACCCCGGCCGCTCGGGCAACAGCGTGGCCGAGATCGCCCGGGGCATCCGCGCCCTGGCGCCGATCCTCGACCCCGCCAGCTTCCACATCCTCATGAACCACCGCCCCCTGGCCTGGCGCGAGGCGGCAAAGCCCCTGGGCATCGAGGTCATGCTCTCCGGCCATACCCACCGGGGGCAGCTGTTTCCCTTCTACCTGGTGGTGCACATGTTCAACGAGTTCATGGGCGGCTGGTACGAGGAGGACGGGCAGCTCCTGGGCGTGAGCGCGGGTGCGGGCTTCTGGGGGCCGCCCATGCGCGTCCTGGCCCCGCCGGACATCCTGGTGCTGGACGTGCTGCCGGCCGCCCCGGCGCAGAATCCGTGACCCCGGGCATGGACCCTGGCCGCGTTCTCGGGTAAGCCTGGAGCAACGGCCCAATCCCCGCGAGGAGCCCTGTGGACAAACCCCATCCCCGACGTCTCGGCATCACCGCCAAGCTGCTGCTCTGGTGCCTGGGCCTGGTGACCATCTTCTACGCCACCACCAGCGTGCTCTTCCTGCGCATCCAGAACCTGGTGGAGGTCTCCAGCGCCATCGTCAACGTCAACTACGACATCGACAAGTCCGCCCAGCGCATGATCCAGCAGCTCCTGGCCATGGAGGAGAACCGCAAGAGCTTCGAGATATTGCAGAAAGATGTGTACATGGAGCAGTTCCTGGCGGAGCTGCAGGACTTCGGCACAGAGCTCACCAGCGTGCTGGGGCGCCACCCGGAGTACCGGGAGGCCTGGACCGAGCTGACGAGCGATTACACCATCGTGCTTTCGCGCAGCGGCAACCCCGAGGTCAGCTCCCTGCCGGACAAGACCATCAGCCGGTGGCTGGACATCCTTTCCGCGGCGCGCCAGACCAACCAGGAGGAGATGGAGGCCCGGCTGAACGAGCTGGCGGCCAAGAGCCAGGCCGCCGAGCGCCTGGGCTTCGTCGGGCTGGTGGCCAGCATCACCATCGGCGTTCTGGGAAGCCTGTTCATCGCCTACCGCCTGAACCTCTCCCTTGCGGAGATCCGCCGGGGCATCCGCGAACTGGGCCGGGGCGAACCCGCCAGGCCCGTGCGCGTC
The DNA here is from genome assembly GCA_018822105.1 of Pseudomonadota bacterium. GTDB lineage: Bacteria > Desulfobacterota > Desulfovibrionia > Desulfovibrionales > Desulfovibrionaceae > Humidesulfovibrio. The sequence goes on from JAHJLB010000049.1 coordinate 23,643, forward strand.
AGCTCCAAGGACGAGCTGGGCGACCTGGCCCAGGCCTTCAACAACATGACCGCCAGGCTCACGGAGGAGGAGAGCATGCGCCAGGACTTCATCGCCATGCTCTCCCACGAGATACGCACCCCGCTGACCAGCATCCGCGAGTCCGTGGACCTGGTGGCCGACGGGGTGTTCGGCCAGCTCAACGAGAAGCAGCGGCACTTCCTGGACATCTCCCGGCAGGAGGCCTTGCGCCTGACCAACCTGCTGGAGCGCTTCATGCAGGTCTCCAGCCTGGAGGCCCAGCGCCTGCGCCTGGTCACCGCGCCCCTGGACGCCGCCGCCCTGGCGCGCGACGCCGTGGACCGCATGCAGTCCATGGCCCTGGCCAAGAACATCACCCTCAAGACCGAGCTGCCGGACGAGTTCGTCTTTGTGGAGGCCGACCAGGAGCATGTGTCCCAGGTCTTGGTCAACCTCATGGGCAACGCCGTGAAGTTCTCGCCCCCGGATTCCCTGGTGCGCCTGAGCGTGACCCCGGAGCCCGCGGGCGACTGGGTGATCTTCTGCGTGGTGGACGAGGGGCCGGGCATCTCCGCGGAGGAGCAGCAGCGCATCTTTCTCAAGTACTACCGCGAGCCCTCTGTGCGCGGCAGCGTTGCGGGCCTGGGCCTGGGCCTGTCCATCGCCAAGGGCATCGTGGAGGCCCACGGCGGGACCATGTGGCTGAACAGCGCGGTGGGCTGCGGATCGAGCTTTTGCTTTTCCCTTCCCAAGCCGCGGGCGATGGTATAGAAAATGGGCATGACGCCGCGCCGTGCATTCTTCCGGGAACGGGCCCGCCCCGCGGGGCTGGCCCTTGTGCTTATGCTCTCCCTGGGCCTGGGGGGCTGCGCCCTCTTCGGCCCGCGCCCCGGCGAGGGCCAGCAGTTCCAGGATCCGCGCTCGGCCTACGTCCTGGCCGTGGACTCCTATCTGTCCGGGCAGTACGAGAAGGCCGCCAGCATCTTCCAGCGCCTTTCCGGCAATGCCTCGGACCCGCTGCTGGCGCGCAAGGCCTATTTCGGCCTGGCCTGCGCCAGGCTGGCCACGGCCAAGACCCCGGAGGATCTGCGCGCGGGGCTGGCCATCTGGAACACCTGGGTGCAGATGACGCCCGAGGGGCTGCCTTCCGAGGATCCGCGCCTCATCACGCCGCTTTTGCCCCGGCTGGCAGCCTCGCACAGCCTGAGCAGCCCGGCCATGCTCTCGGAGGCGGAGATCGACCGCGAGCTTGCGCGCTCCCAGCGCCTGGCCGGGTGCCAGGAGGAGAGCGGCAAGACCAGGGAGCTGTTGCGCAAGAAGACGGCCGAGGCCGAAGCCCTGCGCAGCCAGCTCAACGCCATGGAGCGCCTGCACCAGGAGCTCAGCCAGAAGAAGAAGGGCCTGGAGTAGCCGGCGGAAGCCTATGGAACATGCCAAACCCACAGCCTCCTCGGCGCAGCACGCCACCATCCTCATGGTGGACGACGACAGGAACATCCTGCAGGTGCTGGAGGCCCGCCTGGCCTCGGCCAAATACAAGACCCTCACCGCCAGCAGCGCCGAGGAGGCCGTCGAGCTTCTGGCCAGGCATCCGGTGGATCTGGTGCTCTCCGACGTCAAGATGCCCGGCATGGGCGGGGTGGGCCTGCTGCGCGAGGTGCTGGCCCAGTGGCCCACGGTGCCGGTGATCCTGCTCACCGCCTACGGCAGCATCCCCGACGCCGTGAGCACCATCCGCTCCGGCGCGGCCGACTATCTGACCAAGCCCTTTGACGGGCAACAGCTTCTGGGGAAGATCGCCGCCCTGCTGGGGAGCCGGGACCAGAAGCCCGGGTCCTGCAAGGGCAAGGGCGTGAGCGAGGTGCTCTGGGGCGGCAAGAGCCCGGTCATGCGCGACTTCTACGCCCTCATGGAGCGCGTGGCGCCCACGGACGTGGCCGTGCTCATCCTGGGCGAATCCGGCACGGGCAAGGAGCTCATCGCGCGCATCCTGCACGACATGAGTCCCCGGGCCAAGGGCCCCTTCGTCATCGTGGACTGCGGCTCCACCCAGCCGACCCTGCTGGAGAGCGAGCTCTTCGGCCACGTGAAGGGCTCCTTCACCCACGCCGTGCGCGACAAGAAGGGGCTCATGGAGGACGCCGACGGCGGCACCCTGGTCCTGGACGAGATCGGCAACATCAGCCCGGAGATGCAGACGCGCCTCCTGCGCTTCCTGCAGGAACGCACCATCCGCCGCGTGGGCGACAACCGGGCCATCCCGGTGAACTGCCGGGTCATCGCCGCCACCAACGCCGACCTCCCGGCCCTGGTGAAAAGGGGCGAGTTCCGCGAGGACCTCTATTTCCGGCTCAAGGTGGTGACCCTGAAGGTGCCCCCCCTGCGCGACCGCAAGGAGGACATCCCGCTTTTGACCGAGCGCTTTCTGGAGACCTTCAGCCAGGCCCAGGGCAGGCCCCGGATCAGCGCCTCGGCCGAGACCCTGCGCCTGCTCATGGCCCATGACTGGGCCGGCAACGTGCGCGAGCTGAAGCACGCCCTGGAGGGCGGGGTGGTCTTCTGCCGGGGGCAGGTGCTGGAACCCAGGGACATCCAGTTGGAGCAGGCCCCGGGCCAGGCCCCGGGTCAGGCCGTCGCCGTGCCCGCGCCCGTCCAGGCCGAGGCCGCCGCCCCGCAGGCCGAGTCGCTCTCCCTGGATGACAACGAGCACCAGGCCATCATCCGCGCCCTGGAGCGCACGGCCTGGGTCAAGAAGACCGCGGCGGACCTGCTCGGCATCAGCCGGCGGGCCATCCACTACAAGATCAAGAAGTACAACATCCACATCCCCGGCAAGGGGCAGGACGAATAGCGGCCCGGCCGCGCGCTCCTAGTCCTCGGCCTTGAGGCTCGCCCCGAGCACCGGGCGCAGCACCGGCATGCTCCCCGGCAGCACGGCCTCGAAGTAATCCAAGGCCTCGGGCAGCACGTCGAACATCCTGGCATTGCAGATCCAGGCCACGATGGCCGCCTCCTGTATCTCGCGCGGGGCTTCGGCCACGCTGTTCAGAACCCGGGTCAGGCGCTCCATGTGGTTGCCGGACAGGGGCAGGGCGGCCTGGTTGGCCGGCCTGGCCTGGGCGCTGTGGGCCAGCAGCACGTGGGTGGGCCAGGGCGCGTAGGGGCCGGGGCCGTCATGGCGGTGCGCGTCGGCGTAGGCGTTCAGGGGGTCGGCAAAGACCTTGGCCTGGCCGGGGATGTAGAAGGTGGCGGACATGCCCAGGGGCACGCTCAGCACCTCCGTGTTCCGGCCCGACTCCCGTGCGGCCGCGAACCAGTCGGACAGGAAGATCTGGGTGTTGCTGGGCAGCACCAGGCTCTTTGGGAAATCCCAGAACATCTGCGATTCCTCGGCCCGGCAGTGGTTCAGCAGGAGCCCCTGCGGGGACAGCAGGCCGAAGAGCTCGCGCGCCGAGCCCAGCTGGTCCTGGGCGTAGGGCAGGGCGTTGGTGGAGACGATGAGGTCCACGCCGCCCTTGGGAAAGTCCAGCGGGCGGGAGAAGTCCACGGCGCAGAAGCGCAGGTTGGGCAGGCCAAAGGCCTGGCTGGCCACGGCGATGGCCTCGGCGCTGGCGTCCAGGCCCACCACCTTGGCCTGCGGGTAGCGCTCGGCCAGGGTCCGGGCTATCTGCCCCAGGCCGCAGCCCAGGTCCAGGATGAGCCGGGGCTCCTTGGGCCCCAGCCGGGCCAGGGGCTCGTCGAAGACGCCCACCAGATCCGCGGTGTTGGAGATGCCGACCTCGTGCCAGCGCTCCTCCGGCAGCTCAAGCAGGCGCTCCACGTTCTTGGCCCAGATGGGCTGGTTGAAGTTCTTGGAGCTCTTGCGGAAGGTGAAGGGCGTGTCGGTCGGCTGCGGCTCCTGGGGCAGGGGGCCGCGCAGGCTGGCGTAGGGCGCCACGCGCAGAAGGGGCCGCCCGCCGTCCTCGATCCTGGCCGTCAGGGCCTGGGCCACAAGGCGCCCCAGGTCTTCCCCGTTGCCTCCCAGCACCAGCCAGTCCGGGCCGGAGAGTTCGTGCGGGGCCCGCTGCGGGGGCTCGAAGTTGAAGCCGTCCGTGCGCACGAAGGGATAGGCCAGGGGCGTGCGCACGTGCTCGGCCGAGCCGTGCATGGTGATGAAAAGGCAGCGCAGGGCCGCCAGGGGCAGGCAGGGCACCGGCTTGTCGCGCAGGATCTCGGCCCGGCCCTTGGCCGCGTCTTCCAGGAAGGGATAGAGCCTGGCCGCATGGGCGGCGGGGATGAACAGGACGAGTTCTGAATCCATGAAGTGCTCCGGTGGTGTGGGCCTGGGTGTTCGGTCTGCAATGGATTGCCGGGCCTGCGGCTGTCAAGGGCGGCCAGGAAAAATCTGTTCCTTTTCCTAAGGTTTTCGTGTAGCTATTCCGATATGAACGGGAATGCAATTGGCCCCGCGGTCCGCGGCTTGCGCCGCGGCGGGGGCTGGTTACTTTCCTGCCCGATGTCCCGGCAGGAGAGACCGGCAGAGAACGCCCCGCCCAGAATCGCCCCGTCTTCCCTGTGAGGAGATCGCAATGAAAATGACCTTGCTGAAGAAAATACTCGGGCTGATTTTTCTGGCCGTCATGCTCGTGGGCGGGGGGAACTATCTCTCCAGCCGCTATTTCTTGAACAACACCCTGGATGTGCAGAACGCCAAGGAGGTCGCCATCCGGGCCGACCTGGTGACCGCGCAGTTCGAGGAGCTGAAGAAGTCCCTGACCGCTAACGGCTTCCACATGGCCGGCAACCCCCTGGTGGTCAGCAAGATCGCCGAGGGGGACAGCGCCTGGCTGCAGGCCTATGCCAAGCGGATCATGGCCGAGACGGGGCTTGAGTCCATCACCATCTCCGACGCCACGGGCAAGTGCCTCGCGCGCGGGCACTCCGACAAGGTCGGCGACAGCGTGGCGGGCCAGGTCAACGTCCAGAAGGCCCTCAAGGGCAAGGTGTCCGTGGGCGTGGAACAGGGCACGGTGGTCAAGTTCTCCCTGCGCGCGGGCATCCCTGTGGAACGCGGCGACACGGTCATCGGCGTCATCACCCCCGGCTTCACCCTCTCCAGCGACTCCTTCGTGGACAAGATCAAGAAGAACCTGACCCTGGAGTGCACCATCTTCCAGGGCGACACGCGCGTCTCCACCACCATCGTCAAGGACGGCCAGCGCGCCGTGGGCACCAGGATGGACAACCCCAAGGTGCTGGAGGAGGTGCTGCAGAAGGGCCGGCGCTTCATCGGCCACAACAAGATCCTGGGCGTGGACTACAACACGGCCTACTGGCCCATCATCGACGTGAACAACCAGGTGGCGGGCATGTTCTTCATCGGCCAGAGCCGCGCGTTCATCGAGCACGTGCTCTCCGAGACCAACCTGACCACCTTGTTCTCCACCATCCTGGTGGGGCTGCTCATGCTCGTGGTCGGGTACTTTTTCTCCAGGGCACTGGTGCGGCCCATCCTGCAGACCATCGACTTCGCCAACCATCTGGCCCAGGGCAATCTGGACAACGAGCTCAATGTGACCTCCGACGACGAGACGCACATCCTGGCCGAGTCCCTGCGCGTCATGGCCACGAACCTGAAGGCCAAGATCAGGGAGGCTGAGACCAGCTGCCTTGAGGCCGACAAGAAGGCCAAGGAGGCCGAGCACGCCACCCAGGCGGCCCTTGAGGCCAAGCTCCAGGCCGAGTCGGCCAAGCGCGAAGGAATGCTCGACGCCGCAGGCAAGCTGGAGGAGATCGTGGAGCGCATCACCTCCTCCTCCGAGGAGCTCTCGGCCCAGGTGGAGGTCATGAGCCGCGGCATGGACCTGCAGCGCGACCGCGTGGGCGAGACCGCCTCCGCCATGGAGCAGATGAACGACTCGGTGATCTCCGTGGCGCGCCAGGCCGGCGAGGTGGCCGAATCGGCCAACACCGCCAAGACCAAGGCCGCCGGCGGGGCCGATGTGGTGCGCCGCGCCCAGCAGGCCATCGGCCATGTGGACAGCATCTCCCTGCACCTCAAGGAGAACATGCAGCAGCTGGGCAAGCAGGCCGAGGCCATCGGCCAGGTGATGAACGTCATCAACGACATCGCCGACCAGACCAACCTGCTGGCCCTGAACGCCGCCATCGAGGCCGCCAGAGCCGGCGACGCCGGGCGCGGCTTTGCCGTGGTGGCCGACGAGGTGCGCAAGCTGGCCGAGAAGACCATGGGCGCCACCAAGGAGGTGGGCGAGAACATCCGCGCCATCCAGGAGTCCAGCCGCAGGAACATCGAGAGCATGGACAAGGCCACCCAGGCCATCAGCGAGGCCACCAGCCATTCCAACGAGTCGGCCAAAGCCCTGGACGAGATCGTGGTCATCTCCAAGAGCAACGCCCAGCAGGTGCAGGTCATCGCCGGCGCCGCGGACGAGCAGTCCGGGGTTTCGGAGAAGATCAGCGCGGCCATCGAGGAAGTCAACCGCGTGGCTTCGGAGACCGCCGAGGGCATGGCCCAGTCCGTCATGGCCATCGGCGAGGTGGCGCGCATGTCCGCCCAGCTCCGCAGCATCATCGGGGAGCTCAAGTCGTCCTAGCCCCGTCTGTTTGCCGTCAGGAAGCGGGGGGAGGCCTTTGGGCCTCCCCTTTTTTTTGCCCTGCGCGGCGCGGGGACCGGGCCATGCCGGCCCCAATCCGGGCCAGGCCTCCCGCCGCCCCGGCACGCCTGGGGCTCCCGCTGGGACGGCCGGCGCCATGAACGCAAGGACGCCAGCGGCCCCCTTCCACCTGCCTGCAACGAGGCCGCCCCCTTGCGCCGCCTGGCGGAGGTGCAGGCCGCTGGCCCCTTCGCGCCAGGTGCTTAGGCGTCTCCAGGCTGCCGGCCCTGGGGCCAAAGAAAAGGGGGGAGGCCTTGCCGGCCTCCCCCCTGGGGATTGCGTCGCCTAGCGGCTCTAGTTCAGCAGGTCCTGGCGGACGATCTCGATCTTGCTGCTCTTGCGCAGGTTGGTCAGCAGGGCGTTGAACAGCTCCTGGCTGAAGGCCTGCGCGCCCTGGCTGGTCCAGAGGCGCTTCTCCTTCTCCCAGGTCTCCTCGGGCGCGGGGATGCGTTCGGCCAGGCGGGCCAGGGCCACGCCGGCCGGCATGTCGTAGGGACGGGCCAGCCAGTTCTTGTCGGCAGCGGCGAAGATGTCCGCAAGCAGCTGCGGGTTGCCGCCGGTCTGGGCCACCGCGGCCTGGCGGTCCATGGGCGGGGTGGTCTTGAACCCGGCCCTGACCTGGGCCAGGGTCTGTGCCTGGGTCTCGGGGTTCTGCAGTCCAGCCAGGACCTTCTGAGCCTTTTCCAGGGCCAGCTTGCGGGACTCCTGGGCCTTGACCTCGGCCAGAACCTTGTCCCTGACCTTGTCCAGGGGCAGAATGGCCTCGGGCGTGCCCTCGATCTTCTCCGCCAACAGGTAGCCGCGCGCGGGCTCCATGGCCAGGGGGGTCTTGGCGCCGCTGCCCGGCGCCAGGGCGAACAGGGTCTCCACGGCCTCCTTCTTGAGCCCGAAGAGCCGCTGCACCTCCTGCTGGTCCATCATCTCGCTCTTGCGCACGGTGAGCCCCAGATCCTGGGCGATCTTGTCCAGCTTCACGCCGGCGGCGATCTGGTCCATGCTCTGGTCCAGGATGTCGTTGATCTTTTCAGAGGCCTTCTCTTCGGCCAGGCGCTTCTTGAGGTCGTTCTTGACCTCCGCGAACTCCACCTTGCCCGCCGGGCGCGCGCCCTCGAGCTTGATCAGGTGCCAGCCGAACTGGGTGCGCACGGGCTCGCTGACCTGGCCGGGCTTCAGGGCCATGGCCGCGTCCTCAAAGGGCTTGACCATGGCGCCCTGGGCGAACCAGGGCAGCTCGCCGCCCTGGGGTGCGCTGCCGGGGTCCTGGGAGTGCTTCTTGGCCAGGGCCTCAAAGGCGGCGCCCTTCTTCAGCTGGGCCTGGATGTCCCGGACCTGGGCCAGGGCCTTGTCCACGGCCTCCTTGGGCGCGGAGGCCGGCACCAGAAGCAGGATGTGCCGGGCGCGCAGCTGGGCCGGGTGCTTGAAGCTCTCGGCGTTGGCCTCGTAGTGCTTTTTGACCTCCTCCTCGCTCACGGCGATGGTGGAGGCCACGTCGGCCACGGTGATGGGCAGGTAGACCAGGCGGATGCGCGCGGGGTCCTTGTACTTGTCCTTGGTGGTCTCGTAGAGTTCGCTCAGCTGCTGGTCCGTGGGCTTCACCTGGGCTTCGAAGTCCTTGGCCGTGAAGAGCACATAGTCCATGCGCACGCTCTCGCGCCCCCATTGGAACAGGCCCTTGGCCTCGGGCTCGGAGAGCAGGGCGGAGATGGTGGTGAAGCCCTGGAGCTTCTGCAGTATCTGGTTGCTCTTGAACTCGGCCTCGAAGTGCAGGGGGTTGGACTGGTTCTGGCTCAGGGCGTTTTTGTAGATGGCCGGGTCAAAGACGTTCTGGGCGTTCTGGAAGGCCGGGATGCGGCTGATGACGGCGCGCAGCTCGGCCGGGGACACGGTGATGCCCATCTTGGCGGCGGCGGCGAGCATGAGCCTGGTGTTCACCAGCTGGACCAGGATGGACTGCTTGAACTGCGGGTTGTTCAATTCCTCGGCGGAAAGGCCCGGATTCTGGCGGCGCATGGCCGTGATGGCGTCCTCGTAGGACTTCTGGAACTCGCGGGCGCTGATGGGCTCGCCGGCGACGTAGGCCACCACGGGCTCCTTCTTGTCGCTGAAGTTGCCCGTGCCGAAGGCGAAGACAAAGACCACGATGATGATGCCGAAGGCGATCTTGATGCCCCAGCTTCCGGCGTTCTGGCGTAACCTTTCGAGCATGCTCTCTCCGATTTTCTTGAGATTCTGGGTGTCTAGCTCTTCGGTGCGCGAACGGTGTTCAGCAGTCCGCCCGATTGGATAATCTCCAGCTCCTGGGCAGTCAAATCATTTGTCGCCTGGACCCTGGCGGAGCCGTCCACCAGGATGTCCACGGGACGGCCCGGCCGGATGTCCCCGGTGATGATCTCCAGGGTCGCGCCCTGGGCCAGGGTCTCGTAGTCGTCCTTGCTGGCCAGGATGAGCGGCAGGATGCCGAAGTTCACCAGGTTGGCGCGGTGGATGCGGGCCAGGGACTTGACGATGACGGCCTTGACCCCCAGGTGGCGCGGGGCCAGCGCCGCGTGCTCGCGGCTGGAGCCCTGGCCGTAGTTCTCCCCGCCCAGGATGAACCCGCCGCCCTCGGCGCGGATGCGGCCCACGAACTCCGGGTCAACCTTGGTGAACACGTGCTCGGAGATGGCCGGGATGTTCGAGCGCAGGGCCATGATGGCCGCGCCCGCGGGCATGATGTGGTCGGTGGTGATGTTGTCGCCCACCTTGAGCACGATGCGGCCCGAAAGCTTCTCCGGCAGCCCGGCGAAGCGCTCCAGGGCCGCGATGTTCGGCCCGCGCAGGACCTCCACCTCGGACCCGTTTTCCGGAGGGAACACGAAGAGCTGGCGGATGCTCGGGGCCTTCTTGGGCAGCTCGGCCTTGACCGGCGGGGTGCCCCAGGTGGCGGGGTCGGTGAACTTGCCGTTCAGGGCGGCCTGGGCCGCGGTGAGGGGGCTCACCAGATAGACCTGGGCGTCCTGGGTGCCGCTGCGGCCCTCGAAGTTGCGGTTGAAGGTGCGCGCGCAGACGCCCTTGGACACCGGCGAGCCGCCGATGCCGATGCAGGGGCCGCAGGCGCATTCCAGGATGCGCGCCCCGGCGTCCAGCAGCGGGTCGAGCAGCCCTTCCTTGGTCAGCAGCTTCAGGACCTGCTTGGAGCCCGGGGCGATGAGCAGGTCCGTGGCCGGGTTGATGCGCCTGCCCTGGAGCAGCTGCGCCGTGGCCTTGAGGTCGGTGTAGGAGGAGTTGGTGCAGGAGCCGATGGCCGCCTGGTCCACGGCCATGCCGTCCAGGTCGCGGATCGGCACCATGCGGTCGGGCATGTGCGGGGCCGCGGCCAGGGGCTCGATGGCGCAGAGGTCGATGACCACCTCCTCGTCGTAGCTGGCCTTGAGGTCGGCGGCCAGGGCGACGAAGTCCTCGGGCCGGCCCATGCGCGAGAGGAATTTCTTGGTCTGGGCGTCGCTGGGGAAGATGCTCGTGGTGGCGCCGAGCTCGGCGCCCATGTTGGTGATGGTGGCCCGCTCGGGCACGGAGAGGGTGGCCACGCCTGGCCCGGAAAACTCCATGACCTTGCCCACGCCGCCCTTGACCGTGAGCAGGCCCAGCAGGTGCAGGATGACGTCCTTGGCGCTGGCCCAGCCGGTGAGCTTGCCGGTCAGCAGCACGCGCACCACCTTGGGCATGGGCAGCATGTAGGGCATTCCGGCCATGGCCAGGGCCACGGACAGGCCGCCCGCGCCGATGGCCAGCGCGCCCACGCCGCCCGCGGTGGGGGTGTGGGAGTCCGAGCCGATCAAGGTCTTGCCGGGCCTGGCGAAGTTCTCCAGGTGCAGCTGGTGGCAGATGCCGGTGCCCGCGGGCGAGAAGACCATGCCGTACTTGGCGGCGATGGTGCGCAGGTAGCGGTGGTCGTCCGGGTTGCGGAAGCCGGTCTGGAGCGTGTTGTGGTCCACGTAGCTCACGGAAAGCTCGGTGCGCACGCGCGGGATGCCCATGGCCTCGAACTGCAGGCAGGCCATGGTGCCCGTGGCGTCCTGGGTCAGGGTCTGGTCGATCTTGAGGCCGATCTCCGTGCCGGGGACCATCTTGCCGGAGACGAGGTGCTGCGCGATGATTTTCTGTGTCAGGTTGCGGGCCTTGGCCATGTGACGGTGCTCCTTGTGATTCCGTGTATTCTTTGTCCGGCCGGGTCTAGAACAGCAGGCCGCCGGAGTCTGGCGCTCCGGCGTTCTCCGTCCAGCCCAGGCGGGTGCGGTTGATCTTGTTCCGGCAAAAGGCGATCTCCACCTCCAGGCGCAGCTTGTCGCGCTGGTTCAGGAAGATCTCCTGGGCATGAAAGATGCCTCTGGCCGGGTCCTCGGCCGCCATGAGCTCGCGCACCTTCCGCTCGCACTGTTCGCGTTCGGCGGTGAAGCGGGCGATTTCGGCCTCGCAGCTGGCGATGAGCTCAGACTCGGACGCGCTTAACTCTGGACTTTGCGGCATTTTTCTCAGGTTCCTTGGGTGCGGAAGTCTGCTCGCGCACCAGGGGCAGGGCGTTGTAGACGGCCCAGAATCTGGGCCAGACAAAGGCCAGGCTGCCGGGGTTGTCGATGGCGATGCCCGGCCGCAGGAAGGAGAGCAGGGCCAGGGCAAGGGTGGTGTACGCATCCGGGCTGGTCCACACGCCCTCCCAGGCCTGCAGCGCGCCGGGCAGCACCACCAGGGCGTCCTCCTGGTCCTCGTAGCCGACGCCCAGGCGCTCCAGCAGGTCCAGGGCGTTGGTGCGCGCGGCCGCGTCCAGGGGCAGCAGCACGCGCCCGCCGCCGGCCTTGACGGCCAGGGTCAGGGCCAGGGGCAGGTACTCGGCCTGCCGCCCCATGCGCAAGGTCTGGGCCGGGGCCAGGGCTCCGCGCCCGGCCTGGACAGCGCCCAGCTCCTGGGCGACGGTGATGCCCAGGGCCGCGAAGTCCGTGCGCACGGCCTCCGGCAGGGTAACTTCTCCGCCCAGGCGCGCCGCGCCGCCCGCCAGGCTGGGCAAAACCAGCAGGTAGGCCACGAGTGCCGGGTCCAGCGGCAGGACAGGCGCCGCCAGCAGGCGCGGCCGACAGGCCGGGATGACATATTCGTTGTCCTGGCGCGTGGCGGCCACCTGGCAGAGGGCCAGGACGGACAGGGCCTCGTCCAGGGCCAGGGCCTGGGCTGCCGCGGCCGCGGGGTCGGCGCACAGGGCCAGGCGCAGGCCCTCGGGGTAGCTCCAGCCGGCCAGGGCCAGGGCCTGGGCAAACTGCGCCGGGGTCTCGGCGCTGAGCTCCACGCGTGGGGACATGCTCCCGCCGGACTCCAGGCGCGCGGGCAGCCCGCGGCTGCGGGGATTCATGGGCGCCAGGCGCGCGCCCAGCTGCAGCAGGACGGCGTCCAGGGAGCGCAGGTCCAGGAATTTGAGGCCCGGGCCGCCGGCGAACTTGGAGCGCCCGGCCTCGCGCAGGGCCAGGGCCAGCAGCGCATAGAGGGTGAAGGGCTCTTCCCCGGCGAAGACGAGCACGTCCTCGAAGCGCAGGGGGGAGTCCTCGGCCTTGCCCTGGGTGGCGGAGTTGGTCAGCTCGTCGGTGGTCCAGGACAGGTGCGCCCCGGCCTGGTTCAGGGCCTTGACCAGCTCCACCAGGGGGTCGTTCAGGACCACGCCGGAGAGGCGCATGGGCGCGCCGGTGGCTGCGGCGAGCACGGCCAGCATGCGCGTTCCGGCAAGGGAGCGCGGGCCGGGGATGTCGATGTCCGCAGGCTCGGAGCGCGGCACCAGGGCAAAGGGCTTGTCCGCGGCGCGGCGCAGCTCCTGGGGCTCCAGGCCGAAGGCGTTGAGCACGGGGAAGAGCTGGCGCGCCAGGCGCGGGTCCAGCTTCTGCTGGCGGGCGGCCTTGTCGAAGCCGGCCCAGAGCTGCTTCTCCAGGTCGCGGTCCAGGACTTGCCGCCCCTTGGCCGCGCGCTGCACGATGCGGCAGCGCCGGGCGATCATGGAGAGGAGCTTGGCGTCCAGGTCAAGGAGGTCCGCAAGGATGGAGGACCTGGGGCCGGACGCAGGGTCGCGGTCGAAAAGAATGGGGCTGTCGGTCATGGAGTCTCTTTTTGGGTGTGGTGTAAAAGAGGTTCCTTAGCCGGAATTCGCCCGCCAGGCAAGTGCGAGTGCGGCGTCGACCGCGCACGGGCGGCGCTCCGAACAATGTTCGGAGCAGCGGCGGATTGTTGTTGAAATACAACATCCGGCAAGGCCTGGAGGCATGCGCTGTACTTTTCCTCCAACTTCGAGCTTGATTTTGATCGCTGGCGTTCTGTATAGTCCACGCCACTTATGGGAACCTTGGAACTCCTCGACATCAGTGTGCGCTTCGGCGGACTGCAGGCGCTCACGGACGTCTCCTTTTGCGTCCGCGAGGGGGACATCGTGGGCCTCATCGGCCCCAACGGCGCGGGCAAGACAACGGTCTTCAACGTCATTACCGGGGTCTACCAGACGAGCGCCGGGCAGGTGAGCTACGACGGCAGGCCGCTTAGGGACCTGCGGCCGCACAAGATACTGGCCCTCGGCGTGGCGCGCACCTTCCAGAACATCCGGCTGTTCCAGAACATGACAGCCCTGGAGAACGTCATGGTGGCCCAGCACTGCCGCACCCGCCAGGGCGTGCTCGGGGCCATCCTGCGCAGCGGTTCCCAGAAGCGGGAAGAGGCGCGCATCCGCGAAAAGGCCATGCAGTCCCTGATCTTCATGGGGCTCTCCGACTTCGCCGGGGAGGTGGCCTCGAACATGGCCTACGGGCTGCAGCGCCGCCTGGAGATCGCCCGCGCCCTGGCCAGCGAGCCCAAGACCCTGCTGCTGGACGAGCCCGCCGCAGGCCTGAACCCGGCCGAGAGCCGGGAGCTCATGCATACCATTGGACGCATCAGCGACCTGGGGGTCAGCATTCTCATGGTGGAGCACGACATGAAGGTGGTCATGGGCATTTGCCGCCAGATCGTCGTACTGGATCACGGTGTTATGATCGCCGAGGGCAAGCCTGAAGCCATTCAGCGCGACCCCAGGGTGATTGAGGCGTATCTGGGTCAGTAACATATTCTACATCAGGGGGAAGATGAGATGAAACGCGCGTTGTATTTCCTGTCCTTGCTGCTGCTCGTCTCGGTTGTGGCCACGGGCTGCGGCGAGAAGAAGGAAGAGAAGAAGGCCGCAGCCGTGGCCGGCATCAAGATCGGCAGCCTGGGCCCCTTGACCGGCCAGTACGCCGCCGACGGCAACGACATCAAGAACGGCGTCCTCGCCGCCATCGAGGTCATGAACCCCGAGATGGGCGCCCTCGGCCCCGTGGCCCTGCAGCCCGAGGACGACGCCTGCGATCCGCGCCAGGCTGTGGCCGCCGCCAACAAGCTCATCAGCGAAAAGGTCACCGCCGTCATCGGCGCCTACTGCTCCAGCGCCACAATCCCGGCCGCGGAGCCCCTCATGGCCGCCAAGATCTTCATGATCACCCCGGCCTCCACCAATGAGAAGGTCACCGAGAGCGGGCACAAGTTCATGTTCCGCACCTGCGGCCGCGACGACGACCAGAGCAAGGCCGCCGTGAAGTTCATGACCGACCACCTGAAGGCCAAGGGCGTCTACATCGTGGACGACAAGACCACCTATTCCCAGGGCCTGGCCGACAACGTCGAGAAGCTTTCCGCCAGCAGCGGGCTCAAGGTGCTGGGGCATGAGCACGTGAACCAGGGCGACAAGGACTTCTCCGCCGTGCTGACCAAGGTCAAGGCCGCCAAGCCGGACGTCTTCTACGTGAGCCTGCAGAATTCCGCCGCCGCCGCCCCCATGCTCATCCAGATCGCCCGCATGGGCATCAAGACCAAGATCCTGGCCCAGGACGCCGTGTACCACCCGCAGCTCATGGAGCTGGCCAAGAAGGACGCCGAGGGCGTGTACCTGACCTTCGGCTACACCGACAAGGAGACCCCGGCCTACAAGAAGTTCGCCGAGACCTACAAGAAGTTCGGCGAGCCCGGCGCCTATTCCGCCTATGCCTACGATTCCGCCATCGCCTACCTGAAGGCCGTGAAGGCCGCAGGCTCCACCGACCCCGAAAAGGTCAAGGCCGAGCTCATGAAGCTGGACTTCGCCGGCGCCTCCAAGCAGATCAAATACAAGGAGAACGGCGATTCCGGCTCCAACTACGTGATCCAGGTGGTCAAGGACGGCAAGTTCGACAACTTCTGGAATCCCGAGAACGGCCAGCTCTACAAGCAATAGTCCCGAGACACGCATCAACGTACCGGCAGGGGCCCTTCGGGGCCCCTGCTTCCAAAAGGCGCAGAGCACGTGGAAGTCTTTCTCCAGCAGCTGGTCAACGGAATCACCCTGGGCGGGGTCTACGCCCTTGTGGCCCTTGGCTACACCATGGTCTACGGCATCATCCAGCTCATCAACTTCGCCCACGGCGAGATCTTCGCCGCCGGCGGCTACATGGGGGTCATCCTCATCAGCTGGATGGTGGCCCAGGGCTACCCGCCCTTTGTCTGTCTGGGCGTGGCCCTGGCTCTGGCCATGGGCTACTGCGCGCTTCTGGCCATGGCCGTGGAGAAGCTGGTCTACAAGCCCCTGCGCTCCTCCTCCCGGCTGTCCGTGCTGCTCTCCGCCCTCGGCATGTCCATATTCCTGCAGAACGGCCTCATGCTCACCCAGGGCGTCTACGACCGCGCCTATCCCGGCGAGATGGTCCAGGGCGGCTTCGAGATCGGCGGGGCCATGGTGTCCTACATGCAGGTGGTCATCGTCGGCGTCACTGTGTTTCTCCTGGTGGCCCTGAACGGCCTGGTGTTCAGGACGCGCATCGGCAAGGCCATGCGCGCCACGGCCCAGGACAAGACCATGAGCGCCCTGGTGGGCATCAACGCCAGCCGCATCATCAGCCTGACCTTCGCCATCGGCGCGGCCCTGGCCTGCGCGGCGGGCATCATGGTCGGCATGTACTACGGCTCCGTGCGCTACGACATGGGCTTCGTGCTCGGGGTGAAGGCCTTTTCCGCGGCGGTGCTGGGCGGCATCGGCAACATCACCGGGGCCATGCTGGGCGGGCTGGTCATCGGCATCATCGAAGTCTTCGCCGCAGGATACATCTCCAGCGAATACAAGGATGTGTTCGCCTTCATCATCCTCATCGCGGTGCTCTATTTCCGGCCCACCGGCATCATGGGAGAGAACGTTGACGACACCCGCGTCTAGAAAACTCTGGCTCGGCTACGGCCTGGCCATGATCTGGCTGTTTGTGCTGCTGTGGCCGCTCATGGGCATCAAGCCCGAGGGCCTGGAGTTCGCCGAGAGCTTCGCGGTGTGGGCCAGGGTCGCCGCCGCCGCCGCCATCCTGCTGGCCTTCTGGCAGGCCAAGCAGCACGGGTTCCTCGACGCGGCGCTCCTTCCGGCCCAGGCCGCCTCCGCTCTCCTGGCCAGGGCCGCGGGCCGGGTGCCCACCTGGATCTGGCTGGCCCTGCTGGCGGCCGCCATGGTCGTCTTCCCCTTCCTCACCGAGCGCTATGCCCACGACGTGGCCATCAGCGTGCTGGTCTACATCTGCCTGGGCCTTGGCCTCAACGTGGTGGTGGGCCTGGCGGGCCTCCTGGACCTGGGGTACATCGCCTTCTACGGCGTCGGGGCCTACACCTACGCCCTGCTGTCCGTGCACTACGGCCTGTCGTTCTGGCTCTGCCTGCCCATCTCCGGGGCCTTCTCGGCCTTGGCCGGGTGCATCATCGGCTATCCCACCCTGCGCATGCGCGGGGACTACCTGGCCATCGTCACCCTGGGCTTCGGCGAGATCGTGCGCATCGTGCTGAACAACTGGATGAAGCTGACCAACGGCCCCAACGGCATCCTGGGCATCAAGACCCCGGACGCCTACTGGTGGAAGGACGGCGCCTTCACGCACATCTGGCTCAGCAGCCTGGAGCAGCTCTATTTCGTCGTCCTGGGCTTGGCGGTGTCCACCGTGGTGGCCGTGTACCGGCTGAACCATTCGCGCATCGGCCGCGCCTTCGAGGCCGTGCGCGAGGACCAGACCGCGGCCGAGCTCATGGGCGTGAACACCCTGGGCATCAAGCTCCTGGCCTATGCCCTGGGCGCGGTGCTGGGCGGCCTGGCCGGGGCCTTTTTCGCCGCGCGCATGCGCTTCGTCAGCCCGGAGTCCTTCACCTTCATCGAGTCGGCCATGGTGCTGGCCATGGTGGTGCTGGGCGGCATGGGCTCCATCCCCGGCGTGGTGCTGGGCGCCCTGGCCCTGGTGGCCCTGCCCGAGGCCTTCCGCGGCTTCGAGCTCTACCGCATGTTCGTCTTCGGCGGGGTCATGGCCGTGATGATGCTCTTCAGGCCCAAGGGCCTGTGGCCGGCCAAGCGCATGGGCGCGCGCAGCGAGGAGAGGGACTAGCCGTGGGCGCGCCGATCCTCGAGCTGAGGCACGTCTCCGCCGCCTATGGGCGCATCAAGGCCATCAAGGACATCTCCCTCGTGGTCCACCCCGGCGAGGTGGTCAGCATCATCGGCGCCAACGGGGCGGGCAAGAGCACCACGCTCATGAGCATCTGCGGCGTGCTGCCCATATCCGGGGGCGAGGTCTACTATGACGGGCGGCGCATCGACGGCCTGGCCGCGGACCTTCTGCCCTCGCAGGGCTTGTGCCAGGTGCCCGAGGGCCGGCGCATCTTCCCGCGCCTCACGGTGGAGGAGAACCTGGACATGGGGGCCTTCTTCCGCCGCGACAAGGCGGCCATCGAGCACGACAAGAACCGCGTGTTCCAGCTCTTCCCCATTCTCCTCGAGCGCCGCCGGCAGCACGGCGGCACCCTCTCCGGAGGCGAGCAGCAGATGCTGGCCATGGGCCGCGCGCTCATGAGCCGGCCGCGCCTGCTCCTGCTGGACGAGCCCTCCCTGGGCCTGGCCCCGCTCATCGTGCAGCAGATCTTCCGCATCATCCGCGAGATCAACGAGGTGGACGGCGTCACCGTGGTGCTGGTGGAGCAGAACGCCAATCTGGCCCTGCAGGCCTCCACCCGGGGCTATGTGCTGGAGACCGGCAGCGTCATCCTGCAGGACGAGGCCAGGGCCCTTCTGGCCAACCCGGACATCCGCAAGGCCTACCTGGGCGAATGATTTTCGGAGGGTTCTGGCGGCTTGAGCCCCCGGAGCCCAAAAGGTTCCGGGGGGTTGCTTGCTCTTCGGGCCGGAGTGCGCCGCAGGCTTTCGATGTTTCGCTTGCCCCTCGCGGTGCGGGTGGCGTAGGATGCAAGGAAGAAGAATCCTGCGCCGAGGGGTCGAGCACGCCGTGAGCCGCCTTCCTGAATACGCTGGCACCCGCCCCAGCCCCTTCCGGCCCCTTCCGGCCCTTGTCCTGCTGGCGCTGCTGCTGGCCCTCCCGGCCCTGGGCGCGCGCGCCCAGGCCGCGGACGGGCCCGCGCGCCCCGCCGCGATCACCGTGGTCTCCGACGACAACTACCCGCCCTACATCTTCCGCAACGACGAGGGCCTGCTCCAGGGCATCCTGGTGGACCAGTGGCAGGCCTGGGAGCGGGCCACGGGCGTGCGCGTAAACCTCCTGGCCATGGACTGGGCGCGCGCGCAGCAGTTCATGCAGGGCGGCCAGGCCGACGTCATCGACACCATCTTCTACAACGAGGAGCGGGCCAAGGCCTACGACTTCACCAAGCCCTACGCCAAGCTCGACGTGCCCGTGTTCTTTCACAAGACCCTGGGGGGCATCACCGACCTCACGTCCCTGCGCGGCTTCACCGTGGGCGTGAAGGCCGGGGACGCGGTCATCGACGTCCTCAGGCGCAACGGCATCCATTCCCTCAAGGAGTACGACAGCTACAAGGGCATCATCGACGCGGCCCGCACGGGCGAGATCCGCGTCTTCTCCATCGATGCCCCGCCCGCCCTGTACTACCTCTACAAGCTCAACATGGAGGGCGAGTTCCGCCAGGCCTTTGTGCTCTACGCCGGGGAGTTCCACCGGGCCGTGAGGAAGGGCGACGCCGCGCTGCTCCGGCTCGTTGAGGACGGCTTCGCCGCCATCGCCGAGGGAGAGCGCCGGGACATCGAGGAAAAGTGGCTGGGCGCGCCCATCGCCAGCGGCCTGGACCTGCGGCGGGTGCTGTACGCCATCGCGGGCGTGGGGGCCCTGGCCCTGGCCCTGCTCGCCTTCAACATCGTCCTGCGCCGCAGGGTGCGGGCCAGGACCGCTGAGCTGGCGGAGACCCTGTTCCGCCTGCGCGAGAGCGAGGAGCGCTTCCGGACCATGGTGGAGACCGCCAACGAGGGCGTGTGGCGTCTGGACGCGAACTTCCTGACCACCTACGTCAATGGGACCATGGCCCGGATGCTGGGCTACGCCCCGGAGGAAATCCTCGGCCGGAGGGTGACGGAGTTCATGTTTCCCGAGGACCACCCCGCCCATGAGGCGCTCTTGCTGGAGCGGCGCGCCGGCGCCTCCGGCCGGTACGAGCGGCGCTTCCGCACCCGCGACGGCGAGGAGGTCTGGACCCTGGCCTCGGCCAGCCCCCTGCGCGGCGCGAACGGCGAGTTCCTGGGCAGCTTCGGCATGTTCACGGACATCACCGAGCGCAAGCTGGCCGGGCAGGCGCTGGCAAGCTCGGAGAGCACCCTGCGCTCGCTCTTCTCCTGCATGACCGACGTCATCCTGATCCTCGATGCCGAGGGGCGCTATCTGGAGATCGCGCCCACGAACTCGGACAGCCTGTACCGGCCCCCGGCCGAGCTTGTGGGCCGGACCGTGGCCGAGGTGTTCGCGCCGGAGCAGGCCGCGTATTTCCTCCAGGTCATCGGCGAGGCGCTGCGCACCGGGGCCAGCGTCTCCGTGGACTACCGCATGCCCATCGGGGAGCGGGAGTGCTGGTTCGCGGGCGTTGTCTCCAGGCGCACCGCGGACAGCGTCATCTGGGTGGCCCGCGACATCACCGAGCGCAAAAGGGCCGAACAGTCCCTGTTCGAGAGCCGGGAGCGCCTGCAGCTGGCCCTGGACGCGGCCAACGACGGGCTCTGGGACTGGCGCCTGGACACCGGCGAGGCCTATTTCAGCCCGCGCTACTACACCATGCTGGGCTACGAGCCCGGCGAGTTCCCGGCCAACTTCGAGAGCTTCTCCAAGCTCCTGCATCCGGACGACCGGGAGGCGATCACCAAGTCCATCGCAGGCTCCCTGCGCGACGACGAGACCAACGCCTTTGAGATCCGCATGCGCACCAGGTCCGGGGAGTGGAAATGGATCCTCACCCGCAGCCGCGTGGTGGACCGCGACGCCAGCGGCGCGCCCACCCGGCTCGCCGGCACGCACACGGACATCACCGAGCGCAAGCAGGCCGAGGAGGCCCTGCAGGCGAGCGAACGGCGCTTCTCCGAGCTCATCCGCAACTCCTCCGACTCCATCACCATCCTGGACAAGGACGGGGTGCAGGTCTTTGTCAGCGCGGCCGTGGAGCGCATGCTGGGCTACAAGCCCTCCGAGCTGACGGGCATCCCGGTAATGAGGGAGATGCTCCACCCCGACGACCAAGAGCAGGTTGCCGCGGCCTTTGCCGCCATCCTCAGGGACGGCAAGGGGGGCGCGCAGTACAGGCACAGGCACAAGGACGGCTCCTGGGTGCATCTGGAGGCCTGGGGCACCAACCAGCTGGAGAACCCGGACATCCGCGGGGTGGTGGTCAACGTCCGCGACATCACCGAGCGCAAGAATGCCGAGGAGGCCGTGGCGCGCGAGCGGGTGTTCACCAACGCCCTGCTCGACAGCGTTCCGGGTCTGATCTACCTGTACGACGACCAGGGGCGGCTCATGCGCTGGAGCAAGATGCACAGGGATCTGCTCGGCTATTCGGACGAGGAGCTCGCGCAGAAGCATGTCCTCGACTGGTTCCAGGGCGATGAGCAGTCCCTGGGCGTCATCTCCCAGGCCATCGAGCGCGTCATGCAGGACGGGTTCGCCCATGCCGAGGCGGACATGCAGGCCAAGGACGGCCGCAGGATTCCCTTCTACTACACCGGGCTGCGGATGGAGATCGAGGGCCGGAGATACCTCGCGGGCGTCGGCATCGACATGACCGAGCGCAAGGCCGCCGAGGCCGCCCTGCTGGCCAAGACCGCGCTGCTGGAGGCCCAGACCAACGCCTCCCTGGACGGCATCCTCGTGATCAACGAGCGGAACGAGCGCATCCTGTACAACAGCCGGCTCGTCGAGCTGTTCCAGGCCTCCGGCGATGTGCTCGCGTCGCCCGACGACACGCGACTGCTCCACCATGTCGCCTCCCGGGTGAGGCAGCCCGACCAGTTCCTGGCCAGAATAGCGCATCTCTATGCCCATCCGGAGGAGACCAGCCGCGAGGAGATCGAGTTCAAGGACGGCATGGTCCTGGACCGCTACACCGCGCCGGTTTTGTCCAAGGAGGGTAAGTGCTACGGAAGGATCTGGACCTTCCGCGACATCACCGAGCGCAAGCAGGCCGAGGAGGCCCTGCGCGAGAGCGAGGAGCGCTACCGCTCCATCATCCAGAACATGCAGGACATCTACTACCGCACCGACGAAAAGGGGCGGCTGGTCATGTTCAGCCCCTCGGTGCTGGCGATGTTGGGCTACGATTCCACAGACGAGCTGCTGGGGCGCCCGGCGGATATGTTTTATGCCGACCCGGCCCGGCGTCAGGAGTTCCTCATGCGGCTACGGGCCGAGGGCGCGCTGAAGGACTACGAGGTGGCCCTGCGCCGCAGGGACGGCTCCATCCTGCTTGTGGCCACCACCAGCGCCTTCTACCGCGACCCTGAGGGGAACGTCCTGGGGGTGGAGGGCATCTTCCGCGACATCACCGAGCGCAAGCAGGCCGAGAAGGCCCTGCGCGAACGCGAGGCCTATCTCACGGCGATCATCGAGAACCAGCCCGGGCTGGTTTGGCTGAAGGACAGCGAAAGCCGGTTTCTGGCGGTGAACACGAAATTCGCCACCTCTTGCGGAAACAAATCACCGGCGGACCTTGTCGGAAATACCGACCTGGACATTTGGCCGCAGGAACTGGCCGCCAAGTACCGCTTGGACGACAGGAAAGTGATGCAGTCCGGTCAGCCCACCATTGTCGAGGAACTCATCCTCGACCAAGGTGAGCCACGCTGGTTTGAAACCTTCAAGATGCCGGTAAGGGATGGGCTGGGCAGCATCATCGGCACTACCGGCTATGCCTTTGACATCACCGAGCGCAAGCAGGCCGAGGAGGCCCTGCGCGAGAGCGAGGAGCGCTACCGCACCCTCTTTGAGCAGTCCCTGGACGCCATCGCCATCCAGGAGGGGGTGCCCCCGGCCTTCACCTGGGTCAATCCGGCCTTTTGCGAGCTCTTCGGCTACACGGCGGAAGAGGTCTATGCCCTCACCGCCAGGGAGATGTGGGGTCTGGTGCATCCGGAGGACCGGGATCTGGTGCGCGATAGTCTGACGAAGCGGCTCACCGGCCAGGAGGCGGCGGCGCGTTACGGGTTCCGCATCATCCGCAAGGACGGGGCCGCGCGCTGGGTGGACGTGACCGGCAGGCGCATGCAGGGCGGCGCCAGGCCCATGAACCTGTCCATCTACCGCGACATCACCGAGCGGAAAATGATCGAGGAGGCCCTGACCCAGGCCCGGGACGCCGCCGACGCGGCCAACCGCGCCAAGAGCGAGTTTCTGGCCAACATGAGCCACGAGATACGCACCCCGCTCAACGGCATCATGGGCATGATCCAGCTCCTGAACAACTCGGCCCTGGACGGGGAGCAGCAGCGCTACGCCCAGGCTGCCCTGCTTTCCAGCCAGCGCCTGACGCGCCTACTGGGCGACATCCTCGACATCTCGCGCATCGAGGCCCGCAAGTTCACCCTGGAGAACGCGCCCTTCGTCCTGGCCGACGTGCTGGAGTCGGTGCGGGCGCTCTTCTGGCTGCCGGCCGAGCAGAAGGGGCTTGAGCTGTCCCTGAGCCTGGACGCCACCCTGCCGCGGCTCCTGCTGGGCGACGAGCACAGGCTGCGCCAGGTGCTCTTCAACCTGGTGGGCAACGCCGTGAAATTCACGGAGTCTGGCGGGATACGTTTGGAGGCGAGCCGCCTGGGGACCCAGGCGGAGGAGCCCTGCCGGGTGCTGTTCGTGGTCACGGACACCGGCGAGGGCATACCCGAGGAGCTGCTGAGCCAGTCCTTCCAGATGTTCACCCAGGCCGAGGGCGCCCTGAACCGCAGGCACCAGGGCGCGGGGCTGGGCCTGGCCATCGTCCGGCACCTGGTGGTTCTCATGGGCGGCAAGAGCATCGATGTGTCCTCCGAGGAGGGCCGGGGCACGACCTTCTCCTTTGTCCTGCCCTTTGGCCTGCCGGCGCAGGACCTTGCCGACGACGGCAATGGAGCGGACGAGGAGGGCGTCCAGACTTCCCTGGATGGCATGCGGGTGCTGCTGGTGGAGGACGAGGAGATCAACCAGCTGGCCCTGCGCACCGGCCTCTTGCGCCTTGGGCTCACGGTGGTCTGCGTCGGCGACGGGGAGGCCGCCCTGGCCGCCCTGCGCGAGGGCGACTACGACTGCATCCTCATGGACATCCAGATGCCCGGCATGAACGGGCTTGAGGCCACCCAGGCCATCCGCACCTGGCCGGAGTTCCGCCACCGCGCGGACATCCCCATCATCGCCCTCACGGCCTTCGCCATGTCCGGCGATAGGGAACGCTTTCTGGCCGCAGGCATGGACGGCTATCTGCCGAAGCCGTTCTCCTTTGTGGAGCTGTCGCGCCTGCTGGGGCGCGTGCGCCGCCAGCGCGCCGCCCAGGCGCAGCCGGCCTGAGGCCGGGCCGTCCGCCCGCGCGAGTTGCGGCGGGCCTTGGGAAGCCTCGGCTTTGCCCTGCGGCTAGCGGAGTGCGCAAAGGGCCGTCTGGAAAGCATTGTGGAGCGCCGCGGAGCGCCAAAGGTTGACGGTGGTTGAACCTTGGGCATATGCATGGTGGGCCGCAGGCCGCCAAGGCCCAGGTCCAAGAGGAGTCCCCGTGCCGCTCGACAAGCCCTTCCTGCACATGAACATCCGCCGCCGCGTCCTTCTGGGGATGCTGCTCTCGGTTCTGGCCGTGGGGCTCATCGGCACCTTCTCCTACCACTCCCTGGCGCAGATCGAGCGCAAGATGGGCTTCGTCGAGATCATCGACGACCTGGGCAACAACATCCTGGAGATCCGCCGCTACGAGAAGAACTACCTGCTCTACGGCCGCCAGGAGGACTCCGACGAGAGCCGCGCCTACACGGACAAGGCGCGGGACATCCTGGTGAAGCTGGAGGGCAACGCCGCGGAGTTCGGGCTCTCCCAGGAGCACGCCTCCCTCAAGTCCAGCCTGAGCGCCTACGAGGCCCAGTCGGCGCTGCTCTACGCAAAGCAGAGCGACGGCTCCAGGGCGCCCCAGGCAGAGCTGGAGCGCCTGCGCGACAGCGGCAAGCAGCTGGTGGACCTGTCCCAGCGCCTGGTGATCCACGAGCGCGCGCGCATCCTGACCATCGTCCAGTCCCTCAAGCACCAGCTCCTGCTCTCGGTGGTGGTGTTCCTGGCCCTGGGCGGCGGGTTCCTCTTCGTGCTGGGGCACAGGACCATCCTGGCCCTGCGCAGGATCGAGGAGGCCACCCGCGAGATCGCCAAGGGGCGCTTCACCCTCCTGGCCCCGACCGGCTCCGACGACGAGGTGGAGCGCGTGGTGGGGGCCTTCAACCACATGACCGCCGAGCTCCAGAAGCGCCAGGACCACCTCGTGCGCGAGAAGAAGCTGTCCTCCATCGGTGTGCTCACCAGCGGCGTGGCCCACCAGCTGAACAACCCCCTGAACAACATCAGCACCTCCTGCCAGATCCTCATGGAGGAGGGCAACTCCTGCGACCCGGCCTTCAGCACAAAGCTTCTCGGCAACATCGACCAGGAGGTCGCCCGGGCCCGGGACATCGTCAAGGGCCTGCTGGAGTTCTCCCGGGCCAAGGAGTTCGAGCTCAAGCCCACGGTGCTCTCCGAGGTGGTGGAGCGCTCCGTGCGCCTCGTGTCCAGCCAGGTCCCGGCCGGGGTGGAGCTCGTTCGCGAGGTGCCGCCGGAGCTCGTCCTGCCCATGGACGCCCAGCGCATGCAGGAGGTCTTCATCAACCTGTTCATCAACGCCCTGCAGGCCATCAAGGACCCCGCCGGGCGCATCCTGGTCAGCGCCCGCCGCGACCTGGAGCGCGGCCATGCCGTCATCACCGTGTCCGACTCCGGCGTGGGCATCGGCCAGGACGACCAGGCGCGCATCTTCGACCCCTTCTTCACCACCAAGGAGGTGGGCAAGGGCACGGGCCTCGGCCTGTCCATCGTCTTCGGCATCGTGGAGCAGCACCAGGGCGAGATCACCGTGGAGAGCACCCCGGGCAAGGGCGCCAGCTTCATCCTGCGCCTGCCCCTGGCGGTGCCCGCCGTGCGCTACGACCGGGGCCGCCCGTGAGCGCGGGCCGCGTGCTCGTGGTGGACGACGAGCCCATCGCCCGCGAGAATCTTGTCCACGTCCTGGTGCGCGCGGGCTACGAGGCCGAACACGTTGCCGACTCCCGCGCGGCCCTGGCCGAGCTGGACCGCGCGCGCTACGACCTGATGCTCACGGACCTGCGCCTGGGTGAGCAGAGCGAACTGGACGGCATCGGGCTCATGGAGCGCGCGCGCAAGCTGCACCCCGGCCTGGAGGTCGTGGTCATGACCGGCTACGCCACCGTGCCCGGAGCCGTCACGGCCATGAACCGCGGGGCCTACTCCTACCTCGCCAAGCCCCTGAACATCGACGAGGTGCGCGCCCTCTCGGCCAAGGCCGTGGAGTCCAGCCGCCTGCGCCGCGAGGTCCTCGACCTGCGCCAGCGCCTGAAGGACCGCGACGCCCCGCCCATGCTGGTGGGCAAGAGCCCGGCCATGGCCGCGCTGCTGAAAACCATCGGCCAGGTGGCGCCCACGGCCTCCACCGTGCTCCTCCTGGGCGAAACCGGCACCGGCAAGGAGCTGGCCGCCCGGGCCATCCACCACGCCAGCCAGCGCGCGGACAAGCGCTTCCTGGGCGTGAACTGCGGGGCCTTCAGCGAGGAGCTGCTGGCCGGGGAGCTCTTCGGACACGAAAAAGGGGCCTATACCGGGGCCAGCGAGCGCAAGGCCGGGCTCTTCGAGGCCGCGCACGGCGGCACCCTGTTTCTGGACGAGGTGGGCGAGATGACGCCCTCCATGCAGGTGCGCCTGCTGCGCGTGCTTCAGGAGCGCAAGATCCTGCGCGTGGGCGGCACCACCGATATCCCCGTGGACGTGCGCGTCATCGCCGCCACCAACAAGGATCTGGCCGTGGAGACCGAGACCGGGGCCTTCCGCCTGGACCTCTACTACCGCCTGAACGTCATCACCCTGCGCCTGCCGGCCCTGGCCGAGCGGCGCGAGGACATCCCGCTTCTGGCCCGGCACTTCCTGCTCAAATACTCCGAGCTCCTGGGCCGCGAGGTGCGCGAGCTCTCCCCCGAGGTGCTGGACATCCTGGCCAGCTACCCCTTCCCCGGCAACATCCGCGAGCTGGAAAACCTCATGGAGCGCGCCGTGGTCCTGGCCGAGGGCGACACCGTGGAGGCCCGGCACCTGCCCCCGGACCTGCAGCTGGACCAGCCGCGCCTGCGCACCTCGCGCCACGGCGGCCTGCCCACCCTGGAGGAGAACGAGCGCCAGCACATCCTCTGGGTGCTGGAGCAGACCGGCAACAACAAGTCCCGCGCCGCCGAGATCCTCGGCATCGACCGCGCGTCCCTCTGGCGCAAGCTCAAGCGCGCCGGGCTCAACTAGGCGGAATATGCTCCGCAGGCCGTGGGGCCTCAGGCCCCCCGGCCGTCGGAGGCTATTTCCCTAGCTCTTCGGCTCCAGCACCACGTCCACCAGCTCATTGGCCTCGGTGGCCAGCACGATCTTCAGCTGCGAGCGGATGTCTGCCTCCAGGGCCTCGGCCTCGGGCCTGTTGCCTGCGGGCAGGGCCACGGTGTGCACGCCGCCGCGCAGCGCGGCCAAAACCTTTTCGCGGATGCCGGCCACGGGCAGGAGCACGCCGCCCAGGGACATCTCGCCGGTGAGGGCCACGCCGGGCCTGGCCGGGCGTCCGGTCAAGAGCGAGAGCAGGGCCATGAGGATGGTCACCCCGGCCGAGGGCCCGTCCTTGGGGATGGCCCCGGCCGGGATGTGGATGTGCAGGTCCTGCTGGGCGAAGAAGTCCGGGTTGAGGCCGAAGGTCTCGGCGTTGCCGCGGATGTAGGAGAGCGCGGTCTGGGCGGACTCCTTGAGCACGGCGCCGAGGTTGCCGGTGAGCAGGAGCTGGCCGGTGCCGCGCATGCGCGCCGCCTCCACCAGGACGATCTCGCCGCCGGAATCGCTCCAGACCAGGCCGTTGACCACGCCGGGGCGCGACACGGGCCGGGCGGACTCGTGGGTGTGGCGGCGGGGCCCCAGCAGGCTCGTCACCAGCGCGGGGTCGACGAGGGTCGGGTAGCTGCCCTGGGCGTTGCCGGCGGATTCCGGCTTCATGGCCAGGCGCGCCATCTTGCGGCACACGCTGCCGATTTCGCGGTCCAGGTTGCGCACGCCGGCCTCGCGCGTGTAGTCGCTGATGATGGTGCGCACGGCCTCTGGCGCGAAGACGGGGTAGGGGTGCGTGAGGCCGTGCTCGGCGCACTGGCGCGGCACCATGTGCTTGAGGGCGATCTGCACCTTTTCGGGCTCGGTGTAGCCGGGGAAGTGCACCACCTCCAGGCGGTCCTGCAGGGGCGCGTCGAGGCGGGAGAGGTCGTTGGCCGTGGCGATGAACATGACCTGGGACAGGTCAAAGGGCACGTCCACGTAGAGGTCCATGAACGAGCGGTTCTGCTCGGGGTCCAGCACCTCCAGGAACACCGCGCCGGGGTCGCCCCGGAAGTCCTGGCCGACCTTGTCGATCTCGTCGAGCATGAGCACGGGGTTGTTCACGCCCAGGCGCCGGATGGCCTGGATGATCTTGCCCGGCATGGCCCCGACGTAGGTGCGGCGGTGCCCGCGCAGCTCGGCCTCGTCGCGCATCCCGGCCATGGACATGCGGTGGAACTTGCGGCCCAGGGCCTCTGCGATGGCCATGCCGATGGAGGTCTTGCCCGTGCCCGGGGGGCCGGTGAAGCAGAGCACCGGGCCGCGCGCCGGGGCCAGCTTGACCCGCTTGCCCAGCACGTCGCGCACGCTCTCGCGCAGGTGGTCCAGGCTGATGGGCTTGGTCAGGTAGTGGGCCGCGCCGGTGCGCATGGCCTCCACGGCGGAAGTCACCGTGGCGAAGCCGGTGACGATGATGATCTGCGTGCTGGGCGACAGCCGCCCGGCCTCGGCCAAAAGGGTCATGCCGTCCATCTTGTCCATCTTGAGGTCGGTGACGATGAGGTCGAAGCTCCAGGCGCGCACCAGCTCCAGGGCCTCCAGGCCGTTGGCGGCGGTGCGCACGGCGTAGCCCTCCTTTTTCAGCACGTGCTCCAGGTTGGTGCGGGCGATCTCCTCGTCGTCGACCACGAGGACGTGCGGCGGGGCGCTGGCGGCCAGGGTGCGCCCGGCCAGGTATTCCAGCAGGCGCTCCTTGACGTGGTCCAGGCCGAAGTGCCGGTCGCTCAAAATGCGCTCCACGCGCGGGAAGTCCAGGCAGTCCTCGGTGGCGCTGGTCCAGGGCAGGCTGCTCAGCCAGTCGATGTAGTTGAGCCCGATGGAGTATTCGGCCACGGAGGGGTCGGTCTTGTCCAGCCGGCCCATCTCCTTGGCCACGATGGCCGCCACGGATTCCGGCAGGGCGGCGCCCTTCACCTGCCCGCGCAGCTCGTCCAGCCCCTTGCCAGTGCTGGGCGCCTGTTCTTCCTCGGGTTTGCGAAAAAATATCATCCGATGTCCTCCTGCGCCGTGAGACGGCGCCTGTTCGCGGCCATTCGTGCCCTGCTTACGCCCGCATTTCCCTTTGTGTCAAAGGCTGTTCCGGGCCCCTGTCTCCGTTGCTTCCGTCGCGTGTTGCAATAGGCAACAGTGGTTTGGAGAAGTGTTGCATATTGTATTGCCGTGTTATTCAAGGCGGTTGCCCATCACGGTAGTGGCTGACTGTTGCGGCATGCAACACCCCACGGGCTCCGCCTTCCCTCTCCTGTAAGATTTTTATCTGTGATTCCAGAGGTTTGCCATTATCGTGCCCCACGGTACAGCCCTTGAAAGAAGCGGGCCAACTGCAACCTTAACCCGAGGGGTCGCCATGAGCACTCTGCGAGACACCATCGAAACCACATTTGTCGCCGCTGCTTTTGCCGAAAGCAACCTGAAGCAAGAGGCCCTCTCCATCCAGGGCCGCACCGCGAAAGACCAGCCCAAGGCCGAGGCCGCCCGGCCGGACGCCAAGGCCCGCCGCCAGCGCCCCAGCCTCAAGGCCTAGCCGGCCTTTGCCGGGAGCAGCCATGCGCAAGTCGACATCCAAAGTCCGCGAGAGCCTGTCCCTGGGCAGCAAGCCGGGAATCTCCCTGCAGCTGCGCGGCGGACTGCGCGAGGCCATGGAGACTTACGGCGAGGCCATCTCCATGGCCGAGTCCGGCGAGCTGGGCCTCGCCCGGGAGATCATGGGCGACTTCCACGCCGAGCACCGCAAGATCCTGGTGCTGGCGGAGGGAGACGGCGTGCCGGAGCCCATGGTCGCCTATGCGGTGAACCTGGCCGAGCGCCTGGGGTTTGACCTGGTGCTGCTGAGCGTGGGCCCGGCCTCCCGCAGCGGCTTGCGCTTCGAGGAGCGGACCCGCGCCGCCGGGCAGCCCCTGCTCGACGAGGCCGCCCGGCGCGGCGTGGCCTGCGCGCATCTTCTACGCCAGGGCCCCCGCGACGAGGTCCTGAACGCCGTGAGCGTGGAGCTCAGGCGGGTGGAGTTCGTCATCACCCGCAGGCCCGAGGCCGAAAGGCGGCATGCGGCGCTGACCGTTCCGGAGTTTTCGTTGAAATGCTGACGGTCCGTCCCCTGGGCGGCCTAATACACAGTCCTGATATGGCGGCGGAGCCGTCAAATACATACAGACGGAGGATCAAATGGCTCATGAGATGACGAAGAAGCAGGCCGTGGTGCGGATGATCGGCTTTGGCGCGGCCAGCGCCGCCGTGTATGGCGCGATATTCTATTTCTCCAACCCCATCACCGAGATGTTCTCGCGCGGCGGGGTCTACGCCGCCATGCCCATCGCCACGGTGTTCCTGGTCTCCTACGTGCACGGAGGCTTTGCCTCCAACCTCTGGACGGCCCTCGGCATCAACGCCAGGCAGCCGGCCAAGACCCTGCAGCCCGCCGCAACCAAGCGCCCCGAAGTGCGCGCCACCCTGAACGCCTAATCAGCGCGCCAGCCGAAAGGAGACACCAATGGACGTCGCACTCGACACCCTGAAATTCATCGACCTGTCCACTTCCAGCATCATCTTCCTGTTCATCGTCGGCTTCATTGGCGGCCTGGTGAGCGGGTTCATCGGCTCCGGCGGGGCCTTTGTGCTCACCCCGGGCATGATGAGCCTGGGCGTCCCCGGCACCGTGGCCGTGGCCAGCAACATGTGCCACAAGTTCCCCAAGGCCCTGGTGGGCGCCATCAAGCGCTTCCGCTACGGCCAGGTGGACATCAAGCTCGGCCTGGTCATGGCCGTCAGCGCCGGCGTTGGCGTGCAGGTCGGCATCAAGCTCCAGCGGATGATCCTTGAAAAATGGGGCCAGTCCGGCTCCAACCTCTACGTGAGCCTGTCCTTTGTGGCCGTGCTGGTCCTGGTCGGCGGCTACGTCTTCTACGACGCCATGACCGCCGACAAGGGCGGCAAGCCCAAGGCCGGCGCCACCCTGGCCCAGCGCCTGCAGAAGCTTGAGATCTGGCCCATGATGACCTTCAAGACCGCCGGGGTGCGCATCTCCATGTGGTTCACCATCCCCGTGGGCTTCGCCACCGGCATGCTGGCCGCCACCATCGCCGTGGGCGGCTTCGTGGGCGTGCCGGGCATGATCTACGTCATCGGCGCCAGCGGCCTCGTGGCCTCGGCCACGGAGCTGGTCATCGCCTTTGTCATGGGCCTGGGCGGCACCATCAACTGGGCCATGCACGGCATGGTCGACATCCGCCTCACCGTCATCATCCTGGCCGGGTCGCTCCTGGGCGTGCAGCTCGGCGCCATCGGAACCACCCTGGTCAAGGAATCCATGATCAAGTTCGTCATGGGCTCCATCATGCTCATCGTGGCCATCTCCCGCGGCCTGGCCGTGCCCAAGTATCTGGCCGAGCTCGGCGTCATGGACGTGGCCCCGGAGACCGTTGCCATCATGGACAAGGCCAGCTTCCTCATCATGTGCGCCGCCCTGACCTTCGGCGCGGTGATCATCCTGGGCAGCATGTACAAGGCCCGCAAGGCCAACGCCAAGCAGGACCGCGAGGCCTTCGGCCAGGCATAGCCAACCGCCATTCCCAGCCTCGGCCTGCGCTTCGCCCCTGACATGGGGTGGGGCGCAGGCCCTTTTTTGTGTGGATTGGCGCGCGACAGCCTTACCGGGCTGCGGCCTCCCTGTGGACAGCACTGCCCTTTGCCCGCCAGGGCCGCCCATCCGCGGCCTCAGGCCTGAACGCGGACATCTGCCGGCTTGCTTTCGACAGGGCCTTCGCCCAGCGCCACCGAAAGCCTGGTGGCCGTCGGGCACAGGGTGCTGGCGTGGGCAGCGGCGAGGCCAGAATATTGCGTGCGCGGCGCACAGAGCGGACCGGGCCTTGCAGCCCCCGGTCCGCATTCTCAAGTTGGGTGATCCGAATTCTCAAATTGGCTGAGTGCTTACAATGAGTTGCGCGCGGGTTTACTCCGTGGGACAAATTTGTGGGGCGGAACGAAAAAAGGGTCCACGAGAATTCTCGTAAACCATTGATTTTCCAGGTTGAGCTGGAGGGAATTGAGCCCACGGCCTCTTGAATGCCATTCAAAAAGACAGCCCAATATGTCCTGAAATTGTTCGCATATTTTGTGCCCGCACTACAAAAATACGACCTTTTGGGGACATTTGTAGTGCAGATTTGTAGTGCAAACCACCAGCAAACTGTTTGATAGAAGACCTCTTCCTCTGCCCATCCAGCGCGGCAGGGAGTGCTTCAAGCCGACCCAGCATTGCGCTGGACTATTCCT
Organism: Pseudomonadota bacterium; assembly: GCA_018822105.1. Taxonomy (GTDB): domain Bacteria; phylum Desulfobacterota; class Desulfovibrionia; order Desulfovibrionales; family Desulfovibrionaceae; genus Humidesulfovibrio. Next base: position 55,570 of record JAHJLB010000049.1, read on the forward strand.
TAACCGGCATGACGTGGATGGCCTTGATGAGGCCATGACCTCGTCGTCCGGCTTGACTCCTCTGTCCGGCCAGACTAACAATTCTCTTGTTCGGTGCCCGCAAGGGCGAAGAGGGAATCCCGTGAAATTCGGGAGCGGACCCGCCGCCGTGAGCCCCGCATAAAGTCGACCCCCGCGTGTGCCACTGGGAGGAATTCCGGGAAGGCCGGGGCCGACGGGGTGAGTCGGAAGACCTGCCGGATATGACTTGTGTTTCCTGTCGGCAACGAGGGCTTTTGCCCGACAGGACTTGAAGGGGACGAATACGGGCATCCCTTTCCGCCTTGAGCGCGGGAAGGGATTTTTTTATTCTCCCCGCACCTGCCCCTCCGCATTGGAGGTCTTTCATGCGCATCCCCACCTTTCCTTTGGTTCTTCGTCTCCTGCTGCTCGCCGTCCTGGCGTTGCCTCTGGCACTGCCCGATATGGCCCAGGCTGGGCACAAGGCTCCGGACAAGCGCGGCATCCTGCTCGTGGCCTTCGGCACCAGTGTGCCCGAGGCCGTCAGCGCCATCGACGCCCTGAAACAGCAGACAGAGGCCGCCTTCCCCGGCGTCCCCGTGCGCATGGCCTATTCGTCCAAGATCATCCGCGACAAGATTGCCGGGGAAGGAGTCACTAAAAAATCCCCAGCCCAGGCCCTGGCCGACATGGCCGCCGAGGGCTTCACTGAGGTCGCCGTGCAGTCCCTGCACGCCATCCCCGGCCGCGAGTATTCCGACATCAAGGCCACGGCCGAGGCCTTTCAGGCCATGCCCAAGGGGATTAGGAAGGTCACAGTGGGCCGCCCCCTGCTCTATTCCCACGAGGACATCGCCAAAGCCGCCGAGGCCATCCTGCTCTCCCTGCCCAAATACAAGAAGGGTGCGGCCGTGTTGCTCATGGGCCATGGCACGGACCACCCGGCCAACGCCGCCTACGCCGCCCTGCAACTGGCCCTGTGGAAGCATGACCAGAGCGTCTTCATCGCCACAGTGGAGGGCACTCCCGGCCTGGACGAGATCATCCCGGTGCTCAAGCGCCAGGGAGTGCGGGCAGCGCACCTCGTGCCCCTCATGAGCGTTGCTGGCGACCACGCCCTCAACGACATGGCTGGCAAGGACGATGATTCCTGGGCCTCCAAGCTCAAGACTGCGGGCATCGCCAGCACCCCCGTGCTGGTGGGCCTGGGCAGCCGCCCAGCCGTGGCAGGACTGTGGATCGACCACCTGCGCGATGCGGTGAAGGAACTCGGAGAATAGCCCGGACTTGGCAGAGGAAGGGCCAGCGCGCGCAAGGCCGCGCTGCCCTGCTTCTGCCTATGGCTGATCTGTCCGGAGCAGTGGCGCCCTGCGCCCTGGACGGCCCCACAGCCAATGTATTCCCGAAAGCATCCAAGGAGGACATCTATGCTGCGGACATCCACATGGCCCAGCCCCCTGCCATCGGCGCGTCCCAAGCGCATCTGGCACCTGGCGCTGGCCCTCGTGCTGCTCTGTTCGTCTCAAGCTCGGGCGGATATCAGCGTCACCGACGACCAGGGCCAGACCATCGTCCTGGCACGCCCGGCTCAGCGCGTCATTGCGCTCTACGGCGCGCTCAACGAAATCCTGGACGGCCTGGGCCAGACCAGCCGCATCGTGGCGCGCGCCAATGCGGACGAAACGCCCGCGCGCATCACAAAGCTGCCGAGCATCGGCACGCACAGACGACCGAACATCGAGGCCGTGCTGGCCCAGAAGCCCGACCTGGTGCTGCAAATGGCTGGCCGCAAGGAGACCTCCCAGTCTGTGGAAGCGCTCAAGAAACACGGGGTGCGCGTGGCCGTGTTCCGGGCGTCGAGCTTCACAGAGTTGTTCAGCATCATCCGCCGCGTGGGTGCGCTCACCGGAGCGGATGCCCAGGCCGAAGACATGGTGCGCGGTATGGAGACGCGGCTTGCGGCGCTGGATGCGAGGATAGCGAACACGGCGGAGCGCCCGCGTGTCTTCTTCGAGGTGCATTCGCCAAACATGTATGGGGCCGGGCAATCAAGCGTCGTGGCGGAGATCATCAACCATGCAGGAGGCGTCAACTGCGTGGAAGAGCGCGTCCAGTTCGCGCACCTGAGCGAGGAGGAACTCATGCGGCTCAAGCCAGAGGCCTACCTCATCCAGCGCGGCCCCATGAACCGCTCCCCGCTACCGCTCACGGCACGCCCACGCCTGCGCACCCTGCCCGCCACCCAGAGCGGCCGGGCCTGGTTCGTGGACGAACTGAAGTACTCGCGTCCAGGCCCGCGCAACGTCGATGCAGCCGAGGAACTGGCCGGACTGCTGCACCCGGAACTCGTAAACCAAGGCGTCAAGCCCCCCAAGGACTCCAAGCATAAGAACAAGAAATAATCCGCCGGGGCACCCGGCCTAGCATCGGCGATGGAGGTGGGCGGGTTGTTTTAGCGAACGTCCCTGTCCTTGTCCTCGCCCTTCTGTTCGTCGGTCGCCTTGGCCACGATGCCGAGCTTCTCGATGCCCACGCTCTTGATCTCGCCCATGACCTTGACCACCACGCCGTAGGCCACGTTTTTGTCGGCGCGTAGGTACAGCTGCTTGTGCTGGCTGACCACCAGGTTCTGCAGGTGCTGGCGCAGGTCGTCGAAGGGTACGCCGTACTCGTCGAGGAAGATCGAGCCGTCCTTTTTGACCGAGAGCACCAGATGGTCGCTGCCAGCGGGCAGGGTGCGCACGCTGCGGGTCTTGGGCAGGTCCACGTCCACGCCCTGCGTCAGCATGGGCGCGGTGACCATGAAGATGATGAGCAGCACCAGCATCACGTCCACAAAGGGCGTGACGTTGATCTCGGCCATGTAGCCGCGAGAGCCTTTGCCAAGCGACATACCCACGGCGCGCCCGACTAGCCCTTGGAGCCGGAGGTCCAGGAGACCTCGCGCTCCACGCGGTTCAGGAAGGCCCCGGCAAAGTTTACCAGCTCTGTCTCCACCTCGCCCAATAGGGCCAACAGATAGTTGTAGGCGATGGTGGCCGGGATGGCGACGACAAGCCCAATGGCCGTGGTGACGAGCGCCTCAGAGATGCCGGGGGCCACGGTTGCCAGGGCTGCCGACTGCGACAGGCCGATGGAGTGGAAGGCGTGCATGATGCCCCAGACCGTGCCGAAGAGCCCGATGAAGGGCGCAGCGTTGGCGCAGGTGGCGAGAAAGGACAGGGAGTTTGAGAGGCGCTTCATCTCCCCGTTGACGCCCTGGCGCAGGACGCGCCGGAGGGTGTCCTTCACGAGCATGCGCTTGCGGTCGCGCTCGATGTCGGCCTTCTCCAGCTTGCGGAACTCGCCCACGGCGAGCAGGCCCACGCGCGACAGGGCGGTGTCGCCGTCGCGGCGGACGGCCTGCAAGCCTTCGGACAGGTCCTCCGCGTCGTTGAACAGGACGTAGCCCTGGGACACCTGGCGCCTGGTGCGCTTGTACAGGATGACCTTGTGGAAGATGATGGTCCAGCTCCACAGGGACATGAGCGCCAGCATGGCCAGCACTATCTGCACCCCCAGGGTGGCCCCGAGCATCATGCCTAGAAGACCGGTTTCAGGAATCATGCGCATTGTCTCCAATGGCTGGCGGCGTTTGGAATACGCCGCCAGCTCCTTCGCTTGCTACAGCATGGCCTTGTGCGGGTGCTTCTTGTGCCACAGTGGAACGTAAACCCCAGTCTCCTTGAGCAGCTTCGCGCGCAGGGCGGCTTTCTCCTGCAAGAGCTTGCCGTCCAATTCGCCCAGGCTCCGGGTCAGTTCAGCCACGGCCTCGCCCGAGGCGCCCTTGGACAGCTGCGCGTCCAACTCCGCTGCCTTGGCGTGGTAGTCCTTTTGGATGGGCTCTACGGCCTTCTGGTAGTCTTCGTAGAGCTTCTTGGCCACGGGCCGTTTCTCCGGCGGAATGCCGGGCAGCTCGTAGAACTTCCCGTGGACCGTATCGGGTTTCTTCGTTTCGGCGGCCACAGAAGGCGCGGCGGACACGGCGGCAAACACTGCGAACAGGGCCAGGATCACTACAAAACGTGCGGTCATGGGAGTTCCTCCAGGTTGAATGTTGTCGGGCAATATGATTCGTGATCCGTCATCGGTCCTCCAAGGCAAACCGCACCGGCAGGGTCATCCACACCCCCACGGGCGCGCCCTTGAACACGGCTGGCTCGAAACGCCATTTGCGGGCGGCCTCCACGGCGGCGTCCTCGAATATGCCGGACGGCTCGGCACGCTCCACATTGACCTCGCGCACGCCGCCTTCCACATCCACGAAGAGCCGCAGCAACACCTGCCCGGAGATACCGCGCCGCCGTGCATCCATGGGGTAGACCGGCTTGATGCGCCGCGCCACCACAGGCATGCGATCCACGGCCACGCCGCCCTGGCCGGTGCCGCTGCCCGCAGATGTCCCCACGCCTTTTCCCTGGCCGCCTCCAGAGCCGCCGCCGGAGCCCTTTCCGGCCCCTTGGCCGCCGCTGCCCGTAATCGCTTCCGGCTGGCTCACGACGGATGCCGTGGCGGGTGCAGCCGTGGAGGTGGTGGGCTGCGGCGCGGCTGCCTTGGCCAGAAGATTCGGCACAGCCACGGACCGGGGTTTCGGGCAGGGGGCGGCTTGGGCCTTGGCGGAGGGAAGCGCCTGGGCCGGACAGCCGCCGCCTCCCTTGGGGCCAGGGATTTCCACGAACTCCACCTCCACCAGCGTGGGCGTGGCCGGAAGCGCCATTGTCATCCTCGTGGCGGTAAGCGCGCCGAAAACAACCACATGCGTGGCGAGAGACAGCCACAGGGCAATGTTGCGAACCCGTACGGTCTTGCCCTTCAGGCCGGGCAGGCACAGGCACGAAGGCTTACTGTAGACGGTGCCGCCCTCGGGCAGGGCGTGGGAGGCCGGGTGCAGGCACTCCAAGGAATCCATGGCGCATTCCTGACTCACGGCTAGTCCTTGGCCCTGGCCACACTCTTGACGGCAAAGACGAAGGCGAACGCGCCGACGGTCAAAAGGATCACAAGGGAGAGCGTGGGCAGCTCCGCGCCCGTGGCCGCCGCCCTGGCCGCGCGCGAGGCGTGGGTCAAGGGCAGCAGCAGAAGCAGCTCGCGGACCACCACGGGCAGACGCTCCACCGGGAAGAACGTGCCGCCCAAGAAGGCCATGGGTGTGATGACGAAACTGGTGAGCAGGGCCTGGTCCGCGTGGGCCTTGATGTGCATGGCCAGCCCCACGGCCAGGGAGGCGAAGAAGAAGGCGTTGAGCATGAGCGCCAGCCAGAAGGCCGGGCCGAGGGTCAGGCGCACGCCGAACACGAAACCCAGCCCCAGCACAGCCAGAACGCCCAGCAGGGCGCGCGTCATGCCCGCCAGCACTTCCCCCAGCACATAGCCGCCAGGGGCAACCGGCGCGGCCTGGATCTCCTCGAAAATACGCCAGTAGAACCGGGCCACGTTGATCTCCCCGGCGATGGCCCAGGCCTGGGTCATGCTGCTCATGGCCGCCAGGCCCGGCAGCAGGAAGCGCAGATAGTCCGCGCCCATGCCGCCGCCCCCCTGTCCCGTCGGGGCCATGGCCCAGCCGAAGGCCAGAATGTAGAGCAGCGGCGACACGCACATGGTGCCGAGCGTCTTCCAGAATCTGCGGCGCAAGAGCAATGCCTCGCGGTAGTAGACCGCCTTCCAGCCCTGAATCATGCCGCCGCTCCATTGGCCAGCTTGCGGCCAGTTGTGGCGTGGAACACGTCCTCCAGATTCACTCGCCTGAGGGTGAAGCTGCCCGGCCCGGCAGCGCCAAAGTCCTGGGCCTCGGCTCGGTCGCGGAAGCAGGTGGTGCGCATGTCCGTGCCCTCCAGCATGTCCACGGCCCAGACGCCCTGCGCCTCCATGAGCTCCTGCGGCGTGCCCAGGGCCACCACGCGGCCCTGATCCAGGAAGGCCACGCGGTCGGCCAGAAACTCGGCCTCTTCAATGTAATGGGTGGTGAGCAGGATGGTGGTGCCACCCTCGCGAATGGCGCGGATCGCCGCCCAGAGCTTGCGCCGGATGGCCGGGTCCAGCCCCACGGTGGGTTCGTCCAGGAACAGGACGCGCGGGCCGTGCATCAGCGCCCGGGCCAGCATGACTCTGCGCCGGAGGCCGCCCGACAACTCACGCACCAGGCTCCGCGCGCGGTCGGCCAGTTCCAGACGCTCCAGGTTCTCGGCGGCGCGCGACCGGAGCTGGGGAGCGTCCATGCCGAAGAGTCGGCCGTGCACCTCCAGGTTCTCGGCCACGGTCAAATCCTGGTCCAGGTTGATGGTCTGGCCGCAGACCCCGCACAGGGCCTTTACCCTTGCGGGTTCGCGAGTCACGTCCAGGCCGTCCACCAGGGCACGACCCGAGTCCGGCACGCTCAAGCCCGTCAAGATGCGCACGGTGGTGGTCTTTCCCGCGCCGTTGGGGCCGAGGTAGGCGAACAACTCCCCAGCCGAGACGTGCAGGTTCACGCCGCACAGGGCGTCCCGCTTGGCGTAACGTTTATGAAGATTTTCCAGCCGGATCATGGCTCCTCCGAATACTCATGTGCATCGATTGGCATTCCTAGCATATCAATTTTGTTTTCACAATCCTCTTGTGTAATTATTTTTAATTCCGTATACGGCAAGCCACACGAATTATAAAATGAGGTTCGGCATGCAGTCTCAAAGCGCCTCTGGCACACCGAAATATCATGATATTGCCCACTGGGCTGCCAGTGTACCAGCGCTCGGCAGGGTGCTGGCACAGCCTGCGGCCTTGTCCCAGCCCCGTGCCACGATCCTGGCCTTGTTTCTCGCGCTTGCGCTTCTGACCGGAGCCTGCGGCAAGGCCGAGCAGGGCCAGGCCGGGGCAACCGTGCCCGTCACCGACGCCACCGGGCGGGTCATCAATGTGCGCGTGAGTCCGAAGCGGGTCGTCACCCTGAACAAGAACGCCGCCGAGATCCTGCGCATGTTTGGCGTCACGGACCGCATCGTGGGCGTGTCTGACTGGATTCCAAAAAACCCGGACTACTGGCCCGAGCTGGTGGGCGCACGCAACGTGGGCAAATTCAACGACCCGGATGTGGAGGCCATCGCGGAGCTGAAGCCTGATCTGGTGCTCTGCTACCAGGGCTCGCCCGGCCCCGGCTTTGAGGACAAGATGGCTGCGGCGGGCATCCAGGTGCTGCGTCTGGAACTCTACCGCATCGGGGTGTTGCCGCGCGACGTGGAGGCCCTGGGCCGCATCTTTGGGCGCGAGGACAAGGCGAGAGAGTATCTGGACTGGCTGAAGGTCCGCATGGACGAGATCGCCCGGCGCGTGGCTGCGGACCCGGAGCGCCCCAAGGTCTACCTGGAAGCCTACGCGGAGTTCGCGGCCTGCGGGTCCGGCTCGGGCATGCACGAGCGGCTGGTCTTCGCCGGGGGCCGCAACATCGGCGAGGTTATGCAGCCCAACGCCTCGCCCGTGTCGCCGGAATGGGTGCTGGAGCAGCAGCCCTGGGCCGTGGTCAAGATGTGCTCCCAGAACGGCTCCTATTCCCTGGACGGCCCCGGCGGCATGGTGGCCCAGCGCGAGGCCCTGCTTGCGCGCACCGGCTGGAACAAGACCCCGGCGGGCAAGGCCGGACGCGTCTACCTCATGACTACTGACGTGACCAGCGGCGGGGCCAGCGTGGTGGGCATTGCGCACATCGCCAAGTGGCTGCACCCCAAGACCTGCGCTGACCTTGACCCAATGGCTTGGCACCGCGAATACATCGAGCGCTTCCAGGGCCGTCCCTGGCGCGGCGTCTACGTGCACCCGGCGGAGTAACGGTGGAAGGAATGCGGCAGATGGACGGCCTTGCGGCCTACGGGGCGCTCACGGGCAGGCGCGTGGTCTGGCTGGTTGGGCTTTCCGTGCTGCTCGGCCTCGTGGTGCTCGTGTCCCTGGCCCTGGGCAGCAGCGTGGCGGGCCTGCGCGACGTGCTGCGCACAGGCCTGGACGGCGTGATTTTCTGGGAGCTGCGCCTGCCGCGCGTCCTCATGGGTCTGCTCGTGGGCTCCGGCCTGGCCGTGGGCGGGGCCGTGACCCAGGCCGTGCTACGCAATCCGCTGGCTTCGCCCTTCACCCTTGGCGTGGCCTCGGGCGCGGGTTTTGGCGCGGCGCTGGGCATCGTACTCGTGTCTGCCACCGCCAAGTGGGCCGTGGCGGGCGGCGCCTTCACCTTCGCCCTGGTGACCGTCCTGTTCATCCTGGGCGTGGCGCGCATGAAGAGCGCGACCCCGGAGACCCTGGTGCTGGCGGGCGTGGCCATCATGTTCCTGTTCTCAGCCTGCACCTCGCTCGTGCAGTTCCTGGGCACGGAGCAGCAACTCCAGGCCATCGTGTTCTGGTCCTTTGGCAACCTGTCGCGCGCGGGCTGGGGCGACATCCTCATCAGCGCAGGCATGATCCTGCCAGCGCTGCCGGTGCTGCTCTTCCGGGCTTGGGACCTGAACCTGCTCCTGGCGGGCGACGAGATGGCCGCAAGCCTGGGCGTGCGCGTGGAGCGCTTGCGTCTTGCGGCTCTGCTCCTGGCGGCGCTCATGACCGCCGGGGCCATCTGCTTCACCGGGGTCATCGGGTTCATCGGATTGGTGGGACCACATCTGGCCCGGCTCCTGGTGGGCGGCGACCACCGCTTCCTGCTGCCCGCGTCGGCCCTGTGCGGTGCGCTGCTCGTGCTCATCTCTGATGTCTTGGGTCGCACCCTCTTCGCCCCGCACATGGTGCCCATCGGCATCGTTACTGCCTTCCTGGGCGTGCCTTTCTTCTTCGCACTCTTGATGCGCCGCCGCAGGGAGTTCTGGTGATGCTGAAAGCTCGCGACCTGCACTTTTCCTACCCGGACCGCCCGGTGCTGTCTGGAGTGTCTTTGACCCTCGCACCCGGCGAGGTGCTGGCCGTGCTCGGCCCCAACGGCGCGGGCAAGTCCACACTCCTGCGCTGTCTGGCCGGGGCGCTCACGCCAAAGGGTCGCGTGGAGTTGGATGGACAGGCGCTTTCGGACATCCCGCCCACGCAGCGTGCGCGGCTCATGGCCTTTGTGCCGCAGCACATCCCGGCACGGCTGCCGCTGACGGTCTTCGAGGCCGTGCTCATGGGCCGCAGGCCGTATCTTTCCTGGCGGCCCAGGCCAGAGGATCTGGACGCCGTGTGGGAGGCCCTGAACCTGCTCGGCCTCACCGAGTTGGCGGGCCGCGAGTTTGGCGAGATCTCCGGCGGCCAGCGCCAGAAGGTGGCGCTGGCACGCGCCCTGGCCCAGCAAAGCCGCCTGCTGGTCATGGACGAGCCTACCAGCAGCCTGGACCTCAGACACCAGATGGAGGTCATGGCGCTCTTGTGCGCCCTGGCCGAGGAGCAGGACACCGGCGTGGTGCTGGCCGTGCACGACCTGAACCTGGCCGCGCGCTTCGCCAGCCGGGCGCTGCTCATGCACCGGGGCCGAGTGTTCGCTGATGGTGCGCCTGAGGATGTGCTCACCGAGGATTCCATCCGCACCGTCTACGGCGTGGACGTGCTGCGCATGGAGGCGGGCGCGGGCGCCATGTTTTTCCCCATGGCCGCCACCAGCGGCACGACTTGACAGATAAAACAATACCCGAGTTGGAGGAATAGCTCATGCGACTGACTGTAATGCTTGCGACCCTGGCCCTTGCCCTGACCCTGGCCCTCCCGGCCCTGGCCGAGTCCCCCCCTGCGGACAACGCCACGAGCGCCCCGCCCGCCAAGGGCACCCGCCTCTCCGAGGTGCTGGTGACGGCCACACGCCACGAGGCCAGGGTGGACACGGTGCCCAACGCTGTGACGGTCATCACCCGTGAGCAGATCGACAAGATGGTGGCCCCCACCACCATCGACATCCTGAAGGACGCCGCAGGCGTGGAGGTGTACAACGCGCGCGGCTTCATAGGCTCCAGCACCTACAACCGCGTCATCATGCGCGGCATGGGCGCCACCCCGGCGCGCATCCTGGTGCTGCTCAACGGCATCCCCCAGACCGACGCCCAGCAGCAGACCTTCGAGTGGAGCTTCATCAACCCGCGCGACATCGAGCGCATCGAGGTGGTGCGCGGCCCTGGCTCGGCGCTCTACGGCGCCCAGGCCATGGGGGGCGTCATCAACATCATCACGCGCACGCCCAAGGAAGAGAAGGCCGAGACCACCCTGGGAGCTTCCTACGGCACTTTCAACACCGTGCGCACCGACGCCAGCCACCTGAGAAAGGACGGCAAATGGGGGCTGTACGTCTCCGGCTCGGTCGGAGGCACCGAGGGCTACAGCCCGACGCCCAAGGACGCGGTGCGTCATTCGAACGGCCAGCCCACCAACAACCTGCCCATACGGCAGCGCAACGAATGGGGCCGCACGCAGGTCTCCTACGACATAGACCCCAGCCAGACCCTGACCATGGGCGCAATGTACGGGCATTTCGCCAACCACGGCGGCCTGAACTACATGCCGGAATTTCTGCTTTTCGAGATGTACCGTGAGACGGGCAACATCAAGTACGCCAAAAGGTTCGCGGGCGGCGAGCTGAACGCCTATCTCTCCGCCGGGTACCAGAGTTCGGGGTACGACTATCAGAGCACCGCTGGCGCCACCTACAACAAGGTCAAAAACTACGACTCCGGGGCCATCATGCGCGACTATCTGGCCGGAGTGAACCTGAGCTACGATCTTGGGCTCGGCAACACCGGCACCCTGGGCATGGACCTGCAGAACCTCGATTATTCCCGTCGCAACGAGTACGTTACCGGTGATCTCAACAAGTCCATGGGCGGCAAGACGAACAGCCTCGGTCTCTTTGCCCAGGATGAGCTCAAGCTGTTTGACGGTCGTGTCATCATCGTGCCTGGCATTCGCTGGAACTACTGGGAATCCCATGACGGCTACACCCAGGACCGGGCCATCGCCGCGCCGGGCAATGGGGTCACCTACTACGACCACAACATCAAGCAGGCCTTCACCAGCCGCATTGCCGTGCGCTACAACGCCACCGGTTGGCTGTCCGTGCGCGGGGCCTATGGCGAGGCCTTCCGCACGCCGACCCTGGGCGAGATGTACAACGTCTCCAGCTTGGCCAGCACCACGCAAGGTGACCCCAGCCTCATGCCAGAGTACTTGAAATCCAAGGAGATCGGGGTGGACCTGAACCCCTTGGACAACCTGCGCCTGGCGGCCACCTTCTACCAGTCCCACGTCTCGAACTACATCGAGCGGACCTTCGTCAGTGCGGGCCCCCCCACGGTGTACAAATACAAAAACGTCAGCGTGGTGGACGTTGCTGGCATCGAGACCGAGGCCGAGTACACCTTTTATGAACACTGGAAGGCCCTGGCCAACTATCAGCACACCGACCCCAAGATCATGGTCGGGGCCTACAAGGGCCAGCGCATCGCCGGAACGCCTCTGTCCGTGACCACCTTGGGATTGGAGTTCAATGACCCTGAGCTGTTCAATGCCCGGGTGGTGAACCGCCGCGTGGGCAAGATATTCTACGGCACTGACACCACCGGCAACAACAACGGCCCGAACGCCACATTCGGCAAATACGACGTGGTGGACGCCAAGATCGCCAAGGCCTTCTTACTGAGCGAGTCGCGCCTGGGGGTGAGCCTGGAGTGCCAGAATCTCTTTGACGTCAAGACCGCTGAAACCAACAGCGCGTGGGGACCGGGCCGGATGATCTTCTTGCGCACCGACTGGACATTCTAACCCTTTAGGAGTCCCTCCATGAAGATCACCGCCCTTGTATGGAACAGCCACGCCGAAGCCTTGGCGCGTGCTGCCGAGGCCTTACCCTGGCTGACCTTGCGCCTGTATCCGGCCAAGACTTTGGAGCAGCACCCCGAAAAGCAGGCCCAGGTGCTGGAGGATATGTGCTCGTCCCAGGCCGTGTTTCTGTACCGCGCCGCCGAGGACTTCTGGGAGGAACTGGAGCCGGAAATTCGAGCCATCGGTCAGACAGTGCCCGTGGTCTGCCTGAGCTACGACCCCTCGCTCTGGGGACTCTCTACGGCGAGGGCCGAGGTGGTGCAGAACGCCCACCGGGCCATGACCTATGGCGGCACCCAGAACGTGGTGAACATGCTCAAGGCCTTGACGCGCGAATTCGGCGGACCGGAATATGCGGAATTGGATGCGCCGGAGCCCCAGCCCGTACCCTGGGAGGGCCTGTGGCACCCGGCCATGCCAAAGTCGGACGGATCGGCCCGGCACTTTGCCACCCTGGCCGAGTATCTGGCCTGGCACGAGGGCCACGCCGAGGCCAAGGGCCTGGCCGCTGCCCCCTGGGTGGGGCTCATCGTGGGCCGCCACTTCTGGGTCAACGAGACCCTGGAGGTGGAGGAGCGGCTCATCGCCGATCTGGAGGGCCTGGGCCTGCGTGTGCTGCCCATCTTTTCCAACACCATCAAGGACGACGGGCTCGGCAACAAGGGCGCGCTGAACTGGCTGCGCGAGGTCTTCCTCGACCCCGCCGCGCCCAAACTCTCCGCCGTGGTCAAGCTGGTGAGCTTCTTCCTGGGCCACACCCGCAGCGCGGAAGGCGCCCAGGAGAATGCCGCAGCCTCGGGCGTGGCGGCGCTGACAGAACTCGGCGTGCCGGTGTTCCAGCCCGTGTTCTCCTCCTCCAAGTCCGTGCAGGAGTGGGAGGCCGACCCCCAGGGCCTTGGCTCCGAGGTGTCCTGGTCCGTGGCCATGCCTGAATTCGAGGGCGTCATCGAGCCCATCTACCTCGGCGGCGGCACCAAATACGAGAGCGCGGCCACCGGGGCCACCATGGAGCGCCGCACCGTGGTGCCGGAGCGCAGCAACCACTTGGCCCGGCGCGTGGCGGCCTACATCCGCATGGGACAAAAGCCCGTGGCCGAGCGGAAGGTCGCCTTCATCCTGCATAACGACCCCTGCGCCTCGGTGGAGGCCAGCGTTGGCGGCGCGGCCAAGCTGGACAGCCTGGAAAGCGTGGCGCGCATCCTGGCGGCCATGAAGGCCCAGGGCTACAGCGTCGAGCCGCCCGCGACCGGCGCGGCACTCATTGAAACCATCATGGGCCGCAAGGCCATAAGCGAGTTTCGCTGGACCACGGTGGACGAGATCGTCAAGAAGGGCGGTGCGCTGACCCTGTTGCCGCTCACGACCTACCTCGGCTGGTGGGGGCAATACCCGGAGAAGGTGCGCACGCGCATCGCCGCAGCCTGGGGCAATCCGCCGGGCCAGGAAGTGAACGGCGTGCCCCCGGCCATGATCTTTGAGGGCAAGATCGTCATCACCGGCGTGACCTACGGCAACGCGGCCATCTGCGTGCAGCCCAAGCGCGGCTGCGCTGGCCCGCGCTGCGACGGCCGAGTCTGCAAAATTCTCCATGACCCGGACATCCCGCCACCACACCAGTATCTCGCCACCTACCGCTGGCTGCAAGAAGGCCCTGAAGAAGGATTCGGCGCGGATGTGTTGGTCCACGTTGGCACCCACGGCAACATGGAGTTCCTGCCCGGCAAGAGTGTGGGCTTGTCCGCCTCCTGCCTGCCGGACCTGGCCCTGCACGAGGTGCCGCACCTGTACATCTACAACGCCGACAACCCTCCCGAGGGCACCATCGCCAAGCGCCGCAGCTACGCTGCGCTGGTGGACCACATGACCACGGCCATGACCCACACCGAACTCTACGAGGAGCTCGACGAGTTGGGCCGCCACCTGGCTGAGTACGAGCAGGCCAAGGCAGCGGACAAGACCCGCGCGCACATGCTGGAGCATCTCATCCGCGACCTGGCGGAAAAGGCCAACCTGCTCGGGTCCATCAAGGGCGCAGGGGGCAAGGGCGCGGCGGACATGGGCTTCGACCAACTCACCACGGCCCTGCACGAGGCCCTGGGGCTCATCCGAGGCACACAGCACGACGACGGCATGCATGTATTCGGTGAACTGTCCGAGGGTGAGCGCCGCCACGCCTTCCTCTGGTCCATCCTGCGCTATGACGTGGACGACGAGCATTCCTTGCGCAAAACCCTGTGCCGCATGATGGACCTGGACCTGGGCGCGCTCTTGGCCGAGCCGGGTGCCATCCACCCACGCTGGCGGGCCAGCCATTCCGAACTGCTGGCGGACGTGGAGCGCCTGGGCCGCGAGGCCTGCGGGGCTGCGCTCACCTGCGCCGACAACGAGGAGGGTGCCGCCGCCTTCGAGCAGGCCGTGCTTGCCCTTGTGGGCGAACGGCTCGTGGACGCCTCCCACACCATCTGCCTGCCTGCGTTGCTGCGCCGCATCCTGGACGTGAACGCCCGTGTGGAGGAGTCCAAGGAGATCGATACGCTGCTGCACGGGTTCGGCGGCGGTTACATCCAGCCCGGACCGTCCGGCATCATCACCAGAGGACGCGAGGACATCCTGCCCACGGGCCGCAACTTCTACTCGCTCGACCCTAGGCGCGTGCCCACCCGCGCCGCGCACATGGTGGGCATGCGCCTGGCCGACGCCATCATCGCCAAGCATGTGCGCGAGGAGGGCCGCGTGCCCGAGAACGTGGCCATGTTCTGGATGTGCAACGACATGATGTGGGCCGACGGCGAGGGCATGGCCCAGATATTCCATCTCATCGGCGTGCGCCCGAAGTGGAACGGCAATGGCCATGTGACAGGCTTTGAGGTCATTGCTGTCGCCGAATTGGGCCGCCCGCGCGTGGACGTGACCATCCGCGTTTCGGGGCTGTTGCGCGACAGCTTCCCGGAGAACATGGCCCTGGTGGACGAGGCCATCCACCATGTGGCCGGGCTCGACGAATCTGACGACGACAACTACGTGCGCAAGCACGCCAGGGAAACGTTCAGCAAGCTGACCGACGCCCATGAAGACGGCGAAGCCGGGTGGAGGAAGTCCACCCTGCGGCTGTTCTCGGCCAAGCCCGGGACCTACCAGCCCGGGGTCAATCTGGCGGTCTACGCTTCGGCCTGGAAGACCGAAGCCGACCTGGCGGATATCTTCGTCTACTGGAACTCCTACGCCTATGGCCGGGACATCTTCGGCGAACACCGGCCCCGGCAACTGGAGGCCGCGTTGTCCACCGTGGACGTGAGCTACAACAAGGTCGTCTCTGACGAGCACGACCTGTTCAACTGTTGCGGCTACTACGGCACCCACGGCGGCATGATGGCGGCGGCCCGGCAGTTCGGGGACGGCGAGGTCAAGGGCTACTACGGCGACACACGCGAGCCCAGCCGCGTGGAGGTGCGCGACCTGGCCGACGAGATCCGCCGTGTGGTGCGCACCCGCCTTTTGAACCCCGCCTGGATCGAGGGCATGAAACGCCACGGCTACAAGGGCGCGGGCGACATCAGCAAGCGCGTGGGCCGGGTCTATGGGTGGGAGGCCACCACCCGCGAGGTGGACGACTGGATCTTCGACGACATCGCCAAGACCTTTGTCATGGACGACGAGAACCGCGAATTCTTCCGCCAGCACAACCCCTGGGCGCTTGAAGAGATCGGCAGGCGGCTCCTCGAAGCCCAGACGCGTGGCCTGTGGCAGGCCGACCCCGAGGTGCTGGAAGCCCTCAAGGAGTCCTACCTGGAGATGGAGGGCTGGCTGGAGGAGGACATGGGCGAGGTCACGGGTGACTTCCAGGGCGGCAGCGTGGACATCATGCGGCCCGAGGACGTGGAGCAGTGGCAGGAGATGATGCGGGCCATGAAAGACAAGTCTGCCTAAACATACGGAGCGTGAGACCTTGAAGAACCATACCTTCGCCTATCCCTTCTCGGCCATCGTTGGCCAGGACCTCATGAAGGAGGCCCTGCTGCTCAACGTGGTGAACCCCAGGCTCGGCGGCGTGCTCATCCGTGGCGAAAAGGGCACGGCCAAGTCAACGGCGGTGCGCGCCCTGGCCAGCCTGCTGCCGGAAATCGACGTGGCCGAGGGCTGCCCCTTTGCCTGCAAGCCCGGCCCCACAAACGGGAACGATTCCGATTTCTGTGTCGACTGCGCCGTAAAAGCCGAGGCAGGAACGCTCGCCACGGCCCGCCGTCGCACCCGCGTGGTGGATCTGCCCGTGGGCGCCACCGAGGACCGCGTGCTCGGCACACTCGATCTGGAAGCGGCCATCAAGAAGGGCGAGAAGACCTTTGAGCCGGGCATCCTGGCCGAGGCCCACCGGGGCATCCTCTACGTGGACGAGGTGAACCTGCTCGACGACCACATCGTGGACGTGCTGCTGGACGCCGCTGCCATGGGAGTCAACACCGTGGAGCGCGAGGGCGTCAGCTTCAGCCACCCGGCGCGCTTTGTGCTCGTGGGAACCATGAACCCCGAGGAGGGCGAGTTGCGGCCCCAGTTGCTCGACCGCTTCGGCCTGTGTGTGCAGGTGGAGGGCATCCTGGACATCGACAGCCGTGTGGAGGTGGTGAAGCGCCGCATGGCCTTTGAGGATAACCCTGAGGACTTCGCGCGCATCTGGGCCAAAGAGGAGCAGGCCGTGGCAAGCCGCGTGGAGCGCGCTCGTGCACTGCTGCCTCGCGTAGGATTCCCGGACGAGCTCCTGCGCCTCGTGGCCCAGATCGCCGTGGACATGGGCGTGGACGGCCACCGGGCCGACCTGGTCATGATGAAGACCGCCAAGACCATGGCCGCGCTCGACGGACGGGACATTGCCACGCGTGAGGACGTGGGCCTGGCCGCCGAACTGGCCCTGCCTCACCGCATGCGCAAGAAGCCCTTCCAGGACATCGGCCTGGCTCAGGGAGCGGTGGCGGGCAGCATGGAGAAGGCCCTTGCCTAATAGCCAGGCCGCACGAAGCTCGGTCTACCCCTTCAGCGCGCTGGTCGGCCAGGAACGGCTCAAGCGCGCGCTTATGGCCTGCGCCGTGTGTCCGCAGATCGGCGGGGTGCTGGTGCGCGGGCAGAAGGGTACGGCCAAGTCCACGGCAGTGCGGGCGCTGGCCGCGCTCCTGCCGCACATCGAGGTGGTGCGCGCCTGCCCGTTTTCCTGCGGCCCCGGCGGGTCGCTCTGCCCGGACTGCTCGGCCCGGTCGAGTGGACTCGCCAGGGGCGAGACCTTGCCCACGGACTGGCGGCCCGCTCGGCTGGTGGACCTGCCGCTCGGCGCCACCGAGGACCGCGTCACCGGGAGCCTGGACCTGGAGGCAGCCATCCGCTTTGGCCGCAAGGCCCTGGAGCCAGGCCTGCTCGCCCGCGCGCACCGTGGCATCCTGTACGTGGACGAGGTGAACCTGCTGTCCGACCATCTGGTGGACATCCTGCTCGACGCCGCCAGCCTGGGGGTGAACATCGTCGAGCGCGAGGGCATCAGCTTCCGCCACCCGGCGGAGGTGATCCTGGTCGGCACCATGAACCCGGAGGAAGGCGAACTCCGGCCGCAGTTGCTCGACCGCTTCGGCCTGTGCGTGGAGATGGCCGCGCCCGAAGACATCGACCTGCGTTGCGAGGTGCTGCGCCGTCGCGAGGCCTTCGACTCTGACCCTTCAGAATTTCTGGCCCAGTGGATCGAGACGGAGCGCCAGACTGCGCGCGCCCTCGTGGAGGCCCGCCGCGCCCTGCCCCTGGTGCGCATGCCTGCTCCGCTCATGGCCAAGTCCTCGGAATTGTGCGTGGAGGCCTGCGTGGCCGGGCACCGGGCGGACCTGACTCTGCGCCGCACGGCCCGCGCCCTGGCCGCCCTTGCGCAACGGGAAGATGTGCGCCAGTCCGATCTGGACGAGGCTGCGGAACTAGTGCTGCTGCACCGCCGCCGCATGCCGCCGCCACCCGCGCCGCCCGAACAGGAGCCACAAGAGGAGCAGAAGCCGGAAGAGCATGAGCACGAGCACGAGCATCAGAATCAACCGGAACAGGAGCAGCAGCCGGAGCCCCAGGACGGGCAGCAGCCCCAGCAGCAACAGGCCGAGGCCCGGGCCAGCGAAGACGAGGGAGAGCTGGAGCAGTCGCCGGAAAGTAACGAAACGGATGAGGCCGACGCCGAAAACCAGGGTCGTCCGCTGGCCCTGGAGACCATCTTTCCAGTGGGAGCAGCCTTCCGGGTCAAGCCCATCGTGTACAAGAAGGACCGCGTGGTGCGCACAGGCTCGGGCCGCCGCACGCGCTCACGCACCAGCCAAAAGTCCGGCCGCTACGTCAAGGCCCGCCAGAACCCCGCCCCTACGGATCTGGCCCTGGACGCCACCCTGCGTGCTGCAGCCCCGCACCAGCGCAGTCGCAGAGAACTGCCGCAGCCGGGCGAGATGGCGGTCCTGGTGCAGCGCTCAGACCTGCGCCAGCGCGTGCGCGAGAAGCGCATGGGCCACTTCATCATCTTCGTGGTGGACGCCAGCGGCAGCATGGGCGCAGGACAGCGCATGGTGGAGACCAAGGGCGCGGTGCTCTCGCTCCTGCTCGACGCCTACCAGAAGCGCGACAAGGTGGGGCTCATCGCCTTCCGAGGCCAGGGTGCCTCGGTGCTCCTGCCACCCACCAGCAGTGTGGACTTGGCCTACCGGCTACTCGAAGACCTGCCCACGGGCGGCAAGACGCCGTTGGTGCATGGCCTGTCGCTGGGGCACGAACTGCTCCTGCAACAGTTGCGGCGTGACCCGACGAGCTTTCCGGTGCTGGTGGTCATCTCTGACGGCAAGGCCAACGTGAGCCTGGCTGGCGGCAAGCCCCTGGCCGAGGCGCGGCTGGCGGCCCGGGCCATAGCCGACGACGGGCGCATCCGCACGCTGGTGGTGGACGTGGAAAAGGCCGGGCTCATACGTTTCGGCCTGGCCCAGGCCCTGGCCGCAGAAATGGGTGCGCAGTATTTCCGCATCGAGGACTTGCGAGCCCGTGACCTGGTGGACGTGCTGCGCCGCGAGGTGCTGGAGGGCACCCCGCGCTGAACAGCTAATGCGACCGCTAGTGGCTGTGCTCGTGCTTCTCCGCCTCGTGCCCCGGATGCGCATGGTCGTGCGGCCCGTGCTCAGGCGCGTGGTCGTGACCGCTCGCGTCTGGCAAGACAGCATCCGCGCGACCTCTTTCCTTCGAGCTGCAACGGCGGCAGTTCTCGCTACAATTCTACTCCAGGGCAGTGTAGGATTCTAGCCTGAACGTTTCCTTCTTTCCTTTTCCCTGGGCATGAGAAAGGTGCAGGCGGCCATTATTATATCTGGATGACCTTGCCCGCCAAACCCAGGCTCGTCACCACATCGAGCATGTTGGTGGTCTCGCCCACGCGTTTCTTGTCCATCAGCTCGAAGAAGTTCAGGCAGGTGCCACAGACCAGGATGGACACGCCGGACGCAGCCAGAGTCTCCAGCTTTTCTAGGGCCGGGTGCCTTTCGCAAGCCAGCTTCACCCCCCCGTTGACCAGCACGATGCGCCACAGGCTCGCGCCCAGTTCCGGCAGGGTGGCCAGGAAGGCGAGCATGAGTTTTCCGCCAAGTTCGTCACTGCCCCGGCCAATGCTGTCCGCCGTGATGAAGGCCACTGTCTTTTCCTGGCTCTGGGGCTGGGGCGAGGCGTCAGCTTGGGCGGAAGCCCTGCGTGCGGCCTTGAGCACAACGCGGCCGGGGCCTTCCTCCGCCGTGACGGTGAAGCCCTTGCCCATGAGCAGGCGCGTGACGTTCTCTTGCGCGGCCTGGTCGTCCACCTGGACCTCCAGGGTCTCGGGCGCGCCCTTCTCCAGGGCGTCTATGACGCGCAGCACCGGGCCGGGACAGGCTAGGCTTCGGCAATCCAAAGCCACATGCTTGGGCATGGCGGTTCATCCACGTTGGGGCGTTAGTATTTGAGCATCTCCAGGATGGACTCTGTGAGCCGCCCGAAGTCTGGATTCTTGCGTGTGCGGGGCCGGGGCAGGTCCACGTCCAGCACCTCGATGACCCGGCCGGGGTCCTTGTCCATGACCACGATGCGGTCGGAGAGGTACACGGCCTCGTCGATGCTGTGGGTGACGAAGACCACGGTTTTCTTGCGCTTTTCCCAGATGGCCAGGAGCTCGCGCTGCATGAGCAGGCGCGTGTGGGCGTCCAGTGCGCCGAAAGGTTCGTCCATGAGCAACACGTCCGGTTCAACGGCCAGGGCGCGGGCGATGGCCGCCCGCTGGCGCATCCCGCCGGAAAGCTCATGGGGGTAGGCATCCTTGGATGCAGCAAGGCCCACCAGTTCCAGATACTCCAGGGCCTTGTCCCTGGCCTGCCGCCCTGGCAGCCCCTGGAATTCCAGGCCCAGCTCAATGTTTCGCACCAGCGTGCGCCAGGGCAGCAGGGAGTAGTCCTGAAAAACCAGGCCGATACGGCCGGAGGGCCGGGCAACCTCTTGATCCCGGAAGTTGACTGCGCCGCCGCTGGGCTTTTCCAGCCCGGCCATAAGGCGCAGGAGCGTGGACTTGCCGCAGCCCGAGGGGCCGACGATGGACAGGAATTCGTTGTCGAGCACCTTGAAGCTGGTGCTGTCAAGCGCGGTGACGGTCTTGCCTTGGCCGTTGGCCCGGCCCAGTGGAAAGACCTTGCTGACCGCTGCAATGGTGAGGGCGTGCTTGGCGCTCATCAGGACATCCCCCTCCAGAACAGCATCCTGCGCTCGCACAGGCGGAACCCCTGGTCCATGAGCGCGCCCATGACCCCGATGGAGACCATGCCCGTGATGACGATGTCCTGGCGGCCCACGGTGTAGGCGTGGGTGATAAGGTAGCCCACCCCGGACATGCTGCCAGGCAGCATCTCGGCCGAGATCAGGCACATCCAGGCCACGCCCAGGCCGATGCGCATGCCCGTGAGGATGGACGGCGAGGCTGCGGGCAGGATGACCTTGCGGAAGATGTCCAGGCGGCTGGCCCCCAGCACCATGCTCGATTCCACGAGCACCCGGCGGACGCTGCGGACGCCTTGGACGGAGCTGGTCAGCACCGGGAAGAACCCGCCGATGAAGATGATGAAGGCCATGGAGAACTTCAAGTTGTTGAAGAAGATGTAGGTTGGCCCGATCTCCATGTTGAAGACGGTGGCCGGGCTCGTGATGCCGAACCAGGCCAGCATGAGTGGGGTCCAGGCCAGGGGCGGAATGGGCCGGAACAGGGAGAGGAAGTTGTTCAGCAGTCGATGGGCCGGGGCGAAGTAGCCCATGAGGATGCCCAGCGGGATGGCCAGGGCCACGGCCGCCAGATAGCCAAAGAGCACCCGGGCTAGGCTGATGCCGACGTTGGCCACAAGCGAGCCCATGCCGATGATGGGCTCAAGCGGGTGCGCCAGCACGGCCAGCACGTCGCCCAGGCGCGGCAGGATGATGTCGTTGGCCACGCGCACCGCCGTCGTCTCCCAGCCCCAGAGGAACAGGGCCGGGACGACGAGCGGCAGGATGAGGCTTGTGAGGCGTGAGGGCATCAGCTTACTTCTTGGGCTGGCCCGCGAAGGCGAAGTCGAACAACAGCGGCTTCACCTCGTCGATTTTTTTGCCCTTGAGGCTGCCCTTGAAGTTGCCCATGCCGTCGAGCAGGTCCATGTACACCCCGGCCCAGCGCACCCAGCCCTGGGTGAAGCCCGGCAGGAACACCAGGGTAGAATACTGGGCCGCAGCCAGGTTGATGCCGATCCAGTCGGCGCTGATCTTGGCCACCTCGGTCTTGTGGGTGTTGCACCAGGTGTTGGTCTTTAGCGTCAGGTCCACCAGGGCCTTCACCACCTTGGGGTCGGCCTTGATGATCGCGTCGCTGGCGGCCACCACGCAGCAGGGGAAGTCATGCCAGAAGCCCTTGGGCGGCATGTCGCGCAGGTCGAAGACGATCTTGCCTGCGCCCTTGGTCACGGCCACCTCCGGAAACGGCGAGGGACCGACAATGGCCTCCACCTGCCGGGTGGCCAGGGCGGGCAGCATGTTGCTGGTCTCCTTCAGGTCGGCCAGCAGCACCTTGGCGGTATAGTCGTTGGGGTCTTCGGTGACCTTCAGCCCCGCCTCCTTCAGGGCGCGCTCCAGCAGAATCTTGGGGGCGCTGGTGGGGCTGTGGTAGCCCACCTTCACAGGGAGCTTGCTGGCTTTCACAAAGGCCACGAAGCTGGCGAAGTCGCTGTACTTGGCGTCTTTGGGGGCGACCAGCGCCATGCCCTCGGTCTGGAGCGGCGCCACGATGTGCATCTTGGTGCCCTTGTCGATGCCCGCCATGATGGCCGTCACCGAGGCCATGGCCAGATCGATTTGCCCTTGGGCAAACATGGTCGCCGACTCGGACCCGCTCTTGGCCAAAATCAGATCGATGATGGCGATGGTCTTGCCGCCAGACACCAACTCGTACTTCTCCCGTGGGATCAGCGGATTCAGGTAGGTGCCGAAGGCCTTGAACTCCTCGCCCTTGATGGCCGCCACCATGAGCGGCGTGTGGTGCGTGGTGCGCACGTACGAGAGCTTGTAGCTGGGCAGGGTTTCGGCCAGGACCGTGGAGGCCAGGGTCGAGACCAGGAACAGGGTGCAGAGCGCGGCACCTGCCAGCGCGGCGAGGCGTTTGCCGAAGGGGCCGAAACGGTTTGATGCGGACATGGGAGACTCTCCTCGTGACAGTGTTGCTTACAGTGCTTGCAGTTCCAGGAAGGCTTCGATGCGGGTCCTGAGCTGTTCGACATCGGACTCGGTGTAGTCCGTCTCGATCTTGAGGAAGGGCAGGCCCAGGTCATCGGTCACGTGGCGGCCCAGATCAAAGGACTCCACACTGTAGGTGTGGCAGGCCTGCCACACGAGGTCCACGACGCCTGTGGGCCGATACTGCCTGGTCAGGTCGTCGATGAGGGTGAAGCGCCCGGTGTTGGGGCTCATGCACGAACACGGCGTGTCCAGATAGCGCTTGGCCAGGGCTTCCATGGGCTCGGCGTTCTCGTCCACAAGGCCGACCACGCCCTTGAGGCCGGTGCAGTTCTCCAGAACCACCACCACGGCCCCGGCGTCCTCCAGCAGGCGCAGCACCTTTTCCGAGCCCCGGCCCACGGGCGTGCCGGTGACGAGGATGCGCGGCGCGCCCGCCTTGTAGGGCGAGGAGCCCTTGGCCCGCAGTTCTTCCAGTTCGCGGCCCAGGGCCAGCAGGTCGTTCAGGTAGGCTTCCTGGTCCAGCACGAAGGTGCGCGACTCGCATATTCCCATCAGGTCCAGGCTGGAGATGGGGGGCCGCGCCTCGGACATGAAGGCGGCCACATCGAGCAGAGCGCGGCGGATTCTGTTTTGCAGGGCGATCTCGCGGCGCAGGGCCTCGTCCGTCACGGCCTTGCCGGTGTGCTGGGCCAGAAATGCCGCCAAGCGGCGCATCTCCGCCAGCCACAGGGCCTGGGCCTCGGGGCTTTTGTCCGTGGGCAGGCGCATCATGTGCACGGGCTTGATGCGGTCCATGAGCTCGAACATCTTCTTTTTGCCGTCGCAGGTGGTCTCGGCCAGGATGAAGTCCGTGGCGTTGAAATACGGGCAGGTGCCCGTGGCGGCATAGCCGTAGCTCGACTTGATGAGCGGGCAGAGGTTGGCGGGCAGCACGCGCTCGGCGTCCGGGATGGGCCCCTGCTTCTTGCCGCACAGGCCGACGGAAACGGCCCCGGCGGCGCGCACAAGCTCCACTGGAGCGAACACGCAGTAGATTCCGGCAAGCTTCACGCCCGCTTCCTTCAGAGGCTCAAGCTCCAGGTGGAAGCGGTCCACCGGGCTGGCGAACTTGGCGAGGGTCGGGGCTTTGGCTGCTTCAGTCATTGTCGTTCTCCAGGAGTTTGCGGGCGAGCAGGCAGGCGCCCAAGGCCCCGGCCAAATCCGGGTCTTGGGGCACTAGGCACTGGGCCCCGGTGAGTTCGCGCAGCAGCTCCACCGCGCAGGGGTTGCGCGCAACTCCCCCGGCGAAGACAAGGGGGCCGTCCTGGCCCGCGCGCCGCAACATCGAATGGATCCGTTGCATGATGGCCAGATGGATGCCCAGCGCGATGTTCTGCGCCTTTTCCCCGCGCGCCATGAGGCTGGTGGCCTCGCTCTCGGCGAAGACGGTACACATGCTGTTGATGGGGATGCGCGTGTCGCCGGACATGGCGAAGGCCCCGAAGTCCTCAAGGGGCACCTGGAGCGACAGGGCCATGATCTCCAGGAACTTGCCAGTGCCTGCGGCGCAGCGGTCGTTCATCTCAAAGCGCAGCACGCGCCCTTGCGGGCTCAGTGTGATGACCTTGGAGTCCTGGCCGCCGATGTCGAGGATGGTGCGGGCCTGGGGGAACAGGTGCGACGCGCCCAGCGCATAGGCCTGGATCTCGGTGATGTCGGTCACCCTGCCCAAGGCGGGCTGCTTATCGAAGGCCTCGACGAAGAGCTTGCGGCCATAGCCCGTGGCTACGACACGCGCGGCGCAAACATCGCCGAGCAACGCCCGGCACTGGCCCACTGGGTCGAAGGTGGTCGGGGCCTTAGCCGCATGCACCACCTCGTCCCCGCGCATGACCACCAGCTCGATGCTGCGCGAGCCGATGTCGATTCCTGCGGTGCTGGTGCCTGCCATTTCGCCCCTGATGTCCATGCCGTTGAGCCTCCACGTTCTGGTTCCGCAGGGCCTATAGCAGCGATTAATCAAATACGTCAAATAGGGTATTGTAATTCGAGATTAGGCACAACATCTGGAAATGGCGAGAGGAATCTCACGCCAGAGGGCCAGGTGTCGTTGCGAGAATGGAAAGGTTGCGGGAGGAGAAGCCGGGAGCCGGGAGGGCTGTCGGCTCCCGGTTCCCGCAGTGCGGCAGAGTTGTGCTATTCCTTCACTGGCATGACGTGGATGGCCTTGATGAAGACCTGAATCTCATCGCCGGGCTTGAGGCCAAGCTCCTCCACGGACTCCGTGGTCAAGACCGAGGCCATCTCGCCCGGCTCCGTCACATGGAACTTCACCAGAGCCATTACATCACCCTTCTTCACGCTCGTGACCGTGGCCTTCAACTTGTTACGCGCGCCGTACTTCATCGCCTCCTCCTCGTGGTTGCCGTTGTCCCGCAAGCTCGCGCGGGCCGAAGCGCACCTGCCGCCTATAGCCTCAGAGCAGCTCGTCCATGAGGGCGAGCAGCCGCTCCTTGTCGGCCAGGGTCTCCTGATCCACGGCCTCCACGAGGCTGCCCCCGCCTTCCTCCCCGCGCAGCACGAACATGTGCCGGGCCAGCCGCCGGGCCTGGTTCAGGTTGTGGGAGACCAGAAACACCGTGTAGCGCCCGGCCAGTTCCAGCAGCAGCTCCTCCACCCCGCGCGCGGCCTTGTAGTCCAGGGAGGCCGTGGGTTCGTCCAGGAGCAGAATCTCCGGCCGGAAGGCCAGGGCGCGGGCCAGGCACAGGCGCTGCTGTTGCCCGCCGGAGAGGGTCTGGGCCGGGTGGTCCAGCCTGTCCTTGACCTCGTCCCAGAGATGGGCCTCGCGCAGGGCCAGCTCGGCGCGTTCGGCCCGCTCTGCTGCTCCAAGGCCCAGAGCCAGCGCCAGGGGCAGGTCCAGGTTGCGGGCCACGCTCACCGGCAGCGGGTTGGGCGTCTGGAAGACCATGCCCACGCGCTTGCGCAGGGCCTCGGGGCTGGTTCGCGGAGCGTAGGCGTCCAGCCATTCTCCCCCAAGGTGGAGTTTCACCGAGCCGCTGGTGGCGCAGCCGGGCAGGCATTCGTTCAGGCGGTTCAGCGCGCGCAGCAGGGTGGTTTTGCCCGAGCCGGAACGCCCCACCAGCACCGTGGGGCCGCCGGTGTCAACGTCCAGGCTCAGGCTGTTGAGCACGGTGCGGCCAGCAAAGGCCACGGTGAGGCTTTGGATGCGGATGGCGGTGGTCATGCTGCGGTCCCCTGGTGTACGCTTGTTCCTGCTCCCCAGCGGCGCGCCTTTCCATTGGACAGGCTGTTGCGCAGGCTCCTGGCGATGGCGAAGAGGGCCGCCGTGAGGCAAAGCAGGGTCAGGGCCGCGCCAAAGGCCAGGTCCAGCTCCTGTGGTGTCTGGTGCTCAGCGGCGAGGAAGTAGATGGTGAAGGGCAGGGCCTCGAACTTGTCCGTAAGCGCGCCGGGGGTGCCTGCGCCCACGACAACGCCCGTGAGCATGATCACGGCGGTGTCCTCGGCTGCGCGGCCCACGGCCAGGATGACCCCGCCAAGGACGCCTCGGCTGGCGGCGGGCAGCAGCACGCGGGAGACGGTCTGCCAGCGCGTCAGGCCCAGGCTGGCCGCCGTGAGACGCAGCTCCTGGGGCAAGGCCTCCAGGCAGGTGCGCGTGGCGCTGATGAGGTAGGGCAGCACCAAGAGGGCCAAGCACAGGGCTGAGAGCAGCAGACAGGTGTTGGCCTGGGGCCACAGGGTGCGGCGCAGGAGGAGAATGAGCGCGAAGCCGAACAGGCCCATGAGGATGGACGGCACCCCGGCCAGGAGGTCCACGCAGGAGGAGAGCAGCCTCCCTGCCCGGCCTGTGGCGAACTCCGCCAGGTGGATGCCGCTGGCCACGCCGAGGGGGATGGCCAGGGCCGAGGCCACCAGCACCAGATACAGCGTGCCCAGGCAGGCGGGCCACAGCCCGTCGAAGACCGGCGCGTCGCGCAGAATGGCGTCAAAGGGTGGGGTGTCGCCGAAGAACAGCGCCGCGCCCAGGGTGGGCAGCCCGCGCCAGAGCAGGTACCCGAGCAGGGCGCAGACCCCCGCCGGGACGACGCAGGCCGAGGTCCACCCAAGGATTTGGGCCAACAAGGCCGTTGCCAGCTCGCGGGTACGGCCAGGGCAGCCTCCGGGCATGCGGGATGATGCCCCGTTGCTGCTGCCCAGGCGGCGCAGGCCAAGGTTCACGGCCAGGGACATGCCGAAGAGCAGCGCCCCGCAGGCGAAAAGTGAGGTGTAGGCCGCGCTCTGGCTGTCCGTGGCCACCACCAGGGCGATGTGCGCAGTGAGGGTGCGCAGGGAGTCCAGCGGTCCGCCCGGCACCTGGGCCGCGTTGCCCGAGAGCATGAGCGGGAGGAGCGTGTCGCCCACGGCGCGTCCGAAGCCGAGTATGGCCGCAGTCTTAAGTCCGCGCCCGCACATCGGCAGGGCCAGATGCACCAGCTCCTGCGCCCTGGTCAGCCCTATGGCCGCCGTCGTGAGCCTCAGGCCGGGTGTGACCAGCCGGAGCTGGCCGTCCAGCACCAGGACGATGGTGGGCAGCACCAGAAGCGCGAGCGTCAGCGCCGCAGCCAGCCAGGAGAAGCCCGAGCTGGACAGCCCCGAGCGCACCAGGGGGATCAGCAGGAACACCGAGGCCAGGCCGTAGACCACCGTGGGGACGCTGGTCATGAGCCGCACCAGGGCCATGAGGGGGCGCGAGGTCCAGGCCGGGCCAAGCCCATGAGCGAACAAAGTCAGGCCCAGGCCCAGCGGCCAGGCCAGGAGCAGGGCCGAGGAGCCGAGGAGCAGCGACCCCACAGCCATGGGCAGGATGCCGAACTGGCCGGAGGTTGGCCGCCATTGCCAGGAAAGGAACGAGGCGAGTTGGCCGCCCGAGGGGTCGGCGAGCAGCGGCAGGCAGAACCAGGCCAGGAAGCCCAGGATGCCCACCACGCAGAGCACGGACATGGCGGACGCGCCGAAGAGCAGGGCCGTGACGAGTCTGTCTCCAGACCTGGCGCCACGGCCCGTGCCGCTGTTGCCGCTGTTCTGCCGCGCTCCGGGCATGTTTGGACGTTCTGTCCGCTACTTCGTGGGGATGTAGCCGTCCGAGGCGGTGATGGCCGCGCCGTCAGGCCCCTGGATGTAGCGGATGAAGTCCGACACTATGCCGACAGGTTCACCCTTGGTGTTCATGTACAGCTTGCGCAGCACCGGGTACTTGCCGCTCTTGGCGTTGTCCTGGGTCGGGGCCACGCCGTCCAGGGCCGGGGCCTTGATGGTCTGGTCGATGTGGCCGATGGACACGTAGCCGATGCCGTCCATGTCACCGGCCAGGGCGGACTTCATGGCCCCGTTGGAGGCCACCACGTTGGCCCCGGCAGCGATCTGGCCCTTCTTCAGCATGATCTCCCAGAACACCTCGCGGGTGCCGCTGGCCTCGTCGCGGGTGTACAGGTGGATGGTCTCGTCGCGCCCGCCCAGGGCCTTCCAGTTGGTGATCTTGCCCGCGAAGATGTCCTGCACCTGCTGGTGCGTCAGCGCATTCACGGGGTTCTTGGGGTGGACCACGGCTGCCACGCCGTCGATGGCGAAGGCGTAGGACTTCAGCCCGTACTTGGACACCTCGGCCTCGCTGAGGGCGCGGCCCGTGTTGCCGATGTCCACCAGGCCCTCGCCAACCTTCTGCACGCCCACGCCGGAGCCGCCGCCAGCTACGGTGATACGCAGGCCGGGACTCATCTGCATGATGCGCTTGGCCGCCTCCTTCATCACCGGGATGTGCGCCGTGCCGCCCGCGATGTCGATCTTGCCGGTCTTCCCGGCGAAGGCGTCAAGCTCACCGGCCTGGGCCGGGGCAGCGGCCAAGATCATGGACAGGGACAAAAGCGTCGGCAGAAGTATCTTGCGCATGAGATGTGCCTCCTGAAGGGTGCGGTGTTCGGGCGCCGCGCGCGCGGGCGCTGGCACCAGTAATGCAAATATGACGAATCGGTGGTGTCTATGCCATTTCCCGGAACGGCGCAACCGGACGGGCAGCAACTCGTCACTTGGCACTGGGTTGGAGCGCGGCCTGCGCAAAGGTGAGGGAGCCGCCGGAACAGACTATCTGTCCCGGCGGCTCCCTGTGTGGAGGTGGATGCTGTTGTTCAGGCCTGGGCTAACCCAGGATGCTGCGCACCGGCTTCATGAGCCCGGCGAAGAGCTCCTGCCGGGTATACTCGCGCGGGGCACGCGCGGGAATGTTCGACGCGTCGGCCATGAGGTTCTTGGCGTACAGGGCAGGCTTGTCCTGGGTCAGGAAAATGACCCGGACGCTTTCCTCGTCCACCAACTGGGCGCCCGGGAACTTCTTCTTGGCATCGGCCAGGCTCTTCTTGGCCAGGGCCAGCATGGCCTCCCGGTCACCGAAGTTCATGGTTCCCGTGGGGCAGGACTGCACGCAGGCGGGCAGCTTTCCGGCCTTCACGCGGTCATTGCACATGTCGCACTTACTGATGATTTTGGTCTTCTTGTTCACACGCGGGATGTCGTACGGGCAGGAGGAGCGGATGGTGGCCGCGTCCTCCTTGGCCGTCTTTTCTTTGTAGACAACAGCGCCGGTGTCCGGATCCACGATGATGGAGTCGGGCAGGGAAGCGCCGGACTTGCAGGGGGCGTCCAGGCAGTGGCGGCACTGGTCGGGCAGGAAGAACCAGTGCATCTTGCCGCCGATTTCCTGCTCGCTGAAGCGCACCAGGCGCAGGGTGACGTCCGAGAGGTCGGGCGGATTCTGGTACGAACCCATATTCCTGGTCTTTTCGCCAGGCAGTTTCTTCCACTGTTTGCAGGCGACCTGGCAGTCCCGGCAGGCTGTGCATTTCGTCAGGTCAACGAAGAAGCTCTTTCCACTCATGACTCGCCTCCTTAGGCTTTGCGCACGTTGACCATGAAGGCCTTGGACTCAGGGATGCCGGTGTTGGCATCGCCCACGGCAGAGGACAGCAGGTTGGCTGCGTCGCCGCCGTCCTTGGGGAAGCGCCAGCCAAAGTGCCAGGGGATGCACACCTGGTGCACGGTGTTGCCCTGCACCGTGAACGGCTTCACGCGCTTGGTCACAATGGCGATGGCCCAGTTGCTGCCTCGTCCGTTCTCCAGGATGACCTTGTCGCCGTTCTTGATGCCGCGAAGGGTCGCAAGTTCCTCGCTCATCTCGCAGAACATCTGCGGCAGTTCTGGTACGTGTTCTTCGTGAAGGGCAACTGGCGGGCACGCTTGCGGCTGCCTGTGCGGCCCTACCTGAAGCCGGAGGATGAGGGGGAAATCTCGCACACGCACGCGTAGCAAAGAGCGAGCCGGAGGCTTCTCAACCCCCGGCCCGCATTCTCAAATTGAGTGAACCGAATTCTCATTTTGATTGCGCGCTTACAACCGGTCGCAGTCCGTTTCAGCTCGCCCGCAAAATGTAGTGCAAAGATGTCGTGCAGCAACGAAAAAGGGCCTGCGACGCTCATCGCAAGCCCTTGATCTTTCTGGTGGAGCTGGAGGGAATTGAACCCACGGCCTCTTGAATGCCATTCAAGCGCTCTCCCAACTGAGCTACAGCCCCACGTCGTTGGGTATGTCTGTCTAGCCGGAGGCGAAGGGAGTGTCAAGGCGGTTGGGGGGGGCGGCACGAGTTCGCGGAGGATCATCAAATACTACTGCGAACCTCACTCCTCGGAGACGGAAAAGGCGGCCGCGTTGCTGCCGAAGCTCGGAACCGCGCAGGAGACGCCGTTGCGGTTGGTTGATCGTGTCAGGCCGGTTCAGGTGGCGTGAGGATTTGACACTGCCCAGATGAAGGGGCTTGCCTTTGCGGAGGCAAGCCCCTTCATCTGGGCAGTGGGATGCTCCCATAGAGCGGATGGGGGGCCTTCGTTATGATTGTTCTCCTGTGTCGTTCAAGCGAGGAGGCATGCGAACGCCTTTGAGCCAGAAGGACAACAGACCGCCCACGAGGAGGCAGATGTCCGCGGACAAGTACATTTTGAAGCTCCGCACGACCCAATACATGGGGAATTCCGTTGGCGTTCCGGCCACCCAAGCGGCCTGAAGCCACTGCATCACAAGAAAGAGCCACAGCAGGACTGTGACTGTAAGGGCAGCAGCTCCTGCGCGTCGTTTCAGGATTGAAATTCGCGCTCCACCTTGATCCCCCCTCCGCCAGAGCAGCCAAAACAGGCAAAGACATGCTGGGCCGGCTAGAAAGGCAAAGCCTTCGAGCGCCTTCGGGAGTTGGCGAGCGGCATCCGGTGGCCAAGTTGTCATGGTCCAGAGCCATGAGTGGACCAGCGCTTTGCCCAGCAGGGTTACCCCCAATACCACTAACGGCAACCATCGTTTCATCGCATTCACCCTGTTGGTCGGTCTCATCTGCTACTCCTGGTCGGTGCGGCAGTAGTCAAGGACGTCACGTGCCTGCTCGTGGCAATCGTTCGCGCCAGGCACCCATATCCCGGAAGGGGTGCCGGGCTTGATCAGCTTGTTGACGCAATTTTCGTCAACGTTTGAGCACGAAACGGCACAGGTCGGCAACAAGCAAACCTCGGAGAATTGGTAACAGCTATTAACTACCACCCTAGCAGTTTCTGGAGCAGACCACCGACGCATGTGCCGAAAACATTCGTCACAAATTCAAGGAATCGGATATGCCACCCCGTAGCAGGCTTTGCAGCAGTAATAGCATGATGTAAAAGCACGGGGTATAGTGAGCATTCTGAGTAGTGTTGCGGCGAGCACGTAGCCCAATTCCATCTCGGGTCGTTAACTGGTGCCCCCGCAATTTGTAATTGCTTGTGCGCCACCCCAGAATCAATCTCGTCAGAGTAACGAGCGAGGTAAGAGGCGAAGAAACCAAAACGGTCAAACGCGACTTCGGGACAGAATTGTGAGAACATTGTCCAACGTTCCGGATAGCCGCAGAGAGACGTTGTCTGCTCATCGGTCTTCGGCCACAGGTCGCTCTTCTGCCAGAACTTCAGCAGTCGCTTGTCCTCTGTTATTGGGATTGCTGTGCTGCCTGCTTGACCAAGGAGAGACAGGCTTTGGTAGTAGCGCGGACATGTGTCGGCGGTCGCATGCGGACAGCGTACGGAAAGACCTTGCCGTTCACTGACCTGCTTATACCAATTGAGATCTGGTATCTCAGCCATTTGGTTTCCAATCGCGTGCCATCTGTTGTGCTTTCCCAATCTGCTCAATTGTCATTAGCTTTGCCACATTGTCACGTTGCGTTATCGCTTCATTGTTTCCATTAGATGCGGCGATGTTGAACCACATGTGTGCAATAACATAGTCACGTTTAACGCCTAGACCTTTTGCAAATGTGTTTCCAAGGTTGTACTGTGCAGTCACATCACCTTTGTAAGCTGCCATAAGGAATAGCTTCCTGCTTTCTGCATAGTCCTTATGTACACCAACTCCGTTACTATACAAGGCACCAAGGGAGCACTGAGCATTCGTGTCACCCTGGTCAGCAGCTTTACGATACCACTTCGCGGCTTCCTTGTAGTCCTGCCGGACGACCTTCCCGGCTAGGTATAAAAAGCCAAGGCCGGCTTGTCCTCTGGCATCGCCTTGATTTGCAGCTTTACGAAAGAGCACTTCAGCCTTTACGTAATCTTCTTTGACTCCTTTTCCGTGGACGTACATGCCGCCAAGATGTGATTGTGCAGGGGCATCATTCTTCTCTGCGGCTTTACTGTACCACTTAAATGCCTCGGCATAGTCCTGCTGAACGCCTTCAAGGCCGAATTCATACATGACCCCAAGTAAAGTCTGGGCAGTGGCATTCTTATGCTCTTCAGCCTTAAGGTGCTGTTCAAGTTGACTCTTAGTCTTGCTGGTGGGTTTTTCTTCGGAGACTGTGCAGGCCGGTGAGGCTAACATCACTGCCAGACAAGCAACGAAAGTGAGGGGTGAGAGATGGCGCATCGTAGTTTCCTCCGATTACTCATCCCTACATAAGCGCCTGAGAAACAGCAAGAGCTGCATATCGGTGGGCTTAGTAATTCAGCAGTTCACAACTTTATCTACAGGAATTGTGTTCACTCGAAACTGCGGCCATTGCTGGGCACTCCTTCTGTGCGAATCCGTGCCCCTCAAACATGTCCGCCAGGGTGCCCAGCACGACGCCAGCACCACCGACGCCAGTACCGCCAGCACGCTCCCCACCGAGTAGGCCACGACGGCGAGAAGAGCACCCCGTGCGCTGGAAATGTGGCACAGTGGTTGTGCAGCGACACTTAGTCCTGTCCGGGGAGACCTGGGACATAGCGGGATATGGCGGGACAGGAAGGGACGCGGAAGGCTACAGCAGCATAGCAATTGTGGCGAGCGCCATGGCGAGAAGTGCGGCAAGGAAGTTTTACGGGAAACGACTGTTAATTTTGAATACAACCACGAGCGCGACGGTTATTTTTGACCATCTCCCAAAGAGATGACTGCGGCTCCGTCTAAAGCCGTGGGTACCTCTTGGTCCGTGAAAAGCGCCAAGCATGACGCCTTCCAGATACTCACCGAGTTGCCATCGCCCGAGAGGCAGAGCCAACACGTATGCCCATTGGCGAGGTAGCTTCCTGGGATGTGCCCCCGTTCCTCCGTTACCTTGTATGTAAGCGCCGTGGAGCAGTCCGGGAATCTCTCCACTCCCTTAAAGGCTATCCACTGGCCGTATTTCACAAGCCCAGGGAACTTTTTAACCAGCTTGGGCCAAGCAGCTTTGACGCGCTTGGCTTCGTCCTGAGTGACTGTCATCGAAGGATTCAAATGGGGCAGATCTTTGAGGCTCGCACGGATGTGCGCCTCCTCTTCAGGCGTGGCAATGCTCAACGCGGGGGCCTGCGGCCCGGCATCGGAGCTACCGCAACCCGACAAAGTCAGAGTTAGGGCCAGGATCAACACCACGCTACGCATCATTTCGCTTCCCTGCACCACCAGATGACCTTGCCCAGAATGGCCACGCCGTCGACCAGGTCGCCGCGCAGATCCACCTTCATGGGCTCGTAGGCCGCGTTGATGCTCTTGAGCACCAGACCCTCCGGCAGCGCATCGACCACCTTCAGGTAAATCAGCTCACCGACGCGGACGGCATACATGGTCCCAGGCCTCGGCTCGCACTGGCCCTGGTCGATCAGCACCGTGTCGCCGTGCTTGATCTCCGGCTCCATGGAGTCCCCGGAGACGCGCATGAGCACCATCTGCGCGGGGCTGCCCTTGCGGCTCAGGAAGTCCGAGCGGAAGGCGTACAGGCGCTCGCTGCCCACCTCCGTCTGAAAGCTGCCGGTCCCCGCCGAAATCCTCGCCTCCACCATGGGCACGAACATCAGGTCCACATCGCACACGGTCTGTTCCGCCACGGCGGAGAGCTGGACACATGCGGGCGCAAGCATGGGGCCGACCCCGCGCAGCACCCAATCGGATGCAATCCCAAGTTCGGAGACCAACCGCTGGACAAAGTCCAGGTCCGGCGTCCGGTCTCCATTCTCCCAACGGGCAAGGGTGTTGCGGTGCACGCCGAATCTGGCTGCAAACACCTCTTGTGACTCATCCTTGCGGATGGCTTTCAGCCGGTCTCCGATCTCTGACATGGCGCCAAACTTCCAGGGTAGAACTTTCGCACGAACCTTTTCGCGCGCGACGAAGGGCAGGCTCATGCAACATTTTGAAAGCATTGAAAGTCTGCCCTGCATATTTTTGTGTGCAGATTTTTCTAGTTTTGCACACAAACGAGTTGACTTTGCACCGTTGCGGGTGCAAATAGGGACCTGCGGGCAGTAGACAAGAAAACATTCCAAGTCGTCTTTACCAGCCCGCATAGCCAGGGTCAACGTCCGGCGAGTTTTCATGATTGGACGCTGGCCCCCAACCCGAGCGGACGGCAAGGCGATGCAACAACACTCCCTTTTCAAGGATGACCACGGAGCCCTGGCCGGTCTGGTGCCAGCGATGCGCGCGGCCATGAACCGCGCCGCCGGTGCGGACGCCGCAGGCCGCAAGCTTCTGGTGGACCGCATCAACGACATCGCCCGCCAGGCGGGCCTGCGGCTCACCACCGGCAACGCCCAATCCATCAGCAAGGACACCCTGGACAAGTGGCTGGCCCCTGGCGACCGTGACCACACGCCCTCGCTCCTCGCCGTGGTGGTGTTCTGCGCGGCCACGGGCGACCACGCCCCGCTCCAGATGATGCTGCGCGCACTAAACCTGGACGTGATGACTGCCGAGGACCGCAAGCAACGCGACTACGGCCGTGCCTGCCTGGCCGAACGCGATGCCCGCAAGCGCAAGAAGATGCTGGAGGTGTCCATATGACCTCGCGGCGTCTGGAGTGCGGCCTGGCGCGCAACCGCGTGCGCCGCCGCATTCAGGAGCATCTGGACCGGCTGGGCAAGAGCATGGCGGACGTAAGCCGGGAAATAGGCATCTCGCGCCAGCTGGTCGCGGCCACGGTCGCCGGGGAGAAGCACAACGGGCGCGTGCTGACCAGGCTCCGCGAACTGGGCGTCCCCGAACGCTACCTGTTCGACCCGACCCAGTGCGAACAGAAGCAGGAGGAGGCGGCATGATGGACGGCTGCACGGCCTCCCAACTGGCGGACGCCCTTGGCTGCACCGTCTCCACCCTGCACCGCAGGGCGAGCGCGGAGAACTGGCCCTTTGAGGCCAAGCCCGGACGCGGCGGCGGCAAGCTCTTTCCTCTTGCCACACTGCCGGATGCCGTCCGCCTGGCCCTGGCCAGCGCCGCCAACGCCACCAACGACCACGAGGCCGCCACGCTGAAGTTGCGCCAGGAACTGGCCGCGCGCG
This sequence comes from Pseudomonadota bacterium, assembly GCA_018822105.1. Taxonomy (GTDB): domain Bacteria; phylum Desulfobacterota; class Desulfovibrionia; order Desulfovibrionales; family Desulfovibrionaceae; genus Humidesulfovibrio. The sequence goes on from JAHJLB010000049.1 coordinate 90,987, forward strand.
CCGCCGAGGGCTCGCGCCAAGGCGCGCTCTCCGCCTTCGCCGCCCTGCCCGAGCCGCGCAAGCGCCGGGCCGAGGCGCGGGCGCTCATCGCCAGGCTGTGCACAGATTTCCTGGCCACTTCCGGCCTGCCGCGCCGCCGTGGCACAGAGCTGTTCGCCAGCGACTACAACACCGGCCGCATCACCGCGCCGGACTGGACGCGCGAACAGGTGCCCAGCCTCTGCGCGGGCAGCATCCGTAACTGGCAGAAGGCGCTTGACCGCGAGGGCCTGGCCCGGCTGGCCGGGAACCATGGCCGCCACCGCCTGGGCACCGGCAAGATCGACGGCAACCCGGAGCTGTCCGGGTTCTGCCTGGGCATGCTGAAGACCTACCCGCACAGCCACGCCACGCACCTGCTGGAGGCCATGCGCGCCCGCTTCGGCGCGGACAAGCTGCCCACCCTGCGCGCCGTGCAGCGCTGGCTGGCCGGGTGGAAGGCGAGAAACGCCCAGCTGTTCACCGCCGTGAAGAATCCGGACGCCTGGCGCAGCAAGTACATGGCCGCCGGGGGCGACGCCCTGGGCGCCACGCGCCTGAACCAGCGCTGGGAAATGGACTCCACCAAGGGGGACATGCTGCTGTCCGACGGCACGCGCCACGTCATCGTGGGCTGCATCGACGTGTATTCCAGACGTTTAACGCTGCACGTCTCGCGCTCCAGCTCGTCCGCCGCCGTGGCCGCCACCCTGCGCAAGTCGCTCCTGGCCTGGGGCGTGCCCGAGGAAGTGAAGACCGACAACGGCTCGGACTACGTTAGCCGCCACATGACCAGCCTGTTCCTGGGCCTGAACATCCGCCAGACCCTGTGCGCGCCCTTCCAGCCGCAGCAAAAGCCCTTCATCGAGCGCGTGTTCGGCACCTTCTGCCGCGACCTGGTGGAGCTGCTGGCGGGCTATGTGGGCCACAGCGTGGCCGAGCGCAAGGACATCGAGGCCCGCCGGAGCTTCTCCCAGCGGCTGATGAAACAGGGCGAGGAAGCCCTGGAGCTGCGCATGACGCCAGGCGAACTGCAGGACTTCTGCGACCGCTGGACCGAGGACGTATATGCCCGCAAGCCCCATTCCAGCCTGTCCGGCAAGAGCCCCTGGCAGATGGCAGCCGAATGGCCGCACCCGGTGCAACGCATCCAGGATGAACGCGCGCTCGATGTGCTGCTTCTGCCCGCTCCGGGTGAGGGCACCCGTCGCGTGACCAAAAAGGGCATCCGCCTGGACGGCGGCCTGTACGACCACGCGGCCCTTGGCGGCCTGGAAGGCCGCGACGTGCAGGTCAAGCTCGACGAGGGCGATGTGGGCGCGATCTACGTGTTCGACCTGGACGGCCCGTTCCTCTGTCGGGCGCTCTGCCCGGAGATCGCGGGCGTCTCCCGCCGCGACGTGGCCCTGGCCCGCAAGCGCAGGCAACAGGTCGTGATCAACGAGGGCAAGGCCATGCTGCGCCAGGCCGCGAAGAGCGCGGACACCAAGGGCATCGCCCAGGAGATCCTGGCCGCCCGCAGTGCCGAGGCCGCCCGTGTGCAGGCCCTGCCGCGCCAGGCCGAGGCCTGGGACACCCCGGCCCTGACCGAGGCCGGGATTGCCGCCCGCGTCACGGACGCCCCCGCCCCCCTGCCGCAGGAGCAGGAGGACCGCCTGAACGCGCAGACCGCAGCCCTGGCAGCCGAAATGTCTGCCGTCCGGCCCGTGCCGGAGACCATGGAGGTACGCTACGCCCGCGCCCTGCGCCTGGAAAAGACCCTGGCCTGCGGGCTGGCCGTGGACCCCGAGGCCCTGCGCTGGCTGCACGGCTACCAGAGCACCCCGGAATACCTGGGCTGCCGCAATGTCTACGAGGAATTTGGCGACGAGTGGCTGCCGCAGGCGGCGGGCGCTGGTCTGTAAACGGCGCGGCTCCGCCCGGCGTTGGCGCGCCAGGCAGGGCCTTGGGACAAGGATGATGAATCAAACGGAGGGAAAGATGACGAAGCAGAGCGGACAAGCAGGCGGCCAGAACAACGGCCAGAGCTTTGGCGCGGCAGCAACGGGCACCATCGCGCCCCTGCGCAACGTGGTTCTGTTCTCCGGCCTGGTGGAGCGCGTCATGGGGCGGCCCTACGGTCTGCCGGGCATGGCCACCTTCCACGGCCGCAGCGGCCTGGGCAAGACCTTTGCGGCCATCTTCGCGGCCAACAAGCACCGCGCCTACCACATCCAGATCAAGAGCGTGTGGACGCGCAAGCACATGCTGGGCAGCATTCTGGCCGAAATGGGCATCCGCCCGGCGGGCACCATTCCGCAGATGATGGACCAGGTGGGCGAGCAGCTCTCGCTCTCCGGCCGCCCGCTGATCGTTGACGAGGCCGACCACCTGCTGGCCAAGGGCATGATCGAGGTGGTGCGCGACATCTACGAATCCAGCCAGGCCGCCATCATCCTCATCGGCGAGGAAGGCCTGCCGCAGAACCTGGCCCGGTTCGAGCGCGTGCATGGCCGCATGCTCGACTGGCAGGCCGCCCAGCCCGCCTGCGAGTCCGACGCCCGCGTGCTGGCCCGGCTGTACTGCCCCACGGCCACCGTGGGGGCGGACCTGCTGGCCCGGCTCCTGGAGGTCAGCGGCGGAAGCGTGCGGCGCATCTGCGTGAACCTGGACCGCGTGCGCGAGTTCGCGGCGGCGGGCGGCCTGAAGGAGATCGGCCTGGCCGAGTACCAGGGCGAGATCTTCACCGGCAGCCCGGCGGGGGTGCCCCTGCGGAGGTGCGCATGAGCAGCGCGGGCCGCAAAGGTGTCATCGAGCTGGCCGCCAAGGGCGGAGCCTACGGCCGCCAGGCCAGGGAGATCATCATCCGCCACCACTACTCCCACCGCATCGTGAACAACTCCTACCTGCACCTGGGCGTGTACCTGGCAGGCGAGCTGTGCGGGGTGCTCCAGTTCGGCTACGCGCTGTGCCCGGCGCGGGCGGGCAAGGTGGTGGAGGGCACCGTGCAGGGCCAGTACCTGGAGCTGAACCGCATGTGGCTGTCCGACGCGGCCCCGCGCAACAGCGAGAGCCGGGCCATATCCCAGGCCATCAAGTACATCCGCCGGGCCATGCCCACAGTGGCCTGGGTGCAGAGCTTCGCCGACGAGCGTTGCGGCCGCTGGGGCGTGGTCTACCAGGCCGCCAACTTCCTGTACTGCGGCCACCACGTGACGGAGTTCTATGAGCTGGACGGGGAGACGTACCACAAGATGCTGCTGACGGCGCACCTCAAGGGCGGCCAGCGCGGAGAACACTTGAGGCAGAACCTACACCGGGCCGTATGCCGAAGCCTGCGGCAGTTCCGGTATGTGTACTTCCTGAAGCGTGATTGGATGGCCCGCCTGCGGCTGCCAGCGCGGCCCTATTTGAAGCCGGAGGGGATATATGCAAGGAGTTAAGGTCAGTAATATGGATTCAGGACATTGTTAATAGCTTCTGCCACTTCTTCTTGGTTGTGTTTGGATGTCGACTCAAACCTCGCGATGAGCATTTTGACAACTCCATCAACTGATCCGAAGTCTTGAGGAATTGAACGGCCAATAGTCAACGTTCCCCGTGGCCCTCCCCTTGGGTGGATTGTGACCGTTTCGCCCATGATCTCAAATGAAACGTCGTCACCATGGTCAAGTATGTTTTGCACAGACAGTCCCCACCCTTCTCGCAGAAAAAAGTAGTACTCCGGCATAGGTTTCCTCCGAGCTTCAACTTTGGATAGCCTGAGCGTAGATATTTGTAAACACATGGGGGGGCAGCTAGACGGAGGGGAGTTCGCACGCGCGCGTAGCAAAGTCCACGCCTGGAGATGAGAGCCCCCGGTGACGCCGAGCAAAACTAAGCGTCGCCGGGGGCAAAACTAAGCGTCGCGCTACAGTGGTGGCACAAAATCCAAAGGAAAAGAAAAAGGGTCTACGGATTAAGTCCGTAAACCCTTGATCTTTCTGGTGGAGCTGGAGGGAATTGAACCCACGGCCTCTTGAATGCCATTCAAGCGCTCTCCCAACTGAGCTACAGCCCCACGTCGTTGGGAAGGCCTGTCTAGCCAAGAGGGGCCTGTCTTGTCAACGGGAAATTGAAAATTCCCGTAAATTTAGCCCCGGCTGCGGAGCCGTTGCTTCCGCGCTGGCTTTCGCGTAATTGTTTGCCGCAACCGGGAAAGTCCCGGAACACCTGCAACACCGGATGTCCAATGTCCCGCATGCTCCTGCGCATCCTAACCAAGCTCGCCTGGGTGGCCGTGGTCTTTTTCGGCATCACGGTCATCAGCTTCTGGGTCATCCACCTGGCGCCGGGCAAGCCCACGGACATGCAGACCACGCTCAACCCCGGCGCCTCGGCCGTGGCGCGCGAGCGCCTGGAGAAGCTCTACGGCCTGGACCAGCCCATATACGTGCAGTACGGCCAGTGGGTCGGGCGCATGGCCCGGCTGGATTTCGGCCGCTCCATGTCCGGCGACTCCCGCCCGGTCTGGGACAAGATCGCCGAGCGCCTGCCCCTGACCTTCGGCATGAACATCGTCTCGCTCATCCTGACCCTGGCCGTGGCCATCCCCATCGGGGTGCGGGCGGCCTGGCGCCAGGGCGGGGCCTTTGACCGCATCTCCACGGTCATCGTCTTCGCGGGCTTCGCCATGCCCAGCTTCTGGCTGGCGCTGCTGCTCATGCTGCTTTTGGGCATCACGTGGCCCATCCTGCCCATCTCCGGGCTCACGTCCCTGGGCTTCGACTCGCTCTCCGCCGGGGGCAAGGTCTGGGACGTCTGCCGCCATCTGGCCCTGCCGGTGTTCCTGTACACCTTCGGCAGCCTGGCCGGCATGTCGCGCTTCATGCGCACCAGCATGCTCGAGGTGCTGCGCCAGGACTACATCCTCACCGCCCGGGCCAAGGGCCTGCCGGCGCGCACGGTCATCTTCCGCCACGCCCTGCGCAACGCGCTTTTGCCCGTCATCACCATCCTGGGCCTGTCCGTGCCGGGCTTGATCGGCGGCAGCGTCATCATCGAATCCATCTTCGCCCTGCCGGGCCTGGGCCAGCTCTTCTACCAGGCCGTCATGAGCCGCGACTACCCGCTGATAATGGGCAGCCTGGTGCTCGGCGCGGTGCTGACGCTCCTCGGCAACATCCTGGCCGACGTGGGCTACGGCCTGGCCGACCCGCGCATCCGCCACTCCGGCCAGAACGGGGGCCGCTCGTGAGCGCGCGTCCTGCAGCGCCCAGAAGGCCCCTGCGGCCGCCCACCTGGCTTTCGCGCTACGGCATGCTGGCCGCCGGGCTGCTGCTGGTGGGCGGCATGAGCCTGGCCGCCATCCTGGCTCCGCTCCTCACGCCCTTTGATCCCAACGCCATCCACGTGGACGAGCTGCTGCTGCGGCCCTCGGCCGCGCACTGGCTGGGCACCGACGCCCTGGGCCGCGACGTGCTCTCGCGCATCCTTTTCGGCGCGCGGGTGTCGCTCTGGGTGGGCTTCGTGGCCGTGGGCATCTCCTCCAGCATCGGGCTGGTGCTGGGGCTCATCGCGGGCTACTTCGGACGCTTCACGGACGAGCTCATCATGCGCGGGGTGGACGTGATGCTCTGCTTCCCGTCCTTTTTCCTCATCCTGGCGGTCATCGCCTTTCTGGAGCCGAGCCTCATGACCATCATGGTCGTCATCGGCCTGACCTCGTGGATGGGCGTGGCGCGCCTGGTGCGGGCGGAGACCCTGTCGCTGCGCGGGCGCGACTTCGTGCTGGCGGCCAAGGTGGCCGGGGCCGGGCCTGGGCGCATCATCTTCCGGCACATCCTGCCCAATGCGCTGGCCCCGGTGCTGGTCTCGGCCACCCTGGGCATCGCCGGGGCCATCCTGGTGGAGTCGTCCCTGTCCTTCCTGGGCCTGGGGGTGCAGCCCCCGGACGCCAGCTGGGGCAACATGCTCCTCGACGGCAAGGAGGTGCTGGAGATCGCTCCCTGGCTCTCCGTGTTCCCGGGCCTGGCCATCCTGTTCACCGTGCTCGGCTACAACCTGCTGGGCGAGAGCCTGCGCGACCTGCTCGACCCCAGGCTCAAGCGGTAGGGCGCGCATGGCTGAACTGATCTCCGAGCCAATCGCCGAGCGCGTCCGCTACCCCGAATTTGAGGCCAGGCACCCCTGGCTTGCGCGCCTGCTCGACGCCTACCACATCTCGGACACGGCCACGCGCGCGGACCTGGAGCGCGAGACGGCAAAACGGGGCGTTCCCGTGGCCTGCGGGCCGGGGTGTTGCAACTGCTGCATCGACCAGTGCATTCCGGTGACCGAGTTCGAGGTGCTGGGCATCTGGTGGTATGCCTCCGAGATCCTGGAAGGAGAGGTCCGGGCCGCGCTGATGCAGCGCCTGCTGGGCTTTGGGCAGATCGGGGAGTGCGCCTTCCTGGTGGCTGGCCGCTGCTCGGTCTATGCGCTCCGGCCCTTTGTCTGCCGCCAGTACCATGTGTTCAGCCGGCCCTGCGCGCCGGGGGAGAACGTCTCCGAGACCCGCAACCGCGACATGTTCCGGGGCGCCCAGGACAGCGGGCGCGAGCTGGCCTGGCAGATCATCCCGCTGTACGGTGTGGCCGAGGAAAACGTTGATTGGCTCTTCGAGAGCGGCTATGTGTCGCGAAAGGGAAAACATTTGCACACCTTGCCCCTGGACAACATCGTCATGCACATGAAGACCACCGCCCACCGCAAAAAGGCCCGCAATGCTTGAGCTCCTGCGCATCCGCGACCTGGCGCTCATCGAGGACGCCGAGCTGGAGTTCGCGCCGGGCATGAACGCCCTCACCGGGGAGACCGGCGCGGGCAAGAGCTTCATCGTGCGCGCCATCGATTTCCTCACCGGCGAGCCCATGAGCGCCGACCTGGTGCGCCCGGGCAAGGACAAGGCCGTGGTGGAGGCCGTGTTCATGGTGCCGGAGGGCTCGGACTGGGCCGGGAACAACGGCGGCGAGCTCATCATCCGCCGTGAGCTCTCGGCGGACACGGGCCGCAGCCGCGTCTTCGTCAATGACCGCCTGGGCTCCCTGGAGACCCTGCGCGAGCTGCGCGCCGGCCTGGTGCTGCACACCAGCCAGCACGGCCAGCAGAAGCTTTTGCAGCCCGCGCACCAGGCGCGCATCCTCGACGCCTTCCTGCCCGAGCCCTCGGTGCTGGCCGGGCGCGACGCGGCGCTCTCCGCCGTCAGGGATGTGCAGGCCGCGCGGGAGGCCCTGGCCGCCCGGGTGGCCGACCTCTCGCGCCAGCGCGAGTTCCTGGAGTTCCAGCGCGCGGAGATCGCCAAGGTGGCCCCGCAGCCCGGCGAGGAGGACGAGCTCCTGGCGCGGAAGGCGGGCCTCAAGGACCGCGAGCGCCTGGAGGAGGCGCGCGGCCGCGCCCTGAACGCCCTGCTGGGCGAGGCCCCGCTGGCCGCCCTGGTGGGCGAGCTGTCGCGCGCGCTCAGCCAGCTGTCCGCCTTTGACCCTGCCTTCGAGCAGGACAAGGACCAGGCCGAGGACTTCCGGCACCAGCTGGCGAGCCTGGAGTCGCGCATCCGCCGCCTTGCCGCCGCCGAGGGCGCGGACGACATTGAGGCCATCGAGGCCCGGCTGTTCGAGCTGGCCAAGCTCAAGCGCAAGCTGGGCAAGGGCCTGGACGAGATCGTGGACCTGGGCCGGAAGGTGGAGGAGAACCTCTCGTTCCTCGACTCCTGCGCCCTGGACGAGCGCCGCCTGGAGCGCGACGAGGCCGCCGCCGCCGCTGCGCTGGGCCTGGCCCTCGACGCGCTCAACGCCGCCCGCGCGGCC
>JAHJLB010000050.1 GCA_018822105.1 Pseudomonadota bacterium
AACCGCGGCCAGGAGTCAACCACTTTCTCGCATCTTGTCTGGAAAAGATCAACCGCCCTGCCTCGCCCCCGGGGCCTGTGCGTTGCGGCGAAGGGGGTTTCTAGGGGAACTGCAGGCGGGAGTCAACACGTTTTTCACCGGCGTCGCGAAACGAAGGGCAAATACCTGAGAACATGGACATTATATGCAGCCGCAATCCCCGTCGTCGCCGGCCAGAACGGGCTTGTCCCGGCCCTCCATGAGCTGAAGCAGCCGCGGCAGCGCCATTTCCGGGGTCAGCTCCGTCAGGCAGCGCAGGCCCCGGGCGCAGCCGCCCTCGCTGCACGGCTGGCAGTCCAGGCCCAGGGCCAGGTCCTCCTGGCCGGGGCCGGGATAGGTCCAGGCGCCGCTGGTGGAGCCCCGCAGGGTCAGGGTCGGCGTGCCCACGGCCACGGCGAAGTGCCGGGGCGAGGAGCAGTTGCCCAGGTGCAGGCGCGCGCGCTCCAGCAGCGCCGCCATCTCCCGCAGGGAGAGCATGTCCCGGGGCACGATGACCCGGCTGCCCAACCCCGCGCCCTGGGCCACCTGGCGCACCACGCCCTCCTCGCCCGGGCCGTAGAGCAGCAGGAAGCGCGCATCCGGCCGGGCCTGGGCCGCCAGGGCGAGGAGCCTGGCGTAGTGCCCCGCGGGCCAGCAGCGCGAGACGCGGCGGTGGGTGGGGTCCACAGTGACCAGGGTGTCGCCCTGGCCCAGCCCCCAGGAGGCCAGCTGCCCCGCTGCGCGCTCGCGCTCGGCTGCGGAGAGGTAGATGCGCGGCGGGTCGTTGTTCCAGGGGATGCCCAGGCCGCTCATGAGCACGCCGGCCTTGCACTTGGCCGCATAGGGGCCGCTGCCCGGCGCCCAGTGGGTGTAGAAGGGCAGGTTGTACCAGGGCGGCGGGGTGGAGAGCTTCACCGCGCAGCGGGCGAACATGAGCATCCAGCGGATGCGCGGCAGCTGCTGGAAGTCGATGATCAGGTCGTAGCCCAGGCCGTCCGGCCCGCGCCCCACCTCCCGGTAGAAGCGCAGGTCCGCCAGGAGCCCCAGGCCCTTGTCCAGCCTCCAGACGTGCCCCACCTCCGGGTGCTGCTCCAGCACCGGGGCGCACTTCTTCTCCGTGTACACGTCGATGCGCGCGTCCGGGTAGCGCTTCTTCAGCATGTGGATGGCCGGGGTCAAAAGCACCACGTCACCGATCTGCCTGAGCTGGCAGAGCAGGATGCGCCGGGGGTTCAGGTCCGCCAGGCCGTGGACGCGGAAGGAGCCGGAATGGGGCATGTCCTGTCTCTCTCCCGGCGGCTAGCCGGCCGCGCCGAACTGCATTTCGTAGAGGGTGCGGTAGATGTCGCAGCGCTCCAGGAGCTTGGCGTGCTTGCCCTGGTCCACGATGCGCCCGTTCTCCACGACCACGATGAGGTCGGCCGTAAGGATGGTGGACAGGCGGTGGGCGATGACCAGGCTGGTGCGGTGCTGCATGAGGTTCTCCAGGGCCAGCTGGACGATGCGCTCGCTCTCGGTGTCCAGCGCGCTGGTGGCCTCGTCCAGGATGAGCAGGGGCGGGTTCTTCATGATGGCCCGGGCGATGGTCAGGCGCTGCTTCTGCCCGCCTGAGAGCTTGACCCCGCGCTCGCCCACCAGGGTGTCGTAGCCCTCGGGCAGCTCCAGGATGAAGTCGTGGGCGTAGGCGGCCTTGGCCGCGGCCTCCACCTCCTCCTGGCTGTAGCCGCCCACAGCGCCATAGGCGATGTTCTCGCGCACGCTGGCGTTGAACAGGAAGGCCTCCTGGCTCACCAACCCCATGCTGCGGCGCAGGCTCGTCAGGGTGTAGTCGGCCAGCGGCCGGCCGTTGAGCAGTATCCGGCCCCCCTGCGGATCGAAGAAGCGCGGCACCATGTTGGCCAGGGTGGTCTTGCCCGAGCCGCTTGAGCCCACGATGGCGATGCGCTCCCCGGCCTTCACCTGCAGGGAGACGCCGTCCAGGGCGGGACGGTTGGCCCCGCTGTAGCTGAAGGTCACGTCCTCGAAGGCGATGTCGCGGAAGGGGCCGGTGAACTCGACGCTGCCGCCGCGCTCGGTGATGCCGTCGGCCTTGTCCATGATCTCGAACACGCGCTCGGCCCCGGTGAGGGCCATCTGGATGTCGATGTTGGTGGCGTTCATGCGCTTGATGGGCTCGTAGAGCAGGGCCAGGGCGGTGAGGAAGGACAAGAGGGCGCCGGTGGTCAGGTCGCCCTCGATGACGCGGGAGCCGCCGTACCAGAGCACCAGCCCGGCGGCGAAGGAGCCCACGGTCTCCATGACCCGAGAGCTCTGCTCGCTGGCCAGGATCTGCTTGTTGTTGCTGGTGACGAGCTTGGCGTTCTCGTCCCGGAAGCGCGAGATCTCCTCCTTCTCCTTGGCGAAGCCCTTGATGACCTTGATGCCGGAGAGGCCCTCCTGCAGGCGCACGCTGACGTCGGACACGTGGGACTGGGTGCGCCGCCCCAGTTTGCGCATGCGCTTGCTGTAGTAGATGAAGGGGTACAGGGCGGCGGGCAGCACCAAAGTGCCCCAGAAGGCCAGCTTCCAGTCCAGGTAGAACACGTAGACGGCCAGGCCGATGACCGAAAAGACCTCGCGCGTGAACATGACCATGGAGGGCAGGCTGGCCCGGATGAGGCCCACGTCGTTCAGCACGCGGCTCATGAGCATGCCCACCTGGGATTCGTTGAAGTAGTCCATGGGCAGGCAGACGATCCTGGCATAGAGGTCGTTGCGCAGATCGTTGATGGCCAGCAGGCCCGAGGTGTTCATGTAGTAGTTCTGCAGAAAGCGGAACACGCCCTTGGCGGTCATGAGCACCACGATGCCCACGGTGACGAACTTGAGGGCCACGACGTCCTTGTTGATGAGCACGTCGTCCACGGCCTTCTTCACCAGCCAGGCCGAGGCCGCCGAACAGGGCGCCACCACGACCATGCCCAGGATGGCCACCGCCAGCCGGGCCTTGTAGCGCATGAAATAGGCCAGGCACCGCTTGAGCATGTGCAGGGATTGCCCGCCGCCTTTGATCTTGGATTCAGCCAAACTGTTCCGCTCCGTCCTCGCGTTTCCCCTGTGGCCTGAAGCGCCGGGGTGAGGCCCATATACTGGCGCAGGCGGACGATGGCAAGGACCGGGCTTTCGGGCGGCTTGCCTTTGCCCCCGGCTGCGGGCTATTGTCTGGACCTCAGGCGGCCCCATCGTCGAGACCGCCTGGGGCCCGGCTTCTTGCGGCCGGCCCCCGCCGCCACCCCAACCCCACGGACACGCGCCCGACCATGACCAATCTCGCGGACACGCTCACCCTCGTCATCCCCACGCACTACCGCCACCACTACCTCTCGCGGGTGCTGACCTACTACCAGGACTCCGGGCTCCGCCCCCTGGTCATCGACTCCACCAATCAGCCCTTCCCCGAAGGCGCACGCTTTCCGAACATGGACTACCGCCACTGCCCGGACATGCCCTTCCTGGCCAAGATCACCAGGCCCGTGCTGGACATCGCCACGCCCTACACCGTCTTCTGCGCCGACGACTCCTTCATCCTCCCGCGCGCGGCCGCGGCCTGCGTGGAGTTTCTGGAGGCCCACCCCGACCACCACGCCGCCCACGGCAGGCAGATCTCCGTGACCCGCGCCAACGGCCGGCTCGTGTACGAGCCCTGCTACACCCAGGACGCCAGCCTGCGCATCGACTCCGACGATCCGGCAGAGCGGCTCAGGCAGATCTTCCAGCCCTACAGCCCCACCTTCTACGCCGTGCACCGCACGGGCAGCGTGCAGGAGTTCGTGCGCACGGCCACGGGCCGCAGGATCAACGACGTCATGCTGGAATTGGTCAGCGCCATGACCGGGGCCATCGGCGGCAAGCACGCGGTGCTGCCCCTGCTCTACCATGTGACGGAGATCGTGCCGAGCATCCTGGACGCCAAGAAGCGCCGCCTGCCCGGGGCCGACGACATCTGCGACAGGCCGGAGCACCGCGAACAGCTCGAGGACTTCGTGGCCGCCTTGAGCGAATGCTACGCCCGGCGCACGGGCAGCGCCCCGGAGGCCTCGCGCGCCGCCATCCTGGCCTCCATCGAAGCCTACCTGCTGACCCAGCGCGGCAAGCCGCGGCGGCCCTTCTGGAAAAAGCTGCCGCGCTACCTCATCAACTCCCTGGCCGGCCTGGGCTGGCAGAGCGGCGACTTCGGCTCCCTGGCCGAAACCCGCGCGTTCAAGGCCCGGCAACAGGGCCCGGACGCGGCCCTTCAGGACCTCATGGCCCTGTTCGACGAAACGGCCCGGACAGAGCTGGACTCCATCCGGGCCGTCATGGCCGCCTATTACGCAGGCAGGCCCTAGCCCCGCCAGGGGGCCTCAAGGCCCTCTGGACTCCCCACAGCGTGAAGGGCTTGCCCCAGGCTCCTCCTGGGGCAAGCCCTTCGCTTTAGGCAGGGCCGAAGCGCCGACGCGCAGGCAACGGCACGGCCCAGGGGGGAACTTCCCGCCCCCGGGCGCCCGCCGTCACAGCTTGCGCACCAGCCCCCGCGCCCACTGGCCGATGATCAGCCCCATGAGCGGGATGGTGGCCAGGGCGTAGGGCATGGACTCCGCCTCGGGCCCCCTGGCCTTGGGCACCACAAAGAGCACGAAGGCGAGCATCCAGGCCGAGGCCATGACCAGGCTTGGGGCGAGGCAGCGCCACGCGCTGATCTCCAGCGGGCCGGGCGGGGGCGGCAAGAGCGCAGGGCCGGGCACGGCGCCTGAGGCCGGAACCGGCGGACGCCAGAGCGCGCAGAGCAACAGGAGCACCCCCGCGCCCGTGGCCAGGTGCAGCCACCAGATGAGCGGGCTGCCGAACCGGAGCTCCACGCAAAAGGGGCCGGCCCTGTCTATGCGCAGCCCCTGGAAGGCATGGTTGGCGCGGAACACCGGCGTGGCGACGCCGTCCACCCTGGCCTGCCAGCGCGGATCGAAATTGTTGCTGACCACCAGCACGCAGGGCCCGGCGGCCACGCCCTCCATCCTCAGCACGTCGGGCCCCCAGGAGGTCAGGGAGACCCGCCCCGCATCCTGCCCTGGCGCAACAGCCGAAAATCCCTCCGGAACATCCTCGCGGGCCAGGAACGCCGTCCCGTTCAGCTCCTGGGCCGTGGCCGCGCCGAGGCTGCGCAGCACCTCCTCGCGGGTGTCCATGACCCTCGGCAGGGCGAGACGGACCCGGGCCTGGGCCTCCTTCAGCGCGTAGATCCAAAGGGGCAGATCATGCAGGGAGCCAAGGCCCACGCTGGCCAGCCAGGGCCGCTCCTGGGCAAGCCCCGGGGAAAGCTCCGGGGGGCCGGCAAAGGGCTCCATGCCCTCGATGGGGCCAGCGGCAACGACATGGGTCACGTTCATGGCCCGGAGCAGATTCCAGTTCAGGTCCGCTGCGCTGCGCGGACGGGCTGGCGTCAGCACGTAGGAGCGCTGGTCGTGGTCCTTCCTGGTCCGCGTCAGGTAGAGCTGGTGCCAAAGGGCGTCGAAGTCCGCGACGTCCTTGTCCGTCGGGAGCTGGGGCCGCACCGCCTCGCGGACGTACTCCTTGAAATATTTGTTGAAGAGCGGCGACTTCCCGCCAACGGTGTCCAGGCCGCGGCTTTGGATGATGGCCGGATGCACATCCACGCAGGCCACGCGGAAGGGCGAGAGCTTGGCGGCGGCCGCCAGCCTGTCCAGGGCCGGGTGGCCGACAAAGCCCTTGGTGTAGGGGACAAAGAGCCCCGCCGTCATGTTGCGCTGGCGGGTCATCATGCCGAACCCCGCCAGGCAGGCCACGAGGGCGAACACGACCCAGGCCTGCCTGGGCTTCGGCAGGCCCACGCGGCCCCGCCGCAACAGCAGGATGGCGCAGACCAGCACCCCGAGCACAAGCACGTGGCCGATGACCTTGTGGGCCGCGCCGAGCAGGGGCAGGGCGAGCAGGGCCGGCGCCAGGTGCCAAGGGGCCAGCCGGGTCTTGTCCGCGCCGTATTCGTCGACAGCCAGGCCGGCGATGATGACGCTCACCGCTCCCGTGGCGGTGGTGAACATGAAGAGGTCCATCTTGAGCAGGAAGGAGCCGGCGAACAGGGCCTTGAGCTCGGAGCTGAAGGCCCCCGCGACCACGTGCATGGCCAGGTAGAACAAGAGGCCGATGCGGATGTCGCGCCGCCGCAGCAGGGGCGCCCCCAGGAGCACGCCCATGAGCAGGGGCTGGTCCGACATGCGCCCGAGAAACCAGCGCCCGAAGTCCAGCAGGGCCGGCAGCAGGCCGGCATAGGGGAAATCCCAGTCGCGCTGGGCAAAGGGGATGTAGAGGAACAGGCTGGTGATGGACGGCAGGAAGATGAGCACATAGCCCGTCCAGACCAGGAACACCCCCGCGATCTGGCGCTTGAAGTCCGGCAGGTGCCGGCCCAGGAACAGCACCAGGGCCAGGTGCAGGACGGGAAAATGGGGCAGGCTGAGCACCGGGAAGGACAGCAGGCCCACGAAGAGGATGAGCAGGGCGTTGCGCAGGCGCAGCCATCTCGGGCTGGCGTTGCGGAACATGTCCACGGTCCAGACGAAAACAGCAGGAAAGGCGTAGGACATGACCATGTGCACGTTGCCGCTCACCAGGGCCAGGGAGCTCAGGGCGGCGCAGACGAGGGCGGTCTGGCGCGAGCAGCGCGGCAGAAGCTGCAGGAACCGGTAGACTCCATAGCCCAGGAGGAACATCTGCCCGATGTTCCACACAAGGGCCAAGACCCAGATGGGCATGAGCGCGGAGAGAAACACGGCCGGGTTGTAGGGCGGGTGCTGCCCCACAAAGGACGGCACGCCGCCGGCATGGAAGGGGTACCAGCTGAAGGCCCCATGCTGCGCCCAGAACTCGGCCATGTGCCTGAAGTGGGCGAAATGCACCTCGATGGCGTCGTAGAAGTCCACGACGGCATACGGACCAAGAAGGATCTTGTCGAAATAGCAGCCAACGGCGAGCAACAAGAGGGACAGGATGTCCCGGCGGTCATCCCGCCAAAATGGCAGCTGCATGCTCATCAATGAACCTCAGGAAGTGAAGGGTTTCGTCCGTGGCGGGGCGGTCCTGGCATGAACGGTATGGGTCGGCTTTGTAGCCGAATTCCGCCGCTCCCGCAAGGACGCCGCGCCACACGCCCGTTGCGGCGGAAGGGCCCGGACAGAGCCCCCCCTCCCGCCGGGGGCGCCGCCCCCAAGACCTCGCCAGAGAGCCGGAGGCCCCGCAGCGCGAAGGGCTTGCCCCAGGAGGAACCTGGGGCAAGCCCTTCGCTTTGGGCAGAGCCGGGCGCTGCGCTACTTCAGCCCGAACCCGGCCAGCACGGCTCCCGCGTCCACGCTGAAGGTCTCGGCGCCGGGCCTGTACCAGTCCTCGCTGTGCCCGCGCTTGACGAGCAGCGTCTTCACGCCCTGCTCCAGCGCCTCGGCGCGCAGGCCCTGGCCGGCGATGTTGGCGCTCTTGGAGTCGTCCAGGATCACCAGCCGGCCGGTTCTGCGGGCGTCCTCCAGGATGGGCGCGTAGTCCACGGGCATGGCCGCGGCCACGCCGAAGAGCGAGGCCGAAAGCCCCTGGCCCGCCAGCTCGTCCGCCAGCCCCTTGCCCTGGGGCAGGGTCAGGTTGCAGCAGGCCACGGTGAGGTCCGCGCCCCGGGCGTACTGGAAGATCTCGCCGTCGCGGTCCAGCAGGGGCTCGGCCCCGAAGTCCATGATCTCGGTGCCGAAGAGCCGCTGGGAGACCCCCATGAGCCGGAAGCCGGGCCGGGCGAAGATGTTGCCGATGACCGAGTCCGCGTCCTGTTTGCAGGCGATGGTGTAGCCCGGAACACGGGCAAAGGAGCAGAAGTCGGCCAGGTTGTTCAGGCTGGACTGGATGCCCTCGAAGCCGGAGTCCACCACCGTGGAGACGATGGTGAAGCTGGCCCTGGGCGCGTGCTGGCGCACGGCGTTGTAGGTGTTCACGATCTGGTCCAGGCCGAGCAGCAGAAAGTCCTGCTGCTTCATGAAGAAGGCCGAGGACACGCCGCCGAGCATCATGCCGAAGCCCGCGCCCACCAGCGTGTTCTCCACGTTGGGGGTGTTGAGCGCCCTGTGCCCCGGCGAACCGCCCAGCCCGCGCGAGAGCCCGCCCAGGCAGGAGCCCGCGGCGATGTTCTGGCCGAAGAAGACGAAGGGCTGGACCTTCTCGGCGGCGGCCTTGAAGGCCTGGTTCACATACTGCACGTATTTCATGCCCGCGCCTCCAGGGTGCCCGCGATCTCCGCCGCCAGCGCGTCCACCCGTGCTGGGCCGTGCACGCAGGCCAGCACGTGCACGGGGTCGTCGGCCTCGGCCCGCACGCAGGGCCCGTTGTCCAGGCACACCGAGGGCGTGCCCCCGGCGTGGTAGTTGATGTGCTTGCCGTCCGGAAACTCCGGGGTGGGCATGCGCCAGTCGCCCAGGGTGGAGAGCATGACCTCCACGATGACGGCGCGGCTGTCCGCCAGGGCGGCTTCGCGCGCGGTGGTGAGCTTTGCCAAGTAGGCCTCGGGGTCGTTGCCCGAGAGGCAGACGTAGTCCGCGCCCAGGGCAGCGGCCATCTGGTCCAGGCGGATGGGGCAGCGGCGCTCTTCGATGCGCGTGGCCAGCGACCAGCCGTTGTTCTCCACGATGATCATGGCCGGGAGCCGGTACGTGGCGTACATCTGCAGGCTCTCGTACAGCGTGCCCTCCTCCATGGCCCCGTCGCCGGTGACCACGATGGTCAGGCCCGTCTCGCCCTTGACCTTCTTGGCCAGGGCCAGGCCCGTGGCCACGGCCAGGTTGTTGCCCAGGATGCTTGAGGTATACGCGATGCCCGCGCCGGGGTTGGAGAGGTTCATGGAGCCCGCGCGGCCGCCGGCCAGGCCCGTGGGCATGAGGGCGAACTCGTCGCGCACCTGGGCGTACGTGGCCCCTCGGGCCAGGTTGTAGTGCAGGTTGCGGTGCGAGCAGGCCAGCTGGTCGCCCTCCTGCATCATGGCCGCCACGGCCACGGCGATGGACTCGTGCCCCAGGGCCAGGTGGATGGGCACCCGGAAGGCCTTGGCCTTGATGCCCTCGTTCAGCATGAGCATGGTCAGGCGCAGGCGCAGCACCTCGCGCGCCAGCCTTAGTACGGACTGTGCCACAGTGGTTCCTCCCGCAGCCCCGGCCCCTAGGCCAGAGGGATGTTCAGATGCGCCATGACGGACTTGAGGCCCGCCGTGAGGTCGATCTCCGGGGTGAAGCCCAAGAGCTCCTTGGCGCGCTGGTTGCTCACCAGGCGGATGCTCGGCTTGTCCGGATTGGATTCGGCCACCCTGGGGTTCTTGCCCGTGAGCCTCCTGCTCTCCTCGATGACGTCGCCCAGGCTGATGAAGCGGTCGCCCTGGATGTTGATGACGTGGAAGCCCTCGAGCCCCAGGGACAGCTTCACGGCCCGGGCGATGTCCTGGACATGCAGGAAGCGCCGCCCCGTGCGCAGGGAGCCCACGGTGACCTCGTCCTTGGTGGCCACGGAGTTCAGAAGCGACTCCACGGCCGACCAGTTGGCCGGGCGCGGGCCGTAGATTATGCCGAAGCGCAGGATGGCCGTGGGACAGAAGCCGTGCTGCCACTGCTGGCGCAGGTTGACCTCGCTCACGTACTTGGAGAAGGCGTACTCGCTGGTCAATTTCGCGGCGTCGATGGGGTCGTCCTCGTGCTTCTCCACGCCCTCCGCAAAGGTGTCGTAGACCCATTCCGTGGAGGCGAAGACGAACTGCTTGACGCCTCTGGCCTTGGCCTGGTCCATGAGGTTGAGCGTACCCTGCACGTTGACGTCAAAGGTGCGGCAGGCGTTCATGCGGCAGTCGGCATCGCGCGAGAGCGCCGCCAGATGCACGATGGCGTCCGCGCCCTCGGGGATGAGGTCGGCGATCGCCGGGTCGCGGATGTCGGCCTGGTGGTAGGCCGGGTCCGCGGGCTTGATGGCGTCCACGCCGAAGGTTTCAAACCCCGCGGCCTTGCACTGGGCCAGGAACTCCTTGCCGATGAAGCTCTCCACGCCGGTGAGGAATATCTTTTTCATGTCCGGTGCTCCTGGCGGCTGCTAGCGGCCGGTCTTGCGGCGCAGGTAGGCCTTGGGGTTTGAGGTCACGAAAAGCCGGGTGAAGTGCTCGTCGATCTCGAACTCGTCCTGGCCCTTGGCCGAGGCCATGAAGTCCTCGATGGCCGCCAGGGGGTTGTCGTCCTTCCACTCCTGCTTGCCGTCGGGCATGTCCCAGACAAAGGCCTGGGCCCCGTCCATGACCACCAGGTAGCTGCCGGGGCTGACGAACTCGCGGTAGAGCTCGATCTCCCTCGCCACGTGCTCCTTGGAGTGGTTGGAGTCCAGCAGCACCACCACCTTGTCGCCGGGGCGGATGAAGCTCTTGACCTGACGGATGGTGTCGGCCTCGATGGAGCTGCCCTCCACCATGCGCACGCGGTGGCCCATGGGGTGGTTCTGCACGGCGATGCGGTTGTAGGGGCGGATCTCCACGTCCACGCCGACGACAATGCCCTTGCCCATGAGCTCCATGAGCGAGCCGTAGAACAGGGCCGAGCCGCCGTGGGCGAAGCCGCATTCCACGATGACGTCGGGGCGCACCTTCCAGATGAGCTCCTCCATCATCATGATGTCTTCGGGGAACTGGATGATGGGCACGCCCATCCAGGTGCAGTTGTGGGTCAGCTTGTACTGCGCGTACAGCTTGACCCACAGGGAGCTGACCATCTCCAGGCCCTCCTGGGAAAACACGTCCACGGTCCTGGTCTGGCCATGCGCTTCAAGGGTGAGTTTCATGTGTGCTCCATATATGTGTCGAAAAGATTCGTCGCTGGTTCCGGTTGGCTAATCGCTGACGTAGATGATCTTGCTGCCCTGGGGCTCGAAGCGGAAGGGGGTCTCCTTCAGGTCGGCCAGGGCCTGGCGCACCCGGTCCTGGTCCGCCTCCTCGGCGTAGAGCATGAGGAACCCGCCGCCCCCGGCGCCCAGGATCTTGCCGCCCACGGCACCGGCTCCGCGCGCCAGCTCGTAGAGTTCGTCGATGCGCGGGCTGGTGACGCCGGGCGCCAGCTTGCGCTTGCCCATCCAGCCCTGGTGCAGAAGCTCGCCCACGGCGTGCAGGTCATTCTTCACCAGCATCTCGCGCATGGTCTCGGAGAGCGCCACCATCTGGTCCAGGTACCCGGCGTTGTCCCGGATGCCGTCCTGCTGGTCGGCCAGGATGGTGGAGGAATGGCGCTCCACCCCGGTGTAGAACATGAGCAGCTTGGCGTTCAGCGCCTCGCGCGTGGCCCGCCGCCAGATGATGGGGTCCACGAAGACGCTCTCGTCCTTGTTGAAGCGGTAGCGGTTGAAGCCGCCATAGGCCGCGGCGTACTGGTCCTGCTTGCCCATGGGGTGCCCCAGGCGGTCGATCTCGATCTCGCAGGCCTCGCGGGCCAGGCGCTCGGCCGAGACGTGCTTGCCCACATAGGCGTAGAGCGCGTTCAGCACGCCCACGGCCAGGCTGCTGGACGAGCCCAGGCCGATGCCCGCGGTGCCCAGGGGGATGTCGCCCATGTAGACGATGTCCACGCCGCGCTCCACGCCCACGATCTTCATGGCCTCGCGGATGATGTTGTGCTCCACCTTGTCCACGTGGTCCACCATCTCCGTCTTGGAGTAGGACACCCGGATCAGGTCGTCGAACTTCCGGTTCACGGTGATGAAGATGTAGCGGTCGATGGCCGTGCTGAGCACCTGGCCGTAGCCCCGGCCGTAGTACACGGCGAGGTCCGAGCCCCCGCCGAGGAAGCTCACGCGCATGGGCGTGCGGGAAATGATCATGTCCTCTCACCTTCCGGCCGCGCGGTCGCGCAGCGCGTCATGTCGGAAAACCGCCGCGTCATGTCGGCAATGCCTTCGCCCAGGCCGATCCGCGCCACAAAGCCGGCGTCCGCCTGCATGCGGGCCGTGTCGGCCCAGAAATCCTCCGTGGCCTCGCCGCCGGCCGCCTGGGCGTCCAGATCCCCCAGCAGCTCCTCCCGGCCCAGGGCCGCATACACCATGCGCGCCACCTCCGCCACCCCCGTCGGGCTGCCCGACCCGACATTGTAGACCCCGGCCCGGGGGCTCTTCTCCAGGGCCAGGGCAAAGGCCAGGGCCGCGTCGTCCACGTGGAGGAAGTCGTTGCGGTTGGCCGGGCAGCGCAAGGCCGGGGCCGTGCCGGCCAGGGCCTGGGCCGCGAGCGCGGGCACGAGCGAGGCCGGGCGCTGGCCGAGGCCGTACACGAAAAAGAGCCGCAGCCAGGTGAAGGCCAGCCCCTGCTCCCGGGCCTGGGCGCGGCCCTCGGCGTGCAGGCGGTTCTTGGCCGCCGGAAAGGGCTGGTCGTGCCTGAGGGGCGCGTCCTCGGACAACCGCCCCTGGCGCGAGGCATACTCCCAGCAGCTGCCGGAGGCAACGATGTGCCGCGCCCCGGCCCTGGCGGCCAGGCCGAAGGCCGCCAGCCCCAGCTCCACGTTGCGCTGGCTGACAAACTCGGAATAGTCCGGCAGGCCCTGCCAGGCCAGGTGCAGCAAGGCCTCGGGCGCAAAGGCCTCAAGCCCGTCCAGGAGTCGCTCCGGCTGGGCCAGGTCGCCCGGCAGAAACGCCGCGCCCGGCAGCGCCGCACGCGCCGCGTCCGCATCGCGCGCCAGGCCCAGCACCTGGTGCCCGCGCTGGCAGAGCAGGCGCGCGGCGGCCTGGCCGATGAAGCCCGTGGCCCCGGTGACGAAGATGCGCATCACGACACCCGCATGGGCTAGAAGTCCCTTCTGGCCCAGTCGTAGGGGATGCCCCCGGCATGGGGATCGATGCGCAGGTACTTGAGGCCCGGGTCGTGGGCGTGGGAGGCCACGTTGCAGATCAGGGCGAAGGGTTCGGTCAGGCCCTTGGAGCCGTTGGCGATGCCGGGCGGGATGTGCACCAGGCAGTAGTTGTCGTCGCCGAAGAAGATCTCCTCGATGACGCCCTTGGTGGGGGAGCCCTCGCGCATGTCGCAGAGCACCAGCTTGATCATGCCCGTGAGGCAGAGGTAGTTCAGCTCCAGGGTCTCGTGCACGTGCCAGCCGTTGACCACGCCGCAATACAGCTTCTTGAAGTAGACCTCGCCGAAGGGCGAAAGGGCGTTGTCCGCGCGCACGCCATGCATGATGACCCCGCGCTCGTCCGGGATGCGCTTGAGCGGGCGGATGAGGACACCGTGGATCTTGCCGGGGGTGCATCCGGCCGGAAGACCGGCCTTTGTCTCAGACATTGCTCGCCTCCTCCATGCCCATGGCCCTGGGCGGGTGCGGCAGGGGCATGATGATCCGTCCGGTGAAGCCGAAGCGCTGGCGCAGTATGCCCACGATCTCGGCAAAGAAGTTCCAGGCCAGGATGACCACGGTGTCGGGCTTGGACGCCATCACCAGCTCCGGCGCCTGGATGGGGATGTGCGTACTGGGCGAAAACAGGTCGTGCTTCATGGGGTTCTGGTCGGCGATGGCGGCGATGAGCCCGGGGCCGACGCTGCAGAAGTTGAGCATGGTGGAGCTGCGGGCCGAGGCGCCGTAGCCCACGACCCTGCGCCCGGCCCGGGCCTCGGCCTCGAGCAGGGCCAGCAGGGCTCCGCGGTGCTCGAAGGAGACCTGGGCGAAGCGCTGCCAGGCCGCCAGGTCGTTGGCCCCGCTCTGCTCCTCCGCAGCCTCGAAGGCCTTGAGCCTGGCGCTCTTTTCCGATTCGAGGGGGGGGCTGGTGCGCGAGAAGAGCACCAAGGAGCCGCCGCTGATGGGGCTCTCCTCCAGGTCGAAGGGGAAAATGCCGTGGGCGTTCAGAAGCCGCGTCAGGCTCTTCAAAGTGAAGTAGCAGAGGTGCTCGTGGTAGATGGAGTCGTAGTGCAGCTCCTCCAGGATGGTCTTGGCGTAGTGGAACTCGATGGCCACCAGGCCGCCTGCTCCCGCCGCCACCTTGAGGCCCGCCACGAAGTCATTGGTGCCGGCCACGTGGGGCAGCACGTTGCGCGCGAACACGGCGCGCGCCGGGCCGCGCCCGGCCACCACGTCCTGCGCCAGCTCCGCGCCGAAGAAGCCGCAGCGGGTGGGCACGCCGTCGGCCTTGGCCATGTCCACGATGTTGGCCGCCGGGTCCACGCCCAGGCAGTCCACCCCGCGCCTCAAAAAGGGCTTGAGGAAGGTGCCGTCGTTGCTGGCGATCTCCAGCACGTAGCCGCCCTGCTCCGGCCCCAGGCGGGCCAGCAGCCGCTCGCAGAAGTCCTCGGCATAGGCCCGGGCCGTGCTGGAGGTGGAGGTGACCCAGACATAGTGCGAGAACAGCTCGCCGGGGTCCGCCGTGTGGTCCAGCTGCACCAGGCTGCACTCGCGGCAGAAGGACAGGGAGAGCGGGTACACGGGGTCGCTGACGGAGGCGTCGCGCACCAGGGCGTTGGCCAGGGGCTGGCCGCCCAGGTCGAAGAACTGCTCCACCTGGGCCGAGCCGCACACGCGGCAGTTGGCGATGCCCGCCATGCCTAGGCCCTCCAGCGCAGGTTGTCGTCCAGCTTCCCGGCCTGCATGAGGGTCTTGAGCCGGGCCAGGCGGATGACCTTGTCACCCCGGAAGTCGGCCTCGGTGAGGCCCACGCGGGTGAAGAACTCCACCAGCTCCACGCCGCCCTTGGGCAGGTCCCAGGCGGGCTTGTAGTGGTCGCCCAGCCTGGACAAGATCTTGTCGAAGCACACGCGGTAGGTGCGCGAATCCGGCCCGTGCTCCCCGGTGAAGACAAGCCCGCTGCCGGGCACGGCCTGCTGCGCGGCCTCGGCGATCTGGCGCACGGTGTAGTTGCCGTTTTTGACGCCGATGTTGAAGGCCTGCTTGTTCAGCACCTCGCGCTCGGCCGTGAGGCCGGAGATGAAGGCCTGGCAGACGTCCTTGATGTGCACGATGGGCCGCCAGGGCGTGCCGTCGCTCTTGATTTCGATGGTGCCGGTGGTGAAGGCGCAGGCCACGAGGTTGTTGTAGACGATGTCGCAGCGCAGGCGCGGGCTGGCGCCAAACACGGTGGACGGGCGGAAGTGCGTGGGCAGGAAGTCCGGCCCGGCCAGGTTGTTCAGGTCGCACTCGGCCTGCCACTTGGTCTTGGCGTAGGCCGTCACCGGGTTCTTCTCGGAATTGTCCTCCTCGACCTCTTTCGTCACGTCGGCCACGCCGTACATGCTCTGGGAGGAGGCGTAGATGAAGCGCCTGACCCCGGCCTTCTTGGCCATCTCGGCCACGCGCATGGTGCCCAGGTAGTTGATCTGGTGCGTCATCTCCGGGGCCAGCTCCCCCAGGGGGTCGTTGGACAGGCCCGCCAGGTGGATCACCGCGTCCACGCCCTCGAAGTCCGAGGCCTCGATGTCGCGCATGTCCTTCCTGATCTGCTTGGTCACGCGGGGGTCGAAGGGCTCAAGCTGGCAGTGGGAGTCGAAGTACTCGGTGTCGAAGCCCACCACGGTGTAGCCCCGGCGGGCCAGCTCGGGCGTGAGCACGCAGCCGATGTAGCCCTGGTTGCCCGTGACGAGGACTGTCTTGATGCTTTCTTTCATGGAAAAATCCTTTGGTTATGGCGCGTTCGCCGGCAGCAGGTCCTCGCGGACCACATCCAGCAGGCGGCGCGTCCCGGTAACGAGGATGGTCGGGCAGCCCGCGGCCTGGCCCGCCTGCATGTCGCGCTCGTCATCGCCGATGAAGGGCGTACGCGTCAGGTCCAGGCTGTGGTCGCGCTGGGCGGCAAAGAGCATGCCGGGCTTGGGCTTGCGGCACCCGCAGCCTTCGTCCCAGCCGTGCGGACAGACGTAGATCTGGTCCAGGCCAGCGCCCGCGGCGGCCAGATCGGCCCGCATCCTGGCGTGCACGGCCTCCAGGCCGGCGGCGGTCATGACGCCCCGGGCGATGCCCGCCTGGTTGGAGACCACGAGCACCAGCCAGCCGGCGTCGCAGAGCAGCCGCACGGCCTCGATGGCGCCCTCCGCCCAGAGGAATTCCTCGGGTTTGGTCACGTAGCAGGCCCGTGGAGGCTTTATATTGAGCACCCCGTCACGGTCAAGCACCACCGCCGGGCGGCGCGCCAGGAAGGCCTCGGTGAGGGGCAGGCGGCGGAAGTCGCCCACGGAATAGTAGCGGTGCCGCGAGCAGAAGGCCCCCAGTCGGCCCTGGGCCACCAGGGTCGGATACACGGCGCGCTCGAAGTTCACGTCCTCCTCGGGGATGAGGTCCAGCACCTCGCGCTTGAGCAGGAAGTAGCCGATGTCCACCCCCTTGAGGTCCGGGGTGGCGCGGGACTTGTCGTACACGGCCACCAGGCCGTCCGCCACGCGCAGGTTGTCCCTGGTCCAGCCGTCCTCGTTTTCGTAGACCACCACCTGGGCCGGGGCGCCGCTGGCGCGCCAGGCGGCCTCCAGGGCCGCGAAGTCCATGGGCCAGTAGTTGTCGCAATACAGCAGCAGGAACTCCGGCTCGATCAGGTCCTTGGCCAGGCGCAGGCGCGTGCCGGTGTCGTTGTCCACGTGGGTGACGGAGTAGGAGATGGAGACGCCGAAGCGCGAGCCGTCGCCGAAGTGCTCCATGACGGACTCGGGCAGGTAGCCCAGAAGCAGCAGCACGCGCTCGAAGCCCTGCTCGCGCACCTGCTCGATCAAGTACTCCAGGAAGGGCCGGCCGTGGAAGGGGATCATGGGCTTGGGCGTGGCGGCGGTGAGGGGCAGCAGCCTGGTGCCGCGCCCGCCCGCCAGGATCACCGCCTGCCGGGGCCGGTCGTGGTGCTGGGATTGTGTGTTCATGCTTCCTTCGCTGCTCCCCTGGGACTATTCCTGGTCGCGGCGCTTCAGGGGCGCCAGCACCGGCCGCACATGCTCCATGACCTTCCTGTGGGCGGCCTCGTACTCCGGCGTGGCCAGGGCCAGGGCCTCCCGGCGCGTCACCAGGTGCATGGCCCCGCAGGGGCACATCTCCACGCAGGCCGGGGCCATGCCCACGCTGCGGCGGCGCTGGCACAGGTCGCACTTGGCCACGGCGTCCTCCAGCCCGGTGCAGAAGATGCCGCCAAAGGGGCAGGCCAGGATGCAGCTCTTGGTCTCGCACCCGGCGCAGAGCACGGGGTTCAAGAGCACCGCGCCGTCCGCGCCCTTCTGCAGCGCCCCGCGCGGGCAGGCCTTGATGCAGGCCGCGGCTTCGCAGTGCCGGCAGTACACCGGGGCCATGATGCCGCCCACGGTGCGCGTCATGTTGATCCTGGCCTGGCCGTGGATGAAGCGGCAGGCGGACTCGCAGGACTCGCAGCCGATGCAGCGGGAATAGTCGATGAACAGGATGGTTTCGTCAACGTTCGTCATCGTCTCGTCGGGTGCCATGAACCCTCCCGCGCCCTAGCGCAAGTCTTCCCGCGTGATGGGCGGCTCTTCGCGGTATTCGAATTCGCGGTTGATGCCCTTGAGGGTGAGCCAGCGCGACAGGGACTGGGCCGCGCGCAGCCCGGAATACACGGCCTTGCCGATCTTGCTCGGGCCCGAGAGGGCGTCTCCGGCCACGAACACGCCCTCCATCTGCGTCATCTGCAGCCAGTGGATCTCGTTCTTGCGCACGGATTCGAGCCCCAGGCGCTCGGCAAAGGGCGGGGAGGCGGTCTCGCCGATGGCTCCGACCACGATGTCCGCCGGAAGCACCATCTTGGCGCAGGAGTCGGGCACGGCGCGGCGGCGGCCGTCCTCGTCCGGCTCGCCCAGGTGGCACTGGATGCACTCGATGCCCTCCACCTGGCCGTGCTCGCCCAGGATGCTGACGGGCGTGACCAGCTCCAGCCACTGCCCGCCCGCCGCCTCGAAGAGTTCGATCTCGTGGCTGCCGCAGGGGGCCTCGCGCCTGGTGCGGCGGTAGAGCATGCTCACCCGCGCCGCGCCCTGGCCCAGGGCCCCGTGGGCCACGTCGATGGCCGAGAAGCCCGCGCCGATGACCACCACGTTCTTGCCCGCCACGTTGATCTCGGACATGCGGCTCCTGTCGTACTGGGCCGCGCGGATGGGGAACAGGAAGGCCAGGCCGGTGTAGACGCCGCGCAGGTCCTCGCCGGGCACGTTGAGCCGCCTGGGCTTCCAGGAGCCGGTCGCCAGCATCACCGCATCGTGCCCGCGCACCAGTTCGTCCAGGTCGATGCAGCGCGTGGAGAACTCGTCCCCGGTGTCGTCCACCTGCCTGCGGTCGCAGACCTTGGTGCAGGGGTGGAAGCTCACCCCGTAGTGGTTGGCGAGGGTCTCCACGCCCTGGGCGATGCGGCCGGCCGGGATGCGCTCGGCCGGGATGCCGAAGACCATGAGCCCGCCGGGCTTTGGCAGCTTGTCGTACACGTCCACGCGGTAACCCAGGCAGGCCAGAAAGCCCGCTGCGGCCAGGCCGGACGGGCCGGCGCCGATGACCGCCACGCTGCGGCCGTTGGCCCTGGCCGGTCCAGGACCGGCAAAGGCGAAATTCATGGGCGTGGCCGAGGGCTCTGGCATGGTTCCTCCTTGAGGGCGCGGGCGGGGCCCGCCTCAGCGGGTCCGGTCCGGTTGAACAGGCGGCTGGCCGCCCGGGGCCACCAGGGTCATGCCGGCCAGGCCCTCCAGCAGGGTGCCCGCCCGGGCCACGTCCGGCAGCTCGCGGCCCGGCTCCAGGGTGGTGATGACCGTGCGGCCCAGGACCACGCGGCCCTCCACCCCGCTTTCGTCCAGGGACCTCAGGCCCCAGATGGCGTGCAGCATGACCGCCCTGCCCTGTCCGGCCACGCTGGCCCGGCCCAGGTAGAGCATGATGTGTCCCGGCTTGTGCAGCAGCGTCAGGAGCGGGGTCCCGCGCTCAAGGAGCAGGGCCTCCTTCTGCGGCCCGGAAAGCCCCTGGAAGCTCACGAACTCCCCGGACCTGGCCTGCTGGCTGGAGTTGCGCGGCATGAAGATGCCGAAGGGGGCCAGGAGGTCGAGGAGCAGCGCCGAGCAGTCGCGGTTCTCCAGGTAGCCGCCCCAGCCGTAGGGCTGGCCCAGCGTCTGGTCGGCCAGGCGGGCCAGGTTGCGCGGCGTGAGGCCGAGGGGCATGGCCGCCGCGTCGGCCCTGGGGATGCGTACGCTGACGGACTCGGCCAGCCCGTTCGCGCCGCGCGCCGGGGCCAGGGCCGTGTATCCGGCGGCGTCCTCGGCCACCAGGGGCAGCAGCGTGCCGATGCGCCCGTGGAACAGGAAGGCCTCGCGCCCACCCCGGGCCTGGCCGAACACAGGCGCGCGCTCGCGGGTCACGGCCAAAAGCGGCAAGGACGTCCAGCGGGCCATGAAGGCCTCGTCCACATAGGCCAGGTCGGCCACGCGCACCCAGCCCCCGGCATAGCGCGTCTCCACCAGGGCCCAGGCCCCGTCGGCGGAGAGGTGCGTGACCAAAAGCGGGGTGCCCGCCCAGACGCCGGAGTTCTGCCAGTAGTCGAAGGGGAAGCCCTCGCCGGGCCGGGTGGGCTTGAGGAAGCCGGGCCGGATGGTGGGCAGCACGCGCAGGGAGGTGTTGACCGTGGCTATGGCCGGACGCGCCAGGGAGGGATAGGCCCAGGCCTGGCACAGGGCCTCCATCTCGGCCCGAAATTCCGGCCCCAGGGGGCGCAGGTTCTCGCCGAAATGGCGCCCGTTGCCCAGCTTGTCCAGGCCCCAGAAGGCGCTCTGCACGCCGTAGCTGGCGTTGGCCTGGGTCCAGGGAGCGAAATGGGCCGCGCGCAGGCGCTCCAGAAACCCGGCCTGGGCCTCGGGGGTCAACAGCGGCAGGTCCAGGCCAGCCGCGGGCAGCAGGGCGCCGACGCTCTGGGGGATGTCGCGCAGGTCGCGGGGCTCGGCCTCCGCGGCCGGGACCGCGCCCAGGGTCTGGGCCCCTGGCCTGGGCCGCTGCGCGCAGCCGCCAAGACCAAGGGCCAGGACCAGGAGGCCCGCGGCCAGCAGGACGACCGGCCGCAGCCGGCCCATGGGCAAGGCCCCCGGCCCGTACAGCAGCCGCACCTACTTGCCCTTGGCCGGCACCGTCAGGGCGTCCTTCAGCAGGGCCGCGCCCCTGGCGTCGGCCTTGCGCTCCAGCACGACCTGCCGGGGGCTGAGGGCCTGGCCGTAGTAGTTCCTGTTCATGTTCTCGCGCACGTGGATCACCCCGCCCTCCAGGGACACCCCGGCGAACAGCCCGCCCACGTCGGCGAAATAATAGACATCCTTGAAGATGTGCGTTGAGGCCACCTCTCCGGTGACGCCCGCCGTGCCCGCGGCCGCCGTGGCGTCCGCCCCCAGGGTCAGTCCGGTGTCCAGGGCCGCCTTGAAGGCCTTGTCGTTCATGAACACCAGCACGATGGCGGCCTCCTGCACGCCGATCTGCAGGCCGATGCTGCCGCCGCCCAGGGTGTAGAAGGCCGGGGCGCTCCAGGAGCCGTCGGCCGCGCGGGCCAGGAGCACGCCGTTGCCGCCCTGGCCGCCGTAGATGAGCCCGGCCTTGATGACGCTGGGCAGCACCAGCGCGCCCTTGGCGTTCTTCAGGTAGACCTCGATGTGCTTGAAGGCCGGATCCTGGCGCATGCCGCGCACCACTGCGGCGGCCTTGTCCACCAGGCCCTGCTCGTAGCGCGGGGAGTCGGAGGCCGGCTGGTTGTGCGCCCCGTAGCAGGCCGAAAGCAGGCCCAGGGCCAAAAGGAGGGAAGCCGCGAGAAGAGTTCTGCGCATGAAAAGGCTCCTTGTGCATGAGGATGGGCCGGGCCCCCGCGAGGCGGGTGGCCGCTGGCCGCCGATGGCAAAGGGTACACCAGGGCCCTGCGGAAGCGCAACCGCTTGCGCAGGGGCTAGGCGGCGAATCGGGCCAGGCGCTCCTTGATCTCCTCGTCGAAGAGCCAGGCCAAAAGGGCCAGCACAAGCCCGGCGCCGAAGACGAGCTTCACCGCCAGCATGTTGCCGTCCATGGCCGCCCCGGTGAAGGTGAGCACCCCCAGCCCGGGCAGCCGCCCCAGGGAGTTCACCAGGATGAGCTTCCAGACCGGGAAGCGCGTCAGCCCGGCCATGAAGCAGATGGCGTCCTTGGGCGTGCCGGGCAGCAGGAAGAGCATGAAGAAATTGCCCAGGCCGCCCCGGTGCATGGCCGCGTCGAAGCGCTCCTGGATGCGCCGGGGCACGAAGGGCCGCATGACGCGCTCGCCGAAGAACCGCGTCAGCAGCATGGCCGTCAGCGAGCCCACGGCGTTGCCCGCCACGTTCAAGGCCAGCCCGCGCCAGAAGCCGAAGACGAACCCGCCCACCATGCCGGTGAGCTGGCCGGGGATGGGCGCCAGCACCACCTGCAGGAACTGCACCCCCAGAAAGACCCAGGCCGCCACCGCGCCCCAGGCGTCGAACCAGGCCTTGAGCGAGGCCTTGCGGCCCTCGAAGTCCTCGGCCATGAGCTCGGAGACGAAGTCCAAGAAGCCCTTGGGCAGGTGCGGCTTGAGCAGCCAGGCCGCAAGGGCCAGCAGGGCGGTGACCACAAGGGCGCCCGCCAGCACGGGCAGCACGGCGCCCAGGCGGCGCAGCTTGCGGTCGAGTCGTGCGGAGAGTGGGGCCATGGCTTCCGTTCAGTATGCCGCGCCATGCGGGGCCTGGCAAGGACTGCCGGGCCTCCGGCAGCAAAACATACTTGAATTCTTGAATATTTTTCGGCGGCTCCGGCGTTTCCAAGCCTGCCGACTTGGGCTATACAGGAATCCGCCACCAGGCGCAAAGGGGACCACCATGCCGGACTTCGTTCACCTGCACTGCCACAGCGAATACAGCCTGCTCGACGGCGCCATCCGCGTCAAAGACCTCTGCACCCGGGCCAAGGATCTGGGCATGCCCGCCGTGGCCCTGACCGACCACGGCAACATGCACGGTGCGCTGATCTTCCGCCAGAAGGCCATAGACACCGGCATCAAGCCCATCATCGGCTGCGAGGTCTACGTGGCCCCGGGCCACCGCACGGACAAAAAAGCCACCAGCTCGCGCTCCTCCGCCTTTCACCTGGTGCTCCTGGCCCAGAACAGGCAGGGCTACCAGAACCTCATCAAGCTGACCACCGCCGGCTATCTGGAGGGCTTCCACTACAAGCCCCGCGTGGACAAGGAAATTCTGGCCCTCTACTCCGAGGGCTTGATCGCCCTCTCGGCCTGCCTGGGGGGCGAGGTCAACCGCGCGCTGCTCGGCCAGGGGCTGGACGCGGGCATCCGTGTGGCCCGCGAATACGCGGCCATCTTTCCGGAGCGCTTCTACCTGGAACTTCAGGAGAACGGCATCCCGGACCAGACCCGGGCCAACGAGATGCTCCTCGAGGTGGCCAAGGAGACCGGCCTTCCCCTCGTGGCCACCAACGACTGCCACTACCTGACCCGTGACGACTCCGAGGCCCACGACATCCTTCTGTGCATCGGCACCCAGCGCACCGTGCTGGACCGTGACCGCATGCGCATGGGCACCACGGACCTCTACTTCAAGACCATGGAGGAGATGGAGGCCGCGTTCCACTATTGCCCGGAGGCCATCAGCAACACCGTGCGCATCGCCGAGCAGTGCAACGTGGAGCTGGAGCTCGGGCAGGCGCACTTCCCGGTGTACGACCTGCCCGAGGGCGTGAGCATCGACGAGGAGTTCGACCGCCTGTCCCGCGAGGGCCTGCAGAAGCGCCTGGCCGCCTGCGCCGCCCCGGTGGACGAGAAGGTCTACTGGGAGCGCCTGGAGTACGAGCTCGGGGTCATCAAGGGCATGGGCTTCCCGGCCTATTTCCTCATCGTGCAGGACTTCATCAACTGGGCCAAGTCCCAGGGCATCCCCGTGGGGCCGGGCCGCGGCTCGGCGGCCGGCTCCCTGGTGGCCTGGGCCCTCAAGATCACCAACATCGACCCCCTGCCCTACGACCTCTTGTTCGAGCGCTTCCTGAACACCGAGCGCGTGAGCCTGCCGGATATCGACGTGGACTTCTGCGAACGCCGCCGCCTGGACGTGGTGCGCTACGTGGCCGAGAAGTACGGCACCGACCGCGTGGCCCAGATCACCACCTTCGGCACCATGAAGGCCAAGGCCGCGGTGCGCGACGTGGGCCGCGCCCTGGGCATGAGCTTCGCCGAGACCGACCGCATCGCCAAGCTCATCCCCGAAGAGATGAAGATGACCATCGCCAAGGCCCTGGAGAAGGAGCCCGAGCTCATGGCCATGAGCGTGGGCAACCCCCAGGTGGAGAAGCTCATCGACATCTCCCAGCGCCTGGAGGGCCTCTCGCGCCACGCCTCCACCCACGCCGCGGGCATCGTCATCTCCGACCGGCCCATGCTGGACTACCTGCCGCTGTACAAGGGGAAAGAGGGCGAAATCGTCACCCAGTACGACATGAAGCTGGTGGAGAAGGTCGGCTTGATCAAGTTCGACTTTCTGGGCCTGCGCACCATGACCGTGGTCGAGGACACCCTGGACATCATCCGCGGCCAGGGCAAACAGGCCCCGGACCTGGACTCCCTGGACCTCACCGACCCCAAGACCTACGAGATCTTCTGCTCCGGCGACACCGACGGCATCTTCCAGGTGGAGTCAAGCGGCATGCGCAAATACCTGCGCATGCTCAAGCCCACCTGCTTCGAGGACATCATCGCCATGCTGGCCCTGTATCGGCCCGGCCCCCTGGGCTCGGGCATGGTGGACGAGTTCATCAAGCGCAAGCACGGCCAGATCAAGGTCAGCTACCCGCACCCCAGCCTGGAGGAGACCCTCGCGCCCACGTACGGGGTCATCGTCTACCAGGAACAGGTCATGAGCACGGCCCGGGTCATCGGCAACTATTCCCTGGGCGAGGGCGACCTCCTGCGCCGGGCCATGGGCAAGAAGAAGCCCGAGGAGATGGCCAAGCAGCGCCAGCGCTTCATGGAGGGCGCGCGGGAGAACAGGATCGCCGAGGCCGTGGCCGCCGAGATCTTCGACCTCATGGAGAAGTTCGCCGAATACGGCTTCAACAAGTCGCACTCCGCGGCCTACGCGCTCATCAGCTACTACACGGCTTTCCTCAAGGCCCACTTCCCCAGCGAGTTCATGGCCGCGCTCATCAGCTCGGAATTGAGCAACACCGACAAGGTCTTCAAGTACATCAACGCCTGCCGCGAAATGGGCATCAAGGTGGTGCCGCCGGACGTGAACCTCTCCCTGGCGCGCTTCTCGGTGCGAGACGAGCAGGTCATCTTCGGCATGGCCGGGGTCAAGGGCGTGGGCGAGGACGCCGTGGACGACATCGTGGCCGAGCGCGAGCAGAACGGGCCTTTCCTGGACATCTTCGACCTCTGCGAGCGCGTGAACCTGCGCAAGATCACCAAGCGCACCCTGGAGTCGCTCATCAAGGCCGGCGCCCTGGACTGCCTGGGCCAGACCCGCGCCGGGCACATGTTCCTGCTGGAGCGCGCCGTGGCGCTGGGCCAGAAAAAGGCCAAGGAGAAGTCCCAGGGCATGATCAACATGCTGGACATGCTGAACACGGGGCCGGGCGGCGGGGCCAAGACCGCCGAGATCCGGCCCGGCATGAGCGCAGAGGACGCACTGCCCGAGTGGGGCGACGAGGAGAAGATGCGCCTGGAGAAGGAGGCCCTCGGGTTCTTCCTGTCCTGCCACCCGCTCTTGCGCTACCGCCACGAACTGCGGCGACTGGGCCTCACCCCCCTGGACGAACTGCGCGAGCTGCCCGGCGGACACCTGATCCGAGTGGCGGGCATCGTCACCGCCCTCAAGGAGTTCATCAACAAGAAGGGCGACAAGATGGCCTTCCTGCAGGTGGAGGACTTGACGGGCACCAGCGAGTGCACCCTCTTCTCCGACACCTACGCCCTGAGCAAGGAGCTGCTGCACCAGGACCAGCCGCTGATCTTCGAGGGCAAGGTGGACGCGAGAAGCCGCCCCGGCGAGGAGGAAGGCCCGCGCGAAGCCAAGATGCTGGCCGAAAAGATCGTGCTCTTGTCCGAGGCCGCGGCCGCAAGCTTCGAGCCCGTGCGCATCCCCGCGCGGGAGGAGCACTGCGCGCCGGAGCGCCTGGAGGCGCTCAAGGCCGTGCTGGCCCACTACCCCGGCCAGGTGCCGGTGCTCATGGACCTGCACCTGGCCGAGGCCGTCTGCTCCATCAAGCTGGGCGACCGCTACCAGGTCTCGGCCAGCCCGGAGCTCTGGGCCGAGGTGGACAAATGGCAGCAGGCGGGCTGAGGCCGAGGCGACCATGACCCTCGACCCGCCCCTGCTGCTGCACG
Source organism: Pseudomonadota bacterium (assembly GCA_018822105.1). GTDB lineage: Bacteria > Desulfobacterota > Desulfovibrionia > Desulfovibrionales > Desulfovibrionaceae > Humidesulfovibrio. Next base: position 25,369 of record JAHJLB010000050.1, read on the forward strand.
CCCTGCGCACGGCCCTGGCGGCCACGCTCACCGCCGCGCTGACAAGGCTTCTGCACCTGGAGCAGGGCTACTGGGCGGTGTTCTCGGCCATCCTGGTCATGCAGACCGACTTCGGCAGCTCCATCCAGGCCAGCTGGTCGCGCCTGCTGGGCACGGCCGTGGGCGCGGCCCTGGGGGCCATCAGCGCCACCCTGGCCGAGAGCCTGCTCGGGCCGGGGGTCAGCGCCCTGACCCTGGCCATGTTCGCGGCCATCTTCCTCTGCGCCGTGCTGGCCGGACAGGTCGCCAACTTCCGCCTGGCCGGGGTCACGGCGGCCATCGTCATCTGCCTGCACGAGATCGGCGGCAACGCCTTCAGCCTGGGGGCCAGCCGGTTTATCGAGGTGGGCCTGGGCATCGTGGTGGCCCTTGGGGTGTCCCTGGCCTGGCCGTCCAGGGCCAGGGTTCTTCTGCGCTTCGGCGCGGCCAAGGGGCTGGAGGCCCTGGCCGGGCTTTTGGCCGCGCTCATGGACTCCCGCCTGTCCGGCCGGTACGACCGCCAGAGGATATTCCGCTGCAAGGATGTGTGCCTGCGCCTGGCGCTGAAGAACCGCCAGCTCCTGGCCGCGGCCCGGCGCGAGCCCGGCCCGGCGGGCGAGGCCGAGCTGTTGTCCGACCTGCTGCAGACCCTGGACCGCCTGGCCGAACACCTGCTGGCCATGGACCACGCCATCAAGGACGCTCCGCCCGAGGGCTTCCACCGGCACCTGCCGGAGGAGCTGTCCAGGCTGGGCGCGGGCGCTTGCGCGGCCATGCTGGCCCTGGCACGCAATCTGGGCGGCCCCGGGCAACCCCAGCCGAAATCCCAGACCGACCCTCCGCACCGGTCCCTGCCCGACTCCCTGGCGGAACTTGCCAGCGCCCTGGACGCCGCCGAGGCCAAGCTCCTGGCCCTGCGGCCCACGCGCGTCATCGCGGGCTACGACCTGGACGAGGTCATGCACTTCTACAGCTTCTACCACGCCCTGCGCTCGAGCGCGCGCGAGACACTGGCCCTGGCCGCGCGGCTGGGGGAGTGAGGCGGCCTACTCCCAGGGCCGCGACCGGGAGGTGAACAGCCCGGCCTTGGCCGCAATGTCCCTGTGGGAGCCGAACACGTAGGCCACGTCCCCGGCCGCGAGGCGCAGGGTGCCGTCCGGGTTTCCCATGACCTCCTCGCCCCGGCCCACGGCCACCACGGTCAGCCCGTGGATGCGGCGCAGGCCGGACTCTTCCAGGGTCTGCCCGTCCAGCACGCAGCCCGCCTCCACAGTGATGGCGCTCAGGTCCATGTCCGGGAACTGACGATTGAGGGCGCAAAACGAGTCGCCGCGCTGTTCCGCGCTGCGCAGCATGCCGTACCCCTCGGCACGCACGCTCTCGGTGAAGCCCTCGATGTCGGCGCGCGGCACCAGGTAGCGCATCATCACCCGGGTGAATATCTCGATGGAGGTCTCGAACTCCTCGGGCACCACGTCGCTGGCGCCCAGGTCCTTGAGCGGGCCGATCTCGCTTTGAAAGCGCGTGCGGGTGATGATGTGCAGGCCGGGGTTGAGCCTGCGCGCGGAATCGGTGATGCGGCGGATGGACACCGGGTCGGACACGACGATGGCCAGCACCCGCGCCTGGGCCACGCCCACATGCTCCAGCACGGCGGTCTGGCTGGCGTCGCCGTAGACGATGGGCTCGCCCTGGGCGGCGCTGTGCCGCACGGTGTTCGGGTTCATCTCCACCACGCGGTAGCCGATGCCGAAGGACTTGGCCGCGCTGGCAAGGTGCCTGCCGCCCACGCCGAAGCCCACGATAACCAGATGGTCGGACAGGGCGGCCTGGGCCTGCCCGGCCCGCTCCATCTCCCGCTCGAAGGGCCGCTTGGGCATGCGCGCCACAAAGCCCAGGCCGCCCACCCACTGCGCCGCGCGCGGGGCCAGGGCGATGAGCGGCGGGGTCAGCCCCATGGTCAGGATGCTGGCGGCCAGGAAGAGTTGGTAGCCGTCCACGCCCAATAGGCCGTGGGTCAGGCCCACCTTGGCCAGCACGAAGGAGAACTCGCCCACCTGGCACAGGGCCAGGCCGACCATCACCGCCGGGCCCGCCGGATAGCCCAGCAGGTACGCGGCCAAGCCTGCGGCCAGCGCCTTCAGCACCAGCACCGCGCCTGTGGTTCCGGCCACCAGCGCGATGTTGGTGAAGAGAAAACTTATGTCGAGCAGCATGCCCACGGAGATGAAGAACAGGCTCGTGAAGACGTCGCGGAAGGGCAGGATGCCCTCCAGGGCGCTCAGGCTGTACTCCGAGTCGGAGATGATGAGCCCGGCCAGAAACGCGCCGAGCGACAGCGACAAGCCCAGGTGCGAGGTCAGAAAGGCCGTGGCCAGGCACAGGGCCAGGGTGCTGATGAGGAAAAGCTCGCGGCTTCTGGTCTGTACGATGCGGTGCAGCAGCGGGGGAACCACCCGGCGCGCCAAAACAAACACCAGCCCCACCAGGCCGAAGCCCTTGGCCAGGGGCCAAAGGAACCACAGGCCCGAGCCGCCGGTTCCAGCCGCGCCGCCCGCCAGGAAAGGCACCAGGAGCATCATGGGCACTATGATGAGATCCTGGAAAATGAGTACGGACAGGGCCACGCGCCCGTGGACGCTCTCCATCTCGGCCCGTTGCTGGAGGATCTTGAGCACGATGGCCGTGGACGACAACGACGCCAGAAAGCCCAGGAACACGCCGAAGGACACACCGTGGCCCAGGCTCAGGGCCAGCGCGGCAAAGGCGCCGATGGTCAGCAACACCTGTGCCCCGCCGCCCAGGAGCACGTTGCTGCCCAGGCGCACAAGCTCGCCCAGTGACAGCTCCAGGCCGATGGTGAACAGCAAAAGCACCACGCCCACCTCGGCCATGAACTCGACCTCGTGCACTGCGCTGACGAGCTTCAGGCCGTAGGGCCCGGCGATGACGCCGGTAATGAGAAAGCCCACGATGGGCGGCACCCGGACCTTGTGGCAAAGGTAGATGACGCCGACGGAGAGGCCGAAAATCGTCAAAATTTCCGTGAGCAGCGTAAGGTCCATGCTTGATTTGCACACAGCGGAGGGATGGCGTCAAGGCCGGGTCCGGGTTTTGGACGCAAAAAAGGGGGCCCCGTTTGGGCCCCCTTTTGCTTTGACGGATCGGATAGCGAAGGTACGCGGCCCGGCTAGCCCCCGATGTTCGGGCACAGGGACAGGGCGCTGTCGATGTCCTCCTGGGGCAGCTCGAAGTTGGTCAGGTCGCCGCGCAGGTAGGCGTCGTAGGAGCCCAGGTCGAGCATGCCGTGGCCGGAATACAGGAAGACCACGCAGGAGCCGGGCTTGGCGGTCTTGGCCACGTCGATGGCGCTCATGATGGCGTGGCTGGTCTCCGGCGCGGGCAGGAAGCCCTCGGTCTTGAGGAAGAGCTGGGCCGCCTCGAAGCATTCCTTCTGGTAGTAGGCGCGCGCGTCGATGAGTCCCTCGGCCATGAGGTTGCAGACGATGGGCGCGTCGCCGTGGTAGCGCAGGCCGCCGGCGTGGATGGGCGCGGGCATGAAGGCGTGGCCCAGGGTGTGCATCTTCATCAGCGGGGTCAGCCGGGCCATGTCGCCGTAGTCGTAGCGGAAGCTGCCGCGCGTCAGGGTCGGGCAGGCCTTGGGCTCCGCGGCCACGAAGGTGATGTCCTCGCCCGCGAGCTTGCGCGGCAGGAACGGCAGCACCAATCCGCCGAAGTTCGAGCCTCCGCCCACGCAGCCCACCAGGTAGTCGGGCTTCTCGCCCACCATGGCCAGCTGCTTCTCGGTCTCCAGGCCCACGATGCTCTGGTGCAGCAGCACGTGGTTCAGCACGCTGCCCAGGGTGTAGTTGGTGTCGGCGTGGGTGGCGGCGTCCTCCACGGCCTCGGAGATGGCCAGGCCCAGGCTGCCCTTGCAGTCCGGATCCTTGGCCAGCATGGCGCGGCCGGTGTTGGTCTGCATGGAGGGCGAGGCGAAGATCTCCCCGCCGTAGGTGTTGATGAGGATCTTGCGGTAGGGCTTCTGTTCATAGCTCACCCGGACCATGTACACGGTGCAGGCCATGTCGAACTGGCTGCAGGCGAACGAGAGCGCCGTGCCCCACTGGCCCGCGCCGGTCTCGGTGGACAGGCGCTTCACGCCCTCGCGCTTGTTGTAGTAGACCTGCGGGATGGAGGTGTTGGGCTTGTGCGAGCCGGCCGGGGAGACGGACTCGTTCTTGTAGTAGATGCGGCACTTGGCCCCGATGGCCTCTTCCAGGCGCTTGGCGCGCACCAGGGGCGTGGGCCGGTACAGGCGGTAGACGTCGATGACCGGCTCGGGGATGGCGACCCAGCGTTCCGGGCTCATCTCCTGCTCAATCAAGGCCTTGGCGAAAATGGGCTCCAGCGCCTCCGGGGTCAGGGGCTTTTGCGTGGCCGGGTCCAGGGGCGGGGCCAGGGGGGTGGGCAGGTCGGGCAGGGCGTTGTACCACTGCGTGGGCATCTCGGACTGGGGCAGATTGATCCTGGTCTCCACGGCAAATCTCCTTCTGGTGCTGGCCGGCCCTGCGGGGCGGCCCTGAATTTCAGCTCGTTGTCCTGCGCGCCATGAGGCCTCGTGGTGGCCCGCGGGACGGCAATTCCGTATCTTTTGGATTGTGAGTGCCTACGTGCGCCGGCGACAATTGTCAAGGCGGGCATTCACTCGCCTGGCGCACACTCCGCTTGCCTTGGGTCCGAAGCCCGGCTATCAAGGGGCACGCGACGGCCGGCCCCAGGGGCGGACATGCGCGAATTTTTTCGGGAGGCATCAGCAGTGGAGAGAGTTGTCTATTACATCGAGGGCGACGGCATCGGGCCTGAGATCACCAAGGCCGGGCTGCCGGTGCTGGATGCGGCCGTGGCCAAGGCCTACGGCGGCAAGAATACACTGGTCTGGAAGGAGATACTGGCCGGCGAGAAGGCCTTCAAGGAGACCGGCGAGCATCTGCCGAAAGCGACCCTGGAAATCCTGAAGGGGGCCGACCTGGCCATCAAGGGGCCACTGGGCACCCCGGTGGGCAAGGGCTTCCGCAGCCTGAACGTGGCCCTGCGCCAGATCTTCGACCTGTACGCCTGCATCCGGCCCATCAAGTACTTTCCGGGCATCGAATCGCCGGTGAAGCGGCCCGAGCTGGTGGACATGACCATCTTCCGCGAGAACACCGAAGACGTCTACGCGGGCATCGAATGGGCCGCCGGGACCCCGGAGGCCAGGAAGCTGGCCGCGTTCTTGCGCGACGAGATGGGCGCCAACATCAGCCTGGACGCCGGCATCGGCATCAAGCCCATGACCGAGAAGGGCTGCAAGCGCCTCATCGACCGCGCCATCCGCTTCGCGCTGGAGCAGGGCAAGCCCTCCGTGACCCTGGTGCACAAGGGCAACATCATGAAGTACACCGAAGGCGCCTTCCGCGCCTGGGGCTACGACCTGGCCAAGGAGAAGTACGAGGCCCAGCTCATGACCGAGACCGAGGCCTCCGAGGGCGGGACCAAGGCCGTGGTCATCAAGGACCGCATCGCCGACGCCATGTTCCAGGCCGTTCTGCGGCGCCCCACGGAGTTCAGCGTCATCGCCACCACCAACCTGAACGGCGACTACCTCTCCGACGCGCTGGCCGCGCAGGTGGGCGGCCTGGGCCTGGCCCCGGGCGTGAACAAGAGCGACACCCTGGCCCTGTACGAGCCCACCCACGGCACCGCGCCCTCCTACGTGGGCAAGGACACCGCCAACCCCGGCAGCCTGATCCTTTCCGGCACCATGATGCTGGAGGACATCGGCTGGCATGAGGCCGCAGCCCTCATCCACGCCTCCGTGGCCAAGGCCGTGGCCAGCAAGCGCGTGACCCCGGACCTGGCGCGCCAGATCACCGGCTCCACCGAGGTGGGCTGCCAGGAGTTCGGCGAGATCCTCATCGCCAACCTGTAGCAGGCAAAGAAATCGACGGGCCGCCCGGTGCTGTCCAGCTCCCGCTCCAGCGGGCCTGGCGGGGTCGGGCGGCTCTTTTCGTGGGAGAGGCTATTCCGGCAATTCCACGGACCAGACGCTCGAGGGCTCCAGGGCCAGGGCGGCGATGAGCGCGCGGGCCTGCCGCAGCACAAGCTCGGCCTCGCGCCGCAGGGCTTCCAGCAGCAGGACGGCCACGCCCCTGTCGTCGCGCTTGACGGCATCGCCCAGGGCCTTGGCCTGTTCGGACATGACGTAGGCATGCACCGCGCCGGAGATGTTCACCAGGGAATGCAGGCACTGGCGGACGGCCATGACGTCCCAGGCGGCGAGATGGCTCCCCAGCTGCTCCATGCGCTCCCTGGCCTGGGGCTCAAAGAGGCCGAGCATCTGCGCGAGGATGTCCTCGTTCCCGGCAAAGGCGTCCTGCAGCGAGACCATGTTGATTCCGGTCAAGACACTCCCCACGCTCATGTGCTTCCCATCCCTGCCGGCAGACGCCGGTCCGCGTATTTTTCCATGTTCACTCCATAGCTCCCCTTCGCCTGCCGCGCAAGTGCCAAGGCTGCACTAATCGCTTCCGTGTTGCATGCGCAGGCGTGCAAGGATACGGTCAAAGCCAAGGCCTGGGCTTTCCCAGGCAAATCTCCAGCAAGGATGTCCACATGCCTTCAGACGATAATGGTTTTGCGCGACTCATGAAAGAGAAGCTGGCCGAAATCCGCGCCGTGGACATCCTGCCCGAGGAGCTGGTGGGGCTGGTGGAGCGGGTGCTGCCCGTGCAGCTCGGCGCCCGGGACAAGGCCCGCGTGACCCTGCCCGAGGCCTCCGGCTGCGCCACGGTGGAGGCCCTGTTCGCGGGCAGCCCCCTCATCCTGCGCGAGAACTTCCCCCACGACTTCGAGCAGGCCCTGGGGCTGTTTGAGACCCTGCTGACCCTGCTGGCGGACAGCGGCGGCGCGGCGGGCCAGGCCGCGAAAACCCTGCGCGCGGCCCAGGCCGCGGGCGAGCTCGACCCGGCCCAGGTGCTGCGCGCCCTGCCTGCCGGAGACGAGACCCTGTTCGCGGCCTGGCGCCAGCGCCTGCCCGACAGCCCAAGGGCCCTGGATTTTCTGGCCGTCTCGTCCCTGTGGCCCGGCCTGAACGCCGCAGCCCGGGCCCTGGCCCCGCGCCTGCCCGAAAACATGCCCCACGACCAGGGGCACTGCCCGCTTTGCGGCAGCCTGCCCTACCTGACCCTGCTGCGCGAAAAGGAGGGCCTGCGCTTCGGGGCCTGTTCCTACTGCGGGCACGAATACCGCCTGCGGCGCATCAGCTGCCCCTACTGCGACGAGTCCGACACGGCCAAGCTCAGGCTCTTCCGCGTGGAGGAGTATCCGGGCGTGGCGGTCAGCGTCTGCGACACCTGCTCCATGTACGCCAAGACCCTGGACTTCCGCCAGCTGGGCAAGGACATGCTGCCGGCCCTGGACGACATGGCCACCGTGGCCCTGGACGTGCTGGCCCAGAGCCAGGGTTACAAGCGCCCCACCCTTTCGGCCTGGGGCTTTTAGGCCCCGCACCAAGGGGCAAGTCCGGAGCCGGGCCTTCCCCCGCTCCGGACTTGCCCCTTGGCCGCGGCCCGGCCTGGACCAGCGGACTACTTCACCGTCTTGCGGAAGGTCATGCCGCCCGTGCCCGGCATGTCCAGCTCCAGGGCGCCCGCGCCCAGGCGGACCTTGATGACGCCGCCCTGGCGCGTGTGCAGAAGCACCACCCCATTGCCCCGGGCCTCCCAGCGGAAGGGGGCCTCCTCCGCGCCCACGCAAAGCGCCCCGCCGCCATCGGGGCGCAGGGTGAGCCGCGCCGGGCCGGTGTCCACGCGTTCGCACTCATAGTCGCCCTCCAGGCCCTCCACAGGGCCCCTGCAGCCCGCAAGCAGCAGCGCAAGGGCCAGCGCAGGAAACACCCTCCGGCTCATGGTGCAATCTCCTTGAGTTTGCTCTGGTAGCGCCCTTCCAGCGCCAGCGGGGAATCAAAGAAGAAGACGTGGACGGCCATGCCCAGCCAGATCAGGTCGCGCACCACGGTCATCCAGGTCATGCGCTCCTCCAGGGAGTGGAAGCAGCCGCAGTCGATGGGCGTCTCGCGCAGCAGGTTCAGGGCCACGGCCAGGCAGAAGACCGCCAGCAGCCCGGCCAGGATGGCGCTCACCGTGCGCACGCGCACCCCGGCCACCAGCATCGCCCCGCAGATGAGCTCCAGCCAGGGCAGCGCCAGGGCCACGGCGTTCACCGCCAGGGCGGGCACGATCTGGTAGCTGGCGATGGTCTCGGCGAACTCCGCCGCGTAGCCGATCTTGTAGACGCTGGCGTAGACGAAGACCCCGCCCAGATAGATCCGGAACCCCAGGGCCAGCCAGCGGCCCAGCGCATCGCGCCACAGGCCGCGTCTCATGGCTCCACCGGATAGCCCCGGGCCACCCAGGCCGAAAGCCCGTCGTCGATGACCATGACGCGCTCGTGCTCGCGCGCCAGGAGCCTCGCCGCCACGTCCTCGTCCCAGCGGCGGCTGATGTTGCCGCCATAGACGATCAAGGGCGTGGACAGGGGCAGCTTGGCGAAGCGCATGATGTAGACCATGTCGAACAGGGCCGGGGTCAGGCTCACCGCCCCGCGCACGCGCCGCTGCTCGAAAAAGGCCTGGGGCCTGGCGTCCACGATGACCGCGCCCTCGCTCTGCTGCAGCTCCCGCGCCTTCTGGGCCGTGATGCTGTGGGCCGGGGGCCGGCTCAGGTGCCCGGGCACCAGGGGCACGCCGTTCGGGCTGGCCAGGTTGAACAGAAAGCCCAGGAGCATGGACGCCAGGAGGATGACCCCGCAGTCCAGCCAGGAAAAGCGCCTGGAGCGCAGGCCCTCGGCGTGCAGGAAGGCTCGCACGCGCTCCCCGGCGCGCTCCAGCAGGGCGATGGTCTGTCGGGCCTCGGTGAGCTCGGCCACGGTGCGCGTGAGCTCCTCGTTCTGCCGCACCAGGCCGTCGTTCAAGGCCGTGATGGTGGAGAGGCGCCGCGCGCCCTGCACATAGCCCAGCAGGGTGGCCACCTGGGCGCGCAGCATCTGCGCATCCTCCTCCTCCAGCGCCTCGCCGGAGAGGGTCTCGCCCAGCACAAGCACGCCCTGCACCTCGCGGTCCAGGGCGAAGAACAGGGCGCAGGCCGGCTCAAAGGCCAGGCCGCAGCCCGCCAGCGCGTCCGCTGCAGCGGCCACGGGCTCCACGGTGAGCGGGGCCACGCTGCGCGCGCCGGTGGCGGCGAAGGCCTTGTACACCAGGACGTCCGCCGCGGCGAAGCCGGACAGCCCGGTGTCCGGCGCGCCACGGATGGCCAGGTCCACCCCGCGCCCGGCCCGGTCCAGCACCAGCGCCAGCCCGCTGCTCACGCTGAAGGCCCCGAGCATGGTCAAGAGGAAGCTGTCCAGGACCTTCCGCACCTCGTGCAGGTGCGCCAGCTCCCCGGCCAACTCGTTGATGGCCGCCAGCTGGTGCACGCGGCGGTCCAGGCGGCGCTGCGCCGTCTGCGAGGCGGCCAGGGTCTCGGTGAGGCGGTCGTTCTTGCGGCCCAGGTCCACGCTGAGCTGGCGGATGCTGCTGACGGCCAGGGCCCCGCGCAAGGCGCCCATGAGGATGTAGAGCAGGCTCTGCAGCAGGTCCGCGGCGTCCTGGTGCAGGGCGGTCCCGCCCCCGGCCAAAAGCGGCCCCAGGGCCAAAAGCCCGCAATGCTCCTCGTCCACGGTGAAGCAGTACAGGATGTCCATGCCCCTGGGCAGCAGGCTGTCGCCCCCGGCCTGATCGCGCTGGATGGCCCGTATCTTGGAGACCTGGAAGTCGCCGTCCAGGTCGCGGTAGGGGAAATAGGCGTCGCAGATCTCGGGCAGGCGCTGCTCCAGAGCCTCGGCCTCCGCCGCGGGCAGCCCGCGCGAAAGCACCATCCCCTCGCAGGCCGCCGGGCGGGCCAGCACGGCCACGCCGCACCTGGCCCCCACAGGCCCCATGGCCGTGAGCAGGAAGGTCTCCACGATCTTGCGCGGCTGCAGGATGCCGGAAAGCTCCTGGGCGGTCTCCAGCAAAACGCGCATGCCCAGGCGCTTGCGCTCCAGCTCCAGGCGCATGTCCTGCCCCACGTCGTCCGGGCCTACCGCCGAATACCCTGTGCCGCCTTCCACGCTACCGGATCGCCTCCTTGATGCGCGCCAGCATGGCCTCGACGTCCTCGTCCACGCCCAGGTGGGCGAAGAGGACCTTGCCCGCCGGGGTGACGAGCATGGTGAAGGGCGTCTTGGGCTCGTGCAGGAGCTTGTGGTTCTTGTAGTGCTCGTCCGCCACCAGGGGATATTTGTAGATGCCGTTCTGGCGCAGGCTCTGCACCTCCATGTCCGTGCCGCCGGCGGCCAGGCCGAGCATCAGCACCTCTCCGGCCTGGATGCGCCGGGCCAGGCGGGCGTAGAGGGCGTTGAAGGCGCGCACCTGCTTGGCGCACTCGGCGCAGTAGACGCCGATGACCTCCAGCACGATGACCTTGGCCTTGAGATCCTTCAGGCGGAAGGTCTTTTTCCCGGCCACGCCGAGTTCCTGCGCGTCCTGGGCGAAGGAGGGGGCCTTCAGGCTCAGGGCGGGCAGGGTCTGGCCGGGCACGGGCAGGGGCTCCGCCGCGAACAACGGCCCGGCGGCCAGGACAAGGGCGAGAAGCGCGGCTATGGGAAAGTGCATCCGCATGATAGTCTCTCCTCGGCTCAGGGCGCGGCCAGGGCTTCGGCGTCGGTGTCGTAGGTCTCCACCAGCTTGGCGATGCCGACGATTTCAAACACCTTGCGGAAGTTCTCGGACAACCCGGCGATGTACACCCGCTCGCTGCGCTCCCGCGCGTCCAGCAGCAGCTGGGTCAGAAGGGCCAGGCCGGCTCCGTTGGTGGAGGCGGACTCGTCGAAGTGCAGGATGATGCGCGGACGGCCAAGCTCGCGGGCGCGCTCCATGGCCCGGGCCAGAAAGGGCTCGGAGCGGGCCGTGACGCTGCCCCGGATGGTCAGGATGGCCGCGGCCGGGGTGTCCTCCACGCTGATCTCCTCGGCCTTGCTCTTGGCGATGGCGATGCGCTCCTCGGCGCGCTTCAGGGCCTGGCTCAAGGCCACGCGCTGCACGGGCTTGTTGATGAAGTCCGTGGCGTCCAGGTTCAGCGCCCGGATGGCCAGGTCCATGTCCCCGTGGCCGGTGATGACGATGACCTCGGCGTGGGGGTCGATCTCCTTGATGCGCTTCAAGACCTCGATGCCGTCCATGACCGGCATCTTGATGTCCGTCAGGACCACGCTGGGCCGCTCGCGCTCGAAGGCTTCCAGGCCCTCGGCCCCGTTGGCCGCGGTGAGTATCTCGTAGCCGTAGGCCGCCAGAAGCAGCCGGAACATGTTCAAGGTCGGCTGCTCGTCGTCGATGACAAGAATTTTCCGCTCCACGCAAACACTCCTCTCGTTATTGCACTTGCGGGAAGAACAGACGGAAGGTGGTGCCCTTCCCCGGCTCGCTGTCGATGCGTATCTGGCCGCCGTAGTCCCGCACTATCCCGTAGGTGATGGCCAGGCCCAGGCCCATGCCCTGGCCGGTCTCCTTGGTGGTGAAGAAGGGCTCGAAGATCTTGTCGCGCACGCTGTCCGGGATGCCCACCCCGGAGTCGGAGACATCCACGGCCACGCCCCCGCCCTCGGCGCTGGTGCGGATGCCGATAAAGCGCCGGGCGTCCATGTCCGAGGCCTTGCTGGCCTCGTTGATGGCGTCGCGGGCGTTGGTCAGGAGGTTGAAGAAGACCTGCTGCAGACGGTTGTCCTGGACCAGGATGGGCGGCAGGTCGCCTCCGAGATCGAGGTTGAAGCGGATGTTGTCCAGCTCGAACTGGCGGCGCACGATGGTCAGCACGCTGCCGATGGGCTTGTTCACGTCGATGCGCTCTTTCAGCATCTCGGCCTTGCGGCCGAAGGCCCGCAGGGTGTTGATGATCTCGGCGGCGCGGTCCACCTGGGCGCTGATCTCGAGCACCACCTCGTGGAACTGCTCCGGGGTGGCCGTGCGCCCCTGCTCCTCCATGAGGGCCAGGAACTCGCTGCCCATCTTGATGGCGTTGAGCGGCTGGTTCAGCTCATGGGCGATGCCCGCGCTCATCTCGCCCAGGGACTTCATCTTGCCCGCCTGGATGAGCTGGGCGTCCTTCTCGATCATCTCGGTGATGTCCGTGACGGCGATGATGATGGCGTGCCGCCCCCGGTAGGAGATGGGGCAGGCGTGGACGTTGACGTAGAAGGGCTTGTTGCCCTTTTTGTAGTGCAGCACCTTGGGGTGGTACAGGCAGCCGGTGCCGCCGCTCTTGCCCTCAAAGGTGATGAGGCAGTCGCTGCGGTTTTCCGGCCCCAGGGCCAGGTAGGACAGGCCCAGGAGCTCGTCCTTCTCGTAGCCATAGAGCTCCTGGGCGCGCGGGTTGGCGTCCACGATGCGGAAGTCCTCGCAGTCCACCACGAACACCGGGTCCGGGCCGGAGTCGAACAGCGAGCGGTACTTCTCCTCGCTCTCGCGCAGGCGCCTGCGGTAGAGCTTGATGCTCCAGACCATGTTGCGGAAGCTGTCGCCCAGCTGCACCACCTCGTCGCCCTGGCGCTTGCGGTAGAACACGCAGTTCTTGCAGGTGCGGTGGGCCGCGGCCTGCCGGGCCGACTGGTCGAAGTGCCAGCAGGGCATCTCGGTGTTCACGTAGGCCGGGCACTCCGCGGGCCGCCAGTTCTGGTCCTCCTCCTGGAAGTCGAGGGAGATGTCGAAGTTCCCGCGCGAGAGCTCGTCGGAGATGCGCGTGAGCTTGGAGATGGGCCGGGTGATGTACTGGGTGATGCGGTTTGAGAGGAAGAAGATGATGCCGATGATGGCCGAGATGAAGCCCAGGAAGGTCAGCCGCAGCTTGGAGATGAGGTTGTCGATGTGGCTCTTGGACAGGCCCACGTGCACGGTGCCGATGCGGTACAGGCCCTCCTTGATGGGCACGGCGATGTCGTGGATGGACTCCTGCTCCACCGTGACCAGGCGCAGGCTGCGGCTCATGTTCTGGGGCACCTGGTTGGCCAGGCGCAGCTCGCTGGGAAAGGGCCGGGTCATGGTGTGGGCCAGCACTTCGCCGCCCTGGTCCGTGATGAAGATGTAGGAGATGAGGTTCTTGCGCTCGTGCAGGCGGGCCTCGTCAAAGATGAGCGAGAGCAGCTGCGGATAGTTCTTGTCCAGCATGTAGGTGCCGCCGCGTTCGGCGATGGAGTGGGCAATGGCGCTGCCGCGCATCTCCAGCTCGGCCGTGAGCGAGGACACGAGGATGTAGCGGGCCACAAAGGCGATGGCCACGCTGATCAAGAGCACCACGGCCAGGATGGAGCCGAAGATCTTGTTCTTCAGGCTGAGCGAGCCGTAGCGGCGCAGGGAGTCCTGCAAGACGCTCATGGCCGCGCCCCCGCCACAGCCTTGGCCCCATGCCCGGAGCGGACCTCTTCCAGGGCCCGCAGCACCTCCGGCCAGTCGCTCACCAGCACGAAGCGGCCGTCCACCAGGCGGGTGAAGTACACGCGCTCCATGCCCTGGTGGTTGTCCGGCCCGAAGGAGATGACCGTGCCCGGGCCCAGGGTGTAGTCGCGGATGGACTCGATGGCGCTGATGAACCCGTCGCGGGTCAGGTCGCGGCCGGCCAGCTTCAGGCCCTCCACCAGGATGCGGGCGTTGACGTAGCCCTCCAGGCCCACGGAGTTGGGCTTGTCGTCGGGGAAGTACCGGGCCAAGAGGTGCACGTACTCCTCGACGCTGCCGAGCAGCTGGCGCGCGTCCGGGCCCTCGAAGGGGGGCACCACCTGGGACATGACCACCACCTGGCCGGAGGAGTCGCCCAGGCGGCGGGCCAGCTCCTCCGCGCCGACAAAGGACACCGTGTGGAAGATGGGCGTGAAGTGGCGCTCCGCCGCCAGCAGGATGAACTTGGCGCAGGGATCGTAGGTGCCGATCATGACCACGGCCTCGGCCCCGGACTTCTGGATCTTGGCCAGGCCCTCCTCCACGTCCAGGGTGCCGCGCACGTAAAAGCCGCGCGCCACGGGCTCCAGGCCGAACTCCTTCAGCGCCAGCTCCGTGCCGGTGAGGCCGTCGAAGCCGTAGGCGTCATACTGGTAGAACACCGCGATGCGCTTGAGCCCCAGGTCCTTGACCAGATGGCGCACCGCCGCCGCGGTCTCCTGGTAGTAGGAGGCGCGGATGTTGATGACATAGCGGTTGAAGGGCTCGCGCAGCGCGTTGGCGCCCGTGAACATGCCCAGAAGCGGGATGCGCGCGTCCTCCACCAGGGGCAGGATCTTCACCGTGGTGGGGGTGCCCACATAGCAGAACAGGGCGAAGACCTGATCCTGCACGATGAGCTTCTGGGTGTTGGCCAGGCAGCGCGGCGGGTCGTAGGAGTCGTCGTAGGCCGTAAGCTCGATCTGGCGGCCCCAGACCCCGCCCTGGTCGTTGATGTGCTTGAGGTAGGACAGGGCGCCGCGCAGGGTCTGGGTGCCCAGGTAGCTGGCGTGCCCGGACAGGGCCAGGGAGGAGCCCAGGGAGACCTTGTTTTCCGTGACGCCGGGGGTGCCGTGCTCAGGCGCGGCCTTCTCCCCCTGTGCGCCGCAGCCCGAAACCAGGAGAAGCGTCAGGACCGCCAGCGAAATGCGCGCCAGAATCTTTCCCGCATGGCGTTTGCTGCTGACCACCACACCTCCGGGCCGGATGCGCCGGCACGCCCTAGAGGACCGTTTTCGTAGGAAGGACAAGGCCAACGCTACCCCAGTTGCAGCGGCGCTTCAACATAAATCCCCATGCCACCCCCTGCGATGTAATACACCTCTTGCCAAAACTCGTTCGAGATGTCATCGGACGCAACATGCCGCACCTGAGCACGAACTCGCGCCGCCCTTGCCGGGCCCTGCCGCTGCTGCTGGCGCTGCTCCTGGCCCTGTGGACCGCCAGCGGCCAGGCCGCAGGCCCGCAGACCGGCTTCCCGGACCTGGCCCTGGACCTCGATTTGGCCAGCGCCACGGCCTTGGGCCTCGGCTCCGGAGGCCAGGCCAGGCTCTCGCGCCTGCCGGCCCAGGGCCTCATCGTGGTGCTCGTGAGCTATTTCTGCCCGCCCTGCCACAAGGAGGTGCCGCACATCAAGGACCTGGAGAGGCGCCTGCGCGAACGCGGCCTGTCCGGACGCATCCGCATGCTCGGCCTGGCCGTGGGCGACGACCAGGCCCTGGTGGAGCGCTTCCTGTCGCGGCATGGCGGCCTGCCCTTCCCCCTGCTGCCGGACCCATCCCTGGCCGCGCACAAGCGCCTGGGCAACCCCGTGGTGCCAACGCTTTACGCCGTGGCCAGCCAGGCCGGGAAGCTGCGCCTGCTGTCCCTGCACCAGGGCGAGTTCATGGAGGATCCGGACGAGTTCCTGGACGCCCTGCTGCGGGCCCTGCCCACCTCCCCCGGCCCTGCGCCGGCGGCGCGCCCCAAATAATCATCGACTCAAGAACTGGCACCAGCTATGATGCAGGACGAAGCAGTCAGGGAGGCGGACGTGGGCGAAGGAACGACGACAGAGGCCCGGGCCAGGGAGGCGCTCCTGCGGCGCTGCTGGCCCGACGGGACAAGGGCCTGCCCGCGCTGCTGCGCCGCAAGCCCCTATGCCCTGGCCGAAGGCCGCCTGCGCTGCGGGGCCTGCCGCTACACCTTCCACGACTTCACGGGCCGCTGGCTCAACCTGAGCGGGCTCTCCCCCGCGCAGTGGCTGGACCTGGCCCAGGCCTTCGCCCTGGAGGCCTCCACCCGCGAGGCCGCCCACGCCGCGGGCATCTCCTACAACACCGCCTTCAAGGCCCTCACGGTGCTGCGCCTGGCCCTCCTGGCCCAGGGCGCCGACGCCCGGCAGCTCCTCGGCCCGCAGACAGGCCTGGACACCATGTTCACGGGCGGGAAGCTCTGCCCCGCTCCGGCGGAGCCCACCGGCAACTTCCCGGTCTACGGCATCCTGAGCCAGGGCCGGCGCGTCTTCGTCGACCTGGTGCCGGAGCTCACCGTCGAGAGCGTGCTGCACTTCAACCACAACTTCCACCTGCGCGTGGCGCGGCTGGGCAACATCCTGCTCACCGACCGCTACAAGACCTACGACGCCCTCGTCCTCTGCGGCGACGAGCGGCTGCCCTACCATTACCTGCTGCGCCACCAGGGCCACCCCTTCGCCGAAACCGGCTGCCCCTTCTGGATCTACGCCAGCCAGCGCCTGCGCCAGTTCAAGGGCCTCTCCACGCGGCGCTTCCCCATGTACCTGAAGGAGCTGGAGCTGCGCTACAACCGCCGGGGCGAGGATCTGCTGCCGCTGTTCCTGGACGCCCTGTGCGCACAGGTCCCCACCTCCCCCGCAGACTGACCGGCCCTCTCCCCAGCCTCCTCCCCCTTCTCCACCCGGTGCCACATCTTGCGCAAGCGGCTACCTGATTGACTCGGGCTGCGCTATACGTGCAAGGATTCTTGGCATAGAGTGGAGGCACTATGGATACCCCATCCGTCGCTCCCCCGGGAGCCAACACACAGACCAGTCCGAGCCTTTCGACCCTGCCCTTCGCGGGTCTGGGCCTGGACCTGGCAGAGGTCCGGCGCAAGGTGCGCGGACTTGTGCTCAAGCCCTTCGCCAAACGCGAAGCGCCGCAGCGCGAGCCCCGTCCCGAGGCGCCGCCTGCGCTTTCCGGCTACCGCCTCCTGGTGCGGCTCAGCCGGGAAACCCTGGGCAGTTAGGCTACAAACACATAACCAACGGAGGCCACATGAAGCTTTCGCGCAGAGGGTTCCTCAAACTCTCCGCAGCAGCGGCCTTGAGCACGGCATTCGGCGGCATCGGCTTCGCCCTGAAGCCCGCGGCCCTGGACCGCATCGCCATGCTCAAGCCCGACTGGAGCAAGCAGACCACCACCGCGTGCTGCTACTGCGCAGTAGGTTGCGGACTCATCGTCAACACGGCCCTTTCCGGCGCCAAGCGCGCCATCAACATCGAGGGCGACCCCGACCACCCCATCAACGAGGGCGCGCTGTGCGCCAAGGGCGCCAGCATCTACCAGCTGGCCGAGGGCACCCCCGGACAACCCAACCCGCGCCTGCAGAAGGTCATGTACCGCAAGCCCTACGGCACCAAATGGGAAGCCAAAAGCTGGGACTGGGCGCTTGAGCGCATCGCCAAGAACATCAAGCGCGACCGCGACGCCACCTTTGTCACCAAGAATGCCAAGGGGCAGACCGTCAACCGCTGCGACGGCCTGGCCTCGGTCGGCTCCGCAGCCATGGACAACGAGGAATGCTGGGCCTACCAGGCGTTCCTTCGGTCCCTGGGCCTGGTGTACATAGAACACCAGGCGCGAATCTGACACAGCGCAACAGTAGCGGCTCTGGCAGAGTCGTTCGGACGCGGCGCGATGACCAATCACTGGATCGACCTGAAGAACAGTGATTGCATTCTTATCATGGGCAGCAACGCTGCCGAAAACCATCCCATCTCCTTCAAGTGGGTCACCAAGGCGCAGGAAAAGGGCGCCAAGGTCATCCATGTGGACCCCCGCTTCACCAGAACGAGCGCGAAATCCGACATCTACGCGCCCTTGCGCTCGGGTTCGGACATCGCGTTTTTGGGCGGCCTGATCAACTACATCCTTTCGAACGACCTTGCGTTCAAGGAATACGTGCTCAACGCCACCAACGCCTCCTTCATCGTCGGCAGCGACTTCGACTTCAAGGACGGCATGTTCAGCGGCTTTGACGAGGCCACGCACAAGTACGACAAGTCCAAGTGGAAGTTCGCCCTGGACGAGAAGGGTGTGCCCCAGCGCGACATGACCCTGCAGAATCCCAGGTGCGTGTACCAGCTTCTGAAGAAGCACTACAGCCGCTACAGCGTCAAGAACGCCGTGGACATGACCGGCACCCCCGAGGACAAGCTGCTGGAGGTCTACAAGACCTATGCGGCCACCAACAAGCCCGACCGCGCCGGCACCGTCATGTACGCCATGGGCTGGACCCAGCACACCGTGGGCGTGCAGAACATCCGCTCCATGAGCATCGTGCAGATGCTCCTCGGCAACATGGGCGTGGCCGGCGGCGGCGTCAACGCCCTGCGCGGCGAGTCCAACGTGCAGGGCTCCACCGACCAGGCCCTGCTCTTCCACATCATCCCCGGCTACATGCCCACCCCGACCACGGCCCAGCCGGCCATTGCGGACTACCTCAAGCTGGTGGCCCCGGTGTCCAACGACCCCAAGAGCATGAACTGGAAGAAGCATTATCCCAAGTACGCCGTGAGCCTCATCAAGAGCTTCTACAAGAACGCCGAGCCCGCCGTGGGCTACGACTGGATGCCCAAGCTCGACGCCGGGCAGAACGCCTCCTGGCTGGTGCTCTTCGACGAGATGCTCAAGGGCAAGTTCAAGGGCTTCTTCGCCTGGGGCATGAACCCCGCGGTTTCCGGAGCCAACTCCAACAAGACCCGCGAGGGCCTGACCAAGCTCGACTGGCTGGTCAACGTCAACATCTTCGACAACGAGACCGGCAGCTTCTGGCAGGGCCCGGGCATGGACCCCAAGAAGATCAAGACCGAGGTCTTCATGCTGCCCTGCTCGGTTTCCGTGGAGAAGGAAGGTTCCATCACCAACTCCGGGCGCTGGATGCAGTGGCGTCAGCAGGGTCCCAAGCCCCTGGGCGATTCCCGCCCGGACGGCGAGATCATGTTCGAGCTGGCCCAGAAGGTGCGCGAGCTGTACAAGAAGGAAGGCGGCGTGTTCCCCGAGCCGGTGCTCGGCCTGAACTGGGAGGACATGGGCGGCGAGCACGGCTTCGACGTGCACAAGACGGCGAAGCTCATCAACGGCTACTACCTGAAGGACGTCGAGGTGAAGCAGCCCGACGGCTCCATGAAGGTCTTCAAGGCCGGCACCCAGGTGGCCGCCTTCCCGGCCCTCCGTGACGACGGCAGCACCTGTTCCGGCAACTGGATCTACTGCGGCTCCTATGTGGACAGCGACCCGGCCAAGGGCAACCGCTCGGCCAAGCGCTCCAAGGAGCAGACCCCGGCCCAGGCGGCCGTTGGCCTGTTCCCCAACTGGTCCTGGTCCTGGCCGGTGAACCGCCGCGTCATCTACAACCGCGCCAGCGTGGACGCCACGGGCAAGCCCTATGCCCCGCAGAAGCCCATCCTGGCTTGGAACGGCAAGGGCTGGGACATCGACGTGGTGGACGGCGGCGGAAACCCCGGCACCGTGCACCCGTTCATCATGCAGCAGCACGGCATGGCCGCGCTCTATGGCCCCGGCCTGAACGACGGCCCCTTCCCGGAGTACTACGAGCCACTGGACTGTCCGGTGAGCGAGCATCCCTACTCCAAGGTGCTGCACAACCCCACGGCGCTGACCTTCAAGGGCGAAAAACGGGCCGTGTGCGACCCGCGCTTCCCCTTCGTCTGCACCACCTACCGCGTCACCGAACACTGGCAGACCGGCCTCATGACCCGTTACCAGCCCTGGCTGCTTGAGGCCGAGCCCCAGATGTTCTGCGAAATGAGCGAGGAACTCGCCCAGCTTCGCGGCATCAAGAACGGCGAGAAGGTCTGGCTGGAGAACGAGCGCGGCAAGCTCTGGGCCATCGCCATCGTGACCAAGCGCTTCAAGCCCTTCATCGTGCAGGGCAACATCGTCCATGAGGTGGGCATCCCCTGGCACTTCGGCTGGCGCTTCCCCAAGGACGGCGGCGACTCGGCCAACCTGCTCTCCCCGTCCGTGGGCGACCCCAACACCGGTATCCCTGAGACGAAGGCCTTCATGGTCAACGTCAGCAAGGCTAAGAAGGCCTAAGGAGGCACGTCATGAGTGGTAAGAGCTTCTTCGTCGACCTGACGAAATGTACCGCCTGCCGTGGCTGCCAGGTTGCCTGCAAGCAATGGAAAAAGCTGCCCGGCGAAAAGACCAGGAACACCGGTTCGCACCAGAACCCGCCCGACCTCTCCGACGTCACCCTGCGCGTGGTGCGCTTCAGTGAGAAGGAGATCGGCGGCAAGATGCACTGGTTCTTCCTGCCCGACCAGTGCCGCCACTGTCTGGACGCCCCGTGCAAGTCCGGCGCGACCCTGCCCGATTCCATCATCGTGGACCCGGACACCGGCGCCGTGATCTACAACGAGAAGACGGCCAAGGAGTCCGCGGAGGCCATCCGCTCCTCCTGCCCGTACAACATCCCGCGCGTGAACAAGAAGACCAAGGTCATCAGCAAATGCGACATGTGCAACGACCGCGTGAAGGCCGGAAAGCTTCCGGCCTGCGTGCAGTCCTGCCCCACCGGAACCATGAACTTCGGGGACCGGGACGCCATGCTGGCCCTGGCCAAAAAGGCCCTGGCCGAGGCCAAGGCGAAGTATCCCGACGCCCAGCTGGTGGATGAGGAATCCGTCCGGGTCATCTTCCTGACCCAGGACAAGCCCGGCCTCTACGCCAAGAACCTCATGGCCGACGCAGGCCCCACAGGCCCCCGCCTGTACACCAGGCAGGAGGCCCTGGCCTCGTTGGCCAGGCCCTTCCGGGCCTTCCTGGGCTAGGCCCATCGATGTAGTGGAACGCACCTCTAGATAGGAAACCGCCGGGGAGGATGGTCCAAGCTGGCGGTTTCCCCTTCGGGGGGGCGATGAGCCCCCCCGATTGCGTTTAAGGCCCGGCCTAGGCCTTGCCAACCGGCATCCGGGACCTATTCTCCTGGCTTCCAGGCTTTACACCGCAGAACCAAGGATCCGCCATGAACCGATCCGCCATGCATTTTTCCACCGCCCTGCTCCTGGCCCTGCTGCTGTTCTGCACCCCGGCCCTGGCCGCCAAGCTCAAGGCCGGAGACATCCTGCCAGACCTGGATGTCAAGGCCCAGCCCCTGCCCGCCGAGGCAGCCTACCTGGGGCTCAAGCCCGGCGTGCAGAGCTTCCGGCTCTCGCAGATCAAGGCCGAGGCCCTGCTGGTGGAGGTCTTCAGCATGTACTGCCCGCGCTGCCAGGCCGCCGCCCGGTCCGTGAACCAGGTCTTCGAGAGCCTGGCCGCCCTGCCCCAGGGCCAGAAGCTGAAGATGCTGGGCCTCGGCGCGGGCAACTCGGCCTACGAGGTGGACGTGTTCCGCAAGCAGTACGCCATTCCCCTGCCGCTGTTCCAGGATGGCGACTACGTCCTGCACAAGGCCTTCGGCAACGTCTACACCCCGACATACATGGTGCTCAAGCCGGCGCCCGGCGGGCACGGCTTTTTGGTGCTCCACCTTCAGGAAGGCCCCTTTGGCGACGGCCCGGCCTTCCTGGAGCAGATGCTGCGCGTCTCCGGCGTGCAGTAGCCTCACGGCCCGGCAAGGAGAACATATGCGCAAGGCTTCCCGGCTGCTCTTGAGCGCCGCCCTGGCCTGGGCCCTGCTGGCCCCGGCCCCGGCTCTGGCAATGGAACTGAAGGACATGATCTTTGACCCCGGCCAGCTCAAGCCCGTGGACAGCACCCTCAAGGTGCGCCCAGGACAGGCGGCCCCTGACTTCGCCCTGCCCTCCACCACGGGCGCGAGCGTCCGCCTGTCGGACTATCGCGGCAAAAGGAACGTGGTTCTGTCCTTCGTGCCCGCGGCCTTCACCCCGGTGTGCTCGGACCAGTGGCCCGGCTACAACCTGGCCCGCGGCCTCTTCGAGGAGCGCGACGCCGTGATCCTGGGCATCAGCGCGGACAACGTGCCCAGCCTCTACGCCTGGGTGCTGGAGATGCGCGGGCTGTGGTTCCCGGTGCTGTCCGACTTCTGGCCCCACGGGGCCGTGGCCAGCAAGTACGGGGTGCTGCGCAGCGGCGGCACCACCGAGCGGGCCATCGTCATCATCGACAAGAAGGGCGTGGTGCGCTTCGCCAAGAGCTTTGACATCAACCGCCGGCCCGACCTCGGGCTCATCATGGGCGAGTTGGACAAGCTGGCCAAGTAGTCCGCCTTCCCCATTGCCGGACCGGCCGTGCTTCGAGTAGGGGATGGACACAACATCCTGCCCGACCGAGGTGGCCCATGTCCAACGCCATATTCCGCAACTGGTTCCTCGCCCTGCCCCTCATCCTGGCCCTGGCCCTGCTCTCCGGCTGCGTCCCCGGATCGACCTGCATATCCGGCGACTGCCAGAACGGACAGGGCACCATGTCCATGCTCGGCGGCTACCGCTACACCGGAGAATGGCGCAACGGCGAGGCCAACGGGCAGGGCACCTTCATCTATCGCGACGGCACGCGCTTCGATGGCCAGTTCGACGGCGGCAGACGCATCGGTCCCGGCGTGCTGACCCGCACCAACGGCCAGGTCGTGCGCGGCGTGTGGCGGGACGTCAAAACTGTGGGCTGGCAGACCATCGAAGAGTTCAGCGCCGCGCCCCCGGTGCAGGATTCAACCCTGGCCGACGGTTCCCAGGCCGCTAACGGCAGGGCCCGGCCGCCCGCCGAACGGCCCGCCGCCGAACGCCCCCCCACGGACGCCGGGCGCTGCGCCCAGGGCGACTGCGTGAACGGCCAGGGCACCTTCATTTGGCCCACTGGCCAAAAATACGTGGGCGGCTTCAGGGACGGCAAACGGCACGGCCAGGGCAGCGTAACCTCCAGCAACGGCCTCTACGGTCATAACTACACCGGCGAACTCAGGGACGACAAGGCCAACGGCCAGGGTACCCAAACCTGGCCCAACGGCAACAAGTATGTCGGCGAATTCCGGGATGACATGCCGAACGGCCAAGGGACATTCACCCGCCCCGACGGCCATCGCTACGTCGGCGAGTACAAGGACGGCAAGGCCAACGGCCAGGGCATAGTGACCTCCCTCAACGGCCACAGCTACGTCGGCGAACTCAAGGACAACAAGGCAGACGGCCAGGGCACCGTCATCTACTCCAACGGACAGAAATACTCGGGCGATTTCAGGGACGACAAGCGCGCTGGCCTCGGGATGCAGACCACCCCTGGCCAGCCGACCCAATGGGGAGTATGGGCCAATGATCTCCTCGTCCAGGCCCTAAGCGAACAGGAGTTCGCGGCACGCCGGGCCAACGCGGACGGGCAGGCTTCGCCAAGCCTGGCCCTGGCCGGAAATATGACCCCGGCGAAAGCAGAGCACCCGAAGGCCGTACAATCGATCAGCCAATCTGCGGCTCCCGGCCCGAAGCAGCGCCGCGTGGCCCTGGTCATCGGCAACGGCAGCTACACCACGGCCCCGCTCAAAAACCCGGTCAATGACGCCCGCGACATGGCCGCCGCGCTCAAAGCCCTGGGCTTCGAGGTCATCCTGCGCGAGAACGCCAGCCTGGCCCAGATGGAGGGCGCGGTGGAGGAGTTCTGGGTCCAGCTGAAAAAGGGCGGGGCCGGACTGTTCTATTTCGCGGGCCACGGCCTGCAGGTCCACGGCAAGAACTACCTCGTGCCCGTGGACGCAAAGCTCTCCGCCGAGCAGGACGCCCGGTACAAGTGCATGGACGCCGGGCTGGTGCTGGGGCGCATGGAGAACGCGGGCAACGACCTGAACCTGGTCATCCTGGACGCCTGCCGCAACAACCCCTTCGCCCGCAGCTGGCGCAGCGCGGAGCAGGGCCTGGCCAAGATGGACGCCCCCCGCGGCTCCATCATCGCCTACGCCACGGCTCCGGACTCCGTGGCCGCGGACGGCGCGGGCAGAAACGGCATCTACACGGAGAAGCTGCTCCGGGCCATCCGCGCGCCCGGCCAGCCCGTGGAGCTGGTGTTCAAGCGCGTGCGCGACGAGGTCATGCGCGCCACGGGCGACAAGCAGGTGCCCTGGGAATCCACCTCCTTGCGCGGAGACTTCTATTTCACCAACCCATAAGGCAAAATGAAAAACGGCAGGGCCGCCAGGGAATCCGTCCCCGGCGGCCCTGCCGCGTTTGCGCCCGGCGCTCTGCTTCCCGGCCCGCTACGGCGTGGGCGCGCCGTTGCCGTTGCCGTTGCCGTTCTTGGATCCGTGGCCATTGGCCGCGCCGTTGCCGTTCTTGGCTGCGGCACCGTTGCCGTTCTTGGCTGCGGCACCGTTGCCGTTCTTGGCTGCGGCGCCGTTGCCGGGGGTCGGCGGGGGCAGGTCGGCCAGGGCCCGGCTGCTCACCAGGATGTGCAGCTGGCCGGGGTTCTTCATGCGGCCGGACACGAATTCCGCATAGACCCCGGCCCCGCAGAACAGGTCCACGTGGTTGCCCACGATGGCCCCGCCCGTGTCCTGGGCCAGCATGAGCCCGGACAGGCGCGCCGGCCCGCCCTGCTTGGGCACCGGCAGGGGCGTGGTCATGGCCAGGGCCGCGCCCAGGGGGATCAGCGAGCGGTCCACGGCGATGGAGGTCATGGGCGTGAGCAGGCTGCCCATGCTGCCGAAGGGGCCCACGTCGGACAGGCGGAAGAACACGTAGCTCAGGTCGGCGGAGAGCAGGTCCTTGGCCAGGTGCGGGTTCTGCTGCACAAAGCTGCGGATGCGCGGCATGCTGGCCTCGTCGCGGGTCAAATAGCCCCGGTTGATCACCGTGCGGCCGAGCATGGCCAGCTCCCGGCCGTTTTTGTTGGCGTAGAGCACGTGCTTGACGCTGCCGTCGGGCAGGATGAGCCGGCCCGAGCCCTGGATGTGCAGGAAATACAGGTCAATGGGATCCTTGACCCAGGCCAGCTCCGCGCCCTTACCCTTGAGCGCGCCGCCGAAGTCGATCTCCCCGCGCGAATGGTAGGGCTTGATGCCGTTCCTGGTCAGCCGGTAGTGCAGCTTGTGGCCCTTCCAGCGCGAATGGAATTCGCCCAGGTCGGCCACGAGCATGTCCTTGGGCTGGCTGTAGATGGCGTAGGGAAAGTCCGGGTCCGGCTCCAGGCTGGCGTCCAGCAGGGGCTCGTAGTAGCCGGTGACCAGGGTGTCCTGCTGCTCCACCGGGAACCAGGCGAAGACCCGCGCCAACAGGGCCGGATCGTCGTCCAGATAGGGCAGGGCCCCGAGGAGGTCCTCCAGGGTCTGGCGCACGGCGCCCCAGGTGAGCCTCAGGCCCGGCCGGTCCACGGCCACGTCGCGGGCGGGCTTGCCCGAGACATAGGCCAGGTTGGCCTTGAGGCCGGGCTCCAGGTCGCGCCAGGAGGTGAGCCCCTGGGTGGAGGGGTGCATCTGGCCCACGCGCTGGAGGGCCTGCTCCACGCTCAGGGGCTCCAGGGAGGGCCGCTCGACCTTGGGCGGCGGCGGAGCAGGCGGAGCCACGGGCTTGGCGCAGCCCCAGGCCAGGACCAGGGCGAGGAGCAAGAGCCCGAGAGCCCGGAACAAGGCGGACGCGGCCCTACGGCTGCGCCCGGAGCGGGTGTGGATCATGGTTCGTTCCTGTAGGTCTTGAATCCCGTCCGGGAGGTCAGCAGTTCGCTGTACTCCTCGGAGTAGATCTTGAGCATGACCATGAGGAAGCTCAGGATCAGCGGCCCGTAGAAGATGCCCAGCGCCCCGAAGGCGTGGATGCCGCCCAGGATGGCGAAGAAGATGTAGAAGGGCGAAACCTGCGCGGCCTTGCGCATGAGGATGGGCCGCAGGATGGTGTCGATGCTGGTCACCAGCAGGACGTTCCAGAGCAGGAAGAACATGGCCCAGGAGGGGTTGACGAAGAGGTAGAGGTAGGCCGCCACGGGGATCCAGACCAGCCCGGTGCCGATGACCGGGATGAGGGCGGCCAGGCCCATCATGGTGCCCCAGAACAGGGGCTTGATGCCCACTATGTAGAGCCCCAGCGCGCCGGCCAGGCCCTGGAGCAGGGCGATGAGCAGGCTGCCGAAGAGCACCGCCCGGGCCACCCGCTGCAGGCTGTCGATGATGACGTCTTCCTGATGCGTGGGCAGGGGGGCCAGGAACTTGAGCTTCTGCACCATGACCCGGCCCTCGCGCAGGAAATAGAAGACCATGAAGATCATGATGAAGAAGCGCAGCAGAAGCTTGGTCATGTTGCCCACCAGGGTGGCGCTGGTGTCGAAGATGGACTGGGCGACGCCGCGCAGGTACTGGATGAGCTTGGCCTGGATGGTGGCCTCGCTGATGTCCAGGAAGGGCAGCTTGGCCCGCAGCCAGGCCAGGTAGGGCTCCAGGGGATGGTCGCGGAAGAAGCTCCCGGCGTCGTTCTTGTCCATCCACAGGGTCACCGTGCGCACGGCGTCCAGCCCCTGGGTCACCAGGCCCCAGGCCAGAAAGGCCGTGGGCAGGATGAGGGCGAAGACCACGATGGCCACGGTGATCCCGGCCGCAAGGTTGGCGCGTTCGCCCAGGCGGGAGCTGATGCGCACGTAAAGGGGCGAGAAGATGATGGCCAGCACCGCGGAGATGATGATGGTGTGCATGAACGGCTCCACCAGCACAAACCCCAGCACCAATCCCACCACGAGGAAGAAGAGCATGAAATAGGAAAAGATCTTGCTGGAATGCCGCGGCGGGATGGGGGTGTCCGGGGTCTCCGGCGCGCTGTTCATCATACATTCTGTCCGTGGTGTTGTGCCCGCCTGGCCGCCGGCCGAAGTCCGGTCCTGGCGCCAGGTGCAGAGGTGCTCGGGAGCGGGCCTTGGGCCTGTGTAAGCCCAGGCGGCGCCGGGGTCAAGCGGGCCGGTTCCTGCGTATGGGATTGCGGGCACTTGCCCGCATCCCTGCAGCTGGTTCTTGTCATTTGATCGCGATGTGTCTATGGGAGAAGTCTGTGTCGTGCGTCGTGGCGCGCCACAGAGGGAACAATTCCGGAATCCCCCCGGCCAGGCATCATTATCCAGCTGCTTTGGTCGGGAATGTCATGTCGTGTGGTTGCACTCACTGAACGCTTCAACTGGAGGAAAGTACATGAAAAGCCTGATCAAGTCCCTGCTCTTCGTGGCCGCCTGCGCAGTCCTCGCCCTGGGTGTGGTCGGCTGCGGCGAAAAGAAGGAAGAGAAGAAAGCCGAGGCCCCGGCCGCCGCTCCCGCCGCCCCCGCCGGCCCCAAGACCATCATCTTCGCCTCCGACGCCGCCTACCCCCCCATGCAGTACGTCAACGACCAGAAGGAGATCGTGGGCTTCGAGGTCGACGTGATCAAGGCCGCCGCCGAAAAGGCCGGCTTCAAGGCCGAGTTCAAGAACGTGGCCTGGGACGGCATCTTCGCCGGCCTGGCCGCCGGCAAGTACGACGCCATCTCCTCCAGCGTCTCCATCACCGACGAGCGCAAGGCCAGCATGGACTTCTCCGACCCCATCATGTCCATTGAGCAGATGCTCGTGGTCGGCGTGAAGGAAAAGGCCACGGATCTGGCGGGCCTCAAGGGCAAGAGCATCGGCGCCCAGATCGGCACCACCAGCTACCTGGTCATCAAGGACGTGAAGGGCTTCAAGGCCATCAAGACCTACGACGAAGTGGGCCTGGCCATGGAAGACCTGGTGAAGGGCAGCATCCAGGCCGTCGTCGCCGACAGCCCGGTGGCCGTGGACTACACCACCAAGAAGCACGCCGACAAGATCAAGATCGCCGCCACCCTGAAGAGCGACAAGGTCGAGAACATCGGCATCGCCGTGAAAAAGGGCAACAAGGAAGTGCTTGACCTCGTGAACAAGGGCCTGGCCGCCATCAAGGCCGACGGCACCTTCGACAAGATCAAGGAAGAGCACAAGATGAAGTAAGCCGGCCCGCCAGGACCGAGCCTCCGCCTTCCCCACCGGGGGGCCGCCAGACGGCGGCCCCCCGGCATCCCAACCACAGAGGCCAAGAACGCATGAACGAAGCACGAACCATCGACGTCGGCGAAGGGGCGGCCATACCCAGCAGAAGCGACTGGGGGCTGTTCAACGCCTGGACCATCAGCATCACCGGCGCGGTGGGGGCCATCCTCTACCTCTATTTCTTCCAATCCACCCCCTACAAGCGCATCGCGCACTACGTGGCGGACGGCATCATCATCACCTTCCAGGTGACCATCATGTCCATCCTCTGCGCCTGCTGCATCGGCCTTGTGGTCGGCCTGGGCCGGGTGTCCAAGAACAAGGCCGTCAACCTCGCGGCCTCCACCTACGTGGAGGTCATCCGCGGCATCCCGCTCCTGGTGCAGCTGTTCTACATCTACTACGCCCTGGGGCGCCTGCTGAACGTCCACGACCTCACCGCGGCCGTCATCGCCATGAGCGTGTGCTACGGGGCCTACATGGGCGAGGTGTTCCGCGCGGGCATCACCTCCATCGACAAGGGCCAGACCGAGGCCGCGCGAAGCCTCGGCTTCAACACCAAGCAGACCATGTTCCTGGTCATCCTGCCCCAGGCCTGGCACACCATCCTGCCCCCGGTGGGCAACGAGTTCATCGCCCTGCTGAAGGACACCTCCCTGGTGTCCATCCTCGCGGTGTCCGACCTGCTGCGCCGCGGCCGGGAGATCTCCAGCGAGTCGTTTCTGTACTTCGAGACGTACACCCTGGTCGCCCTGATCTATCTCGTCATCACGCTCATCCTGTCCAAGGGCGTGAGCATCATGGAAGCGAGGCTCAGCCACTATGCCCGTCAATAGCCCCCCCACTGCCCCCATCGTCGACATCCGCCACGTGAGCAAGTCCTTTGGCGCGCTCAAGGCCCTGAACAACGTGTCCATGTCCATGAGCCTGGGCGAGAAGGTCGTCATCATCGGTCCCTCCGGCTCCGGCAAGAGCACGCTGCTGCGCTCCATCAACAAGCTGGAGAGCGTCGATTCCGGCACCATCATCGTCGACGGCCAGGACATCAACGCACCGGCCACGGACATCAACCGGCTGCGCATGGAGCTGGGCATGGTCTTTCAGAGCTTCAACCTCTTTCCGCACAAGACCGTGCTGCAGAACCTGACCCTCGCCCCCATCAAGCTCAAGGGCATGGGCCAGGCCGAGGCCGACGAGATGGCCATGAGGCTCCTGGACAAGGTCGGCATCCGCGAGAAGGCCCACGTCTTCCCGGCCAAGCTCTCAGGCGGCCAGCAGCAGCGCGTGGCCATCGCCCGCGCCCTGGCCATGTCGCCCAAGATCATGCTCTTCGACGAGCCCACCAGCGCGCTGGACCCGGAGATGATCGGCGAGGTGCTGGACGTCATGGTCAAGCTGGCCAAGGAGGGCATGACCATGGCCGTGGTGACCCACGAGATGGGCTTCGCCCGCGAGGTGGCCGACCGCGTGGTCTTCATGGACCACGGCGCCATCGTCGAGGAGGGCACGCCCGAGCACTTCTTCCAGAACCCGGAGCATGAGCGCACCAAGCTCTTCCTGAGCCAGATCCTCTAGCCCTGCGGCGCACCGCCAAGCCCAGGCCGCCTCCTCCGGGGGGCGGCCTTTCATTTCCCCCCTTGCGCCCATGCGCCCGGAAAGATACACCTTCAGGCCAACACAGGAGGCACACATGCGCAGCACGGCCAGCGTCCACACCATCCTCGCCGCCCTGGCCCTGGCCGCGGCCCTGGCCCTCTCAGGCTGCGGCGCGGGCCGCGCCACCACGCCGCAGGCGCCCCTGGAGGCCCCGCAGCCCAGCCAGGCCAACGCCACGGCCCAGGCCCCGGCCGCCTCTCCGGACGCCCCTGCCCCAGACAACGCGGCCAGCGTGACGCGCACGCTGAACCTCCTGGTCAACGACACCGACCCCGCCTCCCCGGACTACGCCCGGCTGCGCGCAGAGCTGGCCGCCCTGGCCCAGGACCAGTCCCTGCCCGGCGACCTGCGCCTGGCCCTGGCGCGTGTGGCGGCCTTCAACCCGCCGCAGCTGCGCGAACGCTGGCAGCTCCACAGCAAGGCCCTGGACAGCGTGGCCGCCCTGTACGCCGAAAATCCCCCCGTGGACACCGACGCCCTGCGCGGGGCCAGCGTGGTGCGCAGGCTGGGGCCGGCCCTGTACCTGGTGCGCCTGCCCGGCGGCGACACGGCCTTCTTCTCCACCAACCGCAGGCTCAAGGCCGGCGCGCGCCTCAAGGGCATCCCCGCCGTGGAGCAGCCGCAGCCCAAGCCGGACAAGGCCAAGGGCGACCTGGTGGACGAACTGGGTGACTCGGCCAGGACATTCCGGGCCATAACCAGGCAGGAGGCGCAGGACATCGCGGCCAGGCGCGCGCCGGTGCTGGCCCGGCTGAAGCAGCTGGAGGCCGAGCGCGCCTCGTTCCAGCAGGCCATCGACGCGGACCTGGCCAGCCTCGACTCCCTGGCCCGCGACGTCAACGCGGTCATCAGCCCGCGCCTGCTGGGCCTGCGCGGGTCTGACCCCGGCAGGCGCCCCGCCCGGCTCATCCGCCAGGTCAAGCGCCTGGGCCACTCCTACAGCTCTGTGCAGTACTACCGCTACGCCCTGCCCGTCACCGGCAAGGCCCAGGCGGACAGCGTGCTGATGAGCTACCTGGACGGGCGCAAGAAGGATGTGCAGGAGCTCCTGCGCAGCGTGGGCGTGGGCAAGGGGCTGGCCCGGACCAATACCGACCTCGTGGCCTTCAAGAGCTTCCGGAGCTCGGACCAGCTCCTGTCCGTCCGCTTCGAGGCCATCCGCGACACCGGCGGGGCGCACCCCAACCAGAACTACGCGGCCTTCGTCTTCGACATGCAGGGCCCGGCAGTGCTGGGCCTGGCCGACATCTTCAGCGACCTCCCCGCCGCTCTTGCCGTGCTCTCGGACCTTTCGGCCCGGCGCATGGAGCTGGTCCTGGACGGGCACGTGTTCGCCGAAGGCCTTGCGCCCAAGGCGGAGAACTTCCAGGTCTTCGTCATCGACGGCACGGACCTCGTGTTCACCTTCCCGCCCTACCAGGTGGCCAGCTACTCCGAGGGCGCGCAGACCCTGCGCGTGCCCCTGTCGCACCCGCGCCTCATGCCGCTGGTGTCGCCCAGGCTGCGCACGGCCCTGGGCGCACGGTGAGGGAAAGGGAATAACGCCGGAGAGGGCATCCCGGGGGGGACGGAATCACCCCAGCCCTCCGCGAAACGCCGCTGACAGGGCAAAGGGCCGGAACGAGTTTCGCTCGTTCCGGCCCTTTGCCCTGCGGAGAGGGGGTCCGGGGGGAATGATTCCCCCCAAAGGTATCCAATTATTTCTGAGATATTATGATTTATCTTATCAAGTTGTGTCGGGGTGCTCTTGGGCTGTTGCTGGCATTTCGGGACACGTACGGGACACGCAAGACGTCATTAAGCTGCCTCGAACTGGGATGAAATGGAAGAATTCCAGTGTGGACATCATCTTTGCTCAAAGACCCTGCTGAAGGCATTCTAGCCTATCATCCAAAGGGAAGCAAAAGGTCTGTAAGCTTGTAGGCGCAATGCGCAACGCCCCCCCTCCTTGCGGAGGGGGGGGCTGTGGCGCGCAGGCGGCGTAACCCGACAAAGCCTTTCCCGCACGCGCGGGGATAGCGAAGGGTGAAACGGAAAGCGGGAATGCTCTCACTTCAAATGGTCCATTGGGGTCAAGGCCACCTTCCTGCGTCCTGTCCACTGGCGAGGAACCGCCTACAGCTCCGGGGCTCGCCCCCATCAGTTGAAGGAATACGATACGACTAAAAACGATTGTCTCTGTCAAGCAGCTGCTTTGATTGGTTTTTAACTTGACAGCGTGCACGGAACCAGCTACCTTGTGTTTGTTGATGTCGCTCCTCGCCGCTAACAAGCGGGCACAACAAGAGGAGCGTGGATTGAAACGAACTCGCTTTTGTCCAGGTTCAAGTCGCCAGAAATGGGGTTGCCCCCACCGTCGACCAAGCAGCGAAAAGAGAAAGGTCTTACCCTCGTGGTGGGCCTTTCCTTTTTTATTTTATCAGATACATAAATAGTTCACATGCAATCTCCAGGGCGGACCGCCAGGCGGCCATTGAGTGCTCGGCAGACGCTGACGGAGGCTGTCCGCTGTGCAGGACGGGGCCTGCAAGGCTTTTGAATCCCGGCCCCTGCGCTGCCGCTTACATGACCTGCCCCTGGCCGAGGCCGGGCGGTTGGAGACAGAGCTTGCACCCGCCTTGGCCAAGACCTCGCGCGAGATCTACCAGGCGCTCACGGGCCAGTTCCTGCCCGAGGACTTCCCGCGCTTCAGCGTGGCCGACGCGGTGTCCGGCCGCTATGTGCAGGTCTTCTTCAACTGGCAGAAGGCCCGAACTCAACCCTGACCAGGCCCTGATACGGCAACGCGATCAAGGCACCCGCACCAGCCGCAGCCCCGTGCTCGCGGCCTTGCACCGGTCGGACATGTAGCAGCGGAACGAGCAGCGCGCGCAAGACACAACGCCGCCCCAATACCCGCCGCGCGCCACGCGGCCCCAGCCTGCGGTGTGCAGGGGGTTGTTCCGGGCGTGGTGGGCGTAGGCCGTCTTCTCGTACATGTCCTCGGTCCACTGGAACACGTTGCCGCTCATGTCGTAGAGGCCAAGCCCGTTGGGAGTCTTCTGGCCCACGGGATGCGGCACGCCCCCGCTGTTTTCGGCATACCAGCCCAGGGAATCCAGCTTGGCCCCGCCAGCGAACATTTCGGCCTTGCCTCCGCTGCGGCAGGCATACTCCCATTCGGCCTCCGTGGGCAGGCGGAAGCGCATTCCATCCTTGCCCTGGACGTTCAGCCGGGTCACAAAGGCCTTGGCCTCCTGCCAGGTCACGGAGTCCACCGGATAGTCATCGCCCTTGGGAGAAGTGGATGGGTTGGCGCCCATGACCTGGACCCACTGCTTCTGGGTCACGGTGAACCTGCCCAGCCAGAAGCCGTCCAGGCAGACCTCATGCACGGGCTTTTCCTCGGACTCCCGATCGCCAAAGGTGTCGCCCATCTGGAAGCAGCCCTTCGGCACCCACACGAATTCCATTCCTGTGACGGGATCCTTCCACTCCCTGCCGGGGGTGCTCGCCAGGGCGAGGCTGCACAGTGCCAGCGTCGCCACGACACATAGGGAAACAGCTCCTGACCTCATGTGATTTCCCTCCTGCCAGTTGTGCTGCGTAAGCATTCTCCGCAAATGTTGCCGCGAGCCTTTTTACGGTCATTGCAAGATGGCGGCGGCGGAGTATTCTTTCCATACCCCTCTTATTCGCCTGCGCGCAAGCCAGACTCACAGCTCCCCGTCAGGGTTGATGCCAAAGGCCTCCCACTGGGCGCTGGCCGATTCCGCCATCTGCGTGGCCTCGTCGTCAGTCTGGGGCTCGATGATGAGCGCCTCGGCCACCACCTGCCAGAGGTACTTCACCTCATACTTGAGATCCTTGTAGTACTTGGGCAGCCGCTTCATGATCTGGTCGCGGCAGTTGGAGCAGCCGACCACCACCACGTCCGCGCCGCAGCGCCGGATCTGGTCCGCCTTGTAGCGGCCATGGAAGGCTGACTGCTTCTCAAACGGCATGGGCCAGTTGCCGCCGCCCGCGCCGCAGCAGTAGTTGGCCTCCCGGGTGGGAGTCATCTCCACGAAATCGTCCACGCATTGCGAGAGGATGAAACGCGGCTCGTCGAAAAAGGCCTGCCCGTAGTGCTTCAGGAGTTCGCGGCCATGCTTACAGGAGTCGTGCCAGGTGAAGCGCTTGCCCGCGTGCACGCTCTTGTCCAGCCGGATGCGGCCCTGCTGGATGATCTCCTGGAGGTATTCGTACAGGTAGATGAAGTTGACGCGGTTCTCCTTGTTCAGCTCGATGCAGGACTTCATGCCCGTGCGGCAGCCATAGGACCCGCCGCCGCAGTCCGGCATGATCATGCGCTTGATGCCATGAGCCTTGACGTACTCGATCTTGCGCTCGGCCAGGGCGCGGATGCCCTCGTAGTTGCCGGTGAACAGGGCCCAGTCCACGGCCTCCCAGCCCTCGGAGGGAACGGTCCAGTTCTCATGCGCGGCGTAGAAGATCTTCCACCACCAGAACTGGTCCTCAAAGTCGCCGAAGACCTCCTTGGAGTTGGGGAAGAACAGGATGTCGGCGCCCTGGCGGTCCACGGGCACGAAGAAGCCGGGGCAGTCCTCGCCGGCCAGCTGCTGGCCCAGCTCGGCCATGCCTTGCAGGTAGTCGTCGCGGGAGATGGCCAGGTTGTTGCCGCTGTTCAGGTTGTTCAGGAAGCCCTTGTGCAGGGTGCCGGGGATCTGGTCGCGGGGGCGCAGGTGCTTCATGTGCAGCATGACCGGCACGATGTCGATGCCCATGGGGCAGGCGTATGAGCAGCGCCCGCAACCGGCGCAGAGCCAGGGGAAGTTGGAGTTCATCACCTCGGCCACCGTGCCGTAGGCCAGCCTGCGCAGGACCTTGCGGATGTTCCAGCCCTCGTTGTCCGGGGCATTGGTGGTGGGGCAGCCGCTGCTGCACGCCCCGCAGGCCACGCAGGCGCTGAAGTCAAACGTGGCAAGGTGCAGGCGGATCTATTCCGGCAGGGAAGCGGGGACGACGGCGTTCATGGAGAAACCCTCCGTGTGCGGATGGACGTTTCGAAGTGGCCCGGCCCCTCTCTTGACGGGGAACCGGGCGCACTCCGATATGCGTCACAGCCCCACGCTGGCCAGGTCTTCGCCCAGATAACTGCGCTCGTTCTCGCCGAGGCAGCCCATGGACAGGCAGATCAGGGTCCACAAATGGACCACCGGAAAGTGCTTCCCGGAGTGTTCCGAGAGGTCATGAATCTGTGAATGGCAGTTGTGGCAGGGCGCGATGCAGTAGTCTGCGCCGGTTTCCACAATCTGCCGCAACTTGCGATCTCCGTAGGCGCGTCGCTCCTCGGTGTAGCCCGACTGGAGGTAGCCCCCGCCCCCGCCGCAACAGTAGTTGTTAGACTTGTTGGGATACATCTCGATGAAGTGCTCTTCGCCCACCACGGACTTGACCACGAAGCGCAGATCCTCGGCCACGGGGTCGCCATAAGTTTTGCGCACCAACTGGCAGGGGTCCTGAACCGTGAAGGTCACGCCCAACTCCCGGTTCCAGTCGGAGCTGACCTTGAGCCTGCCTTCGCGTATCCAGCGTGCGTACAGGCGGATAATGCTTTCGATCTCGAACTTGGGAGTGATCTTGAACTTTTGCAATCCGGCCCGGACTGCGTACATCTCGTGGCCTCACTCGGTGTTCAGCCAGTATCGGCACCCCAGGTCCTCCACGGCCTTGACCTTGTTGCGCACGATGGTTTCCCAGGCTGCATCGTCGGCCAGAAACATGCAGTAGTTCTCCGCAGCCCAGCCAATGGTGCCGTAAGTCCAGTCGCAGCCCACCGTGTGCAGGATCTTCCACAGCGGAACCATCTCGTCGGGCTCGGTCACGGGCTCGCGGGAATTCTGGTTCAGGAAGTATTCGGCACCCGGCCTGTTGAAGGAGACCTGCATGTCCTCCCACGCCGGCTGGGCTTCCTTGACCTCTTCAAGGATATCCCCAGCCACGAACACGAAGTCCTCGCTACGGGCACCCATGGCTGAGTTGCTTTCGTTTTTCAGGGCCTGGTCGCAGGAGCCGAGGATGCCCTTGGGCCTGTCCTCCCGTGGCCAGGCAGCGCGGGCCTCGTAAATCAGCCGGGGGATGTCTATGGCCATGGGGCAGGCGTAAACGCAGCGTTGGCACATGGTGCACATCCAGACCCAGGGGCTGGAGAGCACCATTTCGTCCTGCCCCAGGGCGCACAGCCGCAGGAACTTGCGCGGGTCCATATCGTGCAGCCCGCTGGCAGGGCAGCCGGAAGCGCACAGGCCGCATGTCAGACACATGGAGAGGTGCCCGCCTTCGGGGAGCATGTCCATCACCTTGGACAGGAACACGCTTTGCTTGGGCAGGATCACGGTTGCCGCTTCGCCCATGGGGCACCTCCTTGGTTGGTATGGTTGCGGGCCTTCAGGAGCGCGCTCCAGCTAGCCGCCGGCGCGCTCCTCCTCCAGCTTCTTTTTGTGGGCTCTGTCGATCAGCTCCAGGATCTTTTCTGTCTTGCAGGGCTTGAGAATGTAGTCAAAGGCCCCGAGGCGGATAAGCTCTGCGGCATCATCGGCCGAGGCATGACCGGTGACCACGATGACCTTGGCCTTGACCCCGGCCGCGCGCAGGCGCTCCAGGGTGGCCGTGCCGGTGAACCCCGGCATCCGCATGTCCAGAAGCACGACATCATAAGCCATTCTCTGGAGTTCATCCAAGGCCTCTTCGCCGCTGTAAACCGTATGGGCGAAAAGGCCGTTCAACCCCAGAAGCTTGGCCAGATTGTCGGCGTAGCGCTTCTCGTCGTCCACCACCAAAACCCTGGTCAGCTCGGACATGGCCTCACCCTCCGGCTCCGGCGGCGGCCTTGTGCTGCGTCTCGACGGCCTCGCCGGTCTGGTCGTACATCAGCCCGCAGCGCAGATCGAAGTGCCGGTTCACGCTGATGGTCGGGCAGGGGGAGTTCAGCGCCACCTGGACCACGGTGGAGCCCAGGAAGGCCTTTTCCGGGTCCCGCTCCCGGGTGTGGTGGGCCACGAGGATGAGATTGGCCTCGCGCATCCTGGCGAGCTTCAAGATCTCCATGGCCGGCATTCCTTCCCAGGCCTCAAAGGTGCTGTTCTTGATGCCGCGGAGCTTGTCGCCGTAGCGTTCCTCCAGCCGTGCCTTGCTCTCGGCGATGGAGCGCTTGACCTCGTCGTGCCCCAGGGACACGCGCCCGGTTTCGCCGCTCAAGTCTACGCAGTGGAACACCGTGAGCCCGGCCTTGTAGTGCCGGGCGATCTGGCCGCCGTAGTGCACCGCGCAGTCCGCCTGGTCGGAGAAGTCCGTGGCCGCCACGATGTTCAGGAAGTTGTGCTCGCCGTAGGGCGTTGACTTGGCCACGATCATCACCGGGCAAGCGGCCTTCTGGCTGACCTGCTCCAGCGTGCTGCCGGTCATGCCCCACATGCGTGAGCGCTGTTCCGAATACTCCTTGGTATGCGGGCCCATGACCACGAGGTCAGCATTCATCTTGCGGGCGATGCGCAGAACCTCAACATGGGGCACGCCGGGCACCACCTTGACCTCGTAGTTGTCGAGGCCCCGGAGCTTTTCCTTGTAATACTCCTCCACCGAGGCCTTGATCTTGGCGACCTCCCCTGAGGACTCCAGGAATTCCATGTCGCCCCAGCCCTGGGCCAGGCCGCAGACATGCACGATCACCAGACGGGACTCGAAGCGTTGCGCGAAGTGGAAGGCCGCCTCGGCAGCGCAGTCGCATAATTCAGACGGTGTGATGGCGAGAAGAATGTCCTTGAACATGTGCCTACCCTCCGGTTGAGGTTTGCTTGCCCATCAAATCCTGGCGGCCTCGCAGGCGCGGAGTTTGCTTTTGAGCGCGTCCGTGACCGCCAGATTCTTGTCCAAAAGCGTTTGCCCGTCCGAGAGCCCGAAGGCCAGCCCCAGGAGCTGAGGTAGGTACAGTACGGAGATGGTGTTCGCGTGGTGCGCCTGGCTCTGGTACGCCTCCAGGTTCATCTGGCACATGGGGCAGACCGTGACGATGACGTCAGCTCCGGCCGCCGCCTCCAGGATGGCGGCCACGGAGACCAGGGCCACGTCGCGCCTTGTGGCCATGAGCGAGGCCCCGCAGCAACGGCCGCCCATGTCCCAGCCGAGAACCGTGGCGCCCAGGGCGCTGATGAGCGCGTCCATGGACCGGGGGTGCTCGGGGTCGTCGAACAGGGCGAAGGGGCGCAGGGCCTGGCAGCCATAATACGGGGCCACTACCAGCCCTTCCAGGCGGTGGCTGACCTGAGCCGCAACGGCCTCTGGCCCGATGTCCTTGGCCAGGACGTCCAGCAGGTGCCGGACCCGGATCTTGCCGGCATAGCTCAGGCCCTCGGCCCCCAGGGCCTCGTTGATCCGGCCAGGCAGGGTGCGGTCTGCGGCGCATTCCCGCGACACCCGCAGGTGGTTCAGGTAACAGGCGCTGCACGGCACGAGCATGTCCAGGCCTGCGGCATCGCGCTCGGCCAGGGCCAGATTGCGGGCGGGCAGGGCCAGGGTCAGCAGGCGGCTCACGGGTTCGACCGCGCTGGCGCCGCAACAGGTCCAGTCCGCGATTTCAGAGAGTTCCACGCCGAGCCGGTTCAGCACCCTGCGGGTGGAGATGTCGTATTCCTCGGCGCTGGCCTCAAGAGAACAGCCCGGGTAGTATGCGTACCTCATGATGCCCCCTCCATGCTCCGGACCTTGGCGAACAGCGGACCCAGTCTGCCGCGCTGGGCGCTGCCGCCCAGGTGCAGCTTGCCCTTGCCGAGAAGCTTCAGGCCCAGCGGCGTGTATTCCAGGGGCAGGAGCGGGTCGCGCATGGCCAGGAAGTAATGGCACATGAAGCCCATCTCCTGCACCCGCCCGTTCTGCTCCACATTGCGCATGAACTCTTGGTAGAACAGCGCCTTCTTCCTGTTGGCATGATCGCCTTCGGCCCCTGCCAAGCGCTTGAGCGCGGCCATAGCCGCCGTCAGGGGCAGGCCTCTGGGGCAGCGCAGGGTGCATGAATAGCAGGAAGAACAGAGCCAGAAGGTGCGGCTTTCCAGCACCTCCTGCTGTAGACCGAAGAGCAGCAGCCGCCACATCTGGCGCGGGGCGAGGTCCATGGCGAAGGCGTTGGGGCAGGAGGCCGTGCAGGTGCCGCACTGCATGCAGGCGCGGACCATGCCCTGGATGGCGGCCAGGCCCCCGTCCACGGCATGCTGGTGCGTTTCAGGGGTGAAGGAGATGAGCGGATGCGTGTTCTTCTTCATGGCAGTCTCCTCACTTTCAAAGCCTGGCCGCAGCACTGGGTTGCACGGCCAGCGCCGCGTCGATGACGGCCATGACCTGCTCGTCGTGGAAGCCCCGCAGCACAGTGGCGCTGTTGGGACAGGCCGCAATGCACGAGCCGCAGCCCTGGCACAGCAGCTCATCCACCACTATCTTGTCGCGGTCCAGGTTCAGGGAACGTGCGCCGTATGGGCATGCGGAGATGCAGCGTCCGCAGCGCGAGCACAGGGTGTGCCGGACCTCGGCCACCACGTTGCCGCAGGAGAGGTGCGTTTCGTTCAATATGCGCACGACGCGCTGGGCCGCAGCCTTGGCCGAGAGCAGGCTGTCGCGCATGGTCGCTGGGCCCAGGGCCAGGCCACAGGCGAAAACCCCGTGCTTGAGGAAATCCACAGGCCGCCACTTGCTCTCGGCCTCCTGGAAGAAGCCGTCGGCGGTCAAGCCCACCCCGAAGAGGTCGGCGATTTCCGAGGCGTCGCTCGGCTCCACGCCGCTTGAGAGCACGAGCAGATCGGGGTGCAGCTCAATATCCGCGCCGAGCACTGGGTCCAGCGCGGTAATCACCGGCTTGTCATCCTTGAACTCCACCTTTGGCCTGCTGTCAGGGGTGTAGCGGATGAATACGGCTCCGCTGCGGCGAGCCTCTGTGTAAAAGCGTTCGGAGAAGCCGGTGGTCATGATGTCGCGGTAGAAGACGTAGACCGGTAGCCCCGGATTGCGCTTCTTGAGCATCAGGATGTTCTTGAGCGCGCCCTGGCAGCAGACCCGGCTGCAATAGTTGCGGGACTCCTCGCGTGATCGCCAGCACTGGATCATGGCCACGCTCTTAAGGCTCGAAGCGTCCAGGGAGCCGGCGGCCAAGCGCTGCTCCAGCTCCAGTTGCGTCAGCACGCACTTGTGCACCCGGTTGCCGTATTCGTAAACTTTGACCTCATGGCCGCCCGTGGCCAGGATGGTGGCCCCGTGGTGCAGGGTGTGGGCCACGCCCTCGCCGGTGGCGACGACGGTGACGAAGCGCCCGGCCTTGCCGCGCGAGAGCACCACACGCGAATCCTTGAGCACGCGGATGTTGGGGTTCTTCTCCACCTGCTCCACGAGGTCCTCCATGAAGCGCACCGGGTCGTCGCCCTCCAGTGTGTAGCGCAGGTTCATGGCCAGGCCGCCGAGATGTTCGGCCTCCTCCACCAGGACCACCTTGAAGCCCTGGTCGGCGATGCCCATGGCCGCAGTCATGCCTGCCAGACCGCCGCCCACCACCAAGGCCTGGGGCGAGACCGGCGTGGCCTGGGGCAGGCTTGAGGGGTCGGCACCCAGGAGCTTGGCTGCGGCCATGGCCAACAGCGAGCTCATTTCGTTGGTGCGGGCGGCCTCGCCGCAGTCGCAGACGCCGGGGCTGGCGCCCGGTTCCGTTGCGCAGCTGGCCAGACACGCGGCATGCCCGCCAAAGCTGGTAACCCGCCCGGAAAAGCTGGCCGTGTGGATATCCACCACGTCCATGAGGGCCGGGTTCAGCCTGAGGGCCTCGCCCAGTTCGCGTAGCCGGGGCACGTGGACATAGGGCAGGCAGGCTCCGATGAGTACACGGTTGGGCTCAGTGGCCTCAGCCTCCTGGCGCAGGCTCTCCCATCCTTCGCGGGTGCAGGCGCGCTCGACGTCCACCACCTTGACCACCCCGGGCAGAACCTCCATGCGCTGGTGCAAGAGCTCGGAGTTCACGTTGCGTTCCAAAGTCGGGCAGGAGGTGCACAGGGCCATGAGCACGCGCGGCACCTGCCGGGAAACATCCGTGTATTGCGGCTCTGCTTCCGGCGTCTCGTCACGCGGGCCGCGATAGACCCGGATCATGCGCGAAGCGCCCATGGCCGCAGCCCCGGCCTGGAGCAGCGAGCCCCGGATGTCCGTGGGTTCGCCAAAGGCCCCGGCGGCGAACACGCCGAGGCGGCTGGTGCGGTTCGGGGAAAGATACTTGGTGGAGCAGAAGCCGCTGTCGTTGACCTCGATCCCGGCGGCTTGGGCGAGGCGCTCCATGGACTTGGGAGGCCGCACGCCCACGGCCAGGATCAAGGCGTCAAAGATTTCTTCGCGCAGTTCGCCAGAATAGTCATAGTACTGGATCAGAAGATCACCGTCCGGACCGGGCAGGATGCTGTGCGGGCGGGCAGGCACAAAGCGCACCCCGGCCGAGTTCTCGGCCTCGTCGCGGTAGCGCTGGTAGTCCCGGCCAGAGGTCCGCATGTCCATGTAGAAGATCGTGGCCTCGGCCTGCCCGCCCGAGAGGCGCTTGGCCAACAGAGCCTCCTTGATGGAGATCATGCAGCAGATGGAGGAGCAGAAATCCGCCTTCTTCTTCACGTCGCGCGAGCCAACGCACTGGAGCCAGGCGATGCGGCGCAGGGGCTTGCCGTCGCCGGGACGCGCAAGGAGGCCCTGGCTCGGCCCGGTGGAGCTCGCCAGGCGCTCAAACTCCAGGGAGGTGAGCACGCCTGGATGGCTGCCGTAAAGCATCAGGTCGGCGCAGCCGTTGGGGTTGTCGGCGGGGTTGTAGCATTCGAACCCGGCGGCCAGGATCACTGCGCCCACCTCGAAGGTCAGGGTCTCGTCAGAGACCAGCCGCATGAAGAGCTTGTCCAACCACGGCACGGTCAGGGCCTTGTTGAGCGGCTTGGACAGCGTCTCGCGCGCGCCAAGCTCGAGAAGCCCGGCCCCGGCCTCTTCCTTGCCCGGCCCGGTCAGCAGCACAACGGCCAGTCCAGGGCGAAGCTCCAAGGCCCGGCGCAGGGTGCGCTCGGTCTCGGCTGGCGGCAGGTCCAGGTCCAGCAGCAAAAGCCCGCACTCCAGGCCGCTTGCCAGAAGTGTTATCGCTTCCTCGCCGGAGGCCGTGAGATGGAGCGGAAAATTTTCGTCCTTGAGCCACAGCGAGAGGTCCTGGGAGAGCTGCTCGTCT
Organism: Pseudomonadota bacterium; assembly: GCA_018822105.1. Lineage (GTDB taxonomy): Bacteria > Desulfobacterota > Desulfovibrionia > Desulfovibrionales > Desulfovibrionaceae > Humidesulfovibrio. The sequence continues at coordinate 67,083 of JAHJLB010000050.1, forward strand.
GCGGAGGCCACGATGACGTGGAAGTCCTTGCGCTCGGAAAACTTGAAGTCGATGGCCTTGGTCGGGCAGGCCTCAAAGCAGCGCCAGCAGCGCTGGCAGTTGTCCAGGTCCACCACGTAGTGGTTGGGGATGTTGTGCGGCACGGGCAGATACACCGCTGTGCGCTGTCCCAAGCCCGCGTTGAACTCGCTCGGCACGCGCACCGGGCAGACCTCTGCGCATAGTCCGCAGCTCACGCAGCGCGTGGGGTCGACGAAGGTCGAGCGGCGGCGCAGGCTGGCCTGGAACTTGCCGGGGTCGCCTTCCAGGCCGGAGAGCTCGGTATGCAGGTAGATGTCGATGTTCTTGTGGAAGATGCCCTTGCGCAGGCAATACTGGCTGGACTGGTCGCGCTGGGTGAGCGGCAGCATCTTGCACATGCCGCAGTGGTCCGAGGGGAACTGGTGGTCCAGCTGCGTCAGGATGCCTCCCAGGCTCGGCCTGGCGTCGATGAGGGCCACCTTGAGGCCGGTCTCGGCCAGGTCCAGGGCGGCGCGGATGCCGCCGATTCCGGCCCCAACAACCAGTGCTCCGTATTCCTTCTTCATCTGACCCTCCCGCGTTCAATGCATCCGCCATCAACAAGCGGTCCGGCTAGTCCAGTCCTCCGGTGAGCTCTGGGAATTCCCGCTCCCGGAACACGGACAAGGGCGGCGCCTCGCCGGGATCCCTGCCCGCCTCGTACTCGAAGGCCTTTTGTGTGGCCGCGGCGATGGTCTTGAACAGCTCCATGACCGGGACACCATTGGGGCAGGCGTTGGAGCACTGGCCGCAGCCCACGCAGGCTGTGCTCATGTGGGCCAGCCGCGTGAGGTGGAAGAACACCGTGTCCGTGGGCATCTTGAGCGCGCCGCGCTGGCGGGCCCAGGAGAGGTATTGCCAGGGCTTGTGCTCAAAGACGTCGGTCAAAAAGACGCACTCCTTGCAGTAGCACACCGGACAGGCCGCACGGCAATTGTAGCAGTTGACGCAGGCCGAGAGGAACTGGGACAGCCCGGTCATGTCCGAGGTGGCCGCAGTGGTTTCGGCGAACATCAGCTCCTGCGCCGCTCTGCGTTCGGCCAGCAGCGCTTCAAGGGCCTTGTCCCGCGAGCCGTCGTCTGTGGCTTCGGGCAGACCCAGGCGGGTCATGAAGCCCTCGCCCCTGGGGGTATTGGCCATGAGCAGCAGGCCCTTCTCCACATCCTGTCCGAACAGGCCGATGGAAAGGTCCGCCTCAGCGCCAGTCGTGTGCTCGCAGGTGCAGCAGGCCCTGGCGATTTCGATACCGCCATGCGTCCCGCGCCCCGAGGTGCCCAGAAACTGCACCAGGGACCAGGTGTCGCCGCTGTTTGCGGCAAAGCGGGGGTAGTCGGTGTTGGAAAAGGCTCCGGGGCAGTCCAAGCTCACGAGCAGCGTGTTCTCCAGGCTGCCCTGGTTGAGCTTGCACAGCTCGATGAAGGCCCGGACCTCGCAGGGCCGGAGCAGTGCAGCCACCAGGCCGCCATCGTCCGCGCCCCTGGTCAGCCTGGTGAGCATCCGGGCCGCGTTCAAGCGGAAGGACGGGGCCAGGGGGTCAATGTCATGGAGCTGTTCCGGGGCGGCCACCAGGGCGGGCATGGCCCCCCTGTTGCCGGGCAGTTGGCGGGGCGCTAGTACTGCAGTGATCTCACTGTCTGCCAGCAGCCGGGCGCAGAAGTTCTGGAGCGCGGCCACAGGATTGCCGTCCTTGACCTCGATTCGTGCGATGCTTCCCATGACGTGCCTCCGCAAGGACTAAGGTTCAGAGTAACGGCAGGCGCCGGGTGTCGATGGGTCCCAGCTCCTTGATCTCGGCGGCGAAGCGGTTCACCGTGGCGGCGAATTCGTTGCCCTCGCTTGCGCCCACCCAGGTCAGCTTGATCCTGCGGCTGTCGATGCCGAAGCGCGGCAGGATCTCCATGAGCAGCTTTACGCGCCGCCGGGCCTTGTAGTTGCCGTTGATGTAGTGGCAGTCGCCCGGATGGCAGCCCGAGACCAGCACGGCATCGGCCCCGCCAAGCAGGGCCTTGATGATATACTTGGGGTCCACCATGCCGGTGCACATCATGCGCACCAGCCGGACGTTGGGGGACTGGACCATGCGCGAGGTCCCGGCCAGGTCCGCCGCGGTGTAGGTGCACCAGTTGCAGACAAAGGCCACGATGGCCGGCTCAAAGGCCGCGCCGGGCAGCGGATCGCTCTGTGTTTCCAGTGTTGCGATGAGTTCTTGCATGTTTCCCTCCTTCGGCTTGCAGGTCAGAGGTGGTCCACCCCGGCGGGCTGCCGGACCAGCGGGACGTTTTGGGACAGCCCCTCCAACTCGGCGAAGATCTGCTTCTCGTTGAAGTGCCGCACCTGGGCCGCACCGCTGGGGCAATGCCCGGCGCAACTGCCGCAGCCCTTGCACATGGCCTCGTTGATGACGCAGACCTTGCGCCGCTCGTCGAACTCGATGGCCGAGTAGGCGCAGAGATCGACGCACATCTTGCAGCCCACGCAGATGTCGGGGTTGATCCAGGAGACCGTGGGCGAGATGCTGACCTCGCCGCGCGCGGCCAGGCTCAGCGCCTGCCCGGCCCCGCCCGAGGCATGGGCCACGGCGTCGGGGATGTCCTTCGGCCCCTGGCAGGTCCCGGCCAGGAATATTCCGTCCGTGGCCGTGGACACCGGCCCGAGCTTGGGGTGTTCCTCCAGGAAGAAGCCGTCCTGGCCCTGGCTGATGCCAAATATCCGGGCCACCTCGGAGGCGTCGCGTCGGGCCTGCATGGCCGTGCAGAGCACCACCATGTCCACGCTGACGCGCACCGGCCGACCGAGCAGGGTGTCCTCGGCCACCACGATGAGCTTGCCGTCCTCTTCCGCGCTCAGGGTCTGGTCCGTGACCTCGGAAGGCCGCCCACGGATGAAGGTGACGCCTTCCTCCTGGACGCGGCGGTAGAATTCCTCGTAGCCCTTTCCGAAGCAGCGCATGTCGATGTAGAAATTGAAGACCCGCGCCTGGTGGCCGATCTTGTCCTTGATCAGGTGGTCGTACTTCAGCGCATACATGCAGCACACCCGCGAACAGTATTCGTGCTGGTTCTTGTCGCGGCTGCCCACGCAGTGGATGATGGCCACGCTCTCCGGGGCCTGCCCGTTCTTCATGAGGATCTTGCCGCCCGTTGGCCCCACGGCGTTGTTCAGGCGCTCGAACTGCAGGCCCGTGTAGACCTCTGGGTAGCGGCCGAAGCCGTATTGCGTAAGGGCCGTGGGATCGAGGATGTCAAAGCCCGTGGCCAGGACGATGGTGCCCACCTGCACGTCCAGAAAGCTCTCCTGCTGCTCGAAGTCGATGGCCTCGGAGGGGCAGTTCTGCTTGCATGCCCCGCACTTGCCCTTGACCAGGTAGATGCAGCTGGCGGGGTCGATGACCGGGGTGTTGGGCACGCTCTGGGGCGAGTTGCGGTGCACGGCCTTGCGCTTGGCCAGGCCCTCCTCGAACTCGCTGGGCACGCTCTTGGGGCACTTCTCCATGCACAGGCCGCATCCCGTGCAGCGGTCCTCGTTGATGTAGCGCGGCCGGGTGCGGATGCGCGCCGTGTAGTTGCCCACGTAGCCCTTGACCTCCACCGCCTCGCTCATGGTCATGAGGTTGATGTTCGGCTCCTGGGCTACGGCCACCATCTTGGGGGTGGAGATGCAGGCCGCGCAGTCCAGCGTGGGGAAGGTCTTGTCGAATTGGGTCATATGGCCGCCGATGGACGGCCCGCGCTCCACCAAGTGCACCTTGTGCCCGGACCGGGCGATGTCGAGCGCGGCTTGGATACCGGCGATGCCGCCGCCCACCACCAGCACGTCGGGATGCACGGCCTCCACGCGGGAGTAGAGCTCCTCGTGCTCGTTGACCCGGGACACCGCCCCGGCCACCAGGGTCTTGGCCTTGGCTGTGGCCTCGACCGGGTCGGCCACAACCCAGGAGCAGTGCTCGCGGATGCAGGTCATCTGGAACAGGAAGGGGTTCAGGCCGCCGCGCTGGCAGGCCTTTTGGAAGGTCTTCTCGTGCAGCCGGGGCGAGCAGGAGGCCACCACCACGCGGGTCAGGCCCATCTCCCGGATGTCCTTGATGATCATGTCCTGCCCGGGGTCGGAGCACATGAACTTGTAGTCGCGGGCCACGGCCACGTTCTTGAGCCCGGCGGCGAAGCGGGCCACGCCTTCCGAGTCCACCCGTCCAGCGATGTTGGTGCCGCAGTGGCAGACGTATACTCCGATCCTGCTGGGCATGGCTGGGCCTCCCGAAGTCTGTCGCCGCTCCCTCGCGGAGGGCGGTTGCCTCCCCTGCGCCAGGATGCGGCGCGGGGGATCGTCTTTGCGCTCCATTCTCAAGAACTGTGCCGCAGCGTGCCGGGAAGTATTTCCTTTGCAATACCGAATGAATGCAAAATTGCTATGAACGAAGTATGGCTTCACTCCGCTTCATTTTTGTATTGCTTCACGAGACGGAATCTTGCATAGCAAGATAGGGTTGAAAGGCTGGGCTGTCTTTTTGCAGTCCGTTGCCTGGCAATCAAGGCAGGCGGTACAGATGTCGACGCGTCGGAATGCAGCGGAAGCAGGCAGCGCAAGGCGCCCGGGGACCGACATGACGAGCGCCCTGCTCAATGCCACCTCGGACCACGCCCTGCTGATGCGCCTCGACAGCACGGTCCTTGTGGCCAACACCTCCATGGCCGGGCTTTTCCACCTGCCGCCAGAGTATCTGGCCCATGAGCGCCTGTACGACTTTCTGCCTGCCGAGGTGGTCCGGAAATGGGACAAGGCCGTGCGCCAGGTGGTGGAGTCCGGGCAGACCGCGTGCTTTGAGGAATCCTTCTTCAGCGACCGGGATCTGGATGTCCGGGTGCACCCCGTGCGCACCGGGGGCGCGGCCGTGGACCGGGTGGCGGTGTTCTGCCGGGACATCACCCAGCAGAAGGCCGCAGAGCGGGAGCGTACCCGCCTGGGCTCGGCCCTGGAGCAGACCGCCGACCCCGTGATCCTGTATGACGAGATGATGCGCGTGGCCTATGTCAACCAGGCCTTTGAGGCAATGACTGGCTACTCGCTCAAGGAGGTGCGCGGCAAGCCCGTGGCCACGTTCTATATCGGTCCGGAGCAGCATGAGGCCCTGAGCCGGATACTTGAGACCCTGGCCTGCGGCGATGCCTGGACCGGCAAGGCCTGCAACACCTGCAAGGATGGCAGCTTCATTTGCTGCCACAAGACGGTCTCGCCCATCCGGGGCAAAGGCGGCCTGATCCTGGGCTACGTCAGCGTCTGGCGCGACATGACCGCCCTGGAGGCCCTGGAGCGGCAGCTGCGGCACGCGCAGAAGATGGAGGCCCTGGGAACCCTGGCGGGTGGCATCGCCCACGACTTCAACAACATACTTTCCCCCATCGTGCTCCTGGCCGACATCGGCCTGTGCCAGCTCGCCAAGGACGATCCGCTGCACTCGGCCTTTGAGCGCATCCTCAAGTGCACCTTGCGAGCCGGAAAGCTGGTGCAGCAGATCCTTGGCCTGAGCCGACGGCACGAAACCGGGCAGCCGATGCCCTTCCGAATCGCTTCCATCCTTGATGAATGCCTGACCCTGCTGCGGCCCAGCCTGCCCAGCACCATCGGCATCGCCCTGGACGTGCAATCTCCACGCGATGTGGTCATGGCTGATCCGGCACAGATCCATCAGCTCGTTATGAACCTCTGCACCAATGCCGCCTGGGCCATGCGTGGCTCCGGCGGAACGCTCCGGCTGCGCATCGCGGAGCGTGAAATAAGCAGCATGAGCGATTCTGAATTTCCCGAGGCACAGCCCGGAGCCTATGTGCTATTGAGCGTGCAGGACAGTGGTCAAGGGATACTCCCTGAGCACCTGGGGCGCATCTTCGACCCCCTGTTCAGTACCAAGACCGACGGCTCGGGCACGGGGCTGGGCCTGGCTGTTGTCCAGAATATCGTCACCCAGCTGCGCGGAGCTATTCGGATTCAGAGTGGTCCGGGCCAAGGCAGCTGCTTCGACATCCTGCTCCCACGCTCGGGCAACACGCCCCAGGAGATTCCGACCCAGATCCCGGAGTCGGCCCAGGCTCTCGCTGGCGCCGGGCATGTGTTGGTGGTGGACGATGAGCCTGACATACTGGAGGCCTGTGTCCTCGGGCTCAGCTCCTTCGGCTACGAGGTCAGCACCTGCCTGCGCGGGGAGGAGGCCCTGGAGCTGTTCCGCGCAGACCCGGCACGCTTTGACGTAGTGCTGAGCGATACGACCATGCCCGGCCTGGCCGGACCGGATCTGGTCCGGGAGCTGCTCAAGATTGATCCCCACCTGCCAGTGATCCTGACCACTGGGCACAGCGACCTGGTCTCCCGTGAAAAGGCCTGGCGCATCGGTGCCCTGGAATTCCTCGCCAAGCCCTTTCGCATGGACGAACTGGCCAGCCTGTTGCGCAAGCTGCTTGAGGGCAAACGCCGCCGCCGCGCGGCGCAGGAGGACTGACCCATGCCGCGCGTGCTCATCGTGGACGACGACCCCATGCTCTGCGAGGCCCTTGCCCTTGCCGTGCAGCAGATGGGCTTCGAGGCGGAGACGGCCGTGACCTTGAAAGGCGGCATGCTCAAGGCCCGCAGCGGAGATTTCGATGTGGTCGTTCTGGACGTGCGTCTGCCCGACGGTAACGGGCTGGACAGTCTGCCGGACTTTCAGGAATGCCCCTCGGCTCCGGAGGTCATCATCCTCACCGGCGCGGGCGACCCAGACGGCGCGGAGCTTGCCATCCGTAGCGGGGCCTGGAGCTACATCACCAAGCCGCCGACCCTGAACACCATCCGCCTGCCCATCCAGCGGGCCATGGAGCACCACAGGGGCAGGCAGAAGGTTCTGCCCCTCGGGCTCAAGCGCAGCGGCATCATCGGCGACAGCCGGGACATGCATGCCAGCCTCGGCCTCGTGGCCCAGGCGGCGGCCACGGAGGCCTCGGTGCTCATCACCGGCGAGACAGGAACAGGCAAGGAGCTCTTCGCCCGCGCAATCCACGACAACAGCGCCCGGGCCGACGGCCCCTTTGTTGTGGTGGACTGCGCGGCCTTGCCGGAAAAACTCGTGGAGAGCGAACTCTTCGGCTATGAGCGTGGTGCCTTCACCGGGGCCGACCGCCGTTTTGAGGGCATGGTGCATCAGGCCAACCGGGGGACGCTGTTTCTTGATGAGATCGGGGAACTGCCGGTGGCGGTTCAGAAGGCCTTCCTGCGCGTGCTTCAGGATGGCCGCTACCGACCGGTGGGCGGGCTCAAGGAGGCGAGCAGCGACTTCCGCCTGCTTGTGGCCACCAACCGCGACCTCGAGACTCTGGCCGAGGCCGGGGAATTCCGCCAGGACCTGCTCTTCCGCATCCGGACCATGACGATCAACTTGCCCCGGCTCAAGGAGCGAAGCGGCGACATCGCCCTGCTGTGCCGCCATTTCGTGGCCCGGCAATGCCGCCTGAACGGGCTTCCGGCCAAACGCGTATCGCCTGATTATCTGGATGCACTGGAAGCCTATGGCTGGCCCGGCAACGTACGCGAGTTCATCCACGCCGTTGAGCGTTCCTTGGCAGCGGCCACGAACGACCCTGTGCTCGTCGCGGCCCATCTGCCTACGAACATACGGGTCAGTTTGGCGCGTTCCTCGCTCGCGGTCCGCGAGCCGACCCCGGCGGGCCAAACGCCGCGACCCGACAGCCCCTTGCAGCCGCTCCGCCAGGTCCGGCTTCAGGCCGTGACCGAGGTGGAGGGGCGTTACCTGCGGGAGCTGCTCACCGTAAGCGGAGGCGACATCCCCAAGGCCTGCGCCCTGTCCGGCCTGTCCCGCGCCCGGCTGTATGCCCTGTTGAAGACACATGGCCTGCCGTAGATGCAGGTCAAAGCCGAATGGCGCCGAGATGTGTCGATAAAGAGTACATTCGTGACAACCAGCCATGATTACTGGACAATCGCTCAGGATGTGCTACAGGGTGTGTCGGCATGGTCTTCAGACCACCACGACCAACCCTGGAGAGACGATGCGCGACGGTGTCATGAATCAGATGCGGGCCAAGGCCGTTGAGGTGTGGCGGCAACATGGCCTGCTGGATGAGCCTGTGAACATCCAGGCGCGGATCCTTTCCGCCGAGGAGGCCATCGGCAGCCCTGGTGAAGGCTTCAAGCTGCAGACGGGCCGTGAGCGCATGATGGAGGCCGAGTTTCGGGGGGCCAAGGGCCAGGCCTTCACCGACCTGTTCGGTGATTTTTCCGGAACTCTGGCGGACATAGCCGCCATGCCTCTTAAGGACAACTTCCGGCGCGCGGTGTTCGTTTCGGCCATGAACGCCACGCTGTGCCGCCTGGGTCTCTGCGACCGCACCGTCCACTGCCGCGACAAGGGGCCGTCTGAGTGTGCTGACCGGTTGCAGGAGCATCTGCTGGCCCGGCACCCCAGAGCGCGCCTCACCCTCGTGGGGCTACAGCCCAAGTTCGTGGCGGCGCTGTCCAAGTCCTTCGAACTGCGCGTGCTCGACCTTGACCCGGACAACATCGGCAAGGAGTTCTTCGGCGTGCGCATCGAAGGGCCGGAACAGGAGCGCGATGCCGTGTCCTGGGCCGAGCTGCTCGTGGTCACCGGCTCCACCGTGGCCAATGGCACCATCGGTCAGTTCCTGGTGGAGCGGCCGACCATCGTCTTTGGCGTCTCCGCAGCTGGCGCGGCGGCGCTCATGGGCTGGGAGCGGTTCTGCGCCAACGCCTCGTGAATGGGTGACAGCGTGACACTCACCGCGCGCCTGCACAAACGCTTGGCGCATTATACCCTGGATGTTGAGGTTGAGTGCCCTGCTGGCAGCATCTTGGTCCTGACTGGGCCATCCGGCTCCGGCAAGACCACGCTCCTGCGCCTCCTGGCCGGACTGGACCATCCAGACGAGGGCCGCATCAGCCTGGGTGAGACCGTGTGGCTCGACACAGCTGGCGGGGTGCGCCAGAAGCCCCAGGCGCGGGGCATCGGGCTGGTGTTCCAAGAGTATTCGCTGTTTCCGCACATGACTCTGGCGCAGAACGTGGCCTATGCCACCACGGACCGGCGCTGGGCGCACACGCTGCTGGCCTCCTTCGGCATTGCGCACTTGGCCGGGTCCAAGCCCTGCGCGATGTCCGGCGGTGAGCGCCAGCGCGGGGCCCTCTGCCAGGCTTTGGCGCGGCGGCCCACGGCGCTGCTGCTCGACGAACCCTTCTCCGCCCTGGACGCCGCCACCCGCAGCGCCCTGCGCCAGGAGCTGCTGGTCATCCGGGAGCGCTTCGCCATCCCCATCGTCCACGTGACCCATGATCTTGCGGAGGCGGCCCTGCTGGGCGACACCGTGCTCGCACTGGACCAGGGCAGGCTCGACCCGCTCTGGTTCGACCGCCAGGTGGCCGAACGCCTGGATGAGGAACGCATTCTGCGAGAGCATCAGATCACGGCGCCTGCTGGTGTTACGGCGCTCTTTCCTCCAACAGAAACACGAAAAGGAGTCTGCGCATGAAACGATTGGCGCTTGCTGTTCTGCTGCTGTTCGCCCTTGTGGCCGTGGCCCAGGCCGAACCCCTCACCGTGGCCTCCGGGGCGGGCTACAAGAAGCTCGTCACCGAGCTGGCCGCCGCCTTTGAAAGCAAAACCGGAAAAAAGACGGAGCTGATTTTCGGCAACATGGGGCAAATTGTGGCCCAGGCCAAGGCCAGCGGCAAGGTGCACATGGTCATCGGCGAACAGTCCTTCTTCAAACAGGCGGGCCTGGACCTGGCCTCCTTCACCGAACTGGGCCGGGGAGTCCTCGTGCTGGCCTGGCCCAAGGGCGCGCAGCTGACCTCGCTTGCGGACCTCGCCAAGCCGGGCGTGCAGCGTGTGGCCATGCCCGATCCGGCCAGGGCCATCTACGGCGTCGCCGGCAAGGAGGCGCTGTCCCGCGCCGGGCTGACCGAAAAGGTGAGCGGCAAGCTCCTTGTGGTCGCCACCGTGCCCCAGGTGACCACCTATGTCGTCACCGGCGAGGTGGACGCAGGCTTGACCAACCTCACCGATGTCATGGGACTGGGGGAGAAGATCGGCGGCTACCTCAATGTCGACCAGGGCCTGTATGCGCCCATCTCCATCGGCGCTGGCGTGGTCTCCGGCAGCAGGAACCAGGATGCCGCAGCGTTCGTCGCCTTCCTGGGCTCGCCCCAGGGCCGGGAGCTGGCCAAAATGCACGGATTGTAGCCGATGTTTGAGGACTGGCTGGCAGCGGCCCTGCACCCGGAGGTGGCCTTTTCAGTGGGCCTCACGGTCCGGATCATGGCCGTCGCCGTCCCTATTCTCTTTCTTCTTGGCGTGCCGCTGGGCTACCTGCTGGGAAAGGGGCGCGGCAAGCTGGTGGCCACCATCGACATGCTGGTCTCCCTGCCGCTGATCCTGCCGCCCATGGCCGTGGGCTTCGCGCTGCTTCTGCTGTTCGGGCGGCAGGGGCCGCTGGGCGCGCCGCTCTTGCGGTGGCTGGACGTGGAGCTTGTGTTCAGCTTTCCGGGGTTGGTTTTGGCCGCCGTCACCGCAGGCATCCCGCTCATGGTGCGACCGGTGCAGGCTGCGGTGCGCGGTGACCTGACACGGCTCATCGAGCTGTCGGCGATGCTCGGCAAGAACGGCCTGACGACTTTCCTCCGTGTGGTTCTGCCCCACTGCCGCCGCAGCATCGCCGCAGGCCTGTTCCTGGCCACAGGCAGGGCGCTGGGCGAGGTGGGCGTGAGCCTGCTCCTGGGCGGCGACATCATCGGCCGCACCAACACCGTGTCGCTGGAAATCTACAACGCCGTGTTCTCCGGCGACTTCCCCAGGGCCGGGGTGCTGGCGCTGTTGCTCACCGCAGTATCTCTGGGGCTCACCGTGGTGCTCAAAAAGACGGGCAAGGAATAGGCGGGTTGTTGAGGGATGCAATTCAGGTGTGCAGAGCGGCCTCCACGATGGATGCCTGCGGGTATTGAGAGAGGTGCGCCCATTTCCGCCCGCACGGGAGATTGCCCTGGGGGGCCTATTTACCGCTGAGAGTGTCCGCCGCTGGCGCCGTCGGCAGTGTGATGCTGAAGCGGGCACCTTCGCCGGGCCTGGATTCGACGTGGATATCCCCGCCGCAGTCCTTGATGATGCCGTAGCTGATGGAGAGCCCGAGCCCAGTGCCTTTTCCAACCTCTTTGGTGGTGAAGAACGGCTCGAAGATCTTCTCCTGCACGCCGGGGGAAATGCCACAGCCTGTGTCCGCTATATCCACTTCGACGAACAGGCCCTGACGACGCGCGGACAGGCTGATGCGCTTGGGGCCGTCCGGCTGTTGGGCGGCCTGCCCAATGCGCCACTTCTCCTCGATGGCGTCCCGGGCATTGACGAGCATGTTGATGAAGACCTGCTCCAGCCTCCCGGCATCGGCCAGGACAAGTGGCAGGCCAGATTCCACATCCTGGACCACCTCGATTCCGCGCTGCTTGAGCTGTTGGCTGAAGATATCCAGGGCGCGCAAGAGGATGTCGCCCACATCCACGGGCTCCAGTCTCATCTCCGGCTTGCGGCCGAACTCCCGCAGGTGGTTGACGATCTTGGTTGCGCGGTCCACATGGGCATCGATTTCCACGACCATGGTGCCCAAGATATCCTTTGCCAGTTCCTCGCCGCGCTCCACCTTGCCCCGCAGAAAACCCGCAGCGGTCTTGATGACCGAAAGCGGTTGGTTCAGTTCGTGGGCCATGCCTGTGGCCATCTCGCCCAGGGTCGCCATCTTGGCGGTCTGGATGAGCTGCCGTTCACTCTCCATGCGCCTGGTCATGTCGCTGGTGGTGACAAGCAGCACCTTCTGGCCGGACAGCTCCGAGGGCGACACGCGCACGGAGACGAAGAACTCACGCCCGCCCTTGGCCACGTGGACAACCCGGTTTTGGGGCTCCTGCCGGGTCAGCTTCCGGCGGTAGCTCGCCCGTTCCTCCTCGCGGAACAGGTCGAGAAAGCTCTTGCCCAGGAGTTCGGACTGCTCGAACCCGTATACCTGCTGGACGGACTGGTTGCAGTCCAGGATGCGCAAGCTCTCAGCCTCCAGCACAAACATGGGGTCAGGAATGTCACGGATGGCTGCAAGGTAATTGCGCTCGTGCCTGCCGAGCCCGTTTTTTAGTTCCTTGCGCGATGTGCTGCCCAGGAACATCTCCATGGCGGCAACCGCCTCGCCTTCGGCTTTCTTCATAGGCGAGCGGGCGTCCAGCAAACGGCGCATGGAGCCGTCCGCGTCTTGGTCGGGCGTGAGCAGGTTTTGCAGAGTGTAGGCGTCGAGCATCTGGAACATGCCCACGCTGGCCTGCTCCCAGATGATTTTCGACGGGCAGTGTGTTTGACGGTCGCAGGTGGTGCAGGACTCTTTGCCCCGGCGACAGTCCTTCAGCACGACACAGTCCTCCAGGGCGCGTACGACCTCGCCCATGGTGATATGCGCTGCAGATTTGGCCAGAACGTGTCCGCCCTTGGGGCCGCGCTTGCTAAATACCAGCCCGGCACGCTTGAGCCGTCGGATGAGCTTTTCCATATACTTTTCGCTGATGCCGGTGCGCGAGGCGATCTCGGCCACGGACACCGGGCCGGAGTGACAGTGCTCGGCGATGTCGAGAAGCATGCGGGTGCCGTAACGACTCTTTGTGCTCAAACGCATAGAATCTCCGAGCAAACATTCTTATGACCGTGCGGGGGAGTGCTGGCTAGTTCCCCCCCCCCGGCAACGGCATGTCCGGGAGCATACTTGATCCTCGTCGGGCCTCAGACGCTCGGGAACAGCCAACTCAGGAAGTGAGGGGAAGGCCAGCCTCCCCATGGATGTTGCTCCACGTGGCCTGCGATCTGTCCAGTAGCTGCCCAGCCTGGCGCAAGCGGTGGAGGATTGTCCGTATTGGCAGCGCGCGGGTGGGCTCGTGCGCTGCCAATACGGACGTGTGCACTAGCGTTTGTGGCACTGCCCACAGGCCACGGGGCCTTTGCCCTTGGCCTTGTGGCAGTCGATGCACTGCTTGTGGTAGGCGCGCTGGAGCCCCGTGTTTTTGCCCACGGACTTCACCTTGTGGCAGTCGGCGCAGGGCGTGCCCTCGGTGGAGACGCTCTTGTCCTGTTTGCCGTCCGCTCCGCCGTGATGGCAGATCACGCAGTCGTCGAGCTTGGCCTTTTCATTGTGCGGGTCGTGGTTGAACTGGGCCGCAGGCCGCGTCAATTTGCCAAGGGCGGCCGGGGCCAGGACTTTCATGTCCTGCTGCGAGAACGCCGCCTGGACACAGGCCAAGCTCAGCGCAGCCAGGAGCAGCAGTGGAAGTGTGCGTTTCATGGCGTCCTCCTAGACCTCAGGCTTTTCCATGCATTCGTAGATGATGTCGCCCAGGAACTTGATTTCCATGCCCAGCTTGTAGGCGTGGACCGTGTCTTCCAGGCCGCCATGGCAGTTGTGGCACGGCGCCACGATGGTTTTGACGCCGGTAGCCTTCAGCTCGTCGGCCTTGGCCTTGCTGCCCGCCACGCGCACGTTCTTGAACGGCGGACCGCAGTTGATGACGCCGCCGCCAGCGGTGCAGCAGAGGTTGTGCTCGCGGTTGGAGGCCGTCTCAATGATGTCGCCGTCCACAAGGAAGCGGACCAACTCGCGCAGTTTCTCGTGCAGGCCCCGTCCGCGCACCACATTGCAGGGATCATGCACCGTGACCGGGCCGGGATACTTCTTGGCCAGCTTGATCTTGCCTTCAGTCATCAGCTCCCAGAAGTAGGCGATGGAGTGGATGACCGGAATCGGAGACATCTTCCAGGCATCCCAGCGGTTGCCCATGTCGTAGATGGAGCGGAAGGCGTGGCCGCATTCGCCCATGACGATGCGCTTGACCTTGAGCTTCTGCGCGCTTTCAAAGTGGACGCGCTTGATCCGGCCCATCATCTCGAAGTCGCCGGTAAACATGCACATGTCGGAGTTATCCCAGCCTGGCTCCGAGGTCATGGTCCAGTCGGCCCCGGCCATATGCATGATGGCCGCAGCCTGGTAGATGAGCTGGGTGCGGAACTTGGGCTCGGGCGCGATGACCGAGTAATAGATGTCCGCGCCCTCCTTATCGAGCGGGATGCGCAGGCCGGGGAGTTCGTCGCGCGCCTCGTCCTCCTGCCACATGAGCGTGTCGGTCCACTCGTCGTCCTTGACCCACATCTGGTTCACGGTGGCGCTGTGGCTGTGGGACGTGTCCTGAATGTACTGGGGGGTGACGCCCAGCTTGTGGCAGATGCGCCTGACCGTGCTCATGATGTAGCCGGTGTCGATGCCGACAGGGCAGAAGTGCACGCAACGGCGGCAGAGGTTGCACTCGGTGTAGGCGATCTGGGCTATGCCGTAGATGGCTTCCGGGTCCACCCGGCCCTTCTTGTCGAGCAGAACGCTCATGGTCTGGTGGACCTTGCCCGCCGGCGTGTAGCTCGGATCTCCGGGGTGGGAGAGGGCGTAGTGGCAGGCCTCGGAGCATAGGCCGCAGCGCATGCAGGTCTCTGCATAGGTCTTGAGCCGTGCGCCGGTTTCACCCTTGAGCACAGCGTTGACTATTTTCTCTATGATTTCCGGTGTAAGACGGGAGACCCCGCGCCGGAGCCCCACGTCCTCAATGAGTCTTTCTTGGATGCCCATGTGTGGTTCCTCCTAGGGGCTTTACCAGTCGCGTGCGTGGCGCACGCCGCCGAACTCCGAGCCCATGTAGGCGCGGGTGAAGACGGCGAACACCATGTGGGAGAGGCGGGTGAAGGGGATGGCTGCGAGCATGATCTCGCCGGCCACCACGTGCAGGATGACCATCAGGTCATAGTCCAGGAGCTGATGGTAGGCCAGAAAGCCCGTGAGAAACGGCGCCAGCACGATAACGAGCGCCAGCCAGTCCTTGCCCGTGGTGAGGTAGCGCACATCCGGCTGCAGGAACCGGCGTCCGGCAAAGAACAGGCAGGCGCCGATGACCACCAGGGTCAAGATGTCGGTGACGGAATCCGGGATGGTGACATAACTCACTCCGAAGAACTGATCCCAAAGCATGACGTGGGCCACCAGGAAGATCGGGGCGACCAGAAGGCAGATGTGGAAGACAAAGGTGGCCACGGTCATGGCCGGGCTTTTGCGCCAGCCCAGGGCGTTGAAGGGAATGAGCCAGTTCACGATGGAGCGCAGGGAATAGCTCCAACTCATGAAGGCCAGGGACGGGGCGTCTTTGGCCTTGGCCAACTGGTACATTGAAGCCAACCGGAAGGCCGAGCCCAGGAGAAAGATGCCCCAGGCCAGCCAAGCCAGTGGCCCGGTGACGAATTCGTATGCGGCGTTCATGTGTGGTCCTCCTTGGCGGCCCTAGGCCTGGCTCACTGTTGCCACGATGCGGACAAAGGCGTCCTTGTCCAAGGCGCGGATGAGCAGCTTGGTTCCGTCAGGGCTGAAGGTGGGCTCCCAGACCTTGGTGAACTCGCGCGGGTAGACCCGGCCATTGACAACCAGGGTCTGGCGCCCGGCCTTCTCCACCTTCACGGCCACATGCCCGCCGTTAGGGCTGATGACCGGAGCCCAGGCCATGTCCCAGGTACCGTCCCAAAACCGGCCGTCGACCATGATGCGCCAGTCGCGGTTGTCGGTATTGCCGAGGGCGGCAACGATCTCGCCCTGATTAGCGATGACCAGGTCCGTGACCACCGGCAGGGAGATGGACCAGGGCTTGCCGTTCACCGCCACGGTGAACGAGCCGAACTGCGGGGCCACGATGGCCGCAATGTTCTTGCCGTCCTGGCTGATGGTTTGGTGCCAGCACTGGGCGAACTTGGGCTCCCAGATGATCTGGTCGTCTTGGGCCAATCCCCAGGCTCCGGCTATGCGCACCGGGGCCACCACCTTTCCCGTGGCCGGATTGAAGCGGGGCTCCCAGACGCAGGAGTAGTTGTTCGCCCACTTCTGTCCGTCCACGGCGATGGAGTAGTCGTACAGGGTGGTGCGCACCTGGGCGGCCACACGCTTGCCCTGGGGATCGAAGGTCGGGGTCCAGACATTCATGAAGATGGCGTCCCAGGGGTTGCCGTCAACGGCCACGGAGAACACGCCCTTCTGGAAGGCCTCGATGTCGGCCTGAGCCAGGGAGGCCACCTGCACCACCTCGGCGGACGATTTGCCGTCGGCTGAGATGGCTGGCTGGTTGGCGTTCTCGTAGAGCGTCTCCCAGGGCGTTCCGTCGAGGCACAAGCCATACTCGCCACCGCTCTGGATGCAAGCCGCGATGACGTCGCCCTTGGCAGAGAACTGCGTGCCCCAGAGGAAGTCGAAGCTCTCTGTCCATGCCTCGTCGTCCACGGCCAGGGTCCACATGCCGTCCTGCTGGATGATGGCAGTAAAGCGCCCGTCCGGGCTGAAGCGCGGATGCCAGGCCTTGTCAAAAGGAGTCTCCCAGGGCTGGCCGTTGACCAGGGCCGTGGATCCGCCTTCGGCGAGGCTGGCCAGTGCGGCCACACGCTCCCCGTCAGGCGAGGCGTATGGCTCCTCGACCCAGGCGCATGCCTCAGGGCATTTCATCGATGAAAGTATGACCCGTTGGCCCGGCTCCCAATCCCACAAGGTTGGTGGATGCATTTCTTCCTCCCCCGCACGCTGTGCGTGCACTTCGTATTGAACGCAGAGTGTTCCGCTGGATGTGCTACATCAACAGACGCAAGAAAAATTGCGTGGCTTGCCATTTACAAGCAGCCATTTTTAAATTAATCCCGCAAGCTCATGCCACAATCTGATGGCTATAGGAAGCACTAAAATAAGAAAATCATTCCCATATGTAAAAAGTATGTCTATTTGCGATAGCCATACGATTTCGGCATGAGTTGCAATATGCCATTGCACAGTTTACTGTTACGCGTACGCCTTGGATACTCATACTTAACAGGGTTATTTCTCGCCAGAGAGCTGCAGCCAAAGCGGCGCAAGGACAAGGAGTGAGCATCATGCGACTGACTACCAAGGGGAGATACGGGGTGCGGTTGATGCTGGACATCGCGCAGCACGAAGCCAATGGGCCTGTTTCCATCACCCAGGCTTCGCTCAGGCAGGACATTTCGCTTAAATATCTGGAGCGGCTGGTGGGTGAGCTCCAGCGGGCCGGATTTGTGCGCAGCGTGCGCGGTCGCGAGGGAGGCCATGTGTTGGCCATGCCTCCTGAGGACATCACGCTTGGCTCCGTGGTGCGTGCGCTGGAAGGTGATACGGCCATGCTGGTTTGCAGCAACAACCGCCTGGCCTGCCCGCGCTCCGTGCATTGCATCACGCGCTCGATCTGGATCGCGGCGGATCAGGCCATGTACGAGAAGCTCAACAGCATCACCGTGCGCGACATCTTGGAGGACGGACAGAACTGTCTCTCCCGCAAAGAGGCCCAGGGGGGTAAGGCTGGCAAGGTCAAAGAGCCGAAAACCGTGGCTACGTGTGAGGAGAACGTCAAGGCCAAGCCGGTTATGCGCAAGAAACTGGCCCGGCGCATGGTCCGCCAGCGCTTGGCACAATCCATCCAGAGGCACACGGCGCGCCCTGGGGGCGCGGCCAAAATGATCATGGTCGTGGATGACGATCCGGAAATCGTGGACTATCTGGTGATGGTGCTGCGCGAGCGCGGCTACGACACCTGCACGGCCTCTGACGGCGACGAGGCCATGGCGGTGCTGAAGAACGAATGCCCGGATCTCATCACCCTGGACCTAGAGATGCCCAACGAATGGGGCCCGCGGTTCTACCGCAAGATGTCGCGCCTGTCTGAGTTCCAGGACTTGCCGGTCATTGTCATCAGCGGACTGGCCGGCATCCACTTGGCCATCCCCAAGGCCGTGGCCACGGTGCAGAAGCCCTTTGACCCGGCGGAGGTGCTGCGCATTGTGGAGGGGGCCATCGGCGCCCCCTGAGCGGGCTGGCCGCAACAGGCCTTGAGAGTCCACCGGGCTGGGCAAGGGCAAGATCATGTTCAGCCCTGACCGTTTCCCATGCCCGCCCACTGACGTTCCTCGCTTGAACGAAGCCATTGTTTGCGCACGTCCTTAAAAGGTCAGCACGGTGTAACCGCGCTCCATGTACCCAGCCATGCCGGGGTGCCCATTCATGTCGTCCAGAAGGGGCAGCCCGGCGGCCTTCACCTGTTCGAGCATCCCCATCTTGAGCGAACAGGCCCTGCAAGCTCCATAGAAGAGGCCCTCCCCTCTAACCTTCATGTACAGCGTATGCATCGGATGTTGGGCCGCACCCAAGATAGTGACGAACCTTGTCGCCTCGCCCTCGAGCACGATGCCCGCCTCAAAGCCCCTGGCCTGCATGTCCAGAGCGGTGAGCAGCACGTGGATGAAGCACATGGGGTCGTCGCGGAAGGCGAAAAGCACTGTTTTCTGCATGGGTCCTCCTGCATGGGCCGTTATGCATGGGTCCTGCTGAATGTCCGGCGAGTTGCGGAATCGCCCTACATGAATCTGCGGAACACCTCAGCCAGGGCCTGGCCGTCCGCCGCCGTGGGATTGACCGGCACCTGGGCCAGGATGCCCAGCCCCTCGCTGGCCTCGTGGAAGGCCTCGTGCGCAAGCGGGCTGACCACGGCGATGTTGATCATGGCGTTGATCTGGATGAGCTTCTTGGCCAGCTCCAGCGGCGGCCCGCCCCGCAGGCCCTCGTCCAGCACCACGAAGGCCGGGGGGATGGTCTTCAGCGTGGCCTGGGAGTTGACCCAGCCGTCGGTGAAGCGCAGGTCCAGGCCGGTGCCCTGGCCCAGGGCGTCGGCAAAGGCGGCGAGGTCCAGGGCGCGCCGGGTGACGATGAGGATGTGCATCAATTCCTCCGGGCTGGCGGGGCTACTTGCCGCCGCCGCAGGTGAATTCCGTGCTGAAGGCCGGCAGCGAGCCCAAGAGGAAAGCCCGCACCGCGTGGCCCACCGTGGGCGCGTTTGCGCCGTGGTAGACCTGCACGCCCACCTGCTGGAAGCCCATGAGCGGGCGCATGCCCATGCCCCCGGCGATGAGCACCTGGACGCCGTTGGTCGCCAGGTGGTTCACCGGGGCCATGCAGCCGCCCTGCTGGTGCGGGACGTTGGGCAGGGTGCGCACGTCCAGGATCTTGCCGTCCTTGGCCTCCACGATGGTGTACAGGTCGCAGTGGCCGAAGTGCTGGCCCACGACCGCATCCAGCCCGCCGGGGTTCTCGGAGGGGATGGCGATGATGAGGGTGTCCTTGACTGTGTTGTTGACCGTTTCCATGGGCGTGTCTCCTATGCGTTGGGTTTGGGTTGGAAGAGCACAGGCCGGGCTGCGGCCTTGGGCTCAAGGTGGACGATGCGCTCCCAGATGGAGCGCAGTGCTTCGGAAAACGGGGTGGCGGGCAGCTCGGTGACGCACTTGGCCTGGACCATGGCCCGCACCACCACCTCGTCGTGGGGCAGGCGGCCGAGCAGGGTGTGGCCCTGCTCCTGGCAGTACTGCTCGATGTCCGCGCTGTTCTGCAGGTTCAGGTCGGACTTGTTGATGATGACCGCCGCCGGGATGCGGAAGTGGCGGCAGAGGTCGGCCACGCGCTCCAGGTCGTGGCGGCCCGAGGGCGTGGGCTCAGTGACCAGGACCGCCTGGCTGGCGCCGGAGAGGGAGGCGATGACCGGACAACCGATGCCCGGCGCGCCGTCGCAGAGCAGGAGCGACAGGCCCAGGGCCTCGGCCCGGGTGCGCGCCTCCTTCTTCAGCAGGGCCACCAGCCGACCGGAGTTCTCCTCGCCGGGGAAGAGCTGGGCGTGGATCATGGGCCCGAAGCGCGTGCCGGATGCGTACCATTGGCCGCAGTGCTTTTCCGTGAAGCCGATGGCCTGGGCCGGGCAGAACTGCACGCAGACCTTGCAGCCCTCGCAGCGCAGGGCGTCGATGCGCCAGCCCGTCCCGTCGTCTCCCTGGCCGGGCCGCACGGCTCCGAAGCGGCAGAGCTCGGCGCAGGTGCCGCAGCCGGTGCACAGCGCCGGGTCAATGACCGCCTCGAACCCGGAGCGGAAGGCGTGCTCCTCGTTGTGCTCTGGGCTGAGCAGCAGGTGCAGGTCCGGGGCGTCCACGTCCAGGTCGCAGAGCATGGCCCCGCCTTGGAGGCTGGCCAGATGCGCGAAGGCGGCGGTGATGCTGGTCTTGCCGGTGCCGCCCTTGCCGCTGATGATGACGAGCTCACGCATGGCGAACCTCGGCCGGGTTGGCGGTGGATATGGAGGTGGCGGCCGCGCCCTGCATGCGCGCCATGAGCGCCAGGAGCACGGCGTGCAGTTCCGGCACGGCGCGGGCCACCACCTCGCCGCGCGAGTAGGCCTCGGCCACGGCGCGGTTGAAAGGAATCTCGGCCCAAACCGGGATGCCCTGGGCGCGGCAAAAATCCTGCACCCCCATGTCGCCGATGCCCGCGCGGTTGACCACCGCGCCCATGGGCTTGCCCAGGGGCCGGAAGGCCTCCACTGCCAGCCGGAAGTCATGCAGACCAAAGGGCGTGGGCTCGGTGACGAGCACGATGACGTCGGCGTCCATGACCGCGTTCACCGCCGGGCAGCTCACCCCGGGCGGGGAGTCGATGAGGATGTCGGTGCCCGGGGTCTGCGGCAGCCGGGCCTTGACCTGGCGCATGAGCGGCGGGCTCATGGCCTCGCCCACGCGCAGGCGGCCCATGAGGAATCCGGCGTCCTGGGCACGCCCAGAGCTGGAATGATCCGTCCGGAAATGGCCGGAGACGATCTGCCCCAGCTCGCGCCCGCCGGGGCTCAAGGCCTTTTCCGGGCACAGGGCCAGGCAGCCGCCGCAGCCGTGGCACATCTCCGGGAACAGGAGCAAGGTCTTGCCCATGACGGAAAGCGCCTTGAACTGGCAGAAGGCCGCGCACTCGCCGCAGAGGGTGCAGCGCGCTGCGTCAAGCACCGGAATCTCCATGCACGCGGATTCCTCGCTGGTCAGCTCCGGGTGCAGGAACAGGTGCAGGTTCGGCTCCTCCACGTCCAGGTCCACGGCGATGACGGGCCGGTCCCACAGGGCGGCCAGGGAGGCCGTCACCGTGGTTTTGCCCGTGCCGCCCTTGCCGCTGGCGATGGCGTAGATCATCGACCTAGCCCTTGTGCCCGCCGGCCGGGGCGTTGGGCGCTTCGGCCGCAGCCAGTTCGCCGCGCTTGTACTTGTCCACGGCCTGGCCCACGGTCATGCCCTCCACGTTCTGGATGACCTGGATGCCCCCGGCCTGCAGGGCCTGGAAGGCCTTGGGCCCGACAAAGCCGCTCAGGACCACGCCCGCGCCCGCCCGGGCCACGTTCTCTGCCGCCTGGATGCCCGCGCCCTGGGCCATGGCCTGGGAGCCGCCGTTGTCCACGTAGCTGACGGCCATGGTCGCCAGATCAACCACCACGAACCCGGCGGCCCGGCCGAAGCGCGGGTCCACCATGTCGGTCATCTTCGGCCCTTCGCTGGTCACGGCGATGATTCCTGTCATACTCTCTCCTGATGCCTGTGCAGTGTTTGCGTTGGCTGCTGCGCTGGGCGCTTGCGCACCCTGGCCCATTCCGCGACCACCGCCGCCCATTCCGCGACCGCCGCCGCCCATTCCGCGACCGCCGCCGCCCATTCCGCGACCGCCGCCGCCCATTCCGCGGCCACCGCCGCCCATTCCGCGACCGCCGCCGCCAGCTCCGGTTCCGTTGCCCTGGGCGCAACGCCCGAAACCGCCGCCGGTCAGCGGGCCTTCACCCTTGGGTCCTGTTCCATTTCTGCCTGGCATGATGATGCTCCTTGCGTGACAAGGTTGTTGCATGATTTCCTGCACTGCCGTGAGCCCCGCTTGGGGGCGGCCTCAGGGCCGCCTGTTCTGCGAGGCCAGCCCCGCCGAGTAGAGGCGGATCCGCTCCACGATGTGGTCAAAGGCCTGCGCCACGGGATGTTCCTTGGGCAGTGCGGCGAGCGAACTGCCCGCCTCGCCCGAGGCCATGACCTCCTGGGCCAGCGGGATGCGCCCCAGGAAGGGGATGCCTGCGTCCTGGGCCAGCGTCTCGCCGCCGCCGCTGCCGAACACTTCACTCACAGTGCTGCAGGTGGGGCAGGTGAACCCGCTCATGTTTTCCACGAGCCCCAGCATGGGGTTGCCGAGGGTTGTGCAGAAGCCCACGGACCGTCGCACGTCGTCGATGGCCACGGCCTGGGGCGAGGTCACGATGACCGCCATGGCGTCCGCGCCGAGGAGCTGCATGACGGACAGGGGCTCATCCCCCGTGCCTGGGGGGCAATCCACCACCAGATAGTCCAGGTCGCCCCATTCGACGTCCTGCAGGAACTGTCGGATGAGCCCGGCCTTGGCCGGACCGCGCCAGATGGTGGCGGCGTACTTGTCCTCAAGCAGGAAGCCCAGGGACATGACCTTGAGGGTGTCGCTCCATGTCACGGGCAGCATGGCGCCCTCGTTCATATCCACGGTCTTCCCGGTCAGTCCCATCAGGCGGGGGATGCTCGGTCCGTGGACATCAACATCCATGAGCCCGACCGTGTTCCCGGCCTGCGACAGGGCTACGGCCAGATTGGCCGACACAGTGCTCTTGCCTACGCCGCCCTTGCCGGAGAGCACCACGATCTTTTGCTTGATGCGCGCCATGCGTCCGTTCAGCAGCACATCTTCCGACTGCCTCTGCGCAGCCGCTGCGGTGTTCTCGGCCGATCCTGTCTTGTTCATGACGATTCTTCCACCTTTGTTGCTTGTGTTCGCTGCCCCCGAAGGTGCGGCGTTTTGATCGACTGGCCCCGTCGGCGGACGAGGCCAGCAAAGCGGCGACCACAACCCCCAAACGCGCAGCCAGGCATTCGATACTGCTGCATTGCTTCAATGCCACCGACGGCCCAGGACGCTGCCACCTCTTCCGCCGGGCCGCCGACCCAGGGGACAACCGACACCCCGGACTGCTGCAAGGCCCCCAGCCCGCAGCCGCTGAGCCCACCACAAATGAGGACATCGATTCTCAGGGCAGTGAGCATGTTGGCTATGGCGAGCACACCATTCTGGGGAACAGACGTGTTGCCATGGGCTACGGCGAGGCCCCGCTCAATGTGATAGAAGCGCAACTCCGTCGCACTCTCCATCAGCGTCGCCAGGCGATCGCCGTAGCAGGCCAAGCATATGAGCATCGTCATTTTCCTCCGGCAGTTGCCACAGGGTGCGCGTCAGCGCACCTACCCTCACGAAGGCACGAACCGTGCCGCAAGTGAAAACATTGCCATCTTAGCAGGTTGCTGTATTGCGCATGGGCGAGGATAAAGTATTGGGCGTGTTTTGCGTCCGGTGGGAGGCGATGGGAACGGGCTGCGGGCCGGGCCGGTCTCTTTGGTCAAGATTCTGCGCAGGGTGCCCTTGAACACACTGAGCTCCTGGCAGGCGGCCCTTGTGAGCTTCCAGGAACTACCCGCAAATCACTTTCTTGGCTGTATTTCAAACTCCATGGGCGCAAAACACGCCCGATGCTCACAAATGACGCAAAATGCGCCCGGTTTATGTGCTGTAATTTCCGCTTCCAACGACAACAAGCCAACTTTATTAGAAATTTTTTGCCAGGCACGTCTGATGCTTTCGTTGCAGTAAAGCCGCATGTGCGGCGAAGGAGAGCATATGCCGAATCGAGATGGAACAGGACCCGTGGGTCAGGGCAGAGGGCAAGGAAAGGGACGCGGGCCTTGCGATCAGGGCAACCAGCCGGGCGTAGCCTCCGGTGTTGGAGTAGGCTCCGGTCCCGGCGCAGGCCAGGATGTTGGCAATAGCAGGGGACATGCTGGGGAGCGGGGTAAGGGCAGTGGCCCAAGGGGCGGCAAAAGAGCCAGGAATCGTCGAGGCCAAGCTGAATCAGCAGATGGTCGGTAGCTACGGGAATTATGCATGATTGAGCGCATCCTCGTTGTTCTTGCTGATTCTCTTCCGGAGAGCCGGGCGCTGCGGCTAGGTCTGAATCTTGCCGTCCGGCATGGGGCCTCAGTGACGGTTCTTCTCGTCTGTGGCCCCCCACCGCAGGAGACGGGGTGCATATTGCGTCTGCCCATCGCTACAGAGCTGACAAAACGGAGACAGGTTTTTGAGGATTGCTGCCAGCAAGTTTTCGCGGAATACCCCGCGCTGAAGGGCACTCCGCAAGTCCTGGTCGCGGCAGGGTTTGTGCTGGTGGAAGCAGCCAAAGCCGCACGGAGCCATGGCGCTGATATTTTGATTATCGACAGCGAAGACTCTGGACGGTTTTGCGAGCAAGAACTCACCGGCCTAACCGGGGGCATGGCCTTGGCGCTCAGCGCTGCCACCTCTTGCCCCGTTTGCGTTGTCCCCTCGCAGGCGGTGGCCCACAGCGGACCGTTTGAGCGAGTGCTGGTTGAGGTGGACCTCTCCTCTGATGCAACGCCACTTCGAGGGCTGCTCAACTATTCGGCGCGGCTGGCTATGCGCGAGGGGGCAGACCTCCATGTGCTGCACACCCTGCAACAATCACCGGGACAACCAACGCCGAGTGATGACGAGATGGTGCGGCGCATTGCCACCCTCAGGGACCGCCTCGTGAACCTCTGCCAGGGGCTGCCTGGAGCGGATCGTATTGTCTTCATCGTGAGCGAAGGGGAGATGAGCATGGAGATTCTCAAACATGCCCAGGAGTCCCGCGCAGACCTGGTCATTTTAGACCGGCGGAGAAATGGAGCGGGCAGCAGACTGGAGCGCGTGCTTGAGGGCGCGCGCTGCCCCCTGTTGCTCTTGAGGCCTGGTGCGCGAACTCACATTGAATGAACCCGCTCGTCAACAGCAAGGATGATCTCTATGCCGCAACACGTCGTCATCATCGGGGCCGTGGCCCTTGGCCCCAAGGCCGCCGCACGTTTCAAGCGCCTGGAGCCGGACAGCCGCGTGACCATGGTCGACCGGGGCAAGCTCATCTCCTACGGCGGCTGCGGCATCCCGTATTTCGTCTCTGGAGACGTGAATGACGCGGTCGAACTCCAGAAGACGGCCTTCCACATGGTGCGAGACGTGGAGTTCTTCCGCGCCACCAAGGACGTGGACGTGCGCACTGAAACGGAGGCCTTGAGCATCGACCGCGCGGCCAAAACCGTGACCCTGCGGCACCTGCCCACGGGCCGCGAGGAGACGCTGGCCTATGACAAGCTGGTGCTGGCCATGGGCAGCAGGCCAAGCACCCTGTCCGTGCCCGGCGCGCAGCTCCGAGGCATACATACTGTCCACGGCCTGGAGGCCGCCCAGCGCATCCGCGAGCTGGTTTCCGCCGGCGGGGTGTCGCGTGCCGTGGTGGTGGGAGCGGGCTTCATCGGGCTGGAACTGGCCGTGGCCCTGGCCGACATGTGGGATGTGCAGACCACGGTGGTCGAGTTCCGGGACCAGATCCTGCCCGGCGTCATCGGCGGCAACCTGGCGCGCATGGCGCAAAAGCACATGGAAGACAAGGGCGTGGTCTTCCGCCTGGGCGAGCAGGTGCGCGCCTTTGAAGGAAACAGCGAGGGCCGGGTGGCCCGCGTGGTCACCGAGAACGCCGCCCTTGAGGCCGAGCTTGTCATCGTGGCCGTGGGCGTCAGGCCTAACTCGGAGCTTGCCCGCAGCGCCGGGCTGGCGGTCTCGGAGCGCGGAGGCATCCGCGTGGACGAGCACCTGCGCACCTCGGATGCGGACATCTTTGCCGGGGGCGACTGCGTTGAGCTCAAGCACCTTATCACGGGCAGCCCGGCCTACCTGCCGCTCGGCTCCCTGGCCAACCGCCAGGGCCGGGTCATCGGCACGAATCTGGCGGGAGGCGAAAGCCTCTTTGCCGGGGTAGTGGGCTCGTGGTGCGTCAAGCTCTTTGACCTTTCGGCCGCTGGCACGGGGCTGACCCTCGCGGCGGCCCAGACGGCGGGGTTCGACGCGCTGTGCGTGCATGTGAGCCAGCTCGACCGCGCACATTTCTACCCGGACAAGGGCCTCATGAGCCTGGAGCTGGTGGCCGAACGCGGCACAGGCCGGGTGCTGGGCATGCAGGGCCTTGGGGTCAATGGAGACGCCCTGGTCGGCCGGGTGAACGTCGTGGCGGCGCTCTTGTCCTCAAAACCCACGGCGGAGAAGTTGAGCGGTCTGGAGATGGCCTATTCGCCGCCCTTTGCCGCAGCGCTCGACATCCTGAACGTGCTTGGGGGCGTGGCGGAGAACATCCTCGCTGGCCGCAATCGTGGCATCCAGGCGGACGAGTTCGCGACGCTCTGGGCCGGTCGCAGCGATGATGCGCCGTACATCCTGGACTGCCGCGAGCGCACCAATGTCGAGGATCTGCTGCAGAAGCACCCCAAGCACTGGCACAACATCCCCCAGGGCGAACTGCGCGAACGCCTGGCCGAGTTGCCGCGCGACCAGGCCATCGTGCTGGTCTGCAACACCGGAGCGCGCTCGTATGAGGCCTTCGTCACCCTGGCTCATGCCGGGTTCAAGAACGTGGTCAGCGTGGAGGGCGGCATGACCGCTGTGATGGCGGCAAACGGACTCCCTTAAGCCGGTGGATACGATTTTGGAAACGCTATAATGCACAGGCAAACGGTGGCAAGATCGAAGATATAAGGGAAATGGCGAAGGAAACGAAGGGGACAGCACGAAGGATATCTTAGAAAAGTGAGGAAATAGGATTTTAGGAAAAAGGAAAGCGGCCCCACCGGGGCCGCAAAGGAAAGAAGATTAACCCTTCGTGCTAAAATCTGCCGGCACCCTGGAGCAGCAGAGTGGCAAGGGCTGCCGCCGTGGCAAATTGAAGGAAAGGAACCGCGCGGAAGCTGTTC
>JAHJLB010000051.1 GCA_018822105.1 Pseudomonadota bacterium
CCCGGCCCTGCTCGCGGGCGCGGCAGGCGCGCTGCTCGACGCGCCCCGGCCAGCGGGCGGCCTGCTGTCCACCCTGGTCCGCCTCATGGGCGACGGCCGCCTGATCGTGCTGCGCGCCGGGGCCGTCTCCGGCGCCACCCTGGGCACGGCCTTCACCCTGCTCCCTGTGGTTTAGTATTTTGTACGTCGCCCGGGCTGCCCCTGGCATGACCGGGGTCCGGGTTCAAAATTTTCTACCGGTTTTCCGGTTGCAGCGCACGCCGATGGCCGTGGACCAGGGCCGGGCGGACGCACAACACACCAATTTAGCACAACTAAAATATTATTGCGGCGCCACGTGACGACTTGGCCCGCATATTGCTTTATGCAAAGTATCCTTCCTTCTTTTGCTGAAACCGGCTTCCCTGGGGTGGTCCCACGGGAAGCCGGTTTCATTTCAGCCCCCGGCACTCCTCTTCCGCACTTCCCCCAAGGCCAAGACAGCCCGAGGCCAGCCAGCCCCTGGGCCTCTCCAAAGGCTCCGCGCATTCCCCTGCGGTCCATGCGCATATTCACGTCTTCGTAACAGGATTATGCTTGTCATATGGTGCGCGTTCATCTATTTGAATGAACATCTGGGCACAGCCGAAGCGGTGCCCGCTTGACTGGGAGGTGCCTTGATGTCCAAAACAGATCCGCGCCCGCATACGCCGCTGCTTGCGGTGGACGTGCTGGTGCATCTGCCAGGACGCGGCATCGTGCTTGTGGAGCGCAGGAATCCGCCCCGCGGCTGGGCCCTGCCCGGGGGCTTCGTGGACGTGGGCGAGTCCTGCGAAGCGGCCGCCGTGCGCGAGATGCGCGAGGAGACCGGGCTCGACGTGGAGCTCACCGCGCTCCTGGGCGTATACTCCGACCCGGCCCGCGACCCGCGCGGCCATACTGCCAGCGCCGTGTACACCGCCCAGGCCCTGGACGCGGGCCTGCTTTTGGCCGGGGATGACGCCGCGCAGGCGGCCGTGTTCCCCCTGGACGCGCTGCCCCCCCTGGCCTTTGACCACGGAAAGATCGTGCATGAGTATGTCCGCAGGCTCGCCAGCCTCCGCCCGCAGGGCGGAGTTGCGCAGACCTGATCCGGGCCGGGCGCAACAGGCCACGACCCAGTTACGAGGAAGCGCATGGCAACCAAGCCTCTTGTCCTGTTCATGACTTCGGAGATGTACCCCTTTTCCAAGACCGGGGGGCTGGCGGACGTCTTGGGCGCGCTGCCCCTGACCCTGCACCGCCTGGGCGTCAACACCGCCGTGGTCACCCCCATGTACGGGCGCTTCGCCACCTCCGGGTTCAACCTGCGCCTGGTCACGGAGCGCTGCCCCGTGGGCTATCCCTGGGCGCCCATCACCGCCGAGATATACCAGGCCGACTACTACGGCCTGCCCGTGTACTTCGTGGGCCGGGGCGAGTATTTCGACCGCCGCTTCCTGTACAACACGCACGCCGGCGACTATTTCGACAACTGCGAGCGCTTCAACTTCTTCTGCCGGGCCACCCTGGAATGGGCGCGGCGCCTGGACTGGGCGCCGGCCGTCATCCACGCCCACGACTGGCAGAGCGCGCTTGTGCCCGCCTATCTGCATTTCTGGAGGCGCACGGACCCCTTCTGGAAAAACACCAAGACCGTGCTGACCATCCACAACCTGGCCTTCCAGGGCCGCTTCGCCTCGCGCCTGTTCTTCGATTCCGGCCTGCCCGACGAGGCCTGGAACATGAACGGGGCCGAATTCTACGGCGACTTCAACCTGCTCAAGACCGGCATCGCCTATGCCGACTCCGTGACCACTGTGAGCCCCACCTACGCCGAGGAGATCCTGACCCCGGAGTTCGGCTGCGGGCTGGAGGGGCTGCTGCGCCGCCGCCGGGGCGTGCTGCGCGGCATACTGAACGGTGCGGACTATTCGGTCTGGGATCCGCGCGACGACAAGTTCCTGCCCTGCATCTACCGCTCCGGCAGCCCGGAGGGGAAACTGGACTGCAAGCGCGCCCTCTTGAAGGAGATGTGCCTGCCCGACCAGTTGGAGGACAAGCCGCTCCTCAGCTTCATCGGACGCTTCCGCGGCCAGAAGGGCGTGGACCTGCTCATCGACATCATCCCGAAGCTCATGGAGATGGAGATCGGGCTCATCGTCCTGGGCGAAGGCAAAATGGAGCACGAGGCCCGGCTCCAGGAGCTGGCCGAGGAGCATCATGACCGGCTCTGCGTCATCGTTGGCTATTCCGAGGACCTGGCCCACCGCATCCAGGCCGGGTCGGACATCTTCCTCATGCCCTCGCGCTATGAGCCCTGCGGACTGACGCAGATGTACGCCCTGCGCTTCGGCACCCCGCCGGTGGCCACCTCCGTGGGCGGCCTGCGCGACACCATCGTGCCCTATCCGCACCCGCAGGCCACAGGCTTCACCTTTGCCGAACCCGATCCCGAGGCCTTCTACCAGACCATCTGCGAGGCCGTGGATCTTTGGAGAAACAAGAAGGCCTATTGGCGGGGCATGGTAGAGCGCGCCATGGGCCAGGATTTCAG
Organism: Pseudomonadota bacterium; assembly: GCA_018822105.1. Lineage (GTDB taxonomy): Bacteria > Desulfobacterota > Desulfovibrionia > Desulfovibrionales > Desulfovibrionaceae > Humidesulfovibrio. Next base: position 2,555 of record JAHJLB010000051.1, read on the forward strand.
CTGGGAAAGTTCCGCCGCCCGGTACATCGAGCTTTACCGCTCCCTGGGCGCACGGGTGTAGCAGAACCCTGTCACCCGGCCCCGGGGGCCGCCTGCGAAGAAGGGGACGACCATGCCGCTGACCAAAAGCTTTTCCAAGGACAAAAGCACCTGCAAGGTGGGCTTCTCGCTGCCGGCCGATGCCGCAGGGGGGGCCAAGAAACTCTATCTGGCCGGGGAGTTCAACGAATGGAACCCCACGGTGTTGCCCATGCGCAAGGCCAAGGGCGTGTTCGCCGCCAAGCTGGAGCTGCCCGCCGGTTCGCCCTACCAGTACCGCTACGTCACCGACGAGGGCATCTGGCTGAACGACACCGAGGCCGACTGCTACGTCTACAGCGCCTTCGCCGATGCGGACAATTCGGTGGTCGTGCTCTAGGCCCGCACCCTTGCGGTCCAGCGCGCTTCTGCGGTACGGTGCGTGGAGCATGACCAGACGCACACGCAGCAGCGCACGCCCCGCCTCCCGGCCAGGAACCGGCCCATGACCGGGGAAGGACGCACCGCCCAGACCCTTTGCGCCTTCGCCGGCGCGGAGCAGGTTGTGGCGCGTCTGCGCACCCTCTCCGCGCAGGCACCCCAAAGTCTGGTCATCGAGGGCGGCACAGAGGCCGACCGCGACACCGCGGCCCTGGCCTGGGCCGCCACCCTGAACTGCACGGCCGAGGCCGCCCGGCGGCCATGCTGCCACTGCCCCTGCTGCGTCCAGATCGCCCAGGGCGTGTTTCTGGACCTCAAGGTCTTTGGCGGCGAGGAAAAAATCAGCGCCGAGATCGTACGCGAGGCCCTGCCCGAATGGGGCCAGCCCCCGCGGGGGGCCGGCAGGCGCGTCAGCATCTTCCGCGGCGCCCATGAATTCCACCCCGCCGTGGCCAACCTGCTGCTGAAAACCCTTGAGGAGCCGCGGCCCGGCAACGTCTTCGTCCTGCTCGCCCCCCAGCGCGAACGCCTGCTCCAGACCCTGGTCTCGCGCAGCTTCGTGCTCACCCTGCCCTGGCCTGAAGCCAAGGCGCCGGAACCGGATGTGGCCGAATGGCTGACGGCGCTCCTGCACTTCTGGGACACCGGGCAGGGCTGGTTCGAGCGCACCGGAACCAAGGGCGCGGCGGACCGCCCCCTGGCCCAGCGCCTGCTATCGGCCTGCCAGCGCGAACTGGCCCTGGCCATTTCCGGCCCGGCGGAGCCAGAGGGCCAGCACCGGCGGACCGGCTCCCACGCACAGCAGCTGGCGCGGCTTGGCCCGGCCGGGCTGCGGCGTCTGGACATGGTGCTGGCGCAGGCCCAGGAGGCCCTCAACCAACCCACGGTGATGCCTGCGCTGGTGCTGGACTGGATCGCCACGGCCATGATTCCCACGGACCGGACGAAGGCGGGGACGGGGTTCAGACGGCCTTGACCCTGGGGCAGGCGGATTTCTTCGGGATGAAGATCTTCAATTCCGGCCGGGACGGCACCTTCCTGCTCAAGTTCTCGCGCAGGAAGGTCAGCGGCGAGACCGCAAGCAGCGGAGCCGGGTTTTCAAAGCTCTGGCAGAACACTTCGCCCCAATTGGTGGCGTAGATCACCGAGGCCAGGAGAATCTTGTTCTTGTCCGGGGGCACCGGCAGATTCAGAATGATGTAGGCCCGGGTCACCCGCTCGTCTTGCAGGTACTCGTCCATGTCCGGGTCCAGTATCTCGCGCCGGGGAAAGAAGGCCGCGAGGTCGGAGAGCAGCGCCTGCATGTCCATCACCGCGATGGGCGCAAGGCTCTTTTCGGCCTGCACGGCCAGCCCGGCGTCATAGATGCCGTTGACCAGAACCCAGGCCAACAGCCGCGCGATGTCCGTATCCCGGCGGATGGGCGCCAGGGACTCCACTGCGGCCTTGCCCGTGGCCTTCTCCTTGCCCTTCACGGCCCAGACCGTGCGTTTTCCCGGCGCCTTCTCGGCATAGAAGAACAGCTCGGTGAAGGCGATGTCCTCAAACAGGAAGGGCACCAGGCTCACCTTGTGCTCGTGCTGGGCGAAGTTGGCGGCTATGCGGCGGCCCAGGCGCGTCATGTCCTGGGGGGTGATGCTGGCGGCGGCGCGGTTGGCCCGGATGCCGCCCTGGATGCGGCGATAGGCCGCGATCATGAAATGGTTCACCAGCCCGCCCAGGCGCAGGGAATGGGCGAAGGTGCCGTTCCCGGGCATGGCCTCCGCGAGCCGGCCGAACTCCGGCGGCAGGTCCTCGGGGTCCACGTCGGCCTTGAGGCGCAGGCATTCGGCCAAAAGGCCAAGGGAGCCCTGGTCGCCCAGCTCGGCATAGTGCTTGTGGATGGAGGAGAACAGGGCCAGATAGGGGTCCACCCACTCCGGCCGGGTTCTCCCGCGCAGCGCCGCCTCCTTGATGCGGTCGCAGAGCAGCCGCATGGTCTGGCCCTTGCCCGCGTACTTCTCAAGCAGGCCCAGCTTCATCACCGACTTGTACGGGCTGTGCAGGGCCTTGACCATCTGCCACAGGCAGGCGCCGAAATACTCGCCGGGCGGGATGGCCTCGGGCTGCCCCAGGTCCACCAGCTCTTCGGCCAAGCGGGGATCCAGGACGGCGATCTCCGCCATAAGGGCCTGCACGGCGGCGGCCTCCGCGCCAGGGGGAGCTACCCACCAGGCCAGATCCTTGCCCGCCAGCTTGAACGCCGTGCGGTAGAACTCCTCCTTGAGCAGGGCCGCCTGGGCCGACCCGGAGCTCTCCTTGTCGCTCATGCCGAAAGCATTGCCGCGCACCTCGTCCAGGGTCATGGCGAAAAAGTGGACCTCCAGGCCAAACTGCAGCGCTGCCCATTGCTCCAGGGCCGCAAGCTTGGAGCGCAAGCCCTCCCGGACCTCCTGCGCGGCGGCGGCGGGCGTGGAGTGGCAGACCCAGCAGTCGATGTCCGAGGAGGGCTTCTGGGCCACGGAGCCCAGGCTGCCGATGGCGTACAGGGCCTCGATGACCAGCGCCGGCCGGGACTGCGCCGCCGGGGTCTGGCCCGGAAAAAACTTCTCCAGCAAGGCCGGGTCCACCCTGAGCGTTCTTCCGGCCAGGGCGCAGGCCGGAACGCCCTTGATGCCCTGGCTCTTTTCAAAGACATCCGTGACGAGGAGCTGCGGCAAGAGCCGCAGAAAGACGCCCTGCGGCTCGGTGAAGCGGCTCAGGGCCAGCTCGGTCCGGCGCTGGTTCTGCCAGCGTATGGAGGCCAGGGTGCGCCGGGCCTCGTCCACGCGCACATAGCGGCCGACGCACGCCGCGACGAACGCCGCGCCAGGCCCGTCCCGCAAGGCCTGGGGCAGCTCCGCGGCTTCGCCTTGCGCCGCGGCCAAGGTCACGGCCAACGCGGCGCACCGGGCCGCGGCAAGATGCGGGTTGTCCGTGTGGCCTCCCAGAACGGTCAGGCCAGGCAGGGAGCAGCGCGAAAAGACCAGGCCCAGGGTCTCGCAATTGCGCAGACAGGCCTGGGTCAGGGAACAGTCCGTGAACTCCGAGCTGCGGCAGTTGGTCCGCTCGAACACCGCGCCGGAGAGGTCGCAACGCGTGAAGGAGCATCCGGCCAGGGACGTCTCCTGAGCCCGCAGCCCGGAAAAGGCGCTGCCCCTGGCGACAAGGCGGTCTACACGCACGGTGGCCAAAAATGCCCCTGCAAAGCCCGACTCGACAACGCTGCACCCTTCCGCGATGCAGTTCGCCATGCGCACGTGCGCCGCGTCGCAGCGCTCAAAAACACAATTTTCAAAGCGGCATTTGTGGAAGGCCGCCTCGCAGAGATCGACCACGGCAAAGACGCAGGCCTGGAACGTGCAGCCTTCGAACCGGCTGCCCTGCAGGGCGCAAGCGCTCAGGCGGACCCTGCGGAACGTGACGGAGGTGAAGCGGCTGTCCGCGAGGTTCACGGAGGCGAGGGTGGAGCCGTCCAGGCTCACTCCGCTGAGGACGGAATGGGAAAAATCCTGATCCTTCAGGGGGATCAAGGCATCCTTCAGGGCCTCGGCCAGGGCGGGGCGACGCTGGCTGGCGGCCTTGGCTGGACCCTCGCCGGCGCGTTCCGGCAGAGCCATGAGGGCCGCGCCAGCGGCCTCGTCCTGGGCCAACTGGGCGGCGAGCATGTCCGCCAGGGCCTGCAGCCCGGCCTTATCCAGCCCCCCCTGCATGGCCTTGACCGCGCGGCGCAGGAAGTCCGGGTCATGGTGGACCAGGGCCTGGAAATGCTGCGCCAGCGCCGCCGCCCGCTCGCTCTCCGGAACCCCCGCGAGCAGGGACTCCAACCCCAGCCGGGGCAGCAGGGGGACGAGGCGCAGGGAGGCCGCCCTCGCGGCACCGCCCTGGCGCAGCATCTCCGCCAGGACCAGCCCCAGCGCCTCCGACTCGGCCTGGGCGGCCAGCAGCAGCAGCTTCGGGGCTTCGGGCAGAAGGGCCAGGCGACGCATCTCCGCAATCAGCGCCGGTTCCCGCACGGCCAGATCGGGCGAGGCCGCCAGAAGCGGGCCCAGGCGGCTCGGTCCCGGACTGCCCGCAGCGCGCAGCGAATATCCCAGGGCCTCCGCGTAAATCGTCGGGGACGCAAGCATCTCGGTGGCCTTGAGCAAGGCCTCGGCGGTGTTCACTTGCGGCGTGCCCGCAAAGGCCTTGGGCAAGGCATCGGCCATGCAGGCCGCAAGCAAAGCGTCGCGCAGGGGCTTGGCCAGGGGCGCGCCCTCGTCCGCCAAGGCGCGCAGGAACACAAGGATCTCCCTGGGGTTACAGCGTCCTGGCGCGGGCAGCAGCCCTTTGATCCAGGCCAGATACTGCTTGTCGTCGGCCGGGGGCGCCAGGAACATCTCGTTCACCAGGGCCAGAAACTCGCTCGCGGGCATGGCCAGCAGAACCGGCGTGAGCTGCGGCAGGGGCAGACTGCGGGCCTGGATGTGCAGCATGGCCAGGCAACGGCCGAACCGGCCCAGATGCACCAGGGCCTGCAGGATGCGCGACATGAGCGCCACATCGCGCAGGGTGCGCAGGGTGGCGAACAGCAGGCAGGCGATTTCTCCGGCGGCGACGGCGCCCTGGGGGCCGACGGCTTGCCCGGCCGGGAGCGCCGCCAGGTCCGACAAGAGACCGGGGAGCACCCTCGGGGCATCGCTCTGCCCCGAGCGGAGAAAATTCCGGAGGGCTCCCGCGAGTTCAGCAGCAGACAGACTCATGCCCCCAGCATACAGCGGAAATGCCGGAGAGTCGAGGCCCGAAAACTTGTCAAGGAAAGTATAAAAAATTGCACCCGGTTGTTGACTTTGCGCACCCGCAGGGCTAGATTTGGATTACATCGTGAAAAAGTCTTTATCCTCCAAATAGTTGCCGGAGGAAAGAATCACCCATGTATAAGGCGCATCCCCTCATCATTTCCGTGCTCGCCCTTGTGGCGGTCCTGGCCTGCAGCCCCGCCTACGCGGCCGACAAGGGCGGCGTCTACATCGGCGTCAAGGGCGGCTATGAATACAAGGACCACAACAGCGCCGGCCTGACGGACAGCACCGTCGCCCCCAACAACGCCAACGCCACCAAGAACTGGAGCGGCAAAAGCGGGTACACCGTGGGCGGCGCCCTCGGCTACAATTTCTCGGGCATGGGACTTCCGGTGCGCGCTGAGGCCGAGTACCTGTACCACGACCAGTTCAAGTACAGTTCCGCGAACGGCACTGCCGCCACCAGCACCGGGGCCTTCACCTCCAAGATCGACATCCACACCCTGTTCGCCAACTTCTATTACGACATCAAGACCAACACCGCCTTCACCCCATACGTGGGCGCGGGCCTGGGCGTGGCCTGGATCAAACAGAAGGCTGCAGGCAACTTCGCCAACACCAATGGCGCGGCGTGGAACAACAACGGCAACTTCGACGCCACCAGCTTCGCCTGGAACCTGGGCGGGGGCGTGGGCTACTCCCTCAACGACAGCATCACCCTCGACCTGGGCTACCGCTACACCAGCTTCGGAGACGCCAAGAAGGCCTCCAACGCCGCCGGAACCCTGAACTTCCAGCCCAAGGGCATCACGTCCCACGAGGCCCTGCTGGGCCTGCGCTACCAGTTCTGACGCAAGCGACTCCGCTCACAAACAGGCGGCCCCGCTTGCGCGGGGCCGCCTCATTTCGCCCTGCCCCCTGCTTGCGGAACCATCAGAAGGGGGGCGGCTTACGCCCCTGCCGCCACAAAGGCCGCGTTGACCATGGCCTGGGCCTCCTGCTGCAGCAGCGCTAGGTGCTCCCTGCCCAGGAAGCTCTCGGCGTAGATCTTGTAGATGTCCTCCGTGCCCGAGGGCCGCGCGGCGAACCAGCCGTTCTGGGTCACCACCTTGAGCCCGCCAATGTCGGCGTTGTTGCCCGGCGCGCGGGTCAGCTTGGCCTGGATGGGCTCCCCGGCGAGGCGCTCAGCCGTCAGCATCTCCGGGGTGAGCCTCTTGAAGGCCGCCTTCTGGGCCGTGCTGGCGGGGGCGTCCATGCGCTCGTACACCGGGCTGCCGAAACGGGCCTCCAGGGCGGCGTAGAGCAGTCCCGGATCCTTGCCCGTGCGCGCGGTGATCTCCGCAGCCAGGAGGCCCATGATGATGCCGTCCTTGTCCGTGGTCCAGACCGTGCCGTCATGCCGCAGGAAGCTCGCGCCCGCGCTCTCCTCGCCGCCAAAGCCGAAGGACCCGTCAAGGAGCCCGCCCACGAACCACTTGAAGCCCACAGGCACCTCCGCGAGCCTGCGGCCCAGGTGCGCGGCCACGCGGTCCAGCATGGAGCTTGAGACCACGGTTTTGCCCACAGCGGCGTCCGCGCGCCAGCCTGGCCGGTTGGTGAACAGGTAGTCCACGGCCACGGAGAGGTAGTGGTTGGGATTAAGCAGCCCGTGGCTTCGGGTGACGATGCCGTGGCGGTCAAAATCCGGGTCGTTGCCAAAGGCCACGTCAAAGCTGTCCTTGTGCGCGATGAGCCCCCGCATGGCGTAGGGCGAGGAGCAATCCATGCGGATCTTGCCGTCCTTGTCCACGCTCATGAAGGAGAATGTCGGGTCCACGGCCTTGTTGACCACCGTGAGCCTGATCCCCCAGCGCTTGGCGATGGGCTCCAGGAACTCGACACCCGAACCGCCCAAGGGGTCGGCCCCAATGGAAATGCCCGATTCCGCGATGGCCCGCATGTCGATGACGCTGCCGAGGTCTTCCACATAGGGCGCCACATAGTCCATCTGATGCGTGTTGCCGGCCGCGAGGGCGCGCGCAAGGGGCAGGCGCCGCACCCCGGCCAGCCCGGTCCGCAAAAGCTCGTTGGCCCTATCCTGGATGGCCTTGGTGGTGGCCGTGTCCGCCGGGCCGCCCTCGGGCGGGTTGTACTTGATGCCCCCGTCCTGGGGCGGGTTGTGCGAGGGGGTCACCACAACGCCGTCGGCCCGGCGGTGGCCGGGATTGCTGTTGTGGCACAGGATGGCGTGGGAGATCACCGGCGTGGGCGTAAAGCCGCCGCCCGACTGGATCATCACCTCCACGCCATTGGCCGCGAAGACCGTGAGGGCCGTGGCCAGGGCCGAGGCGGACAGGGCGTGCGTATCCATGCCCATGAACAACGGGCCGCTGATGCCCGCCGCCGTGCGCTGCTCCACAATGGCCTGGCTGATGGCCAGGATATGGTCTTCGTTGAAGCTGCCCGCCGAACTGCAGCCCCGGTGGCCGGAGGTGCCGAAGCTGACCCGCTGGGCCGGATTGTCGGGATCGGGAGAGAGGTCCGAGTAGTCGGCCAGCAGGCGCGGAATGTCGGCGAGGATCTCTTTGGGCGCGGGCTTACCCGCCAGCGGATGAACGGCCATGGGTGCCTCCATAGGATGTGCCGGGGCTGTTCAGCCCCGCGTGCCGGTGCATTGGGATACTTTCTCGTCCATCTTGCGCAGGCGCACGGCCAGCACCTCGCAGAAAATGCGGTAGAGGATGGCCTGGAGCATGTACTTGTCCTGGGCCGCCTGCCGGTCAAACAGAGAGGCGTCCACGGCCACGCACAGGGTGGGGCTCATGGCCTTGATGCTGGCCGAGCGCGGACTTCCGTCGATGATGCCCATCTCGCCGAAGACGTCTCCCAGGCGGCGGATGGTGCCGACCTCCACGCCCTTGTGGCTGATCTTGAGCTCGCCCTTGATCAGGAAGAAGACCCAGGCGTCATACTCGCCCTCCCGGATGAGGATCTCGCCCGGCTCGTATTTGCGCATGCGGCTCATGCGCACCAGCTCCTGCACCATCTTCTCCTCCAGGGAGGAGAAGGCCGGGATCTTGCGGAACTGGTCCAGGGTTTCGGCGTTTGTCGGATCGAATTCAAGTTCCTTCATGGCAACCTCGCAGAGGGAGCTTTCATGCAACATGCCTGAATCCCAGGCTGTGGGCAAGGGCTCGGGACCGGCCGGCGAGACAATTCCCGCTCACCGGCTTGCCTCCGGCAGGCCGCAACAGCTCTTTGCCCGCCGCCCTTGATCATGCCCCTGGGCTGGGGTATGTGTGACTGCGGCTCAGGCTCGCAGAGACCTTTCGCCATGACGCGCAAAGGCCGGACAACCGAAGAGGACCACATGGACACAAGCCCCAAGAACGTGCGGGAGCACATCGCCCGCTCCAAATTCTTCCTGCAGCGCAAGGAAATCCTGAAAAGCCTCAGGTCCCTGGCCTTGGCCCTGGAGTTGCTGGCGGGCGGGCAGATCTTCGGCCGCGAGCGCATCGAGATCGACAGCCTTCTGGATGAGGGCATACGCCTGCTCATGGAGCAGGAGGCGCTCCGCCGCGCCTTTGCGCCCGGGCTGGTCTACAAGAAGGGGCAGGAGCGCGAGATGGCGGCCAGCATCAACCGCGTGGCCGCGGCCCTGGAGTCCGTGCTGGACAAGGCCAGGCTGGAGGAGCGGCGCAGCCGCCTCGCGGAGCTCGACGAGCTCATCCTCGGGGGCCAGGCGGAACTGGACCAGAAGCATCCCCTGGAGGCCCGCAAGCTCTTCCGCCGCGTGGCCGAGCTCTTTGGCGACGAGCCAGGCGTATTGGTGGACGTCGGCAACCGGTACATGCTGGCCGGACTGGTGGCCGAGGCCCAGGAGTGCTTCCAGAAGAGCATCGAGGCCGCCCCGGGCGACATGCGCGCCTTCGGCGCCCTGGCCCAATGCCACGACGCCCTGGGCGAAGGTGAAAAGGCCGAGGAGGTCATGCGTGCGGCCCTGCGGCGCTTCGGCCCCGTGGAGGCCCTGAACCTGCGCCTGGCCAAGGGCGCCCTGGAGCGCCGCAAATGGGACGAGGCCCTGCTCAACGCCCAGGCGGTTCTGACGCTGAATCCCCAGAGCCAGGAGGCCCAGCGCCTGGCCGCCGCCGCCAGCCAGCACCTGTACGGCGACCCCCAGGCCTATCTGCGCGAGAACCCCCGGCCCGGCGGCCAAGGCCGGGAGATCAACATCGACATCTGACGGCGGCTCAGGCGCGGGCAGCCGAGCATATCCTGCGCAGCGTCCGCCATGACGCCAAACAAAAGGCCGGAGCCCTTGCGGACTCCGGCCTCTTCAATTGTTGTCTCTCGGCTGGTCGGGCTAGTACATGCCGCCCATGCCGCCCATGCCGCCCATGCCGCCCATGCCGCCGCCCGGCATGGCCGGGGCCGCGCCCTTGGGCTCGGGCTTCTCGGCGATGGCGCATTCGGTGGTGAGCAGGAGGCCCGCCACGGAGGCGGCGTTCTGCAGGGCGATGCGGGTCACCTTCTTGGGATCGATGACGCCGGCCTTGATGAGGTCTTCGTACACGCCGGTGCCGGCGTTGAAGCCGAAGCCGTCCTTGCCGGCCTTGACCTTCTCCACCACAATGGAGCCCTCGAAGCCCGCATTCTGGGCAATGGCGCGCAGGGGCACCTCGATGGCGCGCCGGATGATGTCCACGCCGGCCTGCTCGTCGTCGTCCACGACCTTGACCTTCTCCAGGGACTTCTGGCAGCGCACCAGGGCCACGCCGCCGCCAGGCACGATGCCTTCCTCCACCGCAGCGCGGGTGGCGTTCAGGGCGTCCTCGACGCGCGCCTTCTTCTCCTTCATCTCGGTCTCGGTGGAGGCACCGACACGGATGACCGCGACGCCGCCCACGATCTTGGCCAGGCGCTCCTGGAGCTTCTCCTGGTCGTAGCTGGAGCTGGTCTCGGCGATCTCGTTGCGGATCTGCTTCACGCGGGCGGTGATGTCGGCCTTCTTGCCCTTGCCGTCCACGATGGTGCAGGATTCCTTGTCAATGACCACGCGCTTGGCCTGGCCCAGGTCGTTGACGGTGATGGACTCCAGACGCACGCCCATGTCCTCGGACACGCAGGTGCCGCCAGTCAGGATGGCGATGTCCTGGAGCATGGCCTTGCGGCGGTCGCCGAAGCCGGGGGCCTTCACGGCGGACACGTTCAGGGTGCCGCGCAGCTTGTTCACCACCAGGGTGGCCAGGGCCTCGCCCTCGATGTCCTCGGCGATGATCACCAGCGGCTTGGACATCTTGGCCACCTGCTCCAGCACGGGCAGCATGTCCTTCATGGAGGAGATCTTCTTCTCCACGATGAGGATCAGGGCGTCCTCGACCTCGCAGGTCATCTTGTCCGGGTTGGTGACGAAGTAGGGGGACAGGTAGCCGCGGTCGAACTGCATGCCTTCCACGACGTCCAGGTCGGTTTCGAGGCCCTTGGCCTCCTCCACGGTGATGACGCCCTCTTTGCCGACCTTGCTCATGGCCTCGGCGATGATGTTGCCGATGGTGGGGTCATTGTTGGCGGAGATGGTGCCGACCTGGGCGATCTCTTTCTGGTCGCGGGTGGGCTTGGTGAACTTCTCCAGTTCGGTGATGACCGCGTCCACGGCCTTGTCGATGCCGCGCTTGATGGCCATGGGGTTGCGGCCGGCGGCCACGAGCTTCACGCCCTCGGCGAAGATGCCTTGGGCCAGGATGGTGGCGGTGGTGGTGCCGTCGCCGGCCACGTCGGAGGTCCTGGTGGCGACTTCCTTGACCATCTGGGCGCCCATGTTCTCGAACTTGTCCTCAAGATCGATTTCCTTGGCCACGGTGACGCCGTCTTTGGTGATGAGCGGGGAGCCGAAGCTGCGGTCGATGACCACGTTGCGGCCCTTGGGTCCCAGGGTGACCTTCACGGCGTTGGCCAGCTTGTCCACGCCGATCTTCAGTTTCTCGCGCGCCTTGGCGTCAAAAATGATTTCCTTGGCCATGCTCAGACTCCTTGCAGAAATTTTATGCCTCGCGGCGTTGTGTCAGATAAAGAGGAAAGCCCAGCGGGGCCCAGGCTTCCCGAAGATGCCGTCCTACTTCTCGATGATGGCGAGGATGTCGTCCTCGCGCAGCATCAGGTGCTCGTCGCCTTCGACCTTGATCTCCGTGCCCGCGTACTTGGTGAACAGCACCACGTCGCCTGCCTTCACGGCCATCTTGACCAGCGAGCCCTTGTCGTCAAGCTTGCCGGGGCCGGCGGCCACGACTTTGCCGCGCTGGGGCTTCTCTTTGGCGCTATCAGGGATGATGATGCCGCCAGCGGTCACTTCCTCGGACTCCAGGCGCTTCACCAGAACACGGTCATTGAGGGGCTTCAACTTCATCGCTTCGATCCTCCAAAGGGGTGTGATGTGTGTTATGCGCCGACGCGCGCCAGATATCGGCGGACGGGCGCCTGTTGACGCAAAGCGCCCCGCTCCAGACGCGGGGCGTTTCAGGCATGGGGAAAATAACCACGCTTGCCGGGCTGTCAACACGCGCGCGGCGAAAATAATGCACTACTCGGGGGGCGGAACGCTGCCCCCGGCCAGGGCCGTGCGGCCATAAAGCTCGCACTGGCCGCGCAGGGCCTCGGCCAGGGCCCGGCCAGGCCCGCTCAGGCTCAGGCGCCCCTCGGGCAGCCGCCAGCCCCAGTTGCCCTCGGTGGTGCTGGGGGTGTTCATGCGGTGGCTGGCGTCCAGGTCCAGCAGGTCCTGGGCCGTGAGCACGGCGTCCCTGGCCGGGCTCGCCAGGGCCAGGCGGACGAGCTCGCGCACCACGGTGTCCCTGCTGACCCTGCGGCCGAGATAGCGGGCCAGCACACGGCGCACGCCCGGCCCGGCCTCCTCGCTTTCAAACCAGCCGCGCGTGGTGTTGTTGTCGTGGGTGCCGGTGTAGACCACGCAGTTCTGCTCGTGGTTGTGCGGAGAATCCGGGCTGAAGGGCGTCTGCGGGCCAAAGGCGAACTGCAGGATCTTCATGCCCGGCAGGCCGAAATGCTCCTTCAGTGCCACCACGTCCTCGGTGATGACGCCCAGGTCCTCGGCAATGAGGGGCAGGTGGCCGTGTTCGGCCTTGAGGGCCTCAAGCATCTCCCTGCCAAGGGCCGGAACCCAGGCCCCCTTCACCGCCGTCTGCTCCGCCGCGTCGATCTCCCAGTAGCCCGCGAAGCCACGGAAATGGTCCAGGCGCACCAGGTCAAACAGGCCGAAATTATGGCGCATGCGCCGTATCCACCAGGCGAAGCCCTCGGCCTGACAGGCCTCCCAGTCGAACACCGGGTTGCCCCAGCGCTGGCCGGTCTTGCTGAAATAGTCCGGCGGCACCCCGGCCACGAAAACGGGCTGGCCGTCCGGGTCCAGCTTGAACAGCCGGGTGTTGGCCCAGACGTCCGCGCTGTCGTGGGTCACGTAGATGGGCACGTCGCCCACGATCTCCACGTCGAGCCGGCACAGCTCCCACTTAAGCCGGCCCCATTGGCGGAAGAACAGCCACTGGCAGAACTGCTGGAACACGATCTCGCCGTGCAGGAGGACTCCATAGCTTTCCAGGGCCTCCGCCCGGCGCAGGCGGATGTCCCTGGGCCAATGGGGCCAGGCCGCCCCGGCAAAATGCTCCTTGAGGGCCATGAACAGGCTGTAGTCCGGCAGCCAGGCGGCATTGTGCCCCCTGAACTCCGCGAACCCGGGCTCCTCCTCCAGCCCGCCCGCGGCCAGGCGACGCTGGAACACCTGGCGCAGCAGGGCCCCCTTGCTGCGCTCCACGGCGGGAAAGTCCACCCGGCCGCCCGCAGGCAGGGTGAAGGCGGAAAGCTCGTCCCGCGTCAACAGTCCGTCGGCGCACAATCCCTCGGGGCTGATGCACAGGGTGTTGCCCGCAAAGGCCGAGAAGCTGGAGTATGGGGAATTGCCCAGGGACGAGGCCGTGGGGACAATGGGCAACATCTGCCAGCGGCTCTGCCCGGCCAGGGATAAAAATTCCGCAAAGCGCAGGGCCTCCGGGCCCATGTCGCCAATGCCGAAGCGCGAAGGCAGGGAGGTCAGGTGCAGAAGCACGCCGCTGGTTCGCCGCATGTGGGGAGGCTCCTTGACGTTGCCGGTGTGCGGCGGGCTGCCGCGTTCACGCACCCTAGCACACAATGGCCCGATGGCGGAAGAGGGGCCCTGGGTGGCAAAATCTGGCACGCATGGTGCAAGATTTCCGCCCATGGAGCCCACCAAAGGGCTTGAAGGAGGCAGACATGCGGCCAGAGAACAGACAACCGGTGCGCGAACAGGTGCTCGAGGCCCTGGGGCAGTCCCAGGACAGCCTGCACGAGCTGGATTACGAGGACGTCGCCCTTTCCGCCGCAGGGCTCCAGATGGTGCGCCAGGCGGCGGCCACGGTGCTGCGCCGGCTCACCGGCATGGCGGCCGAAGACCTGCCCCTGGCGCGCGCCCTGGCCCTTTTCCTGGACCATGTCTTCTGGAACGAGAGCACCGGGGGGCTCATCCTCTGCGCGGACCTGCCGGAAAAGAGCGTCTGCCTGCCCATCCCGTCCGGGTGCTGGGGCATCAAGCCCCATGCGGGGCGTGTGCAGTAGCCCCTGGCGCCAGGCCTATTCCGTGAAGGTCTGGCAGCGGTCCGGGCCCACGGAGACCATGCCGATGCGCACGCCGGAGAGCTCCGCCAACCGCGCCAGATAGCGGCGGGCGTTCTCCGGCAGCCCGGCCCACGAGGTGACGCCGGTGATGTCCTCGCTCCAGCCGGGCATGGTCTCATACAGCGGGGTGGCGAAGGCCATGCCGTTCTGCTCCTGGGGAGGGTACTCCACCCTCTGGCCCCGATACTCATATGCCACGCAGATCTTCAGCTCCGCAAGGCCGGAGAGCACGTCCAGCTTGGTCACGGCCAGCTCCGTGGGGCCGTTCAGGCGCACGGACTCGCGCAGCACGACGAGGTCGAGCCAGCCACAGCGGCGCTTGCGGCCCGTGGTGGCCCCGAACTCCCCGCCCTTCTCCTGCAGATAGCAGCCGGTCTCGTCGTCCAGTTCCGTGGGGAACGGGCCGCCGCCCACGCGCGTGGTGTAGGCCTTGACGATGGCGATGATGCGCTCCAGCATCCGGGGCGAACAGCCCGAGCCAGAAGCCGCATTGCCGGACACCGTGGTGGAGGACGTGACAAAGGGATAGGTGCCGTGGTCGATGTCCAGGTGCGTGCCCTGGGCGCCTTCGAAAAGCACCGTGCCGCCGGCCTGGGTGGCCTGCTGGATGACCGTGGACACGTCGGCCAGATAGGGGCGCAAACGCTCGGCAAAGGGCAGCAGCTCGCGGAACACCTGCTCCGGGTCCATGGCCTCACAGCCGTACAGCCGGGTCAGCAGAACGTTCTTCTCCACCAGCGCGTTTTCAATCTTGCTGCGCAACAGCTCCGGGTCGGCCAAGTCGGCGGCGCGGATGCCGCAGCGGTGCATCTTGTCCTCATAACAGGGGCCGATGCCCCGGCCCGTGGTGCCGATCTTCGCGCCCTGGGAAAGGGCCCCCTCCCTTGCGGAATCGATTGCCCGATGATAGGACATTATGACGTGGGTCTTTTTGCTGACCATGAGCCGGGCCGGAGAGACGTCCACGCCCTTGAGGGCCAGGGTGTCGATCTCGCGCAGGAAGACCTCGGGGTCCAGAACGACGCCGTTGCCGATGAGGCATATTTTGCCCGGATGCAGGATGCCCGAGGGGATGAGGTGCAGGATGCACTTCTCCCCGCCCACCACCAGGGTGTGCCCGGCATTGTTCCCGCCCTGGAAGCGCACGATGGCCGCAGCGTCCTGCGCCAGCATATCCACGATCTTGCCCTTGCCCTCGTCGCCCCACTGGGACCCGAAGACCACGATATTTGACATGAAGGCTCCTTATGACTATTTGCCCGGTCCCAGCCGCCGAGTATTTTACGGCAAGCGGCAGATTTGCGTAAAAGAGGAATCGACACATGTCAACAATTGCCACAGACAAGACGTGCCTCGGGGCGCTGCGCCAGCTCAGGCGCGAGCACCTCATCATGGGCCTCTTGTCCTTCGCCCTGGCCGGGCTCGTCCTCCACTATGCCAAGACTGCGCCCCTCCCGCGGGTCTTGGTGGTGGCGGCACCGCTCCAGGCGCGCATGTCCTACACCTCCGGCCTCAGCCCGGAGAAGGAGCTGCTGGAGCGTTTCCGGCAGCTCAACGGAGTCGAGGTTCGCCTCGTGCTCACCAACACCCCCGAGGAAGTCCTGGAACTGGTGGAGCAGGGCAAGGCCCAGATCGGCCTGGCCCTGGGCGTGGCCCCCTCTGAGCAGGACCGCCGCGCGGTGAGCGGCTCCGGAAAAAAGAACCGCCTGGCCTATGGCCCTGAATACGACCGCCAGCCCATCTACGCCGTGGACTGGAACGAAGGCTACCTGCCCACGGGCTCTGTACGGCCCGCCATGGATGAACTGCTGCGCGTGGCCGCCTCCTTCTCCCAGGACCCGGTGCTCGCCCCGGCCCTGCCCCTGGACGCCCTGCACCTGCTTCTGCCCTTCCTGCCAGAGGTGCGCGACGCCGCGCCCACGGGGCGCGAGGCCGGATACCGCTTTGTCTGGCGCACGGATGTGCCCAGGCTGGACGCCGCCATGCGCGGCTTCTGGCTGCAGATGACGCAGGAGGGGTCCCTGCCGGCCCTGCGCGAGCGCACCATCGGCTTCCTGCCCGAGGATCCGGACCCCTTTGAGATGGACATGCTGCGCCGCACCCTGGCCCTGTACGTGCCGCCCCACGCGGGCACCATCGCCAAGGCCGCCCGCAGATGGCGCCTGGACCCCATCCTGCTCACGGCGGTGATCCACCAGGAATCGCACTTCGACCCGCGCGCGGTGAGCTCCACGGGCGTGCGCGGCATCATGCAGCTGACCGGCGTGACCATGGAGCGCCTGGGGGTGCTGGATCCCGAAGACGACAGCGAGGTCATCACCGCCGGGGCGCACTATCTGAACATGCTGCGCGGGCAGTTCATCGAGCTGGGCTACGACCGCGACGAGGCCATGCTCCTGGGCCTGGCCGCCTTCAACGTGGGCCAGGGCCATGTGGAAGACGCCATCGAACTGGCGCGCCGGGGCAAGCCGGGCCTGCCCAACTGGATGGCCATCCGCGGCGTGCTGCCCACCCTGGCCCAGGAGGCCGTGGCCAGGGGCACCCGCTACGGCCAGTGCCGCGGCTTTGAGGCCGTGGATTTCGTGGATAAGGTCCGCTACTTCGCCTACGCCATCAAGGGGCTAGTCCAGGTCGGGGCGCAGCGAGATGAGCTTTCCGGCCTTCGGCTTGCCCTGGCGCGCTGAGCCGCGCGGCGCGGGCTTGGAATCTGCCGGGGCCCTGCCCGGCCCCGTCTCCGAGTCGGCGGCAGGAGGCCGGCCTTCGGGCGCGGTGAGGTTCAGCATGTCCAGCCCCAGCCCAGGGCCGGGCGCGCCGGAGCGTGAAGCCGCCAGATTGTAGTTGAAGAGCTGGTTTTTCATGCGCACGGACTGGATGACGCCAAAGATCAGCGCGGACTCCTCCCAGCGCCTGGTGGGCTCGAAGCGGCGCACGGCTTCCGCGTACTTCTCCCACAGGTCCATGAGCGAAGCCTCGTCAAAGGCGACGATCTGCCGGGCCAGCTTGGTCAGGGCGTTCTCCAGATAGGACTCGGTCATGGGCAAAACCTCCGCGGGCCGCCTGGCGGCGCGCACGACTCAGATACCAGAATCCGGGGCGACAGCCAATGCCTAATTGCCCGCCGGAGGCGGCCGTGCTATGCATTGCCCCTGCCAGACGCGCGCACAAGACCTCTTGCATAAGGACACGGCCATGAGCGAACTCAAGAAGATGTACACCACCCTCCTGCGCGACCATTTCCCGGACGACCTGCGCATCCAGATCGGCAGCCAGGAGCTGGTCTACCGCAAGCGCACCTGGAACATCGGCGGCGAGGTGCGCGGCCTGCGCTACGGCGAGAACCCGGACCAGCCCGCGGCCCTGTACGAGCAGGTGGGCGGCGAACTCATCCTGGACGGCGTGGCCTTCCGCGGCCCCGGCCTGGGGCTCGTCTCCGCCCTCACCGAGGAACACATGCTCCAGGCGGGCAAGCACCCCGGCAAGACCAACCTGACCGACGTGGACAACGGCCTGAACATCCTCCAATACCTGGGCGCGCGGCCGGCCGCCGTGATCCTCAAGCACAACAATCCCTGCGGCGCGGCCTGGACGGACCTGGGCGTGGCCGAGGCCGTTTCCCGCGCCTTCTGGGCCGACCGCATCGCCGCCTTCGGCGGGGCCGTGGTGGTCAACCGCCCGCTGACCAGGGAGGCCGCGGAGCTCATCAACTCCTTCTATTTCGAGGTGGTGGCCGCGCCTGAATTCGAGCCCGGCGTGGTGGACATCCTCAAGGCCAGAAAGAACCTGCGCATCCTCAAGATCCCCGGCATCGCGCGCCTGGACGAGCTGGCCCGCTCGCCTTTTCTGGACATCAAGGCCCTGTTCGACGGCGGCCTGGTGCTCCAGTCCTCGTTCCAGAGCCGCATCCGCGAGGCCGCCGACTTCCTGCCCGCCACGGCGGAAAAGGACGGGGTGACCTACAGCGCGCGCAAGCCCACGCCAAAGGAGATGCAGGACCTCATCTTCGCCTGGTCCATCGAGGCCGGAGTCAGCTCCAACTCGGTCATCTTCGTGCGCGACGGTGCCACCACGGCCATCGGCACCGGCGAACAGGACCGAGTGGGCTGCGTGGACCTGACCATCGCCAAGGCGCTGACCAAATACGCCGACCTGCTCTCCTTCAAGGAACAGAACCTGTCCATTTTCGAGCTCATGCTGGCCGCGCGCGTTGACCCGGCCCGCGCCGAGCAGCTGGCGGGCATCCGCCGCCGCGCGGAGGAGGCCAAAGGCGGCCTGCCCGGCTCGGTCCTGGTGTCCGACGGCTTCTTCCCCTTCCGCGACGGGGTGGACCTCTGCCTGGCCCAGGGCGTCACGGCCATCGCCCAGCCCGGCGGCTCCATGCGCGACTTCGAAGTCATCCGCGCGGTGAACGAGGCCAGCCCGCAGGTGGCCATGGTCTTCACCGGCCAGCGGTCCTTCAAGCACTGATGGGCGAGCACTAGGCCCCCATGACGAAAACCCCCAAGCTCTCCGGCTTCCCCAGGCCGGGCTCTGTGGTCGAATTCCTGCAGGACAACGAGGCGCACATCGCCTGGGTTTTGGAGGATACCTCGGACCGCTTGCGCCTGCTCACGCGCACCCGCCGCGAGGTCAAGCTCTCGGCCTCGCGCCTGCTGCCCTGGACCGGGCCGGACTATCCGCCCGGCGCCACCCGCGAGGAGATCAGCCACCGCCTGGAGGCCCTGGAGGCCCGGCGGCGCGAGATCATGTCCGAGGTGAACGCCCTGGAGCTCTGGGACATGGCCCAGGGCGAGGTGGACCGCGCGCCGGCGGAATGGTTCGCCTCCCTGCTCTGGCAAGACCCGGGCAGCAACGAGCTGGCGGCCCTGGGCCGCGCCCTCATCGCCGCCAAGACGCACTTCAAGTTCCATCCGCCGGACTTTGAGATCCACCCGGCGGACCTGGTGGAGGCCAAGCTGTCCAAGGGCCGCGAGGAGAAGGAGCGCGAGGGCGTGGTGCGCGGCGGGCACCAGCTTTTCACCGCCCTGTGGGGCCGCATCAAGTCCGGGCAGCCGCCCCTGTCGGCCGGCGGGACCGCCCTTGCCGAGTCCCAGAATCTGGACCCGGAAGTGGCCGGACGCCTGCGCGAAGTGCTGCTGGCCCAGGTGGCCGGACGGACCACGGGCAGCTCCGGCGGCGGCGCGGAGTACGACGCCCTGAACAAGTTCTGGGAGACCCTGAAGAAGGCCCTGCCGGACGTGCCGCACCTGGCCCTGCAGCTGGCCCAGGCCTGGGGCGTGCTGCCGCCGCACTACAACTACCAGATCGACGTGGCCGGTTACGCCTGGGGCGACCAGTGGTCCGAGGCCTTCGCCGGAGAGATCGCGGCCCAGCAGGAGCGGTTCGCGGACCTTGCCCGCTCCGCCGAGACCGACGCGGGGCTGGACCCGACGCCCTATGTGAGCATCGACGCGGCCACCACGCGCGACATCGACGACGCCTTCTTCGTGCGCGAGGCCGAACTTCCGGACGGGAGCACCGGCTATCTCGCCGCCATCGCACTGGCCCGGCCCACGCTGGCCTGGGACTTCGGCGCCCCGCTGGACCGCGAGGTCATGCACCGCGTCACCAGCCTGTACCTGCCCGAGGGCTCCGGCCACATGCTGCCCGAGGCCCTGGGCACCGGCCAGTTCAGCCTGACCCAGGGGCTGGCCAAGCCTGCGCTCGTGGCCGAATTCCTTCTCGACGCCCAGGGCGAGGTGCTCGACACAACGCCCCGCCTGGCCTGGATCACCGTGTCCCGCAACATCACCTACCCGGACGCCCAGGCGGCCCTGGACGCGGGCCCCAAGGATCCTGCGGGCGACGCGCAGCTCGACCTGGCCCTGCGCCTGGCGCGCACCCTCTTCAAGCGCCGGCTGGCGCACGGGGCCGTGGTCATCGAAAAGCCCGAACCCAGCGTGGAGCTGGAGGGCTCCGGGGCGGACACGCGCGTCAGCATGCAGCTCCGGCAGCCAAGCCCGGACGCGGAGCTGCTCGTCAGCGAGTTCATGATCCTGGCCAACTGCGGCCTGGCGCGCTGGGCGCGCGACGCGGGCGTTGCGCTGCTCCACCGCACCCAGGACATCGCCCTGCCCACCGACGCCCAGGGCGTTTTCAGCGACCCGGTGGACATCTTCCGCGTGGTCAAGCTCCTGGCCTCGCCGGCCCTGGAATGCACCCCGCGCCGGCACGCCGCCCTGGCCTGCGAGGCATACGCCACGCTCACCTCGCCCATCCGCCGCTATGTCGACTTCCTGAACATGGCGCAGATGCAGTCCCACCTCGCCGCGGGCCAGCCGCGTCTTGACCGCGCCGGGCTGGAGGCGCTCATCCCGGCCCTCTCGGCGCGCATCCAGGAAGTGGGCCAGATCCAGCGCTTCCGGCCACGCTACTGGAAGCTGGCCTACCTGGCCCAGAACCGCAGGGAGCCTTTCCCGGCCGTGGTGGTGGACGATGGCGGGCCCTACCCCACCCTGTCCCTGCCGGACGTGCAGCTCACCGTGCGCCTGCCGCGCAACATGCTGGGCGACAAGGTGTATCCCGGAATGCCGGTGGAGGTCGTCTTCGGCCGCATCGACCCGCTGACCAACGAGCTCAAGGTGCTGGAGGCGCGGGAGGCCGAATAGCGCCCCGCGGCCAGGGCCGGGTGCCACAGCCCCGCGCCCCCTGTACAAACCTCCAGGATTCGGGCAGATTCTGCGGCAGCGAGCTGTTGCCGAGACGCGCGCCACGCGCAGCACCCCATGCCGATCCAGAGGTCCGCCATGCACTACCTCACCCTGGTGGCCATAGCCAAGGACGAGACGCGCAACCTGCGCGAATGGCTGGTCTACCACACCCTTCTGGGCGTCGAAGCCTTCGTCATCTATGACAACGAGAGCGCGGTGCCCATCCGCGAGACCCTTGCGCCCTTCCTGCGCGACGGGTTCCTCAAGGTGGTGGAGCTCCCCGGCCGGGACATGCAGGTCAAGGCATACAACCACGCCCTGCGCGAGTTCGGCCCGGACACGCGCTGGATGGGCTTCATCGACCTGGACGAGTTCATCGTGCCCCTGGCCACGGACGACCTGCGCCATTTCCTGACGGACTTTGAGGACCATGCGGGCCTGGTCGTCAACTGGGCGACCTACGGGTCGAGCGGGCACATGAAGCGGCCCCTCGGGCTGCAGATCGAGACCTACACGCAGCGGCTCCCCCTGTCCGATCCCGTGAACTTCCACATCAAGTCCCTCGTGAAGCCGGCAAGCACCCTGGGCGCCGTGAACGCGCACAGCTTCGCCTACCACCCGGGCTGCTGGGCCGTGAACCCGGACCGCATGCCCATCTCTTCGCCCTTCAGCCCTCCGTGCCACGACCGCATCCGCCTCAACCACTACTTCTACCGCTCGCGCGAGGAGTTCGAGGAGAAGATGCGCCGCGGCCGCGCAGACACCAACACACCCGACATGCTGCGCCGCATCGAGCAGTTCGATGCCCAGGAAAAGGCCGAGCACGACCTGGACCTCTGTGCTCAGAAATATCTAGAGCGGCTCAAAACATTCTTGAGGGCCGATTCAGCGGACGAGGTCATGGCCTTTCCTCGCCGGTACGTCGCCCAGGACCAGCCGGGCTATCTGTCGGCCTTTGTGGACATGACCCGCCAGGGCGACATGGCCAGGGCGGATCTGATCCTGCGCGAGGCCCTCACGCGCTTCCCCGACGACCCGGTGCTCATCGCCGTGCGCGCCAGCTCGCTGCGCCTCACGGGGGACACCGCCCTGGCGCGCACCGAGCTGCACCGCTCCCTGTCCATCCGGCCCACGGCCCAGGCCTTGACCGAGCTGACGGCCCTGCACAAGGCCCTGGGCGAACACGCGCTGACGGCAAAACTCCAGACCTTCCTGGACTTTCTGGTGGGCACCGGGTGCGGGTAGAAGCGCGCACGCGGCAGACGCGGACAGCATAAGGCCAAAGCCCCAAGCGAAGCACCGGCCGATTTGCTCCCCGCCCCCGCGAGACGATCCGGCGCGAGAAGGACGCCTCCGCCACTGCGCGCCCGGTGTGTCCCACCGCGCCCATCCAGTTCATCGGGCCTTCAAAGGCGTCCAGAGGCGAACAGCGGTAAGGGTGCGAAGAGCCGACCGGACAGGCGCCAGCGCAGGCAAAACGGCCGGAGCCCTGCCTGCGGCCGCATCACCCCTGCCTGCTCCGACCCCTCTCGCCCCGGCATTTCAAAACCCTGTCAAGCTTTTTCCACCTGCCTTTTCCCGGCCAATTTTGGCCGATTTCGTCCCTTCTTTGCCGTTTTCAACGTGCGCCCGAAAACCCATGGTATGCTCTCCGGCAATTCCCGGCCAACGCCGGGCAACCCAAACCCTCACAAGGAGAGGGGCGCCATGCGCAACAATCGGGATCAGCATATCGGAGACGACCAGCTCATCCACGGCCTGCCAAAGCACATGGAGGCCGTTGCGGGAGCAGAATAAAACGCGTATTGGGAAATCGTTCCCAACGAGAACGCCTGCTTCGCCTGCCGCATGATGTCTGGGAGACGGTTTGATGAAAAGCCCAGCCCGGTTCATCCCAACTGCACCTGCGAGATCAGGCGGGTGGTCCAGAAAATTGTAAAAATCGATCAGATTCTACAAGGTTTTGAAGACAGACGAACGGAGAGATTCGGTGCAGGACAAATAATCATCCTCAGAATCACCAACCTCGGACCATTCATTGCTGGCGTGAGGGTATTGCTTGACCAGATGGAATGGCACACAACGCCACACCTCCACCCAGGAGGGAGTCATGTGTTTCACTTCTCCAAATTCGGAGAACCGCCTGTCACCTGGGAAATCTCCCTTATCAAGCTTGGCGGCGACAACTCAAGCTTTCTGTATTCCATCCGGGGGTGACAAGAAGTGAAAGCGATCCTGTTGTTCATGTTGCTCCTGATACCCTCTGCTGCCTTCTCCCAAGCCATCTATGATGTTTCCTGCAAAAACATCGCACGTATGGCTATTTATCGTCTAAAGGCCACTGATTGGATGCTCAAATCCTACGGTGGCTACTATTATCTGCTAGCTCTCGACCTGAAACCGGATGCGGCCAAGACATTCGGGAAGCTGCTTAAGGCAACACCGACAATACTTCTGCGTTACAACGAGGTAAGCACTCAAGCCAAGAACCTCATCATCACGGCCAACGGAGGACCTTTACGGAGCGACATCCCGACAATGACTGGATTAGAAGAACAGGGAATGCTCATCCCCATCTTCCTTAAAGAGGACGCCTTCGACACCGCGCGCTCGGTGTGTCCGGCGCTGGTTCCTGCAACGGTAATCGCCGACGGGCAGCGGGAGTAGCCGCCCCATGAAGTCACTCTGTTTCCTCCTCTTGCTGCTGCTCCCATCGACGGCGTTCTCCCAGCCGACCTACGACCTCTCCTGCGCAAACGTGGCGGCGGTCCACATCGTGCGGCTCAGCGAGAATGAACTCCCTGGCGTGCACACGCCTGCGGGCCATGTCTTTGCCGTGCTCTTCACCCTCAAGCCCGCCGCAGCCGAGCATTTCAAGCCCATCCTCGACGAGTCGCGCAAGCTCACGCCCCGTCCCGACGCGCCGGGAGAATTCACCCACCGCAGGATCGCCGTCACCACGGGCGGACAGCCCTTGCGCTCCGACACCCCGAAAATCGAAGCCCACTCGGTGAAGACGGTGAACACGTATCTCTTCCGAGAGGAGGACGCTCTCGCAACGGCGCACCTAGTTTGCCCCACGGCGCCGGTGCGACTGTTCATTCCCCCCGAGCCCGCCCACCCCGCGCAGGCGCGCTGATCCGCAACAAAAAGGCCGGAGCCCCCTGCGGAGCCCCGGCCTTGGTCATCTCGTCCGTTTTAGCCTAGCCGACCTTGGCGGCCTGCATCTCCTCGGCGGTGAAGTCCCACACGGTGCCGTGGGGCGGCAGCTTCTCGTTGCGGAAGAAGTCCGGCAGCTGGTCGTGCTCCACGCCGAACCCGGCGGCCTTGTTGAAGGCGATCTCGTCCTTCAGGCAGGCAACGCCCAGTGCCACCACGTCGTCCACGGTGTAGGGCTTGCCCGTGAGGGCGGCCACCAGGTCCGCGATGCAGGGCACGCCGTCGGCGTTGTCCAGCACGGCGAAGGCCACGAACAGGCACAGGCCCAGGCCGTCCACGGCCGCCGTGGCCACCTGCAGATTCTTGCTGATCTCGATCTGCCCGGCCTTGCCCTGGGGGGCCACGTCGCCGCCGACCTTGAGGATGTTCTGGCACACGGCGTAGCCCGCGGTGTGGTCCGCGCCCTGGGTGGTGGTGCAGTAGGTCACGCCCACGCCCTTGACGCTGCGCGGGTCGTAGGCCGGCAGGGCCTGGTTCTTGACCACGGGCACGCGGTCCACGCCAAAGGCCTGGGCCGTGAAGCCCGTGCCGTTGCCGATGATGCGGCCCAGGGCGTCGTTCTTGTCGCCCACGCGCCGCAGGAGCGTCACAGCGGCCTTGCCGTCGCCCCAGGCCACCAGGCCCGCCTCCATGGCCATGGCCAGGGTGTTGCCCAGCTCGATGGTGTCCATGCCCATGTCGTCGCAGGTGCGGTCGAGCATGGCGATATCGTCCAGGTCCTTGATCAGCGTGTTGGCGCCAAAGGCCCAGACGGTCTCGTACTCGAACCCGGAGGTCAGATACTTGCCGGCCTTGTCCACGTACTCCTGGGAGCACTGGATGATGCAGCCGGTATGGCAGCCGTGCTTGGTCTTGCCGCCGCGCTTGGTGATGGTCTCGGCAATGGCCTCGCCGGAGATGGCGGCGGCATGCTCGAAGCGGCCGTCGCGGAAGTTCTTGGTGGGGAAGGCCCCGGCCTCGTTGATGATGTTCACCAGGATGGCCGTGCCGAAGCCCGGCAGACCCTGGCCGGTGACCGGGTGGCCCTTGAGGATCTCCACCCAGCGCTTGCCCGCGGCCTTGAACTTCTCGGCGTCCACGGCAGGGACCATGCCGCAGCCCGCGTCGTCGAGGACGATGGCCTTGACCTTCTTGGAGCCCATGACCGCGCCCAGGCCGCCGCGCCCGGCCGCGCGCGAGGGCCGGCCCTCGGGGTCGGAGAACTGCACCGAGGCGGCCATGCGGCAGGTCTCGCCGGCCGGGCCGATGAGCATGGTGCCGGTCTTGGGCCCGTACTTGGCCAGAATCTTGTCCATGCTGGCGTAAGTGCCAAGGCCTTCCAGCTCGCTTGCGGCCTCGAAGCTCACGCCGTCCTTGGTGATGATGATGTTGGTGAAGCCGGCGCCCTCCTCGGGCTTGTCCTCCAGCACGATGGCCAGGATGCCAAGCTTGGCGAGCTTCTGGGCGAACTGGCCGCCGGAGTTGCTCTCCTTGATGGTGCCGGTCAAGGGCGACTTGGCGCCCAGGGAGATGCGGCCGGAGTTGGCCACGATGGTGCCCGTGAGGATGCCCGCCGCGGCGACCAGCTTGTTGGCGGCGGACAGCGCGTGGGCCGTGGCCGGAACCTCGTCCAGCACGATGCGCGAGGTCAGGGCGCGGCCGCCCAGGCCGAGGTACTTGCCAAGCTCCTCGAAGCGGAATTCCTTGGTGCGGGTATTGATGCGCAGCAGCTTCGACATGGCGTTGCTCCTTGGTTTATGGTTGCGCAGGCACGCGGCCTGGACTATGCATGGACCTTGGTCAAGAATACGTACGCGAGGCAAAAAGTCAAATATATTTGGATTTTATGTCTATCTTGACATATGCGCAGATCGACACAGGAGGGAGCCTTGATGCCTGAGACCGCAACGCTCTTGATCCGCGCCGCTCCAGAGGCCCTGCTGGCCCTGACGCCCATCCTGCGCGAGGGCGTGGGCGTGAGCTTAAGGCCCGGCCTCTCCCTGCGCCAGACCATGATCCAGGACCTGGGCTTCTGCCCGGAATGCGTGGAGGAGCGCGTGCAGACCGTGTTCCTGGACGGCTCGCCCGTGGACGACATCGACGCCGACAGCGCGCGCGACGGCTGCACCCTGGCCCTGGCCGGGGCGCTGCCGGGCGTGGCGGGCATCGCCATGCGCCGGGGCAGCCCGGTGGGCGTGTTCCGCGAAGGCATCACCCACGGCGAGGACGCCGGCCGGGGCGACGCCGGCGGGCTGCTGGCCGTGACCCTCAAGCTGTTCAACACCGTGGCCCTGGAATGCCTGGCCCATGTGCTCGAGCAGGGCGCGGACATAGGCGCCGGGCGGCTGGCCGAGCTGCTCGCGGCGGCCCCCGAGGCCCTGGCCGAGGCCGCCTTCAGCCTGGACAGCCAGGACATGGACCGAGCCGGGCTTGTGGCGGCCCTCCGGGGCATCAGCGGCCAGGTCCGCGTGCTGGCGGCGGCATGAACCCGGCCCTGGGCGCCCTGGCGGCCATGGCCGAGGCCGCCGGCGCGGCCATCCTGGCGGTGCGCAGCGCGGGCTTCAGCGTGGACTACAAGGCCGACGCCTCGCCCCTGACCAGGGCCGACCTGGCCGCGCACGAGTCCATCCTGGGCGGGCTGGCGCGGCAGTTCCCCGGCGTGCCCGTGCTCTCCGAGGAAGGCGCGGCCATTCCGTACGCGGAGCGCGCACGCTGGCAACGGCTGTTCATCGTGGACCCCCTGGACGGCACCAAGGAGTTCGTGAAGGAATTGGGCGAATTCTGCGTGTGCATCGCCCTGGCCGAGGACGGCTACCCGCTCCTCGGGGCAGTGCATGTGCCCGTGTGGGGCAAGACCTACGCGGGGGGCCTGGGCCTGGGCGCCTTCCGGCGCGGGCCGGGTGGCCCGTGGCAGGCCATCGCCGTGCGCCAGCCGGACGAGGCCGGGCTCACCGTGCTGGCCAGCCGCTCGCACCCCTCGCCGGACACCGAGGCCTGGCTGGCGGACAAGAACGTGCGCGAACGCATCACCGCCGGCAGCGCGCTCAAGTTCTGCCTGGTGGCCGAAGGCAGGGCCGACCTGTACCCGCGCTTCAACCTCACCCGCGAATGGGACACCGCAGCGGGACAGGCCGTGCTGGAGGGCGCGGGCGGCAGCGTGCTGGTCCTCGCCGACGGGTTGCCCCGGGGGCGCATGCCCGTGAACAAGCCGGCGCTGGAGAACCCGCCGTTTCTGGCCAGCGCAGCACCCCTGGGGCGCCGGTAAACAGGGAGCTCCGCCCCTGTTCACCGCCAAGGGGCCTTGAGGCCCTTTGGAATCCCCATGACGCCGAAAGGGCTGCTTCAGGAGGAACCTGAAACAGCCCTTTCGGCCGATGAGGGGGCTCGGAGGACATCCTCTCCCCCGGCGGGGGCTTAGAGCAGCGCCCCCGGCCGCCGGTGGCACTCCCCGCCCTAGTCCTCGCCCTGCTGGATCTCGCGCGTGGCGACGTCCAGGGGCTCCAGCACGGGCATGTCCTTTTCCGGCGCCGCGGCCAGCTCCTTGAAGCGCCGGGCCTGGACCAGCACGCGGGACTCCAGGGAGCTCACGGTCTTGTTGTAGGCCTCCACCGCGCCGGAAAGCCCCTTGCCCACCCGGCCGAAATGCTCGGCCAGGGTCACGATGCGCTTGTACAGCTCGCGGCCGAGCTCGCTGACCTGCTGGGCGTTCTCGGCGATCTTCTCCTGCTGCCAGCCGTAGTACACGGCGCGCAAAAGCGCTATGAGGGTGGTGGGCGAGGCCACGATGACCTTCTGCTTGACGCCCTCCTCAATGAGCGAGGGATCATGCTCCAGGGCGGAGCTGAAGAAGATTTCCCCCGGCAGGAACATGACCACGAATTCGGGCGTGGGCTTGAGGTGCTCCCAGTAGCTTTTCTGGCCCAGCTTGGCCAGGTGGTCGCGGATCTGCCGGGCGTGGGTCTGCATGCTGGAGCGGCGGGCGTCCTCGTCCTGGGACTCGTAGGCGTTGAGGTAGGCCTCCAGGGGGGCCTTGGCGTCCACCACCACCTGCTTGCCGCCGGGCAGACGCACCACCATGTCCGGCCGCAAGCGCCCGTCCTCGGTGGTCACGCTCGTCTGCTCGGTGAAGTCGCAGTAGTTGATCATGCCCGCCAGCTCCACCACGCGCCGGAGCTGCATCTCGCCCCAGCGGCCGCGCACCGTGGGCCTGCGCAGGGCGTCCACCAGCTTGCGCGTCTCCTTCTTCAGGTCCACCTGGTCCGAGGCCAGGAACTTCACCTGCTGGGAAAGCTCCACGTAGGCGTTCTGGCGGCTCTTCTCCATGTCCTGGATGCGCGCGTCCACCTGGGTCAGGGACTCCCTGATGGGCTTCACCAGCCCCTCGATGGTCTTCTGGCGCAGCTCCAGGTCGCCCTTGGACGACTCCTGCACCTTGGCCAGGTGCTCGCCCGCCAGTTGCAGGAAGCTCTGGTTGTTGTGCTTCAGCGCGTCCGCGGACAGGGCCTTGAAGGTGTCCTGGAGCCTGGCCTGCACGTCCTCCATGAGGGCCTGCTTTTCCGCCGCAGCCTTGCGCTCCTCCTCCATGCGCGCGCACAGGTCGCCCTCGCGCACCTTGAGGCCGGAGAGCTCCTCGGCCTGGGCGGCCAGGCGGGCCTCCAGTCCGGACACGCGCGCGGCGGCCTCTTCGGCGCTGGCCCGGCGCCCTGTCTCGGCGCGCAGCTCGTCGCGCAGCCCCCTGGCCTCGCCCTGGACCGCGTCCAGTTCGCAGGCTTGGGCGGCCACGCGCTCCTCGGCACCCCGCAGGCGCTCGCCCAGGGCGGCCTCCACGGTCCGCGACTGCGCCAGGGCGGCCTCGGCCTCGGCGCGCAGGCTTGCGCACTTCGCGGCGGCGCTGGCGCGCAGGAGCACGAACGCCAGGCCCGCGCCCAGGACAAGCCCGGCGGACAGGGCGGGAAGGAGCGCCGCGTCCACGGCCTAGCCCGCGATCTTCTGCAGCAGCCAGGCCATGTTCTGGCCCAGGGTGCGCATGGTGCCCAGGGCCTCCTCGTCGCCGGAGACCTGGCCGGGCTCCCGGCCATAGCCCATGTTCCAGTAGCTGGACCCGGGCACGATCATCTGGCCGATGAAGAAGAAGTGGTTCAGGGTGTCGAAGGTGTGGATGGCCCCGCCCCGCCGCGCCGTGACCACGGCCGCCCCGGCCTTGCGCTGGAACATGTCCCCGTTGGCCCGGGAGACCATGCCCGCGCGGTCCATGAGGGCCTTCATGTTGCTGGTCACATCCGCAAAATAGGTGGGCGAGCCGAGCAGGATGCCGTCGGCCTCAAGCATCTTCTCGATGTAGCCGTTCATCTCGTCCTTGACGGCGCACCGCTTGTCCTTGTTCTCAAAGCACTTGTAGCAGGCGATGCAGCCCTGCAGGCCCTTGGGGCCAAACTGCACCAGCTCCGTCTCAAAGCCAGCGGCCTTGATCTCGGCCAGGGCCGTGTTCAACATGATGGCCGTGTTCCCGTTCAATCTCGCGCTGCCGTTGATGCCCAGAACCTTCATGCGCTGCCTCCTTGCGTCTCGTTTACAATGCGTTCGGTCCAGCGCACCCCTTGAAGCGCGCCGCCATCCAATGCGCCCACGGCGGTGAAGCCTATGGCGATGCGCCGGACCTTCGCGTCCGGGGCGCTGACGCCCCGCACCAGACCGGCGTACCAGTAAGGCTTGAACTGTTTCTCCTTGAACTGGAAAAGCGAACATTTGAGCACAACCGGGCTGCCTGCCTCCAGGCCCGGCGGCACCAGGGTCGCGCGCACCTCCATGGCCAGCCCGCCGGGGGAGATATCCGTGACGGCGCTCTCGCCGTCGCCATTGCCCTCATAGGCGTTGACCCAGATATCCGGCGTGGCCTCGGGAAAGAACAGGCGGCTGGTCTCGGCATCAGCGGCCCAGAGGCGCACATGCACGAATCGAGGGTCGTTGACGCGCTTGCGGGCGTGCCGGCGGCGCGGCATGTCCTTGAACTCCAGAGGGGGCCGCAGCACGATCCGCGGCGGGTCCAGGGCGCCATGCACGGCCACGATCTCGCTCTCGAAGGCGTTGAACTTGCGCCCGGACTGGCGCACAGGGGCAAAGAAGCAGGCCACGGCCCGGCCTGGGCGCAGCTCCACGGACGCGGCGCTGTCCATGAGCCCGCAGACCAGGCCCCCGGGGCCGACGCCTTCGGGCCGGCAACGGGCCAAGGGGTCCCCGGAAGGGCCGGACAGGATGTCCAGGGGAGCCGCGCGGGAGATGATCCCGGCCAGGAGGACGTCCGGGCCGTCTTCAGGCTGGACTTGGGCACGGCGGGGGAACAGTCCGGAACGGCCAAGCAGAAAGCCGCCCACGGCGGCCAGAACCACCAGGAACGCCGCCGTCGCCCACGCCACCATATCCCCCATGCACAGCCCCCCGGTTTGTCAGGACTGACCGCAGGATACGTGGCCCGCGCCAGGATTGTCAAACCTGGAGAATGCTCAAGGCTAGGGAAGCCGTCCTAGCGGAAGACGTCGTAGAGCTCCGGGCTGACCTCGAGCACCAACATCCCCGCCTCCGCGCGCATGCGCACGTTGAGCTCCGGGATGAGCGCCATGTCCTCGGCCACATTGGCCCACTTGGTCATGAGCGCCTTGGGGTCGGCCTCGTCCAGGGGAACGCTTTCCGCAAGAATCCAGTCCATCGTCCGTCTCCCAGGCCTAAATGTAGACCCGCCGGTTCATGCCCAGCAGGCAGAAAACTTCATAGGAAATGGTGCCCCACCAGGAGGCCAGCTCTTCGGGACGTATGGCCAGCGGCCCGTCCCCGCCCAGGAGCACGGCCCAGTCGCCTGGCCGGGCGTCCGGGATGTCGGTGACGTCGCAGGCCGTGAGCTGCATGCAGACCCGGCCCACCAACGGCGCGCGGCGGCCCGCCACAAGCATCTGCGCACCCCGTCCCGTGAGGCTCCGGCTGTAGGCGTCGGCATAGCCAGCGGCCACGATGGCCACCCGCATGTCGCGTTCGGCCGTGTACGTACAGCCGTAGCTGATGCTGCAACCCTTTGGCAAGGCATGCACGGAGACGATGCGCGTGCGCACCTCCATGGCCGGGGTCAACCCGCGCCCCAGATGGTCCCAGGCGCTCCCGGCGAAGGGATTGGCCCCATACAGGGCGATGCCCGCGCGCTGGCTCTGGTGGTGCACCGACGGATGGCCCAGCACGCCCGCGGAATTGGCCAGATTGGCCTCGACCACGAAGCCGGCCTTGGCCAGGGCGCCCAGGATGAAGGCGAAACGCTCGGCCTGGCCCAGGAGATACTCCACGGATTCCGGCTGGTCGGCTGTGGCCAGGTGCGAGCTGGCCATCACCGGGCGGACCAGCGGGGCCTCGCGCAGGCGGTCCAGAAGCCGGGCGAGATCCCCGGTCCCAAAGCCCAGGCGGGCCATGCCCGTGTCGAATTTGAGGCTCATGTCCAGGGCCTTGCCCATGCGGGCGGCCTGTCGGGCCAGGGCCTCCAACTGCCGGAAGCTGCCGATGAGGGGGATGAGCCCATGCTCCCAGAGGAGCGGATAATCGTCGGGGTCGATGGGGCCGAGGAGCACAAGGATGCGGCTGTTGAGCCCCTTTGCGGAAAGGAACCGGCGCAGGGCCGCGCCCTCCTCCACCGTGCCCACGGCAAAGGCGTTGCAGCCCTCCTTGGCCAGCGCGCCTGCGACCTCGGCCAAGCCGTGCCCATAGGCGTCAGCCTTGATGACGGCGATGATGCTGCTGCCACGACTGCACAAAAGACGATAATTGGACCGCACCGCAGCGAGGCGGATACGGACCTCAATCTTGTTATACGCTATGGTCATGAGACAAAAAACTCCTGCGACGCCCTATTCTCAGTGGAAGTATCAGCGCGGTGCGATCAATGGCAGAGTTTTCCCTCCTGCGCAAGGTGCGTAGAAGGACATACTGCGCAGCGACCCCCAAAATACGTATTACGTCATTTCCGCTTGAACAGACGTTCCAGGTCACCGGCACCGAAGGCCACGGCCACAGGCCTGCCGTGCGGGCAGTGGTCCCTGTCCGGGGTGGCCAGCCAGACCTCAAGCAGCGCCAGGGCCTCATCGCGTGCCAGGGGCTGGCCGGCCTTGATGGCCGACTTGCAGGACAAGAGCGTCCAGAGCTCCGTGAGGCCGCCCGTCCGCTCGGTCAAAACTGCGCGCAGGAATTCGGAGGCCTTGCCTGCGGGGAGGCTGGGCGGAACCCCGCGCACGGACAACCGCTCCGCGCCGGACATCTCCAGCATGAACCCGCAGGCGCGCAAGGAGGCCCAAAGCTCCTGGATCCGCGCGGCTTCAGCGGGGTGCAGGGCCAGCTCCAGGGGCAGGGCCAGGGGCTGGGAGTCCCCGTTGCTGCGCGCCCGGCGCATGTTCTCCAGAATTACCCGCTCGTGCGCGGCGTGCTGGTCCACCAGGACGAGCTTTTCGCCGTTCTGCCGCAGCACCAGGTAGGTGTCCGCGATCTGCCCCAGATACTCCAGCCCGCCCTGGGAAAGGGGCTGAGGCTCAGGGCCGGGGACTGCGGCCGGCGTGGCGGTCCCGGCGCTGGAGGAACAAGCCGGAGCCAGGGGCAGGGGCGCCTCGCGAGGGGGCTGCGGGTTGCGGAAGTCATGGTAGGCGCGCAGCAGGCCGGGCTTGTCGCCATGGTCCGCGCCGGACGGCGCGGATGGCCCGGGCATCCGGTGCGGAGAGGTCCAGGCCGCTGCCGAGGCGGGGCCGGGAGCATTGTAGGACGCCGCAGGGTCGGCCAGCACGTCGCCCCCGGCGGCCGGGGCCAGGGCCAGGCGCACCAGGGAGAACACCGCGCCCTCGTCGCGGAAGCGCACCTCCAGCTTGGCCGGATGCACGTTCACGTCCACCTCGTCCGGCGGCAAGTCCAGAAACAGCAGCACCTGGGGGTATTCGCCGGAGAGGATGCGGCCCTTGTAAGCCTCGCGCGCGGCGCGCTGGAGCAGCCGGTCCTGCACGGGGCGCCCGTTGACGTAAAACAACATGCGGTCGGCGCGGTTCTGGGCATGGGAAGGCCGGCCGGCCTGGCCGTGGGCCGAAAGGGGCCCATGGGCCCGGGAAAACTCCTGCAGCCCCTCCAGCACGGCCGGGGGCCAGAACTTGCCCAGCCGCGAGGCCAGGGTCTGCCCGGCAGGCAGGCGGAAAAGCTCCCGCCCGCCGCTGACCAGGGAAAAGGCCACGTCGGGCCGGGCCAGGGCCATGCGCGTGAGCGCCTCCTGGCAGCGCTTGGCCTCCGTGGCCTCGGTGCGCAGGAACTTGAGCCGGGCGGGGGTGCTGGCGAAGAGCCTGCGCATCTCCACGCGGGTGCCCGCAGCCAGGGCCGCCGGCCCTTGGTCGACCAGGCGCCCGCTCTCCACCTCGATGCGCGCGGCGCAGGGCTCCTCACGGACGCGCGAGGTCAGCGTCAGGTGCGACACCGAGGCGATGCTCGGCAAGGCCTCGCCCCGGAAGCCGAAGCTGGTGACATTGAAGAGGTCGGCCACGGAGGCGAGCTTGCTCGTGGCGTGTCGGGTGACGGCCAGGGCAAGCTCCCCCGGCGGGATGCCCGCCCCGTCGTCCTGCACCACCATGCGCGTCACGCCGCCGCCTTCCAGGGTCACGTCGATGCGCGCCGCGCCGGCGTCCAGGCTGTTCTCAACCAGTTCTTTGAGCACGCTGGCGGGGCGCTCCACCACCTCGCCGGCGGCGATCTGGTTGCGCAGGGTCTCGGGCAGGAGGGTGATGGCTCGGCGCGTCATGCGCCAGAGCATGCCTTTAGGGCTTGCCGAAATCAAGCAGGTTGAAGCGCAGCTCGATGCTCTGGTCGCTGGGCTTGCGGCTGAAGAGCAGCTGCACGTTGTAGCACTGGTCGGTCCAGGTGAGCCCCACGCTTTTCTCCAGGTCCGAATGCCCGGCAATGTCCATGCGGTAGTTGGTGCTCAGCTTGAGCTTGCTGGTGAGGTCCACGTCCAGGCCGAGGGAGAGGGCCTGGATGTCCCGGGTGCGCTTCCGGCTGTATTCGTCAAGGGGATACAGATAGTCGTAACCGAAACGCACCTCGCCAAGCTTTTCCTTGCGCAGGGCCAGGGTGTGCTCATGCTCCGTGGGCCGGCTCAGATACGGCGAATAGAAGGTCTTGGAGGTCAGGGAGACATACTTCTCCGGCATGATTGTGGCCTCGACCATGATGTCCGAGTAAGGTCTGCGGGAATAGGTGCCGAGATGATCGCCGCGCGCTGCCTCGTCGCGGTCAAAGGACTGCTCCAGGCGCAGGCGGAAGAAGTCCAGGTAATCGACGGCGGCCACGGGGATGGTGGCGTTGCCGTTGGGCGCGGCCACCACGCTGGTGCGCTTGCGGTCCAGCACGTTGGTCAACGAATAGGTGATGAGGTTCTTGCGCTGGAGCCGGTCCAGGGAGTCGAAGGACGGCAGACGGGTCTGGGACTGTGGGGCCGGGATATACGAGAAATCCAGCCGCGGGGCCACGCTGTGGCGGATGGAGCCCCACTGGCTCTGGCCCACGTTTTCGGTCCGGGCCTCAAAGGGGGCGCTGCCCAGCCCGAACACCCGGCTCATCTCCGTGAAGGCCGAAAACCCGAGTTCCGGAAAGGTCCGCGTCGGGGACTTGTTGGTGGAGGCGAGGCCCGGCTCGTTGGTGTACCCGCCCACGCCGTAGGCTGTGTTGCGCAGGCCCACGCTGGGGATGAGCGTCGCCGGCCCCAGAGCCAGGGGCAGGCTGAGCGTCGGGTGCAGATCCGTGCGGAACCCGCGCGTTCCGAACTCGCGCCAGAAGTAGTCGAAGCGGCCTGTGGCCTCCCATTCCAGGGGCGTGCCGGGAATGGCCTGCTTGAAGGCGAAGGCATGGACCTCCGGCAAGGTCTGGGCCGTGGGGTTTCTGGTGGCCGGATTGTTGCCGTTCATATACGCCAGGTTCTGGGTCCAGGACATCTTGCCCACAAGGCCGAACTTGTCCCAGCTGCGTGAAAGATACGCCGTGCTTGTGCGGGTCAGGGAATCGGCCACGTCGATATCGCGTCCGAACTCCTTGAGAAAGGATTTGCGGCTGGCGGTGTACCCGGAGGAGCTGCCGCCGAACTCGCGCAGGTAGTTCTGGTCGCTGACCATGTCCAGGTCCACCTTGACCTGCCAGGCCGGATCAAGGGCAAACCCGTTGAACTTGCTGCGCGCCCACCAGCGGTTGGAATTGGGCCGCTGCAGGCCGTCAGTCTGAAGGTATTTCTCCTCCTGGGCCATATTGGCCGCGGTCTTGCGGTCGTTCAGATAGTCGATGCGCCAGTCGCCCTTGGTGCTCGGGTTCTCCGCGTGGCGGTATTCCAGCCCCTGCATGAGCCCCCGCCGGCTCATCACGTTCTCGTAGAACGTCAGGTCGCGCTCGTCGTCCAGCACCCAGTAGTAGCCCTGGTTCACCCCATAGCCGCGCTTGGAGCTTTGGGAAAACTCCGGCAGCAGAAAGCCGCTCTGGCGCTTGGCGCCGCCTGGCAGCGACAGGTACGGGGAGTAGGCCACTGGGACGTCCTTGACGTTGAAGCGCGAATGCCAGAGCTTGGCGCGTCCGTCGAGGTTGATGTCGCCCTCCTCGGCCGTGATGGACCAGGCGGGCTTATCACCGTCACAGGCGGTGACCTTGGCGTTCTGGAAGCGGTAGCTTGAAGCGCCGTACTTGCGGATGTTCTCGCTCTCAAAATAGATGTGCGACTTGCCCACAAAGACCTTGCCGCGCTTGAGCCAGCCCAGCATGTTGGCCAGGTCGAACTCGGCCTCCTCGGCCTCCAGCACGTCGCCCTCCCAGGCCACGCGCACGTTGCCCTTGAGCACCACCCAGCGGCTGGCCTGGTAGTAGCGCATGGAGTCGGCGCGCAGGGTGTTCAGGCCCTTGACCAGCAGGGCGTTGCCGATGGCCTGCACATACTCGCTGTCATGCTGGCCCTCGATGCGGTCTGCGGAAAGCTTCCACTGGTCCGGGCCCTGCTCGACGTCCGCAGGGAAGGATGGCGGCGGAGGCGGCAGAAGCGAGTCCGCAGCGCCCGGCGGCAGAACGCCCATGCGCACCTCCGGGCCGCTCACGGACAGGCCCGGAGCCTGCGGAGTCTGGACCCCGCCATGGCCGATGAGCAGGCTCTCCGCGAACACGGGCGGCTGCATGCGCGAAGGCGTCGGGATCCCGACGCTCTTGCTGAAATCGGGCGGCGGCGGAACCTGGGCCCGACCGGTCTGCTCAAGGAGTATCTGCCGCACCGCACCGGAAGACGCGGGCGGAGGCGTGACTGGCAGGCGCACCTCCGGTCGGCCGGCGACGGATTCGCCGATGACCGCAAAGGTCGGCCCCGCCAGCAGGCAGTGGAGCAGCCCCAGGGCCAGAAAGAGCACAAACCGCTTACGCTTCAACCGCTGCAATCCTTTTGTTTTCTAGCCTTTTCGAGCGTCCAGGTACGGATCGTCCTTGGCCAGATACCCGGTCACATAATCCCTGGCTGCGTCCTCCAGGCTGGTGAAACCAGCCCCGTATCCTGCGGCGCGCAGCTTGCTCATCTCGGCCTGGGTCATATACTGGTACTTGTCCCGGATGGCTTCCGGCATCTCGATGTACTCGATGTCCGGGCTCTTCCCCATGGCCGAGAACACCGCTTTGGCCAGGTCGTTCCAGGTACGAGCAATTCCAGTGCCAACATTAAAGATGCCGTTCACTTGCGGATTTTCCAGCATCCACCAGAGGATGTCCACGCAATCCTTGATGTAGACGAAATCGCGCATCTGCCCGCCGTCCGGGTATTGCGGCCGGTAGGATTTGAACAGGCGCAGGCGCCCGCTCTCGCCGATCTGCTTGTGGGCCTTGCAGATGACGCTCATCATGTCTTCCTTGTGGTATTCATTGGGGCCGAAGACGTTGAAGAACTTGATGCAGGCGACGCGGTCCAGGATGCCCGCGCGCAAGGCCCAGAGGTCGAAGAGGTGCTTGGAATAGCCGTACATGTTGAGCGGCTTCAAATCCTCCAGCCCGTCGTGGGCATCGGAGAAGCCCCTCTCTCCGCCGCCGTAGGTTGCCGCGCTGGAGGCGTTGAGGAAGCGCACGGAGTTTTTGAGCGCAAAGCGGCACAACACCTGGGTGTAGCGCGTGTTGTTCTCCATGAGGTAGTCGGCGTCGCGCTCGGTGGTGCTGGAGCAGGCCCCCATATGGATGATGGCCTTGGTGCCGAAGGGGTCGTCGCCCTCGGCCATGAACTTGAGAAACTGGTCCTTGTGCAGATAGTCGGAGAACTTCAGGTTCACAAGGTTCTTCCACTTGTCCGTGGAGGCCAGGTCGTCCACCACCAGGATGTCGTCGATGCCCATCTGGTTCAGTTTCCAGATCATGGCGCTGCCGATGAAGCCCGCTCCGCCGGTGACAATGTACATGGGCCGTCTCCCTTTCGCTGTTTGTGGTCCTAGGCCGCCTTGGCCTGAGGGGACCGTGCGTCCGAACCGTTAACTTTATCCGGTGCCGCACTGGTTGGCAACCGGCCAAACTTTGGGTAACTTGGAGCGGCGAACCTATAGTATTTTCTTGCCAGGGCTAAGAATCTTTCCTATGCTCCCAATGGCTGTAACCCCTCTCACAGTGCGGCCAGCTATGGTCCAACACTGAAATGCAAGGAGATTTATTCATGAGCATGCGCAAACGCCTCCTTTCCGTAGCCATCCTGTCCGCTCTGGCGGTCCTGATGCTGGCCGCTCAGGCCCCTGCCGAGACCATGAAGCCCAAGGTCGACAACTTCATCCTCTTCGTTGACCACTCCGGCTCCATGGGCATGACCAATGACGCCCTGAAGGGCGTCAAGATCAAGCTGGCCAAGGAACTCGCCACCAAGATGAACGCCGAGATCCCTGAACTGGGCTACCAGAGCGGCGTGAGCACCTTCGCTCCCTTTGCCACGCAGCTGGCACCCACCAAGTACACCAAGCCCGCCGTGGCCGGTGCGCTGTCCAAGATCGACACCGACTACGAGATTTATGGCCGCAACACCCCCATGGGCATGGGCCTGATGGATCTTGACGCTGTGCTGGCCAAGATGAGCGGCAAGACGGCCCTCATCATGTTCACTGACGGCGACTCCAACTACGGCACCGACCCCGTGGCCGAGGCCAAGGCCCTGTACGCCAAGTACCCTGACCGCCTGTGCATCCATGTCGTCAGCTACGCCGACAACGCCCGCGGCAAGATGGTTGTCGACGAGATCCGCGCCATCAGCCGCTGCTCCGTGGTCGGCGACCCCGCCGCCCTGGGCGACAACGCCGCCCTCAAGAAGTACGTGCGCGACGTGTTCTACGATGTCGTCGATGACACCCCCCGCTCCATGGCCCCGGTCAAGAAAGAGTGCGAGACCATCACCCTGGGCAACATGAACTTCGGCTTCGACAAGTTCGCCATCACCCCGGAGATGGAGCCCGCCCTGGAACAGGCCCTGGCAGTGCTGAAGGACTCTTCCTGCAAGCAGTTCGTCATCGAGGGCCATACCGACAGCGTCGGCACCGTGCCCTACAACCAGAAGCTGTCCGAGCGCCGCGCCGCCTCTGTGGTCAGGTGGCTCCAGGCCAAGGGCTTCGACGCCTCTAGGCTGGTCCCCAAGGGCATGGGCAAGCTCGCTCCCAAGTTTGACAACAAGACCGACGAGGGCCGCGCCCTGAACCGCCGCGTCGAGATCCGCAGCAACTAGCCCCCTGTCTGAGAGGGTTGCGGGACCCCCTGTCCCGCAACCCTCCAGACCTGTACCGGAGTCCACGATGCACCGCACCGCCTTCCTGCTCACCTTCCTTCTCCTGCTCGCCCCGGCCAGCCCGGTCCTGGCGGTGGAGCCCTTCCTCACGCTCCCCGAGGCGGCTTCCCCTTCCGCCCGGCCAGAGCTGCCGGCGCTCAACGCCGGCCACCTCCAGGCCACTGCGCCCATGCACATGGACAGCGTTCTGGCCCGCGAGCATGAGCGCTTTGCGCAGTTCGCAACAGCGCAGGTGCAGCGCATGAACGCCACCATGCTCGGCGGCAGGAACAGCATGCAGGTGCACAAGGTCGGACGCCTCTACCGGGCCACCTACAAGGCCATCGACGAGGATACCCTCGTCTGCCAGGTGCGCAGGTCGGACAGCAACCCGAACTATTTCGTGGGCAGCGTGCTCTACAAGGAATTCGTGCTGGAAAGCGTGGGCCAGACCGCCGAGGCCTGCCGCCGGGGGACCTTCGAGCCCGTGTCCGAGAAGTCCAGCCGCATCATCTACTCCTCCAAGCATGGCGGCGGCTGGAACTAGAGGTCAAGCCCCGACGTGACCAGCGCCCCGCTGCACTCAGACGTGCATTTCTGGCGCGATGCGGCGCTCCCCGGCGTCGAGGCGCGCTCCTCCAGCTACACCCGGCAGACCTTCCGCCCCCACACCCACGCCGAATATTCCATCGGCCTGGTGGTTGCCGGCAGCACCCGCTTCACCCTTGCCGGCAGGCAGCACGACGCGCGCCCGGGCCAGATGGTGGTCATCGAGCCTGGCGAGCCCCACGCCTGCAACCCGGACACCGGCGCCGGCATCTCCTACACCATGTTCTATGTGGCCCCGGGCTGGCTCAGCGGGACCGCCTGTGGAGCCCCGCCGCGCTTCCCGGCCTGCGTGCTGGATGATCCGGAGCTGTTTCTGGCATGGCAGGCCCTGCATGAATCCTTTGCCGCGAACGCCGATATCGGCGAGCGGCAGGCCCGGCTCATGGTCTGCCTGCGCGAGCTGGTGCGCCGCCACGCGGCAAAGGTTGCAGAGCCCCGGCCGGAGAACCCGGCCGTAACCCTCGCCCGCGGGTATTTGTCCAGCCGCGCCGGCCAGCGGGTGCCGCTGAACGACCTGGCGGAACTGGCAGGACTCTCGCGGCACCACTTCCTGCGCGCGTTCAAGGCGGCCACGGGCCTGCCACCGCACACCTACCAGATCCAGCAGGCCGTGGAAAAGGCCAAGAGCCTCCTGGCCGGGGGCGCGCCCATCAGCCAGACGGCCCTGGAGGCCGGATTCTCAGACCAGAGCCACTTCTCGCGCCTGTTTCGCCAGTTCACCGGGGCCACGCCGAAACAGTACCGCTCGACCGCCGACCACCAATAGCCGGCGCACCGGCAGCACCGCAATATCGTTCCATACGGCAGCGCCGCCCTGTGGCATTCTGCGGCCATGAACGCACGCCTGCTTCCCTTGCTCTGCCTGTCCGCCGCCGTGCTCCTCTGGGGCACCAGCTTCGTGGCCATGAAAATCGCTCTCACAGGATTTGCCCCGCTGACCGTGGTCTTCCTGCGCATGCTCCTGGCCTCAGGCCTCATGGCCCTGTTCTGGGGCCGGGTGCCCAAGACCGGTTGCGCCAAGGGCGACGCCAAATGGCTGGTTCTTGTCTGCCTGCTCCAGCCCTGCCTGTATTTTCTGCTGGAGGCCTTCGCCATCTCCCTCACCACCTCGGCCCAGGCGGGCCTGATCTCCTCCCTGGTGCCGCTGTTGGTGGCGGCCGGCGCATGGCTGTTCCTGGGCGAGGGGCTTTCGGTGCGCGGCCTTGCCGGCACGGTGGTCTCCCTGGCCGGGGTGGCCTGGCTCTCGCTCTCTGGTGCGGCCAACGAGCACGCGCCCAACCCGGCCCTGGGCAACTTCCTTGAGCTGCTCGCCATGTGCTGCGCCGCAGGCTACATGCTTTTGCTCAAGCACCTGTCCAGCCGGTTCAACTCCTGGCATCTCACGGGACTGCAGGCCCTTGCCGGAGCCGTGTTCTTCCTGCCGGGCGCGCTGCTCACAGGCCAGGCGGCGGGGGTCAGCGCGCCGCTGCTCATCCCCGCAGAGGCCTGGCTGGCCGTGGCCTATCTGGGCGGGGTAGTCACCCTGGGGGCTTTCGGGCTTTACAACATGGCCGTGGTGCGCCTGCCCGCGGCCCAGGCCGCTGCGTCCATCAACCTGGTGCCGCCCGTGGCAGTTCTTTCCGGCTGGCTTCTGCTGGGCGAGACCCTGGTCCCGGCGCAGGCCGCGGCCTGCATCGTGATCCTTTGCGGGGTGCTGCTGGGGCAGGGCAAACCCAAAAAGACCCAAGCCCCTGAAGCGGCCTGAGGCATGGCACCAGGGAGGCTCTGGCGCGCCGGCTGTCGGAAAGCAGCGGCCGCGGCAGGGCCTCAGGCGGCGGGGGCCTTGCGCAGCATCAGCAGCAGGCCCAGGCCGATCATGGGCAGGCAGAGCACCTGGCCCATGCTCATCCAGTCAAAGGCCACAAAGCCCAGCTGGACGTCCGGCTGGCGGAAGAACTCCACCACAAAGCGGAAGACCCCGTAGCCGAGCAGGAACAGCCCGCCCACGGCCCCGCGAGCCCTGGGCCGGGCGGAATACGCCCAGAGGATAACGAACAGGGCCAGCCCTTCCAGGGCGGCCTCATAGAGCTGCGAGGGATGACGCGGCAGCGGCCCGCCCGTGGGGAAGACCATGCCCAAAGGCGAATCCGTCACCCGGCCCCAGAGTTCGCCGTTGATGAAATTGCCCAGGCGGCCGGCCAAGAGCCCCGGCGGCACCAGCGGAGCGATGAAATCGCCCACCTCGAGCAGGGACTTGCCGATGCTGCGGCCATAGAGCCAGGCCACAAGGATGACGCCCGCCACGCCGCCGTGGAAGCTCATGCCCCCGCGCCAGATGGACAGGCTTTCCAGCGGGTTGGACAGGTAATAGGACAGGTCGTAGAACAGCACGTAGCCGAGGCGGCCGCCCAGCACCACCCCCAGCACCCCCCAGGTGATGAGGTCGTCCACCTGCATGGCCGTCCAGCCCGAGCCAGGCTTGGCCGCGCGGCGGCGCGCCAGGAACCAGGCCAGGGAGAAACCCACGGCGTACATGATGCCGTACCAGCGGGCGGACAGGGGGCCGATCTGCAAGGCCACGGGGTCGATGACCGGAAATTCAAGCATGCATTGGCTCCTCGCAGGGGCTGGGATAGTGCGTCCCGGCTGTGTTTGTTTCCCGGCGCAAAATGCGCTAGGGTTGCCTCCGGGCAGCCGGAAGCCTCTGACTTTTTCCGGTTCGCGTCAACCCCCACAGCCCAGCGGAGAAGCACCATGGACGCGCACAAGGAACTGGACATCCTGGAAATGCCGGTGGCGGCCCTGGCCGCCTACTGGCTGTCCATCAAGAAGCTCCTGGACGCCAAGAAGGATTTCTCGATCCTGGGCGTGGAGGCCGAAAACACCGCCGAGCCGTACATCCACCACCTGCTCGACACCGCCCAGTCCGAGCTCGCGCCCGAGCTTTCGCTGACCCTGGCCCAGGCCAAGCGCGGGGTGCTGCTGACCGAGTTCCGCCGCCGCATGGAGATGATGCGCCGGGCGCTCACGGGCATCGCCGCCTCCGAGAACCCGCGCCTGACGCTTTTGGGCCTGAACGCCCTGGCCGGCACCGCGCCCTTCCACGAGCCGCGCACCTTCGAGCTGGCCACGGCGCTCATGTCCACCGTGGGCGAAAAGGACGCGGACCTGCACACGCTTCTCGGCGTGGACCACAAGCTCAAGGACGACCGGCTGGTGGTGAAGCTCCTGTTCTACGCCATCAGCACCCGCCGCAGCGGCAAGCAGGCCCTGAACGAATACCTCCCGCACCTGCGGGCCGGGTTTTTCGCCGAGGGCCTGTCCCTCTGCGCCGACGGCTTCGAGCCGGAGTTCGTGTCGCGCCATCTGGCCGCCATCCGCGACACCGCGCTTCTGGCCACGCGGCGCAAGATGGACAT
Source organism: Pseudomonadota bacterium (assembly GCA_018822105.1). Taxonomy (GTDB): domain Bacteria; phylum Desulfobacterota; class Desulfovibrionia; order Desulfovibrionales; family Desulfovibrionaceae; genus Humidesulfovibrio. The sequence goes on from JAHJLB010000051.1 coordinate 45,171, forward strand.
GGCCGCGCAGATGTGCCTGGCCATCAAGGCCGGGATGCCCTACGACGACGTGTTCCGCGTGGCGCGGGCATACATGGTCTAGCCGGATATGCGCACGCTCAGCCCGGTCCGGGCCTTTTCTCCCTTCGTTTCGCCGCTTCAGGCCCGCGCCGGTTTCCCTGCGGGGAGCATGGCCCTGCGCCTGCCCGCCCTCGCCCTGTGCGGCCTGCTTCTGCTGTGCGGCTGCGCCGCGCCCACGGTCAAAAAGAGCACGCTCGCCCCCGCCCCGGCGGCAGAGGTCGCCCGGCTCACGCGCCTCAAGGTGGCCCCCTTTGACAATGACGGGGCGGGCCAGGTGCGCGCCGCTGTGGAGAACGCCCTGGCCTCCGTGGTCGTCGACGGCAGGCCCTACTTCACCATAGTCGATTCGTCCGCCCCGGCCGCAGACCTGGGCAAGCCGCTGCAGTGGATCGACAGCAGCAGGCCCAAGGCCAGGCCCATCCGCTACGGCGCCGAGGGCACGGTGCAGGGCCGCGTCAATGAGAACGGCTGGCGCGATGAGAGCTCCACGGAGACGCGCAAGGAATGCGTGGCCGAAAACGACAAGGGCCGGTGCGTCCGCTGGCGCAACAGGATCGTCCAGTGCATCACGCGCGTGGCCCGGTTCAGCTTCACCCCCAGAGTGGTCAACAAGGACACCGGGGAGGTGCTTCTGGCGCAGGAGTTCGCGGAAAGCGGGCAAAGCAGCGCCTGCCTGGACAAGGGGTCGCCCGCCAGCGGGGCATCCCTGTTGTCCGCCGCTCGCGCCAAGGCCATCGGCCAGTTCCGCAACCACGTGGCCCCGCACTCCGTCTCCCTGGACATCCCGCTTTTGACGGAAGACGACTCCGGCATGGACGCCCGGACCAAGACCCTGGTCTCCGGCGGCGTGGACTTCGCCACCTCCGGCCAGACCGGCAAGGCCTGCCAGGTCTGGCGCAGCGCAGCGCGCAGCCATGCGGCCGGCTTTGCCCTGCCCTATCTCCTCGGGGTCTGCGCGGAGCTGGAGGACAACCTCGACCTGGCCGAGGAGCAATTCGCCCTGGCCGCGCAGCGGGCCCACGACCCCGTGCCGGAGATCAGCGCGGCGCTCTGGCGCATCAAGACCGCCCGGGCCGACCGGGACCGGCTGGAGCAGCAGCGCAAATAGGGGTCTGAGGCGGAAGGGCCGCCGGCAGGACTGGTCTTGGGGCCCGCGGCGCAGGCCCCGGGGAAGCGGCCTAGCCCGAAAGCCCGGCCATGAGCGCGCCGATGCGCTCCACCTGGACCGCGTCCGACGCCGGGAACAATCCCATCACCCGGCCCCGGTACATGACCAGGATGCGGTCGGACAGAAGCAGGGCCTCGGAGAGGTCGCCGGTGACCAGGAGCACGCCTGCGGTCTTGCGCGCGTCGAGCAGGCGCTGCCACACGGCCTCGGTGGCGGCCACGTCCAGCCCCTGGGTGGGCTGCTCGGCCACCAGGAGCCTGGGCTCGCGGAACATCTCGCGTCCGAGGACGAATTTCTGCAGGTTCCCGCCCGAGAGCTGCCAGGCTTGGGCCTCCACATGGCCCGGCTGCACGTTGTGCTCGCGCACGATGTCCCCGGTGGTGCTGGTGGCGCGGCCGCGCTCCAGCCACTGGCCGTGGGCAAAGCCCTGGCGCGTGGTCAAAAGCAGGTTGTCCGTGAGGTTCAGGCCCCGGCAGGTGGCCAATCCGGCGCGGTCCTCGGGGATCCAGGCCAGGGCGCCCTTCCAGCGGTTCCCGGCATAGAAGCGCGACCAGCTCTCGCCCAGGAGCTCCACCTGCCCGGACTCCGGCGGGGTCAGCCCGCAGAGGGTCTCCACCAGGGGCTGCTGGCCGTTTCCGCCCACGCCCACCACGGCCAGGATCTCGCCCTGGCGCAGGTCGAAGCCCACGTTGTCCAGCAGGGCCCCGCCGACGCTGCGCATGGACAAGTCACGCACCGAAAGCACCACGGGGCCATGCTCCACGGCCTCGCGCCGCACATCCAGGAGCACATCGCGGCCCACCATGCGCCGGGCCAGGTCCGCCGGGGAGGACACCTCGGAGGCCAGGAACTCGCCCTCCACGCGGCCGCGACGCAGAACGGCGATCTCGTCGGCCACGGAGAGCACCTCCTCCAGCTTGTGGGAGATGAACACGATGGCCTTGCCCTGGGCGCTCATGCTGCGCAGGGCGTCGAAGAGCGCCTCGGTCTCCCCCGGGGTGAGCACGGCCGTGGGCTCGTCGAAGATGAGCACCCGGCTCTTGCGGTGCAGGAGCTTCAGGATCTCCACGCGCTGGCGCTCGCCCATGGACAGGTCGCCCACGCGGGCCGCCGGATCGATGCCCAGGCCGAAACGCCCGGCCAACTCGCCCACCACGGCGCGCATGCGCGCGGGGTTGAGGAAAAAGCCGCCCTCCTGACCCAGGAGCACGTTCTCGGCCACGCTCATGTCCTCCACAAGCATGAAGTGCTGGTAGACCATGCCTATGCCCGCGGCGATGGCCTGGCGCGAAGAGTCGAAGCGCACCCTCCCGCCCGCCACCTCGATGTGCCCTTCGTCCGGCTGGAAGCGTCCTGCCAGCATGGCCATGAGCGTGCTCTTGCCCGCGCCGTTCTCGCCCAGGAGCGCCTTGATGCGGCCGGGCATGATGGACAGGCTGATGCCGTCGTTGGCCAGAACCTGGCCGAAGCGCTTGGTAACGCCCGCCAGGCGCACCAAAGGCAGCACGTCCACGGGCCCGGTGTCCGGATCGTGCTGCAGGTGCTGCTGGTGCTGGACTGCCACGGCCCTACCCTTCCGGCTCGATGTTCACGCCCAGGGCGGCCGGGGCGGCGGACCCGCGGCCGTGGGCGCTCCTGGCGCGCGCGGCGGAGAGCACCAGCACGAGCACCGTGAGCACATAGGGCAGCATGAGCAAGAGCGACGAGGGCACATTGGTGCCCGAGGCCTGCAGCCGGAGCTGAAAGGCCATGATCCCGCCGAAGAGGTAGGCCCCGGCCACGGCCCGGCCCGGCCTCCAGAAGGCGAAGATGACCAGGGCCACGGCCACCCAGCCGCGCCCGCCGGAGAGACTGGTGGTCCAGAGGTGCGTGTGCGCCAGGGACAGGTAGGCCCCGCCCAGGCCGCACAGGAAACCGCCCAGAAGCACGCCCAGGAAGCGCAGCCGCAGCGGGTTCAAGCCAGCCGCCGCGGCGGCGGCGGGCATCTCGCCCGCTGCGCGCAGGCCCAGGCCGAGGCTGGTGCGCCAGAGCAGGAACCACACCGCCACTGGGGTGAGATAGGACAAATAGACAAGGGCGTCCTGACGGAAGAACACCGCGCCCAGAAGCGGCAGCTCCGAGAGCGCGGGCACGGCGAACTGCTGGAAGCCCACCGTGGCCTGGCCGACGTACGGAGTGCCCAGGAAATTGCACAGGCCCACGCCAAAGATGGTCAAGGCCAGGCCGGAAACCACCTGGTTGCCCAGAAAAACCTGACAGACCAGCCCGTGCAGCCCGGCCAGAAGCGCGCCCGCGCATCCTCCCGCGGCCAGGCCCAGCCAGGCCGAGCCCGTCTGGTGGCAGACCAAGAACCCGGCAAAGGAGGCCAGGGCCATGCAGCCCTCCACGCCCAGGTTGAGCACCCCGGCCCGTTCGGAAATGATCTCGCCCAGGGTGGCGAACAGGATGGGCGTGCCGGCCTGCACCGTGGCGGCCAGAAGCGCGACGACGAGCTCCGGGCTCACGAAGGGGCCTCGCTGGGCGCGGGCCTGCGCAGGCGCACGCTGTAGGTCAGGAAGAACTGCCCGGCCAGGACGCAGAGCAGGATGGCCCCCTCCATGATCTGGCCGAAGGCCGCCGGGATCTGGAGTTCCAGCTGCATGGCCTCCACGCCCACGCGCAGGGCGGCCAGGAGAAAGGCCGTGAAGGCGATGGGCCAGGGCTTGAGCCGGGCCAGCCAGGCCACGACGATGGCCGTGTAGCCGTAGCCCACCATGACCGTGGGCTGCAGCCTGCCCAGGGTGGCCGAGGTTTCGATGCAGCCGGCCAGGCCGGAGAGCGCGCCGCCCAGGCCCATGACCAGCAGCACCAGAAAGCCGTAGGGCAGCCGGGCGTAGCGGGCCACGCGCTCGCCTTCGCCGCAGGCCGCCAGCTCAAAGCCCAGGCGCGTGCGGCCCAGGAACACGCTGTAGGCCAAGCCCGCCAGCGGGCAGGCCAGAAGCCCCCAGTGCAGCTTGCCCAGCAGGCCGGTGCCCAGGCTGGCGCCCATGCGGCCGATCTGCGCCCCTGCCGGAAACTCCGAGGTCATGGGGAAGCCGAAGCTGGCCGGATCCTTCCAGATGCCGAACACAAGGTATTCGAGCACCAGGATGCCCACATAGTTGAGCATGAGCGAGGAGATGATCTCGTTGACCCCCAGGCGCAGGCGCAAAACCGCCGGGATGAGGCCCCAGAGCGCGCCAAGGGCCATGGCCGAGAGGAACATCAGCGGCAGGAGCAGGGCGCCCGGCAGCCCGCCGAAGCTCAAGGCCGCCCAGGTGGCCCCCACCGCGCCCAGGGCGAACTGGCCCTCGGCCCCAATGTTCCAGATCTGCATGCGGAAGCACAAGGCCACGCCAAGGGAGCAGAGGAAGATGGGGATGGCCTTGAGCAGGGCGTCGAGCAGGGAGTGGGCCTGGCCAAAGGCCCCCTGGAAGAGCACGGCCAGTCCGCCCAGGGCTGGCTTGCCGGCCAGGAGGAGCATTCCCGCGCACAGGCCAAGGGCCAGGGCCAGGGCGCCCAGGTAGACCACCAGAACGCCCCGGCCCGGCAATGCTTCACGTTTCGAGACAATCAGGATCATAGTCCCTTCGGGCTACTGCACGCTGCCGACGACCCCTTCCACAAACCAGGTCATGCCCAGCAGGTCCTTGTCCTCGGCCTTGACCCCGGCGGCGATCTTCACCTGGCCGCCCTGGTCCTTGATGGGGCCCACAAAGACCTTGTCCTCGCCCTTGACGAACAGGGCCTTCTGGGCCAGCACCTTGTCCTGCAGGGCCTTGGGCACCATGGGCCCAAAGGGCGCGATGTCCACGATGCCCTTGTCCATGCCCCACCAGATGGCGCGGTTGCCCGTCCAGGTGCCCTCGCGCACCTCCTTCACGATGGCCTCGTACAAGGGGGCCCAGTTCCACACGGCGGAGGTGAGGTGGGCCTTGGGCGCGAAGGAGGCCATGTTGGAGTTGTAGCCGATGGAGTACTTGCCGCGCTGCTGAGCGGCCTCCTGCGGACCGGCGGAGTCCTGGTGCTGGGCGATGACGTCCGCGCCGACATCAAGCAGGCTGATGGCCGCGTCCTTCTCCAGGGCGGGGTCGAACCAGGTCTTGGTCCAGACCACGCGCACCTGGGCCTTGGGGTTCAGCGAACGCACGCCCAGGGTGAAGGCGTTGATGCCCCGGATGACCTCCGGGATGGGGAAGGCGGCCACATAGCCGATGATGTTGCTCTTGGTCATGGAGCCGGCCACCATGCCCGTGAGGTAGCGGGCCTGATAGATGCGGCCGAAATAATTGCTGACGTTCTCGCCGGCCTTGAAGCCCGAGCAGTGCATGAACTTCACCTTGGGGAAGTCCTTGGCCACCTTCATGGTCGGGTCCATGAACCCGAAGCTGGTGGTGAACACCAGGTCATAGCCGCCCCGCGCCATGTTCTCGATGACGCGCTCGGAGTCCGCACCTTCCTTCACGGCTTCCACAAAGGAGGTCTTCACGCCCTCCATCTTGGACACGGCGATGCGGCCCTGATCGTGGGCCCAGGAGTATCCGGCGTCGCCCACGGGCGAGGTGTACACGAAGCCGACCTTGAGCTCGCCGGTCCTGGGGCCCTGGGCCGCCGGAGCGGCGGGCTTGTCGGCGGCCTTGTCGGCGGCCTTCTCGCAGCCGGTCAGGGCAAGGGCCAAGCCCAGGGCCAGGGTGAGCGTGAGCGCGCCGAAAGTCCTCGATAGCTGTTTCATGCAGTCCTCCCTTCGTATGTCGCCCCGGATTCGGCCAGGGCAGCCGGATGACAAGGATACTGGCCGTCAGACCCGAGCGGAGCCAGGCCGGAATTTCTTGGAAAGCGGGCGCAAGCCTCCCCCCTTAGTCCCTGGCCTTGGCCAAGGGCGGCACGAACTGCGCGGCCGCGTCCCAGGGGAAGAGGATCCAGGTGTCCTGGCTCACCTCGGTGATGAAGGTGTCCACCAGGGGGCGGCCCTCGGGCTTGGCGTAGACCGTGGCGAAATGGGCCTTGGGCAAAAGGTCGCGCACGATCCTGGCCGTGCGCCCGGTGTCCACCAGGTCGTCGACCAGGAGCCAGCCCGCGCCGTCGCCCTGGGCCACGGGCTTCAGCAGGCTGGCCTCGCCCCGGGTCTGCCAATCGTAGCTGGAGATGCAGATGGTGTCGATGAGCCGGATGTCGAGTTCGCGGGCAATGATGGCCGCAGGCACCAGCCCGCCTCGGGTGATGGCGTAGATGCCCTTCCAGGGGCCGCGCTCCATGAGCCGCCAGGATAGGGCCCGGCAGTCGCGGTGCAACTGTTCCCAGGAGACGGGATAGACCTTGTCGTACGGTTTCTGCTCCACGCGCGCCTCTTGCTGAAGAGGGGGAATCATAGCCGAGTCCCCGGCCTGGAGCAAGCCCAAGCTGGAGCCGCAAGCGGCTGACGCGGGGGAGGGGAAGACGGGGCCCTAGGCCCGGCGGCGCAGGCGCTGGGCGCCGAAAAGGGCCGCCCCGTATACGCCGGAGTCCTCGTTGATGTTCAAAAGCACCGGCAGGCCGGCCAGCAGTCCGCTGTGCGAGGGCGAGAGGCGGAACTCCTCCAGGAAGGCCGGGTGCTGCACCAGCATGGGGTTCTTGGCCGCCACGCCGCCGGACACATAGATTCCGCCCAGGGCCAGCACGGACAGGGCGTAGTTGCGGCAGGCCCGGCCATAGAAGCGCGCAAACCACTCCACCGTGCGCGGGTGCTGGTCCAGGCGCGGGGCAAGGGCCGCAGGCGTGAGCACCTCCCCGGTGAGGAAGGCGTGCACGCGGGAGAGCCCGGAGCCGGAGACCACGGCGTCGCCGTGGCAATAGGCCAGGTTGGTGACGCGCCGGACGTATTCGCCGTAGGCGTGCTCGGCGTCGCCCACAAAGGGGAAGCCCACATGCCCCGCCTCGGAGGGCACCGCCAGATTGCCGCCCCGGCCATCCGGCACCAGGGCGCAGTGTCCCAGCCCCGTCCCTGCGCCGATGACGCCGATGGTGCCCATGGCCGTGATGTTGTCGTCCGTGCGGCTGGCCTGGAGCACCCGGGCCTCGCGCACGGCGCGGCTGCGGCAGGCGAAGGCCTGGGCCGCGAAATCGTTCAACAGCGCCCCGCGCCCCAGCCCGACCTTGGAGATTTCATAGATGTCGATGTTCCACTTGATGTTCGGCGGGCGGCAGAAGCGCCCCTGCACCGGCCCAGGCACGGCCAGCACGGTCAGGTCGCAGGAGGAGGAGGCGAAGGGGCGCTGCTCGGAGAAGAGCTTCACCAAAAGCGCCACAAGAGATTCGGATTCCTGGGTGGGCAGGCGGGCGATGCTCAAGAGGCGCGGCTCGTCGGCCTCGCCTATGAGTTCGAAGAACCCGAAGCGGCTATACGTGCCGCCGATGTCTGCCGCAAGGATCCGTTGCATGGGCCTCCGTCTCGGAATTCAAACTGAATTTCCCCACAGAGCTAGCAGATTGCTTCGCAAATAACAAATGGGGAGGCCTTGCGCCCCCCCATCATCCGGCTGGACTGCTGACGGCTACACGGCACGCGCCAGAGGCGACATGCGCAGGCGGGCGGAGGACGGCACCTCCATGGGCTGCGGCATGGGCACGGAGTCGTTGAAGGACACAGGCTCCGCCTGGGCGCCGGCCTCACGCGCCGCGCGCTCGTTGGCCGCGCGCTGCCGGGTGATGTACTTCTTGGTGATGGCGCGCAAGAGCTCGGCCTTGCCTGCGCGCTCTTCGGGCGAGAGGAAGCTCGTGAGCTTCTTTTCCAGGCGGTGCGAATTCTGCTCCTTGGAGATGGCGATGATGCCTTCCATGATCAGCTTCTGGTTGAGCATCTCGGCCCCGGTGTTGAAGTTGATGCTCTCGGCTATGGGGGCCAGGACGAGGTTCGAGATGACCACGCCGTAGAGGGTGGAGATGAAGGCCACGGGAATGCTCTGCACCAGCGCCTGGGTGTCGTTGATGCCGGAGAGCATGCCGATGAGGCCGATGACGCTGCCGGCCACGCCAAAGGCCGGAGCGGCCTTGGCCATGGTCTGGAACACGCGCTCGCTCTGCTGGCGGCGGTCCTGGAAGAAGGCCATCTCGGTGTTCAGATACTCCCGGATGTCGCGCTCCTTGTAGTTGTCCACCAGAAAGGCCACGGCCCCGCGCAGGAACCCGTCGCCGATCTTTTGACGGATGGCCTCAAGGGAGAGCATGCCCTCCACGCGCGACTTCACAGACAGCTCAAGGAGCACCCGCACAATGTCGTCCGAGGTGGCCTGGCGCTGGGTGTACACGCTCCTGGCCACCAGGAAGGCGATCTTGATGCGCTCGAAGGGATAGCTCATGAACATGGCCGCGAAGAGTCCGGCCACGACGATGAGGAATGCGGCCAGGTTCCAGTACACGGCCAGGCCCCCGCTCATCCAGAAGCCGCCCACAAAGATGGCCCCGCACAACAGCACGCCCAGCAGATTCCTTTTGCTCATGACTCCAACCCCCTTACATATCAGTCAATACAAGCACTTCAACACGCCGGTTACGCTCGTCCGCGTCCTGGTCCGAGGCCGGTGCCTCGGGCTGGAACGAGCCGCGCCCGGTGATGAGAAAGCGTTTGGCGTCTATCTTGGCCGTGCGGATGAAGTACTCGGCCACACTGGCCGCGCGCCGGGCCGATAGGCCCAGGCTTTCCGCCTCGCCCTTGGTTTCGCCCTCGGCTGTGTGTCCCACCACGAGGATGGCGCCGCTGCTCACCCGCAGGATTTCGGCGATGCGCGCCAGATACGGCGCGCTGTTCCCGGAAAGGCTGTCCCCGGCCGGGGCGAAAAAGAGAGCGCCGCGCAGAAACACGCGCACCTGGCGGTCAGTTTCGCGCACCACGGAGATGCCCAGATTGTCCGACTGAAAGTATGTCTCGCGCGCCGCCTGGCCTCCGGCGTCCTGAAAGGCCCTGCCGCCGCGCACCGGGTCCTCCAGCTGGCCCAGGAAGGCCTGCATGGGGTCCGTGGGCGCCTTGGCACCGGCGGCCGGAGGCCTTTGCTGCGGCGGCGCGGGCTGACTTTTGCGCGTGCTGGTGAAAATGAACAGCACGGCAAAGACCACGAACATGATCATCATCAGGTCCGACCAGGGCACGGACCACTCGGCGAAATTCCCGCCTGCGGCCACGTTTCCCGAACCGCCCGCACGGGTTCCGTAAAGTCTGTCCCGTCTGCCCATTTCCACCTCGCGTTTGACCCTGCCCCCGGACCTTCCGGGAGACTCCGTCCAGGTCAAAGCAAGTTGCCTGCCAAAGATGCAAGCATTTCATTTTACAGAGCATGCTTCGCAGCTATCCCGGGCCGCCCGGCCCTGCGCCAATACTCCGTCATTTCCATCAGGCCTTCCCTGGGCTAAGCTTCGGGCCGGAGGTGGACCATGCGCATCCTGCTCACCGGGGCCAGCGGATTTCTAGGAAGCGTGTTCTGCCGCGAACTATCCGGCGAGCACGAGATCACGGGCCTGTGCCGTGGGCGGCAGACCAGCTCGCCCGGGGTGCGCGCCCTGAGGCTGGACCTTGCGGGAGACAGGGCCGACGGGCTCGCCCTGCGCGGGCTCCTCAGCACAGGCGGTTTCGACGCCGTGGTGCACGCCGCCGCCCTGTCGAGTCCCAACCAGTGCCAGGAGGACCCGGGGCTGTCCCGCCGGATCAACGTGGAGGCCACCGCGCTCCTGGCCGACCTCTGCGCCGAGGGCGGCCTGCCCCTGGCCTTCACCTCCACGGATCTGGTCTTCGACGGCCAGGGCACGCTCTACGCCGAGGACGCCCCGCCCGCGCCCCTGTCCCGCTACGGCGAACACAAGGCGCTGGCCGAACAGGCCGTGCTGGCGCGCCACCCGGCAGGCGGCCTGGTCTGCCGCCTGCCGCTCATGTATGGACGCTCCGAGCCCGGGACCTCATGCTTTCTGGATGGCCTGCTGGCCGGCGTCCTGCGGGGCGAGCCTTTGCGCCTGTTTGAGGACGAGTTCCGCTCGCCCCTGTTTGCCCGCGACGCCGCCCGCGGGCTGTTGCTGATGCTGGAGCGCAAGGCCAGGGGCGTTCTGCACCTTGGCGGGCCGGAGCGGCTTTCGCGCCTGGAGTTCGGCCAGCGCCTGCGGGACGCCCTCCGCGCATCTGGCGTTGCGCCGGCCTTGCGCATCGAGGCTGTGCGCCAGGCCGACGTCCCCATGGCCGCGCCCCGGCCGCGCGACGTCTCCCTCTCAAGCGCCCGCGCCGCAGCCTTCGGCTTCGCCCCGGCCACGGCGGCCCAGGCCTTGCCTGACGTGCTGGCTCCGAAATGACCCGTGGGGGCGATCTGGCCCAGGGAGCGCAGGGCCTTGACTCCGGTGGCAAATGACGTCACAAGCGCCGCCATGACCAACGCATACCTGACCGGCACCTCCGCCGGCGCCTACCGCTCCCTTTCGGCCCTGGTGCTGGCCTCCAATTCTCCGCGCCGCCGCGATCTGCTGGGCTCCCTGGGCCTGGAGCTGGAGATCTGCCCGAGCAACGCCCCCGAACCCCCGCCCCTGCCCGGCGAGGCGCCAGAAGGCTACGCTTTGCGCATGGCGCGCCTGAAGACCCTGGACGTGGCCGTGTTGTATCCGGATTCTGCGGTGCTCGGCGCGGACACCATCGTGGTCCTGCCCGGCAACGCGGCCAGCCCCCCCCTGATCCTCGGCAAGCCGGCCAGCGGGGCCGACGCCCTGCGCATGCTGGCCCTGCTTTCCGGCCGCGCGCATCTGGTCATCACCGGCTGCTGCCTGGCCCTGCCCGGCGCGTCCGAGCCCTTCTGCTTCGCCGAAAGCACCGAGGTGCACATGCGCACCAGCACCCCCGGAGAGCTCGCCGCCTATGTCGCCACGGGCGAGCCAGCGGACAAGGCCGGGGCCTACGCCATACAGGGCCTGGGCGCGTTCCTCGTTGAACGGGTCAGCGGATCGTACACCAACGTGGTGGGCCTGCCGGTGGCGGAATGCGCCCGGCTGCTGCTTGACAGGGGGCTCATCGCGGCCCGATAAGCATCCTTGCGCGGAGGCTGCATGCCTGACATGGCCGACACCACCATCACCATCCCGGTGCGCTTCGACTCCACCGGCCGGGCGCGCAACCTCAAGGTTGTGCTGCGCTTCCTGCTGACCCACCTGCGTTTCCCCATCCTGCTCGGCGAAGAAGGCCCGCGCCCCCTGGCCCCGGAGTTCCTGCCGGAGTTCCTGGGCCGGGTCGGCTATCTGTTCACGCAGACCCATGCGCCCTATTTCCACAAGACACGCTGCCTGAACCGTCTGGCCCGGGCGGCCAAGACCCCGTATCTGCTCAGCCACGACACCGACGTGCTTGCGCCGCCGCAGCAATACGCACGGGCCCACGGCGTTTTGGCCCAGGGCGCGGACATGGCCTTTCCCTATGACGGCCAGTGCCTGGAGGTGGACGACGTGGGCATCACCCGCATCTGGACCCAGGCCTCCCTGGGGCACCTGTCCGCGGACACCTGCGCGGTGCGCTCGGCCCGGGTCTTTGGCGGCTGCGTCCTGATGCGGCGGCAGGCCTTTTTCGAGGCCGGCATGGAGAACGAGCATTTCCGCGCCTGGGGCCTGGAGGACGACGAGCGCGTGGCCCGCTTCGCCAACCTGGGCCTGCGCGTGGAGCGGGTGTCCGGCCCGCTGTATCATCTGGAGCACCCCCGGCCGCCGGACCAGATCGGCCAGGACAATCCGCACTACCAGGCCAATGACCAGGAGTACCGGAAGGTCGCCGGCATGGCCGCGGACGAGCTCAAGGCCTACATCGCCACCTGGCCGTGGCGCAACGAACCCCAGCCGTGACCGCAGGAGGCCACATGGACCACCAGCCGCACACCACAGGCCACCTCGACCGCGCCGCTTTGGCCCTGGCCACCCTGGGCCCTGTGGGGCGCATGCCCGGGGCCCCCGGCACCTGGGGCTCGGCCGCGGCCCTGCTGCTGGCGCCCTGGGTCTTCATGCCCCTGCCCCTGGCCTGGCGCCTGGGACTGCTGGCGCTGATCCTGGGTGTGGGGACCTGGGCCGCCGCCCGCGCCGGCGGGATACTGGGCCAGGAGGACCCCGGCTGCGTGGTGGTGGACGAGCTCCTTGGCCAGTGGACCGCCTTTGCGCCCTTCCACCTGTCCGGGTGGTCCCCGGCCACCCCCTGGGAGTTGCTGGCCCTGTTCGGCCTGTTCCGGTTCTTCGACATCCTGAAGCCCTGGCCCATCCGCGCGGTTGAGCGCAGTGTGCCGGGCGGCCTGGGCGTCATGCTCGACGACCTTGTGGCCGGCCTTTGCGCCGCTGGTGCGTTCTTTTTCATCCGCCTCTTCCTGTAGCAGCCCGCACGAAAAGACCGCCGCAGCCCAGGGGCCACGGCGGTCATGCACCCGCAATTCTCATTCAGCGGCGGTCGTCCCGTTGCGGACTAGTTCTGAATCATGAACTCGTCGCGGCGGTTCTTGGCCCAGGCGGCCTCGGTGTGGCCCTGGTCCGCGGGGCGCTCCTTGCCGTAGCTGACGATGGTCATGCGCTCGGTGGCGATGCCGAGCTGGTTCAGGAACTGCTGGGAGGCCTTGGCCCGGCGCTCGCCCAGGGCCAGGTTGTACTCGCTGGTGCCGCGCTCGTCGCAGTGGCCCTCGATGACGATATTGAACAGGGAGTACTTCTTCAACGTCTCGGCCTTGGAGGTGAGCACGTCGCGGCTCTCCGGGGTCAGCTCGAAGGAGTCGAAGGCGAAGTAGATCACGTTGCCGACTTCACGCTGGGCCTGCTCGCGCTGCTGGGCGCGGATCTCGTCCTCGGTCAGGCTGCGCGACTCCGGAGCCGGCGCAGACTTCTGCCAGTCGGTGTCCTTGTCCGAAATTTCCACCTTGGTGGCGCTGGAGGGCATGGAGTCCGTGGTTTTCTTGGCGCAACCAGCCCCCAGGACCATGACCAGGCTCAACATGAGCATCATTGCGAAAATGCGTTTGGCGTTCATCATTTCCTCCTTGGTGTGTATCGCGCATGCGCGTTTACTGTCATTGTTCCCAAAAAATACAAATCCTCTCCACACGGTCAATTGCGCACTATGAAAGTATCCGCCTTTTTCTGAAAAAATCAAGACGAATTTATTGGGTTAATCCAGGGCCGTGGCCACGCCCCAGGCAGGCGCCATGGCGTCGCCAGGGCCGGTGGGGATCAGCTTCGCCGCGTCGCCATAGCGCGTGGTGACGTAGATCTTGGCTCCGCCGCCACGGGTGGAGGAAAAGGACACGAAGTAGCCGTCCGGGTCAAAGCTCGGGTCTTCGTCGCTGCCGGGGCCAAAGGAGATCTGCCGCTCCTGGTTGGCCACCAGGTCGCGGATGAAGATGCGGTGGCCGTCGCCGGTCATCCGCGCGAAGACCACGAAGCGGCCGTCCGGGCTCAAGGATGGCCGGGTGTTGTAGGTGCCCTCGTAGGTCACGCGCTCGACAACTCCGGTGTCGCGGTTGAGCAGGAAGATCTGCGGCCCGCCAAGACGGCCGGAGCAGAAGACCATCTTGCGGCCCGAGAGGTCGAAGCTGGGCGACACGCTGATGGCCCAGCTGGGGGCCAGGGGCTGCGAGACCTTGAAATCGGCGTCCAGGAGATAGATGTCCGGGTGTCCGCCCATGGACAGGGCCACGGCGATCTTGCCGTCGGGCGTGAAGGTGGGGCTGATGACCACGTCGCCGGCGAACTTGCGCAAGCGGGAGAAGCGGCGCCCCCGGTCCCAGAGACCCAGCCGGTGGCCCCTGTCGGAAATGTTGGTGTAGGCCACCTGACGGCCGTCCTTGGACCAGGAGGGGCTCACGTTGTAGCCGCCGTCGCGGGTGATCTGGGTCAGTTCGCGCCCCAGGGCCGAGGCCGTGAACAGCTCCTTGCCCCCGCCCACGCGCTTGGAGAAGGCCAGGGTGGAGTCGAAGAACCCGCTCTTGCCCGTGAGCACGCGCATGAGCTGGGCGCAGAAGCGGTCGGCCACGTGGGCCACCCCGTCTGCGCCGACCTGGCTGTAGGCCTTGCCCACCAGAAGCTTGCGCGTGAAGGTCTCGTAGACCCGCGCCTCGATGTCCTGGCCCGAGCCTCCGATGGTCATGACCAAGTCGATGCGGCCCATCTGCAGGGGCTTGAAGTCGATGTCATCGGACTTGACCCCGCGGCTGGGGTCGCCGCCCAGCACCTCGTTCAGGTACGCCAGGCGCAGGAATGGCAGGAACCCGAGGTCGCCCTGCACATACTCCCCGAAGTTGCGGGCCAGGGCAGTGGCGGACGCGCCGCCAACCCCGCGCGCAGGCAGCACCAAGATGTTCACGCGGGTCTGCCCCGGGCCGAAGATGTCCACGGACAGGGTCTGGGCGGCATTAAGGGTGTCGCCAGAGGCCAACAGCAAAAGCAGGGTCAATATCCAGATTTTCAGTTTCATTGTCGTGTTCAGGCCGGGAATTACTTCCGCAGCTCCTGTAGGTTGAAGGTGATGCGCAAGGTGTCCAGACTCCTGGTGCGCGGGGGCGGCAGGGTCTGGGTCTCATGCACGGCGCGCAGGGCCGAATCGTCAAAATCAGGCTTGCCCGAAGGCGTGGCCACCCGCGCGCCGGTGATCTTGCCCTGCTGGTCGATGTTGATCTCCAGCACCACGGCCACGTTGGTCTCCACGCCGAAGGCCGGGTAGCGCCAGTTCTTCTTGATGATCTGCTTGATGATGTCGCCGTAGACGCTCATGAGGCCCGAGCCGGTGCCTCCCGCGCCCGCGCCCTTGCCGCCGCCGGCCCCGCCGGGGCCGGTGCCGCCTGCGGTGAAGATGTTTCCGCCCTCGGACTTGCGCAGGGCGTCCAGCGCCCCGGCCACCTGGCTCTTCTTGGCCTCCTTGGCCTTCTCCGCGGCGCTCTTGGCGTCCTGGGCCACGTCCTTCTTGATGTCCTTCAAGGCCTCCTTCAGGAGATCCTGACGGGAAAGCTTCGTCTCCACGGGCTTGGGCGGCTCTTCCTTCTTCTCGACCTTCTTCTCGGCCTTCTTCTCCTCGACCTTCTTCTCGCTGATGGCCTTGGCGTCGTCGCGGACCACCGGCTCGGGCTTCAGCGTCACGGTCTTGGGCGGGGGCGGGATGGCCGCCGCAGGCTGTTCGTCCTGCTGCCCTTGGGCTTCCGGCGGAGGGGCTCCGGCGGCCTCGCCCGTGTCCCCGGCGGCGGGATCCTCGGAAGGGTTCAGCGACACCAGGTCCACCGTGTACATGGGCTTGTCCATGTCCACCTTCATGCTGCTGCCGATGCCGAACACACCCGCAGCCACGAGCAGCGCGTGCATGGCCAGCGAAAGGAAAAAACCTGCGGTCTGCCGTGATTCCTGCACGAATAGTCTCCGCGCGCGGGGCTTACTGCGCCGGGGCAGTGGGCTTGTTCGTCTCGCCCTTTTGGTCGCCCTTCTGGTCTTCCGAAGCCTCGGCCACGATGCCCAGCTTCTCGATGCCCACGCTCTTGATCTCGCCCATGACCTTGACCACCACGCCGTAGGCCACGTCCTTGTCGGCGCGCAGGTACAGCTGCTTCTTCTGGCTCACCACCAGGTTCGTCAGGTGCTGGCGCAGATCCTCGAAGGGCACGTTGTACTCGTCAAGATACAGCCCGCCGTCCTTCTTCACCGTGAGCACCAAATGGTCGCTGCCCGCGGGCAGGGTGCGCACGCTCCGGGTCCTGGGCAGGTCCACGTCCACCCCTTGCGTCAGCATGGGCGCAGTGACCATGAAGATAATCAGCAGGACCAGCATCACGTCCACAAAGGGCGTGACGTTGATCTCGGCCATGTAGCCGCGCGGGCCCTTGCCTACAGCCGCACCCATGGCCGCCCCCTAGCCCTTGGGCCCGGAGGCCCAGGAGACCTCGCGCTCCACGCGGTTCAAAAAGGCTCCGGCGAAGTTCACCATCTCCGTCTCCACCTCGCCCAGCAGGGCCAGCAGGTAGTTGTAGGCGATGGTGGCGGGGATGGCGACCACCAGGCCGATGGCCGTGGTCACCAGGGCCTCGGAGATGCCCGGGGCCACGGTGGCCAGGGCGGCGCTTTGTGACAGGCCGATGGAGTGGAAGGCGTGCATGATGCCCCAGACCGTGCCGAAGAGCCCGATGAAGGGCGCGGCGTTGGCGCAGGTGGCCAAAAACGACAGGGAGCTGCCCAGGTGGCGCATCTCTTCGCTCACGCCCTGGCGCAGCACGCGCCGGAGGGTGTCCTTCACCAGCATGCGCTTGCGTTCGCGCTCGATGTCGGCCTTCTCCAGCTTGCGGAACTCGGCCACGGCCATGAGGCCCACCTTGGACAGGGGCGAGTCGCCGTCGCGGGAGACGGCCTGCAGGCCCTCGGACAGGTCGTGGGCCTCGTTGAACAGGGCGTAGCCCTTGCTCACCAGATGCCGCGTACGCTTGTACAAGATGAGCTTGTGGAAGATGATGGTCCAACTCCACAGGGACATGACGGCCAGGAGGGCCAGCACCACCTGCACGCCCAAGGTGGCGCCCAGCATCATGCCCAGAAATCCGGTTTCAGGAATCATTCGTATGGTCCTCCTCACATCTCGGCACAACCGGTGCCAGCGAATCTGCGCGTCCGCTCGCCTGGGGCGCGACGCTCCATCTCACGAAAAAGTCCTCAGCGGATGCCCCGGCAGCGCTGCACGATGTCCCAGGCGTTGGCGCCCGCCTGGCGGTATTCCTCAGGCGTGAGCCCCGCGCCATAGGCCACCTTGCGCCTGAGCTCCTCGCTGACGAGGTCGCCGGGGGCATGGGTGTCGTTGTCGATGACGAGCCTGGCCCCGAAGCGCCGGGCCAGGGCCGCCACATTGCCGTTGCAGTAGCTGTGGCCGCGCCTGGTGGTGATCTCCAGGGCCACGCCGCGCTCACTCGCGAGCCTTACCTCGACCTCGGTGATGAGGCCCGGATGGGCCAGCACGTCCACGCCGGCCTCGATGGCCGCAAGATTGGTGCCCTGTGCCACGGGCTCGACAACGGTCTCGCCGTGGCACAGCACGATCTGCGCGCCCGCGTCCCGGGCCATCTTGACGAAGTCGGCCATGAGCGGCGGCGGCACGTGGGTCAGCTCCACCCCGGCCAGCACCTCCATGTCGAAGAAATGGGCGTAGGCGTCGGTGAGGCGGCGAACGTTCTCCAGAATGAGCCGCATGTTGCTGGCGTCGGCATGGTCGGTGATGGCCATGGCCTTGTACCCGGCCACCCGCGCGCGACGGATGAGTTCGGCCGGGATGAGCTCGCCGTCGCTGAAGGTGGTGTGCATGTGCAGGTCGATCATTGCCGCCTCACATTTTGTACTTGGACTCGTCGAGGGAAAAATTCTCCAGCTCCTCTGTCCACTTCTCGCGATCCGAGCCGCCGAACTCGGCCTGGGCGCCATCGAGCGAGCGCGTGCCGGCCTCGGCCAGCACGGATTCGGCCACGCGGATGGGCACCTCGGCGCGCACGGCCAGGGCGATGGCGTCGGAGGGGCGGCAGTCTATGCGCCGCACATGGCCCTCCTGGGCCACCACCACCTCGGCGTAGAAGGTGCCCTCGCGCAGGGCCACCACCTCCACGCCCGTCACCTGCCCGCCCAGGGCGTCCACCACGCGCGCAAGCAGGTCGTGGGTCATGGGCCGGGGCGTCTCCACGGCGTTGATGGCCAGCGAAATGGCCATGGCCTCCACCGGGCCGATCCAGATGGGCAGGGCCAGATCCCGCGCCTCATCCTTGAGGATGAGCACCGGGGACTGGGCCTTTTCGTCCACCGCCAGACCGAAAATCTTCATCTCTACCATGGCGGGCCTACCTTCTCCCCCAGCAGGGAATGGTTCTTGGCCTCGACAACGCGCACCCTCAGCATGCGTCCGCCCAGCTGCGTCCCGGCCACGTCCGAGGACAGGCGCACGTTGACCACACGCCCGCCGGGGTCGCGCCCGCGCCAGAAGGGCTGGCCCTCGTCCTGCCTGCGGCTCGGCGCCTCAAGCAGCACATTGGCCTCCCGACCCTCCAGCGCCTTTAGACTTTCTTTAGTAATGCCATTCTGCAAAGACTGCAAGCGCAACAGGCGCTCCTGCCCCACATCCTCCGGAACCTTGGGGCCCATGCGCAGACTCGCCACCCCCGGCCGGTCGGAGTAGCGGAAGGAGAAGCTCGATTCGAAGGCGACGCGCTCCATCATCTCCAGGGTCTGCGCGAAATCTTCCTCGGTCTCGCCGGGAAAGCCCACAATGAGGTCCGTGGTCAGGGCGATGTCCGGGCGGACGGCGCGCAGGGCCTGCACAATGTCCAGATAGCGTGCGCGGTCGTACTTGCGGCCCATGCGCAGAAGGACCGCGTCGCTGCCGGCCTGCAGGGGCAGGTGCAGGGCCGGGCACAGGTTCTCAAGCTCCCCGAAGGCGCGGACCACGGCCGGGTCGATGTCCTTGGGGTGCGAGGTGGTGAAGCGCAGGCGCAGCAGGCCCGGGATGGCCGCCACCTGGCGCAGCAGTTCGGCAAAGCCCACGCCCGCGCCGCCCGCGTCCAGCCCGAAGCTGTTCACGTTCTGGCCCAGGAGGGTGATCTCCCGCGCGCCCTGCTCCACCCGCGCCCGGCATTCCGCCAGCACGGCCCCTGGCTGGCGCGACTTCTGCCGCCCGCGCGTGTAAGGCACGATGCAATAGGCGCAGAAATTGTCGCAGCCCTGCATGATGTTCACGAAGGACTGCGCAGGCCCGGCCTCCGGCGCGCCCGCGTCGGCGTCATAGGCGGGCAGGGCGGCCTTGGGCATGGGCTGCAGCAGGGCCTCGCGCTCGGGGTAGCTCGCCTCGAAGTCCAGGAGAGCCAGGCGCGCGCCCGGGTCCTCGGCCAGCTGGTCCAGGGCGTCCGGGGCCTGCGCGATGCCGTCGGATCCGAAAACCAGACGCACGAAGGGGAAGCGCTCGAAGAACCCTGCGCCGATCTGCTGGGCCACGCAACCGCCCACCGCAGCCGTGAGGCCGGGCTTGCCCTTGCGGTGCATGTCCAGCCGCCCCAGCTCGCTGTAGACCTTCTGCTCCGGCTTGTCGCGCACGCTGCAGGTGTTGAGCACAAAGAGCCAGGCCTCGTCCTCCGGCGCCTGCCGCCAGCCCCGGCAGACCAGGGCGCGGGTCAGCCAGTCCGAGTCGTTGACGTTCATCTGACAGCCGAAGGTGACGATGTGGAAGGTCTTGTCCAAGGATTCTCCGTCAGGGGTGAGCTACCCCAAGGGCGGGCCAATATGCCCCTTCGGGGGTTTGGTCAATGCTGCGCAGCGCCGCCGCTTTGGCCGGGCCCGGACCGGGGCCAGGCCCTGGGAAGGAACATGGGCACGCGCCGGGCATAGTCCGTCCACACCGGGCCGAGTTCCAGGGCCAGGCGGCGCTCCTCCAGCAGGGACCCGGCGACCATGTACAGGCAGCCGAAAAGGGCGAACACAAAACGCCCCAGGGTCATCTGCGGCTGAAAGGCCAGGAACAGCATGCCGCCCAGGTGCATGGGGTGGCGCACCAGGGCGTAGGCACCGCCGCTGCTGAAGTCGCGGGCCAGGTCCGGCTCGTCCGGCTCCCGCGCGCGCAGCAGGCTCAACAGCTGCGGCAGGCCCAGCATCTTCAGGCCGGGCATGGACACCGCCGCCCAGCCCAGCAGCCCCAGGCCCGCGGCCTGCACGGCGTAGAGCAGCAGCCCGGCCAGTCCGTCCACGGCCCAGAGAAGCTGCGGCAGGTCCGGCTCCTTCCTGAGCACAACATAAAAGGTCCACAGGCTGATGACGGTGTAGCCCAGGGGATACAGGGCGTAGCGCGCGGGCCCCAGGGCCAGCGCGCAGGCGGCCTTGAGCCGCCGCGTGGCCAGGACGCTGTGCAGCAGGCCCCAGCCCGTCCACAGGCCAAAGGCATAGGCCGCACCGGCCAGGGCCTCCGGGGGCAGAGGCACGGGAGCCGGGCCGCTCACGCCGCTCCGCCCAGGCCGGGGGGCTGGCCGTCAGGTGGAGCGCCGGCCAGCCAGGCGTCAAGAAACGCCCGCACCCGGGCCACGTTCTCCGGCACAGGCAGCAGGGCGTCCAGGATGCATTCCGCCGCCGGGTCCTCCTCAAAGGGAACGTCCACGCCCACCACCTCGCCCAGGCCAGGCACGGGCTGGCCCGAACGCCGGCGCATGAGGGCCTTCTGGTACATGCCGGGCATGGCGGCGTAGCCCCGCTGCAGCCCCCCCACGGACGACTGGGCGGAACGCACGGCCTCGCGGCGCATGGCCTCGGCCAGGGGACAATTGACATAGACCTCGGCAAAGCGCGGGATCAGGGCGCGGGCCTCCTGGCGCATGCCCAGCCGGTACCCGGTGGCGTCCAGGATGACGTTCCGGCCCTGGGCGGCCAGCTCGGCGGCCTCGCGGGCGATGAGCTGGTAGGCCACCTGGCGCTCCTCCGCCGTGTAGGCGGGCTTGGGGAAGTAGGTCCTGCGGCGCTCGTCCATGACCAGCAGGGCCACGTCGCGCCCCTGGCCCACCAGCTCCGTGTGCACGGCCCGGGCGATGGTGCTCTTGCCGCTGCCGGGCAGCCCCGTGAACCACAGCACCCAGCCGCTTTCGCTTGACCCGCCGTCCATGCCCTACTCCAGATACCGGTTGGGGTGACGCCAGTCGAAGACCTCGTCCTCCAGCACGGAGGTGAGGAAGCGCACCAGCGCGCGGCGCACGGCTGGGGGGTGGCCAGGATACCACTCCGGCGAGACGATGACCAGGCCCCGGAAGACGAAGAACGGAGCCATGACCCGGAGCATCTCCGCGTCGCCGGTGGTGTCCAGGTAGACCTCGAAGAGGACGCGCCAGAGTTCCAGGAACGATCCCGCCAGGCGCGCCTCGCCCCCGCCGTGCAGGAGCCCGAAGAGCAGGTAGTTGGCGGCCAGGGTGGCCACATCCCCCGCCGGCTCGCCCCACTCGCCCCGGCTGCGGTCAAGCACCGAGAAGCCGGCCCGGTCGTCCACAGGGCCGTCCACCAGGATGTTCCAGGGATGGAAGTCGCCGTGGACCACGGCCAGCCTGTGCGAGAAGGCGCGCAGCTTCCAGCGCCAGTCGATGAGCCGCTTTTCCAGCGCCACGAAGCCGTCGTCGGGCAGAAAGTCGCAGGGGTGCGGGAAGGCCTCGTCCACCAGGCCCATGATGCATTCGCTGGCGCCCAGAAGATTGCGGATGTGGCGGTAATAGAGGTCCGGATCGTCCTTCCTGGTGGCGTGGATCTCGGCCAGCCAGCGGGCGAAGACGCGCGCCTGCTCCACATCGGCGGGACGAAAGTCGCCCTGGCCGATGCGCGCCAGGTCCTGGAAATAGTCGTAGCCGGTGAGCTTCTCGTTGAGGATGAAGAATTCCTGGGGCGCGCGCACAGGGATGAGGCGGCTCTGGCCGTCCACATAGCCCAGGCCCAGGGGCCGCACATGGCGCGGCAGCAGGCCCGAGGTTTCGAACTGGAACATGAGGATGGCCGCGCGGTCCCAGTAGAACTGGTGCCCGTACTTGTCGCCGCGCATGACCGAGAGCACGCCCTCGCGCAGCTCGGCCCCCACGCGGAAACGCACCAGCAGCGGCTTGCCGTAGCCGAAGCGCTTGATGCCCTGCTTGTCCAGGGTGCCTATGGCCCCCAGGTCCAGCAGCTCCGCCTCCGGGCCAAAGGCCTGGCGCAGATAGTCCGCAACACTCTCCGGCTTCAGGTCGATCATGCGCCCTCCTCAAAGGACCGGGCTTGATGAACCAGGGCCGCCAGCGCGGCCAGTTGGGGGCCGACCGTCAAACGGCGGCAGCCCTGCGGGGCGGGCAAGGCCGCCGACTAGATGCTCCGGCCGAAATGGGCCTTCAGCTGCTCCTTCACCGACGCCAGGGTGTAGCTGTGCTCCTGGGTGCCCTTGTGCTCCACGCAATAGGCCGCGCACACCGAGCCCAGGGCCGCGGCCTCGGCCAGGGTCTGGCCCAGGGTGAGCCCCTTCAGGAGCCCGGCGCGGAAGGCGTCGCCCGCGCCCGTGGGATCCAGGGCCTTGTGCACCTTCACTGCGGAAACCCGCACCTCCCGGTCGCCCTCGGCGATGACGGAGCCCTGGTCGCCCAGGGTCGTCACCAGTGCGCCCGTGCGCGAGAGCAGCTCCGCGCGCGACAGCCCGGTGGCCTTCATGACCATCTCCAGCTCGTAGTCGTTGGTGCACAGGGCCAGGGAACCGGTGATGGCTGTCGTCATCTGCTCTCCGGTCAAGGCCGTTATCTGCTGGCCGGGATCGAAGATGTACGGGATGCCGGCCTGCTTGAAGTATTCCGGCAGCTCCACCATGTCGGCGACGTTGCCCGGGGAGATGATGGCCAGGACCTGGCCGTCGTGCGTGGCTGGGAACCGGTAGCCGCAACGCTCGCGCATGGCGCCTGGGTTGAAGCCGGTGATCTGGTTGTCCGATTGGTCGGTGGTGATGTAGGCCCCGGCGGTGAACTGGTCGTCCACCGTGCGGATGCCGGCCCGGGACAGGCCCAGGTCGTCCAGGCGCTTGCCGTAGGCCGCGAAATCCTTGCCCGCGCAGCCCAGGATCAGGGGCTTCTCGCCCAGAAGGGCCAGGTTGTAGGCGATGTTGCCGGCTGTGCCGCCGAAATACTCGCTCATGCCGTCCACCAGGAAGCAGACGTTCAGGATATGGATCTTGTCCGGCAGAATGTGGTCCGCAAACTTGCCGGGAAAATTCATGATGCGGTCAAGGGCCAGGGAACCGGAAATGTACAGCTGCATCAAAGGCCTCCAGAAGTGCCGGGACGCTGCCCGGCGCGGGTGACGGCGAAAGGGTCCGCCGGGAAAGTCGGGCGCAGGCGGCGCGGACTAGCGCAAGTCCAGCGGGCCCGTCTCCTCCTCGATCCATTGCAGAAATGCGGGGTGGCCGGATTCGATGGGCAGCACCACCACGCAGGGGCAGTCGTAGCTGTGGGCCTCGGCAAGGGTCCGGGTGAGCTCCCCGGCCAGGGCCTCGGTGGTCTTGAACAGCAGCACGACCTCGTCGGCCTGCTCAAGCTTGCCCCGCCACCAGTACAGCGAGCGCATGGCGGGCAGGATGTTGGCGCAGGCGGCCAGACGCCGCTCCACTGCCAGCCGGGCCAGGCGCTCCGCCTCGGCCAGGTCGGGAGCGGTGACGTAGACCAGCCGGGCGGACATGGCGGCCTCCGCCTGGACTACTGGCAGAGGGGCTTGGAGCCCGGCTTGGCCGCGCCGAGGACATCGGCCACAGCCACGGCCTCGGACTCCGAGAGCTTCGCGCCGTTTGAAACCATGCGCCGCACGGTCTGCTTCCAGACCTCGGCCGAGCGGTTGCCCAGCTTCTCGCAGATGCGCGCCGTGGAGTGGCAGCCCGAGCAGCGCTCGGCGGCCAGCTTGGCGGCTCCGGCATCGGCAAAGACCAGGGAGGCCAGAAGCAGGCAGCTGTACAGACCGACAACAATAATCATCATTTTTTTCATGATGTTCCTCGATTTCAGAAGACCGCGCGAGCCTGCGCGCGCACGGTGCGGGCAGACTTTTGAACCATATATCCGCCCCGCTGGCAACGGAAATCCGCACCCTTGCCTCCCGGCGCGGCGGATGCTACCCCACGCCTGAAAGCACAACGCCTCCGGGAGCCGACCGACCATGCCCACAGACCGCCACCGCGCCCAGCTCATCTTCACCCGCCTGGCCGCCCGCTACCCCGACCCCAAGCCCGCCCTGGACCATGCGGACGCCTGGGGCCTGCTGGTGGCCACGGTGCTGGCCGCCCAATGCACCGACGCGCGCGTGAATCAGGTCACCCCGGCGCTCTTCCAGCGCTGGCCAAAGATAGCGGACCTTGCCGGGGCCCAAGTTGCTGACATCGAGGCAGTGGTGCATTCCACCGGTTTTTTCCGCAACAAGGCCAAAAACCTCAAGGCCGCGGCGCAGCGCATCATGGCCGTGTACAACGGCGAGGTGCCCCGGGCCATGCACGAACTCGTCACCCTGCCCGGCGTGGCCAGAAAAACCGCCAACATCGTCCTCGGAAGCGCCTTCGGCATCAACGAGGGCATCGCCGTGGACACCCACGTGACGCGCCTGGCCTTCCGCCTGGGCCTGACCGGGAGCGGCGACGCCAAGGTCATCGAGCGCGACCTCATGCCGCTGTTCGACCGCTCCCAGTGGGCGGACATCAACCATTACCTCGTGTACTTCGGCCGCGAGGTCTGCGGCGCGCGCAGGCCCAGGTGCGCAGACTGCGGCCTGGCGGACCTCTGCCCGCGCAAAGGACTCTAGATGACCATCCCCCAGAATCTCGGCCAGTTCACCCTCCACGCCAGGGACGGCCAGGCCCGGCGCGGCTCGTTGGTCACGGCCCACGGCGTGGTTGAGACGCCCATCTTCATGCCCGTGGGCACCCAGGGCAGCGTTAAGAGCCTCTGCCCCCGGGACCTGGCCGACGCGGGCGCGCAGATCATCCTGGGCAACACCTACCACCTGTACCTGCGCCCAGGCGACGAGCTCCTGGCCCGGCACGGCGGCCTGCACTGCTTCGCGGGCTGGGACAAGCCCATCCTGACGGACAGCGGCGGATTCCAGGTCTTCAGCCTGAAGGAGATCCGCAAGATCTCCGAGGAGGGCGTGGAGTTCCGTTCGCACATCGACGGCTCCACGCACTTCTTCTCGCCAGAAAAGGTCATGAGCATCCAGAACAACATCGGCTCGGACATCATGATGGTGCTGGATGAGTGCGTGGCCTATGGCGCGGATTACGACTACACGGCCAAGTCCCTGGAGCTGACCACGCGCTGGGCGCGCCGCTGCCGCGAGGCGCACCCGAAGCACGCGCGCGGGCAGCTCCTCTTCGGCATCATCCAGGGCGGGTTCTACAAGGACCTGCGGGAGAAAAGCCTGGCGCAACTGGCCGAGATCGATTTCGACGGCTTCGCCATCGGCGGGCTCTCCGTGGGCGAGAGCATCCCGGAGATGTACGACATGCTAGAGCACCTCACGCCCATGATGCCCGAGGCCACGCCGCGCTACCTCATGGGCGTGGGCACCCCGCTGGACATCCTCACGGGCATCGAGGCCGGAGTGGACATGTTCGACTGCGTGCTGCCCACGCGCAACGCCCGCAACGGAACGCTCTACACCTCCCGCGGCAAGGTGAACATCCGCCGGGCCGAGTACCGCGAGGACGACAGCCCCCTTGACCCGGACTGCGGCTGCTACACCTGCCGCACCTTCAGCCGCGCCTACCTGCGCCACCTCTATGTGGCCCAGGAGCTCTTGAGCTACCGGCTGAACTCCCTGCACAACGTCACCTTCTTTCTTGATCTGGCGCGCCGGGCGCGGGAGGCCATCGAGCAGGGCCGATTCGCGACGCTGAAGCAGCGCTATGCCGACATCTTCCGGCCAGGAGCGGACGCTTGAAACGGTTCTGGGCCCTCTTTCTTCAGGCCGTTGGCGCCCTGACCCTTCTCGCCATGGTGCTGGGCGGGGCGCTGGTGCTCACCGCGGGCTACTGGCTGCGCATGGACGAGCAGCCGAGAAAGGCCGACGCCATCGTCATCCTGGCCGGAAGGCCCCAGAGGGCCATCCACGCCGCAGATCTCTACCTCCAGGGGCTGGCCCCGGTGATCCTTCTGGGCCGCCCGGACCCGGGGGACCCGGACGTGCTTTGCTCCCTGGGCTTCGACTGCATGCCCCAGGAAGAGCAGATGGCGAAGGTGCTGCGCGCCAAAGGCGTGCCCGAAGGCGTGCTCAAACCATACGGGAAAGGCTTCCTCAGCACCGTGGAGGAGGCCGAAGGCCTGGCCCGGGAGCTGGGGCCGGAGCCCAAGGTCCTGCTGGTGGTCACCTCAGCCTACCACTGCCGCCGGGCCAAGATGATCCTCTCCAGCGTCCTGCGCGGTCATGAGATCATCATGTCGCCCACGCCCTATGAGCGCTTTGACCGCCAGTGGTGGAAGCATCAGAACTCGGCGGGGGCCGTGGTGTCGGAGGTGGCGAAGTTCATGTTCCACTTCCTGGGCACGCCCTTCCGGTCCGCCCCGGCGCCGGCGCATTGAGGGGCTTCAGCCGCTCTTCTGCCGGCAGTCCGGGCAAGTGCCGTAGAGGTCCATCTTGTGCCGCGCCAGGGCGAAGCCATAGCGCGCGGCCAGCTCCTCCTGCCTGCGCTCGATGATCGGGTCCAAGATCTCGATGGTGCTCCCGCAGACCTCGCAGATGAGGTGGTCGTGATGGTCCACGCCGAAATAGGGCTCGTAGCGGGTGATGCCGTCGGCGAAGCTCACCGCGGCGGCCAGGCGGCATTCCGCCAAAAGCTTGAGGGTGCGGTACACGGTTGCCTGGCCGATGGCCGGGTCGCGGCGCTTGATCTTGGCGTAGAGTTCCTCGGAGGACACATGCCCCGGCTCGGCCAGGAAGATGTCCAGGATGAGCCGGCGCTGGGGGGTGATCTTCAGGCGGTTGGACGCGAGATAGCCTGCGAAGACCTCATGCGGCGTGGACCGGGGGGCTGGGGGTGCGGCGGCGCTCATACCTGCCTCTTAGGGAATGCCCACGGCCCAGTCAATGCTGGCCCGGTTCGCGGTTTTTGCCGCCAAGGAGCCTGCTAGCCATTGACAGCGCGCCCGGCCTGGGGTGTAGTGGCCCTTGACGTCCCGGTGACAAACCTGTGGAGGATGCCGGAATCATGGTCGAACTTTCTCTATGGGTGCTCAGCGCGGTGGTGGTCACGGGGCTCGTGGCCTGCAAGCTGGCGCGCAAGCCCAAGAAAAACCATGACCTTGAGCTCTTGGACTTCGACTTCGACAAGACCAAGAACTATGAGAAGGACGGGCGCAAATACCCCTTCTCCTACTGACCCCCAGCCTCGGACACCCCCCTTCCAGCCCGCAGCGACGAGACCTCCCCGCTGACGAACTCCGCCAGGGTCACATTGGCCGCGCTGCCGCGCATGGCCTTGTCGAACTCCGCGAAAAGCGCATCCACGCGGCCGTCGTCGCTCATGAGCATGCCGCATTCGTCCCCGCCGCCGCACTCCAGCACGGCCTTGGCCACGTCCGCCACCCGGATGAGCTCCGGAGACACCGCCAGGGTGAAGCTGCGCGCCTCCTCGCTGGCTATCTCCACGGTCAGCCCCACCTCGGCCAGGAGCCCCAGCACATCCTCCAGGACATCCACGGGCAGGCGCAGGGTCTGGGCGATCTGGGGCAAGGGCTGCGGGGGCAGCCCGGCCTGAAACCGCGTGGTCAGGTGCGCCAGGGCCAGCAGGGCCGACTTCTGGCGCGAGGCCGGGCTCAGGCCTTCGGACAGCCCCCGGCGCACGTAGGCGTGCAGGTGCTGGGCGGCAAAGGAGATCTCTGCGCCAAGCAGCACCAGCACCCAGCTGATGTACAGCCAGATCAGGAACAGCGGCAGCTGGGCGAAGCTGCCATAGATGGCGTTGTACTTCGTGAAGCCGATCTGCCAGTGGATGTAGGCCCACTGGGCGGTCTGCCACATGCTGCCGGCCACAACCCCGCCCACCGCCGCCGCCTTGAGCTTGACGCGCGTGTTCGGAATGAAGGCGTAGGCAAAGGTGAAGCCCATCCAGACCAGGGCCAGGGACATGCCCTTGAGCAACAGCCGCTCCAGCCACTCCAGGGCCGGGTTGGCCACAAAGGCGTGCACCATGTCGGTCTTCTGCAGGGCCACGGTGAAGCTGGCGGCCACCAGCACCACCAGCGGGCAGATGACGATGATGGAGAAGAAGTCCGTGAACTTGCGCCAGTTGGTGCGGCCCTTCTTCACCGCCCAGATGGTGTTGAAGGCGCGCTCCACGTTGCCCACGGTGGTGAACACGGTGAGCAGAAGCGCGCCAACGCCCATCCAGCCCAGGGTCTTGACGTTGGTGTTGCCGATGTACTGGAGGATCTTGTCCACCACCTCGGTCCGCCCGGCGGAAACGCCCAGGAGAAAGTTGCGGAAGAACTCCGCGTTCTGCAGGCCGAAGCCCTTGGATATGGAGAAGGCCACGGCCAGGAGCGGCACGATGGCCAGGATGGTGGTGAAGGTCAGCGCCGAGGCCCGGATGATGCAATGGTCGGCCAGAAACCCGGAGATGACCATGTACACCATGCGCGACAGGGCGTAGGCGCGGTCGCGCCAGCCCGCCAGGCTGCCCAGATCCTTGCTCCAGATGTCCTGCCGAAAATGGCGCAGGACGTTGCCCTTGACGGTCTTGAGCGTCACCTTGGCCATGAGAATCCCTCCACTCCGTCTGCGCTGCCGGCTAAAACAAGAGGTCCTTGAAGAACTTTATGGGCTTGAGCGGGATGCCCAGGATCTCTTTGATGGTATTGTTGATGAGCAGCCCCGCAGGGATCTCCATCTCCGGATCCTTGAGCCGTCCAAAGACCTTGATGGGCACATCGGGCACTCCGGGCATGTTGGCCGTGAGGCTCACGTTGATGCTGTCCTCGGCCATGGAGAAGCTGCCCCGGCCGGTCACAATATTGTCCGGCCCCTCCAGGCGGAAGTCGTTGCTCTGGAACACGCCGCCGGCCACCTTCAGCTTGGCGCCAGCCTGCCAGAAGGGCGTGCCGGCATGGCGCGGAGCGCCGCCCGCCTGGGCCGTCGCGCCGGGACGCCGGGGCGGCGGCGGGGCCTCCGCCGAGCCGGAAAGGGCGTAGGAGCCCTCCAGGATCTTGAAGCCGGCCATCCCCTCCAGGGTGCGCAGCACCTCCGTGTCCGTGGCGCCCACCCCGCCGACATCCAGGAACAGGTCCGTCTTGCCCGTGACATATTCCTTGCCCGCCCAGCCAAGCATGAAGCCTCCGGCCTGGAAGTCCTTGGCCGCAAGGGACAGCCGCAGCTGCATATCGTGCTGTCCGGCCTGGGCCACCACCTCGCCCGAGAGGTCACCCCCATAAAACTCCGCAGCCAGAGGCTTGACCACGAGGGTTCCGCCCTTGGCCGAGACTGTGGCCTTGAGATTTCGCGCGGAGAGCCCGTGGAGCTTGAACCTGCGGAAGCTCAGGCTGCCGTCCAGCATCAGCTCGCGCAGTTCCTCCACGGGCAGGGGCTCCGGCGCCGGGCGCGGCTCCACCCGGCCGGAACGCCTGGACGAGGGCTCCGGCGCCGCAAGATACCGGTCCAGGTCCAGGGCGCCAGCCTGCAGGCTGAAGGACTGCTGCACGGGCGCATCGCCCTGCGCGGGGAACTGCACGGAGTAGTTGCCGCGCACCGAGGTGTCGTCCATCTGGGCGCTCAGGTTCGTGAGCTGCACGCCCTTGGCGCTCACCGTCAGGTCGGCCTCGCCCGTGATCCGGGTCAGGGCGCGGCGGTCCGAGGGCTTGAGCGGCCGCATGTCCAGGGCCGCCAGCACGCGTTTGGGGTCGCCGTCCTGGCAGCGCACATGCCCGGCCAGGCTGAACTTCGAGCCCAGTATCTGCTTGCCGCCGAGGCTGCCCGCAAGGTTCAGCCCGCATGTCTGCGCGGACGCTGTGGTGAGGGTCAAGGTCTGGGCGGCAAAATCCGCGCCGCCCCGGCCGGAGAACACGGCCTCGTTCTCCCGCTTGGGCAGGAACCAGCCCTTGATCCGCCCGGACAGGCTGGCGTTCGCAAGGGTGAGGCCGCCATGCGGGCCAGGCCGCACCTGGGTTGCAAACTTGCTGTCCAGGTTCAGCAGGGGCCTGGTGCCGACGGCGGAGAGGCTTCCCTCGGCCTGCACGGCCCAGTCGGCGTCCCCGGCCGGTGCCGAGGAGAGCCGGGCCTGGGCGGCCAAGGAGGAGAAGGACATGCGCTTGGACTGGTCGGCGGGCTTCCCCGGCGCCGGGGTCTTGCCCTCGCCCCATTCCAGGATGGCCGGGGCGATGCTCAGGGACACGTCGCCCGTGGCCCGGCGCAGCACCTGCGACACCTTGGCCGCAGGCGCCTGGGGCGCCTTGGGCACTCCGCCGCGCAGGCGCAGGTCCAGTTTCCCGCTGACACGGCTGGCTGGCCGGTCCAGCCAGGACACCTGGCCCGGGTCCAGGCCCTCCAGCCTCAGGCTGCCGGACAGCCCCAGCACCGGGCTTTCAGCCGTTCCGGCAAAGCTTGCGGCCAGCTCCCCGGAGAACTGTCCGCCCTCGGCCTTGGCAGGCCGGAGGGCCAGCCGGTGCGCACCGCCCGCCGCCTTCCACTCCAGCAGCGCCCCCTGGGCCGAGACGCCCGCCAGCTTCAGGGTCCCCGCCGTCAGCCGCCCCTGGCCCCCGACCTCGCGCAGGTACGCCAGGGGCAGATCCCTCACCAGCAGGGACGGGGCCGTGGCGTTGGCGTTCAGCGCCGCCGCGTAGGCGTCCAGATCCAGGCGGTCCGCCGTGAGGTCGTACTCCAGGCCGGGCTTGTCGCCAAAGCCCAGGCGCACCTTCCCCCGGACAAGCGCGCCGTCAAGCCTGGCGTCGGAGCTGGTGAAGGTCATCTCCTCCTCGTTGACGAAGAGGTCAACCAGCCCTTCGGCGCTTGACAGCGCACCCTGGTGGTCGGCGGGAATGGTGTGCGGGAAATAGGCGTTGATGACCGCGCGCGGGCTCAGACGCGATGCGGCGACCCTGCCGCGCATCTCAAAACGGTCCAGAAAATCCACAAAGGTCAGCTCGCCCGAAAGGTCCGCGCCGAGCACTTTCACGCGCAGGCCGGACAGGCGCAGGTTCCGGTCGCCCTCCTCCACGCTCAGGTTCGCAGCCACCTCCGCCTTGGGCGAACTCGCCGGCAGGAAGGTCCCGCCCACCCGGCCTTGCGCCACGGTCTCGCTGAACAGGACCCGGCTCGCAGCCGCATCCCAGCGCAGCTTGCCCGAAATGTCGAGACGGCTGTCCAGACCGGGCCTGGGCCAGTAGAAGTCGCAGGAAAGGGCAAAGGCCAGGGGTTTTCCGCTTTCGATACGCCCGGTGCTCAGGGTGAGCCCGGAGAGCTCATAGGACTGGTTGCGCTTCTCGTCCACAAGGGAGGCCTTGCCCCCGGCGATGCGCACGCCCCGGATATTGATCTTGCGGAAATGGGTGTCCTGCGCGCCCAGGGCGTTTTCGCCCTCGCGCAGGCGTGCCACCAGGGCCTCCCAGTTGCCCACGCCCTCGGCGTTGATGCGCAGGGACACCGTGGCGTCCGTGAATTCCACCATGTCCAGGGAAAGCCGGCGCGCGAAAAGCGGCAGGACACGGATGCGCGCCGAAAGGGAGCTGGCAGTGAGCATGGGCTCCGGGCCGAAGCCCTGCGCATTGCCCAGGCGCACGCCGCGGGCGGAAAGCCCAAGCCAGGGGAACACGCTGACGCCCAGCTCGCCTTCGAGTCCGACCTCCTGGCCGGTGGCCTCCTGCATGAGCCGGGCGAATTCGGCGCGGAACTCCGGGGTGCGCATGTAGTGCGAGACCCACAGCACCGCGCCCCCGCCCAAGAGCAGCGATACGGCCAGGCAGCCCAGGAGGATGAGGTACAATTTCCGGCGCATGTGCTCCGCCCGTCAGTTCTCGGCTTCGGCAGCCGGTTGCGGAACCAGAGGTCTGCCGCATCAGGAGCATAGCTGGTTTGCGCCGCCCCGGCAAGGACGCCGGGGTTTGGGGCGCTAGGCGGGAATCAGGCCTGGTCCAATCCCACGATGGCGATGCCCGCCTTGTCCGCAACGCTCAGCGTGGCCTCCAGGTCGAAGAACAGGCTTTTGCCCGCCTCCACGCCCAGGCAGGAGGCCTTGGCCTTGGCCATGAGGCGCACCGTGTCCAGCCCGACGCTGGGCAGGTCCACGCGCTCCTCCTGTCCGGGCTTGACCACCTTGACCACCACGCACCCGGCGCCGCCCAGTTCGCAGCCCCGCAGGATGGCCGCGTCCGTGCCCTCAAGGGCCTCCACGGCGGCCACGATGCCCTCGCGCAGGACAACGCACTGGCCGATGTCCAGGCGTCCCAGCTCCCGGGCCATCAGGGCCCCGGCGCGCAGATCGGCCCATTCGCGCTCGTCCGGGGCGCGGCGGGTGAGCACGCCCGGCGGGGTCAGGAGCCCGGGCGCGTAGCTCTGGGGAGACACCACGGCCATGCCCTCGCCTTCCAGAAGGGTGGTGAAGGCGCGCAGGATGGCGTCATCGCCGCGTCCCTTGAGGGAGAACAGGAGCTTGACGGCGCGGGCGTCGAGATGCCGGATGTCCATGACGCCCGGCTTGTTGATGGCTCCGGCCATCATGGCCTCCTGCACCTGATGTTCTCTGAAGAATTCGACGAGCCTGGCCAGTTGGCCGAGCTTCAGCTCGCGGTAGACGTCGGCCAGGGGATAGACTTCCGGGTTGGTGTGGCCCGAAAAACCGGCCACCACCAGGCGGTGCCCGGCGTCCTTGACTCCGCGCGCCACCATCACCGGGAACTGGCGTCCGCCGGCGATGAGTCCGACGACCTTGGGGCCTGCGCTCATCTCTCCCCCCGTGTGGCTATGGCCTGGAGCAAGGGGCCCTGGCTCCCCGGCTAGTCGTCGCCGTTGGAGCTCTTCCCGGCGTCGCTGCTGATGCCGCGCACCGTGCCGCGCACGAACTCCACCAGGCGCACCACCTCAGGCACGCTTGAAAGCTCTTCCAGGGCCTTGGCCAGGGCCTCCTCGCGCATCAGCCCCGAGCGGAAGATGATGCGGTAGGCCTTCTTGATGGCCCCGATGGTGGCGCTGGGAAAGCCCTTGCGCTTGAGCCCGATGAGATTCGGGCCATAGAGCTTGGCTCGGGTGCCCTGGGCCAGCATGTAGGGCGGCACGTCGTTGCTGTAGCCGGAGAGCCCGCCCAGGAAGGCGTATTCGCCGATGCGGGCGTACTGCTGCACCGCGGCCATGCCGGAGACAATGGCGTGGTCGCCGATGTCCACGTGCCCGGCCATGCTCACGGCGTTGGCCACGATGACGTGGTCGCCGATGCGGCAGTCATGGGCCACATGGGCATAGGCCATGAACAGGCAATGCGAGCCGATGGTGGTCACGGCAAGGCCCTGTGGCGTGCCCCGGTGCACGGTGACGTACTCGCGGAAATGGTTGTCGCAACCGATGCGCACCCAGGTCTCCTCGCCCTTGAAGCCCAGGTGCTGGGGGGCGTCGCCGATGCAGGCATAGGAGTGGATGTGGTTGTCCGGCCCCATCTGGGTATAGTTCTTGGCCTGGGAAAACGCGTCAAAAATGCAGCCGTCGCCGATCTCGACCTTTTCCTCGATGACGCAGTAGGCGCCAATGGTCACGTTCTCACCGAGCTTGGCGCCCGGATGAACCACAGCGGTGGCATGGATGCTCGTGGGCACTACATTTTCCCCTTGTCCACGATGGCCGCGGTGAATACGCCCTCGGCCACCAGCTCTCCGTCCACGGTGGCGCGGCCCTGCATCTTCCAGATGTTCATCTTGCGGCGGATAAGGCTGGCGTCCAGGTGCAGGCGGTCGCCGGGCACCACGGGACGGCGGAACTTGGCCGCGTCGATGCCCGTGAACAGGAACAGCTTGTCCTGGGCATCGATGCCCATGGACTTGACCACGAAGATCCCGCCGGCCTGGGCCAGGGCCTCCATGATGAGCACGCCAGGCATGATGGGCACTCCGGGGAAGTGCCCCTGGAAGAAGCCCTCGTTGATGCTGACGTTCTTATAGGCCTGGATGCTCACGCCGGATTCGAAGGAGACCACGCGGTCCACCAGCAGAAAAGGATACCGGTGCGGCAGCATGTCCATGATGCGGCGGATGTCGTCGATGTGCGCGGTGGCGTCACTCATGGCTGCTCTCCTTGGTCTTGTCCTGCCGTTCCGCCAGGGCCTTCTCCAGCCGGCGCACGCGGCGCGCCAGTTCCGGCAGCTTCGGAAGCGTCAGCGACATCTTGAGATAGGTTGCTATGTCCATGGCGGGCGAGCCGCCAACCATGGCCCCTGACGGCAGATCCTGGCCCACGCCGGACTGCGCTGCGACCTGGACGCCGTCGCCCAGGGAAATGTTGTCGCGCAGGGCCGACTGCCCGGCCATCACAACCCCATTGCCGATCGTCGAGCTGCCCGCAAGGCCAGCCTGGGCGATGATCAGGCAGTGCCTGCCGGTCTGCACATTGTGGGCGATCTGCACGAGGTTGTCGACCTTGGTGCCGTCGCCCAGGCGGGTGGCGTCCAGGGCGGCGCGGTCAATGGCCGTGTTGGCCCCGATCTCCACCTGGCTGCCGATGACCACATTGCCCACCTGGGGGATCTTCACGTGGCCTGACGGCCCCTGGGCATAACCGTACCCGTCGCTGCCGAGCACCGCGCCGGCCTGGACCAGAACGTCCTCGCCCAGGACAGTGGCGGCCATGAGCACGACATTGGGATACAGGGTGCAGTTGCGCCCGAGCACACAGTCTTCGCCCACGTAGACGCCGGGGAAAAGCGTGCTGCCCTCGCCCAGCTGCGCCCGCGCGCCCACGAAGGCGAAGGGGTACACGGTGACGTTGGCGCCGAGCATGGCCTCCGGATGGACAAAGGCCTGGGGGCTCACGCCCTGCATGCATCCCTGGGGCCTGGCGAAAAGCGCCACCACCCGCGCCCAGTCCAGCTTGGGGTTGGGACTTAGGAGGCAGGCCCGCCCCTCCGGAGCGGAGGCCTCCTCGCAAAGCACCACCCCCGCCGCGCTGGAGGCCAGCTGGGGCAGATAGCTGCGGCTCAGCAGCGGGGCGATCTCCCCCGGTCCGGCCAGGGCCAGGGTATTCACCCCGGATACCTCAAGGTCGTGGCCGGTGAAGGTCAAACAGACCTTCCCGGCCACTTCGGACAGACGCATGTAAAGGCTCCGGACTACTTCTTGGGCCGCTGGTGCCAAGCCTTGTTCAGCTCCAGGGTCACGGCCTTGGTCACGTCGGTGGAGGGCTCGGCGTAATAGAGAATGCCGGGCAGCCGGGCCATGAGGAAGGTCACGCCGTTCTTGGCGCAATAGTCGCGCACGACCTCACCCAGGACGCGCTCAATCTCGGCAAGCTTGCTGCTCTGCTCGCGGTTGGCGGCGTTCTGGAACATGCGCACGGCCTCGTTCAGCTCGAACTCCTTGCGGCGGAGCTCACGCTCCTTGTCCTGCCGGGCGTCCGGGGCCAGGGCAAAGGCCTGCTTCTGGAAGTCTTCCTGCATCTTCATGAAGTCCTTGCCCTGCCTGTCGATCCTGTCGCGCTCCGGCTTCAGCTTGGCCTCAAGCTGCTTGATGGCCTCAGCGCCGGGCTCGGAATTCTTCAGGGTCTCGGTGGGGTCGAAAACGGCTATCTTCACCGCTACGGGCCCGGCGGCGAGAGCCGCGGACGGGAGCAGGGTCAGCAACAGGGCGAGTGCCAAAAACTTACGCATGTCAGATACTCCTTTCACCAGTTGTTTGATGCAAACCTTATCGATAAGGGACAAGCCGCTAGAAGGTCTGGCCCATGCTGAACTCAACCTTGTTGCGACTGCTGTCGTAAACCTCGTCCAGACCGTGGCCGAACTCCAGACGCAGCGGCCCCATGGGCGAGAACCAGCGGATGCCGACGCCCACGCTCTTGTACAGGCCAAGGGGGGGCGCCTCGAACCTGCGGGTGGGATTGCTGAAGAACATCTCCCCCTCTTTCCAGGCATTGCCGGCATCGAAGAAGAGGGATCCGATGATGCCCGCCTTCTTGCTCAAGGGGTAGAGCAATTCCAGGTTGGCGATGAATTCCTTGTCGCCGCCCACAGCCTGCCCAGTGGTGTCGTCCAGGGGCGAAATCTTGTGCGCCGAGTAGCCGCGCACGCTGCCCATGCCGCCCAGGCTGAAGCGTTCGCCCAGAGGGATCTTCTCATTACCCCAGTTCTTGCCGGCCCAGCCCGCGATGCCGTTGGAGTGGAACACCAGGTCGCCGATGACGCTGTTGTACGACTGGAAATTGTACACCGTCTTGATGAAGTTGTCGTTGCCGCTGAGGATACCGCCGCCATTGGCAAAACTCAAGGAGTTCACCGTGCCCGAGGTGGGGAGGGTGGCTCCCCCGCCGTTCGTTGTATTGCGGGCCACCGTGACCGAGGCCACGCTGGCGAGGTGCGTGCCCTTGGCGTCGACGATCGCCTGGGCGGCATTGGTGACAACGTCATAAATGGTGTAGCGGTCCAGGCGATAGTCCCAGATCAGGTCGGTATATTCGCCGATGGGGTAGACGAAATTGACCTTGCCGCCGATGGTGGACCGCTGGTAATCGATAAGATTCTCGTTCCGGTTATAGGCCTGCGCGCCCACGCCGAGGTTGCTGTCGTCCCAGCGGGGATTGAACACGGTGAAGGTGTAGTTGGTCTTCTTCTTGCTCCACTGCCCCTGCAGAGACGCGCCCCAGCCCTTGCCGAACAGGTTCTGCTCGTCCAGGTTGCCTGCGAAGTACACTCCATCGTAGCTGGAGTAGCCGATGCCGCCGCCGATCTTGCCGGTATCCTTGTCCTTGACCTTGACCTTCAGGTCCATCTCCTCCGGATTGCCCGTGGGCACCGGTTCAATGTTCACGTCGGCAAAATACCCGATCTTGTCCAGGCGCTCGGTGGAGCGCTTGAGCTTTTCGCCGCTGAAAAGATCGCCGTCGGCCAGACGCATCTCGCGCAGGATGACGTTGTCGCGGGTCTTGGTGTTGCCCTCAAGCAGCACACGGCGGATGTGCACCTTCTGCTGCTTGCGCATGACGTAGATCACGTCCACGGTCTTCTCTTCCGGGTGGTCGTTCATGCGCACATTGGCTTCGGCGTAGGCAAAACCGAAATTATTGTAGTAGTCGGTGAGGGCCTTGAGGTCGTCGCGCACGGCGGAGCGGTCCAGGAAGTCCTTCTTGCCGGAGGCCAGGCGGACCTTGGTCACCTCCAGCAGCTTCTCGGCGTCGGCGATGAGATCGCCCTCCACGCGCACGCTGTCCACGCGGAAGCGAACGCCCTCCTCGACCTTGAAGGTGATGTAGATGCCGTCGTCCTTGATCTGGACATCCGGATTGCCCACCTTGGCGTCGATGAAGCCGCGGTTGTTGTAATAAGCGGCCAACATGGCGGTGTCGCGCTCCAGCAGATCCTCTTTGAGGATGCCGCCCTGGCTGAACCAGGAGAACAAACCGCGCTCCTTGATGGCCAGTTCGTCCTTGAGGTCGCCCTCGGAGACCTGCTTGGCGCCGTCGATGGTGATCTTCTGGATGAAGAGCTTCTTGCCCTCGTCGATGATGAAGTTCAAGCGCGCCTGCCCAGTGCCGGCAGACTCGATCTCGTGCGTCACCTTGGCGTTGAAATAGCCGCCCTTGCGGTACAACTCGCGGATGGCGTTCAGGTCCTCGGTGAGGACCTTGGGGTTCAGGATCGCGCCCTTCTTGGAATTGGCGACCTTGATGATGTCCTCTGAAGAAATCTCCTTGGCGCCCTTGACGCCCAAGGCCTGGATGCGCGGTTTCTCCACCACCTGGACGATCATCTTCTTGCCGCCGGAGACGTCGCGCAGTACAATTTTAACGTCGTCGAAATACCCGAGATCATACACTGTCTTCAGGTCCGTGTTCAGGATCTTGGCGTCGAGGACCTCGCCCTTCTTGGTGGCCAGGCGCAGAAGCACAACATCCTTGTCCAGGGCGCTGGTCCCCTCCACGTCGATGTCCATGATGCGGTCCAGGCCGAGCAGGTCGCCCTTCATCTTGGAGACCAGGTCGTCCACGGCCGGAAGCAGATTGATCAGGCCCTCGCGCGTGGCGAACACGGGCACTGGAGGCTTCAGGCCAAAGGGATCAATGACGCGGGCGTCGATGGACAGGGTTTCCCCAAGCTTGCTGAAGCTGCCGGTGACGGCAAAGCCGGCGTTGGTCAGCAGGCCGATCTCCTTGGCCGCAGCTGGGTCAGACGACAAGAGGCCTTTGGAGGCCAGGGCCTTGTCCACGGTCTCCTTGTCCACCACGGTGAAGCCCGCCTCGCGCAGGCGATCGGACAAGAGGTCCGGCAGTCCCTGGCGCAGATACTTCAGATCCTCGCCGGCGTTCACCTCAAAGGGCAGGACAACAACAGTCACCTCGCGGGGCGAGGTGACGGCGGCGTAAAGTTGCCGTGGCGTCGGGCACACAGCCAGAAAGGCCGTCACAAGCGCCATCGCCAGAAAAATCTTTTTGCTGCTACCCCTGGGCATAGAGAACTCCCGAACGCAACTCGAACCGCCGTCCCATGACGCCGGCCAGTTCTATGTTATGCGTTACGACCACGAATGTCATCCCCAAGTCCTTGTTCAAGGACACCAGGAGTTCGCCGACCATCCTGCCCGTCTTCTGGTCCAGGTTTCCGGTGGGCTCGTCGGCCAGAAGCGCCTTCGGGCGGAGCAGAATGGCCCTTGCGATGGCCGCCCTCTGGCGCTCTCCGCCAGACAGGGTCGTCACCGTATGGTCCATGCGCTGCCGCAAACCCACCATCACCAGGGCCTCGCGGGCCAGTTCCAGGGCCTCGGCCCTGGGCTTCCCGGCAACGATGCCGGGCATGGCGACGTTCTCCAGGGTCGTGAATTCAGACAACAGGTGGTGGAACTGAAAAACAAATCCAATGTCCCTGTTGCGAAGCACGGCCCTGCGCCTGGCGTCCAGGTCCGCGAGATTAACCCCAGAGAAGAAAATATCTCCACTCGTGGGCGCATCAAGGGTCCCCAGAAGGTGCAGGAGGGTCGTCTTCCCGGAACCCGAGGCGCCTAGGATGGCAATGGATTCACCCGGAGAAACGGTCAGATCGATCCCGTCAAGCACCAGCAGGCGCTCCCCTGGCCCAGCAAATTCCTTGCCAACCTTGACAAGGCGGTATAGCGGCTCTTTATTCATAACGCAAGGCATCCGAGGGCTTAAGCGCTGAAGCGCGCCGGGCCGGATACAAGGTGGACAGGAAGCACAGGGCGAGGGCCGCAACGCCGATCAGCGTCATGTCCAAAAGTTCAAGGCGCACAGGCAGATAGTCCACCGGGTAGACATCGCTGGGCAGCTTGATGAACTGGTACTTCTTGAGCAGCAGCGCCACCGGAATGCCGATGCCGTAGCCCAAGGCCGTGCCCACCGCGCCGATGAAACTGCCCTGATACATGAAGATGCGCCGGATCATGGATTCGTCCGCGCCAATGGACATGAGCACCGCGATGTCCTTGGTCTTCTGCATGACAAGCATCACCAGCATGGTCACGATGCTGAAGGAGCCCACCAGCACGATCATGGCCAGGATGATGAACATGGCCGACTTCTCAAGCTCCAACGCGGCGAAAAGATTGGCGTTCATCTCCTGCCAATTGCGCACGTAAACGGGATGGTCGTGCAGCTTGGCGCGAATCTGGTCGCTCACCTTCCCGGCGCTGTACACATCCGCCAGGCGGACCTCCAGGCCCGAGACTATGTCCCCCTTGAATCCAAGGAGGTTCCTGGCCGCCTCCACGGTGACGTAGCCCAGGGTGGCGTCGTACTCGAACATGCCGGTCTTGAAGATGCCGGCCACGCGGAACACCCGCACCTTGGGCGTAAATCCTACTGCGCTCTGTGTCCCCGTGGGCGAGAGCAGGTTCACCGAGGCCCCCAGGCCCAGGCCCAGGCGCTTGGCCATCTCCGCGCCGATGACCACGCCGGGCAGCCCGTCGCGCTCCTCCAAATCTTTGACGCTGCCGGACACCATGTCCTTGGACAGGCTCAGGACCTGGTCGGCGGTGCTGGGCTCGATGCCGCGCAGGACCACGCCCTTGACCCCGCCGCTGGCCGACAGCATGACCTCGGAGTACACGAAGGGCGTGACCCCAGTGACCCCAGGGATCTTGCGGCAGATCTCCGCCAGCACCTGGTGGTCGCGGATGCCCCCGGAAAAGGCGCTCACCAGCACATGGGCGTTGACGCCCAGGATCTTGTCGCGCAGATCCTTGGTGAACCCGTTCATGACCCCGATGACCACGATGAGCGCGGCCACGCCAAGGGCCACTCCGCACACGGCGAACAGTGAAATGACGGCGATGAAGGACTGTTTGCGCAGCGCGAAGATGTAGCGCAGGGCGATGAACAGTTCGAAGTTCATGTCGCTCCGGTGGCCGGGCCCACGGGCCCGGAAGGCGTTCCGCCGGAGGGGGTCTCCAGCCGGAGCAGCGGGAAGAGGATGACCTCGCGGATGGACGGGGAGTCGGTGAGCAGCATGACCAGGCGGTCGATGCCGATGCCCTGCCCGGCCGCCGGGGGCATGCCGTATTCCAGGGCGCGCACGTAGTCCTCATCCATGAAGTGCGCCTCGTCGTCGCCCGCGGCCTTCTC
Organism: Pseudomonadota bacterium; assembly: GCA_018822105.1. GTDB lineage: Bacteria > Desulfobacterota > Desulfovibrionia > Desulfovibrionales > Desulfovibrionaceae > Humidesulfovibrio. The sequence goes on from JAHJLB010000051.1 coordinate 85,639, forward strand.
CTGCACCTGGTCCTCAAAACGGCCGCGCTGGTCCACGGGATCGTTGAGCTCGCTGAAGGCGTTGGCCAGCTCGCGTCCGGTCATGAACAGCTCGAAGCGGTCGGTGATGTCCGGGTTCTCTTCGTTCCGGCGCGAAAGCGGCGAGATGTCCGTGGGGTAGTGGAAAATAAAGTGCGGCTGGATGAGCTTCGGCTCCACGAAGATGTCGAAGAGCTTGGCCTGGAGCTTGCCCAGCTTCTCGCCCTTGACCACCTTCTCCCCGCTTTTCTTCACCAGCGCCGCGCAGCGGTCGTAGTCAGCGTACTCGGCGGGGTCCACGCCGCCGATCTTCTCCAGGGAGTCGTGGAAGCTCATGCGCGTCCACATGCCCGGGGTCAGGTCGATGTCGTGGCCCTGGTAGTGCACGATGGTGCCGCCGCACACGTCGCGGGCCACGGTGGAGATCATGTCCTCGGTGAGGTCCATGAGGTCGTTGAAGTCGGCATAGGCCCAGTAGAACTCGAGCATGGTGAACTCGGGGTTGTGCCGGGTGCTGATGCCTTCGTTGCGGAAATTGCGGTTGATCTCGTAGACCTTTTCGAACCCGCCCACCAGCAGGCGCTTCAGGTACAGCTCCGGGGCGATGCGCATGTAGAGCTTCATGTCCAGGGCGTTGTGGTGCGTCTCAAAGGGCCGGGCCGTGGCCCCGCCGGGGATGGGCTGCATCATGGGCGTCTCGACCTCGAGGAAGCCCTTGGCGTCAAGGTAGTTGCGGATGCCGCGCACGATCATGGTGCGCTTGCGGAAGATCTCGCTGGTGCGCGGGGTGACGATGAGGTCCACGTAGCGCTGGCGATAGCGGGTCTCCATGTCCTTCAGGCCGTGGTACTTCTCCGGCAGGGGCCGCATGGACTTGGTCACCAGGGTGATGGTCCTGGCGCGCACGGTGAGCTCTCCGGTCTTGGTGCGGAACAGGTCGCCGGTGATGCCCAGGATGTCGCCGATGTCGTATTTCCTGAAGAGCTGGTAGGCCTCAACGCCCAGGTCGTCGCGGGCGACGAAGATCTGCATGGAGCCGCTGGTGTCCTGCAGCTTGACGAAGGTGACCTTGCCGAAGGAGCGCAGGGTGGTGACGCGGCCGGCCACAGCGAAGAGCCGGCCCACTGCGGCCAGGCCCTCCTCGTCCAGGTCCGAGTAGCCGGACAGGATCTCGGCCAGGTCGGTGTCCTTGCGGAAGGTGTTGGGATACAGCGCAACGCCCTCATCAAGCAGGGCGCAGGCCTTGTCGATGCGGCCCTTGAGGACGTCGTTCAGTTCATCGCGCGCAGCCAGGGCATCTGCCAGGGGCTTGAAGCGCGCGACATGCGCTGACCCGGCGTGGCTGCCAGCCCCGCCGTCGCTTGGTGCGTTGTCGGCCAAATCGGATATCTCCCTGGGATGTGCGGACTCTAAAAAAAGTCTCAAACATTGCGACTGCGCTGAAGCCTGCCTAAGCCATCCGCAATTGGCAGTCAAGGCGGAGATACTCCGCAGCGCAGGCGAAGTCAAAGCCAAAAACGGCGGATCCGAAGGGCTGGCGGGCTGGGCGCGGACAGCGAAAAAAACCTTGACCCTGCGCTGGACTTTTGCTTAAAGAAGCCTCCGCCGCATCACGCGGCAATTCCCCGGTAGCTCAATCGGCAGAGCGGGTGGCTGTTAACCACTAGGTTCGCGGTTCAAGTCCGTGCCGGGGAGCCAGAGAGCAAGAGGCCCGAAAGACCCGCAAGTCTTCCGGGCCTTTCTCTTTGCGTCGTGCCCGCCCCGGCGATCCCCCCTTGAGCCGCGCCGCCAAACAGTATATCCTCCCCAGACGCGACTCAGCCGGGCCCTTGTCCCTGCCCCCTCGCGCCCGAGTCCGCAACGCACGGAGGCCTCCATGGCGCAAATACTCTGGACCGAATCCTTATCCGTCGGCATCCGCGAGATCGACGAGCAGCACAAGGTGCTCATCGAGATGATCAATGAGCTCTCCACCCTCACCAGCACCGACGAGAAGAACAGCGTCGTGCCGAGCGTGATCTCGCGGCTCGTCAACTACACCAGGGACCACTTCTCTTTCGAGGAGGGCCTTCTGGGCAAGGTCTCTGACCAGCACGGCCAAAGACACAAGGGCGAGCACGCGGCCTTCATCTCCAAGATCGAGGACTATATGGAGGCCTGCGGCAGCGGCTACACGCCCTATGCCGACCTCGTCGAATACCTCCGGGAGTACTGGCTCGTTCAACACATCGAACAAGTGGACAAGGAACTGGGCAGGCTGCTGAGCGCCTGAGCGGAGGCCCAGCGCGATACGGACCGGAGCACCACGGCCTCGGGGCCTTGGCTCGCTTCGCCCGACCACACGTTTCCCGTCAGCGACTCCGCGACCTTCATGGCCGGGATGCAGCGGTTTTCCTCCTTGCCCCGGCGGAAGGCTGGCCGATGCCGCGTGGCCTGCTCCGGCTGCCCGCACCGCGCCGCTTGCGGCGCGTACGCGCATGTTCTGCGGAGGGAGAACGGCGCGGCCTGGACAGCACGGCCGGCCGCCACGGAACAGCCCAGGGCCGGGGCGACCGGCAATCGCGGCGCCCCCTTCGCGCCGAACCTCCTGCCCCCACAGCCGCTGCCTGGGGTCAAGGCGCTGCGGAAAGGCCCTCCCCACAGTGTCCAGCCGCCCAAGCAGGACTGCGCGCCGAGCCAGGCGGCAGTAATTTCCCCCCTCCGCCCTTATTGACTCAGGAGCAACATACTAGAATAAAAGAACATCTTGTTGGCACGGGTATTGAATCATGGCGACCCAAAGGAGCACGCCATGCAGGAAATTCCCGCCGTCAAGTCCGCCCCAAGCGACATCTACGACCAGCTGCGCGCAGCTGCGCTGGTGGACATGTCCTCTCAAACCCGCGCGTTCTCTGATTTTTTGAATCTCCTGTCCCGCCCGGCCACGGACAATGCCGCCTGCGCCGCCCGCAAGGCCGACATGCTCCTGGCCCTGGACGCACCGCAGCGCCTGGACGAACCGGCTCCCAGGCTGGACGCGGCGGCGCCCCAGGACGCTTCCGGGGCCGTGCGCCATGCTGCGGAGTCAACGGCCCAGGCCGCGCAGACGGCAGCCCAGACAGCCTCCCAGGCGGGGCAGGCCGCCGCCTCGGCACGCCAGAACGCCACGGATTCCCGCCTTGCCGCCGCAAAGAATGTTCCGGTCTCGCGAGAGGCCTTTGAAGAGATCCGGCCCGCCCTGGCCCGCCTTGGGCTGTCTGAGAGCGAGGTCGAGGACCTGCGCGCGCGCAGCCAGGCCGGGCAGCTCACCTGGGGCCAGATGGTGCAGAGCCTGGCCGGCCGCATGACCGGAGCCAAGAAGCCGGTGGAGCTTTCCGCCAGCCAGAGCCTGGACCTGCAGTCCTTCTTCCAGAAGCTTGGCTTCGCCCCGGATGCGTCCCAGGCCTTGGTGGCCGACGTGGCCAGGGGCGCAGGCGCAAAGGTGCTCGCCCAGATCCAGAAGAAGCTCTCCACCATGTCCGAGGACCAGACCCTGAGCCTGGACAGCAAGGAAATGGCCACCCTGCTCAAGGCCCTTCGCCTGCCTGAGGGCTCGGCCAACAAGCTCGCCCAACTCCTTGGGCCGGACACCACCGTGGCCGGGCTCAAGGGCGCGCTGGCCCTGGCCGGTCAGGAACTGCTGCAGCAACGCGCCCAGGGCGAATCCCAGGACACCGACCTTCTGCGCTCCCTGGCCAAGATCATGCAGAAGGACGTGGACAAGACCCGCCGCGAGGCCGGCCTGCCCACGGACAAGGCCGGGCAGCAGCCAGGCAAGGACGCCGAGCAGCCGCACATCAGCGTGGAGGTGAAGGGCCCGGACCGCAACGACACCAAGTGGTTCGACAAGCACGACCAGCAGAAGCGCGCGGGCGGCGAGGAAGCCTCCTGGCGCGAGTTTCTGGCCCGGGTGCGCGTTGAAGACGGCGCCGGCCAGCCACGCCAGCCCGCGCAGTCCGGCAAGGACGCCCTCGACGCCCTGCTCGGAAAGGCCGGGCTTGCGCCCGGGAGCCAGCAGACCAAGGCCGAAAACGCGCAGCAGGCCAAGACCTGGGAAAAAATTGCCACCCCGAAGCTTCTCGCCCAGGTCCAGGAGGCCATGCTCAAGGATCTGGGCCAGGGCCGCAAGCAGATGACCCTGAACCTGGACCCGGAGAGCCTGGGCAAGATGCAGATCATGCTGCAGGTCAAGGGCAAGGAGGTGAACGCGGTGCTGCGCGCCGAGGACTCCGAGACCGCGAAGCTCCTCACCTCCCAGCTTGAGACCATCCGCAAGACCCTGGAGGATCAGGGGCTTAAGGTCCAGAACCTGGAGGTGCAGACCGGCCTGGCCTCGCGCCAGGACCAGCAGCTCTTCAGCACGGACCAGCACAACCAGGCCCAGGAGCGCCAGGAGCTCTCGAACATGTTTTCGCGGCTCAGGCTGCTCCGCTCCGACGGCGAAGGTCTGGCCCAGGATATGCAAAATGCTGGCATGCAGGCAATTCTTTCCGACCAGGGCCTGCACATCATCGCCTAATACGGAGGCTAGTCATGAGCGTCGTCGCGAATTCCGGGATACTCGGCCAGTATGAGGCGCAAAAGGCCTCAACAACGGCCGCGCACAAGACCAACATGGACCAGAACGATTTTCTGAAGATCCTTGTGGCCCAGTTGAACCACCAGGATCCGCTGAACCCCATGGACGACAAGGACATGACCGGCCAGCTGGCGCAGTTCTCCAGCCTTGAGCAGCTTACCAACATCAAGACCGGCATCCAGTCCCTGGTGGACTCCCAGAACAAGGGCAGCATGCTCTCCGCCGTGGGCTTCATCGGCAAGGGCGTCAAGGCCGACGGCTACAGCCTGAGCAAGTCCGGCAACTCCACCAGCACGGTGTACTACAGCCTGGGCGAGAGCGTGGCCAACATGCAGGTGAACATCTACGCCCAGGACGGAACCCTGGTGCGCACGGACGTCATCGGCGCCAAGCAGGCGGGCGAGTTCCAGTACAACTGGGACGGCAAGGACACCAGCGGCACCTCCCTGGCCGACGGCAACTACGGCGTGGCCATCATCGCCGAGGACTCCGCGGGCAAGCCCGTGCTCGTCCAGTCCAAGATCAGCGGAGAAGTCTCCGGGGTGGTCACCCAGAACGGCATCACCATGCTCCAGCTCAAGGACGGCCGCAGCGTGGCCCTCTCAAGCGTCAGCGAAGTGGTGGCCAGCGCGGCCTCGTCCAACACGTCAACCACGACGACCCAGTAATTCGGTCAGGGTCTGTCGTCACCATAGCCTGAAAAATTTCTTGAAGGGATAGGAGGTTCACAATGTCGCTTTCATCCTCGCTGTACCAGGGGATCACCGGCCTGCAGGCCCACAGTGAAAAGATCTCCGTCATCGGCAACAACCTGGCCAACGTCAGCACCGTGGGTTTCAAGGGCGCAAACATCCTCTTCGAGGACGTCATGAGCCAGGACACCTACACCTCCGCCGGCGTGGCCCAGGTGGGACGCGGCGTGCGCGTCGCGGCCATCTACTCCGACTTCGCCCAGGGCTCCTTTGAGACCACCACGGAGGCCACGGACATGGCCATCGGCGGCAGCGGCTTCTTCACCGTGAAGCCGAAGAGCACGGACAACCAGTACTACACCCGGGCGGGAGACTTCCGCTTCGACAAGGACGGCTACCTCACCGACCCGCACGGCTACGTCGTGCAGGGCTGGGCCATGCAGAAGGCCAGCACGGCCGCAGCCACCGGCAGCTCGACCAGCTCCAGCACCGATTCCTTCTCCATCACCGGCAGCCCCGCGGACATCCGCATCAACAATTTCCAGTCCCCGCCCGAGGCCACCAGCAAGGTCAGCGTCATCACCAATCTTGACCCGAACAACCTGAGCAAGTCCAACTCCAGCACGAACCCGTATTTCGCCATGTTCAACAACTGGAACGGCACCAATTCCACGCCCATCAGCGGCTCCTCCTACGGGTACAGCTCCACCCTCAAGGTCTATGACGAGGTCGGGGCCTCCCACAACCTGACCACCTATTACGACCAGGTGACCCTCTCCAACGCCGGCGGCAACACCGTGTGGGAATTCATGGTCACCTGCTCGCCCAGCGAGGACGGGCGGACCCTCTCCGGCGCCGGCGGCGCGGTGAGCATGAACGCCACCTCCGGAGCGGGCGTGCTCATGATCGGCACCCTGACCTTCCGCGCCGGCCAGCTGGTGGGCGAAAGCGCCTACACCCTGAAGAGCGGCGCCGGCGGCGCGGTGAAAGACCTGAGCGCCTGGAAGCTGGCGGACTTCTCCACCGGCGGCTACCCCCTCATCACCCCGAACTTCATCCAGGCCTCGGGCGCATCCCTGGCCACCAGCACCACGGCCTTGCCCATTGAGATCAACTTCGGCATCCGCGCCACGGACCTCACCAGCAATGGCGCAGGCGTCATGGGCTGGTCCCAGGCCAAGGGCACCATCTCCACCGATGCCTCCGCCGTGGGCAACAAGATCAGCAACGTCGGCTGGGTGCCCAGCATGAAGAACCCCAGCATCGACGCCATGACCACCCAGTCCTACGACACCGGTGGCTCCTCCACCCTGTTCCAGAGCCAGAACGGCTACACCGCGGGCTTCCTGCAGAGCATCTCCGTCTCCCGCGACGGCGTGCTCACCGGCCGCTACTCCAACGGCCAGGTGCTGGACCTGTACTCGCTGACGCTGACGAGCTTCACCAACCAGTGGGGCATGCGGCGCGAGGGCGGCAACCTGTTCAGCGAAACCCGCGAATCCGGCCCGGCCCTGACCGGCCAGGCCAACTCCCCGGGCAAGGGCACAATCGCCTCCAACACCCTGGAGCAGTCCAACGTCGACATGGGCAGCGAGTTCGTGAAGATGATCACCGCACAGCGCGGCTTCCAGGCCAACACCAAGGTCATCACCACGGCGGACAGCATGCTCGGCGAAATCATCGCCATGAAGCGCTAAGCCTAGGCGACGCCTCCATCCCCAAGATGACCCCGCCCGGCTTGACCGACCGGGCGGGGTCTCTTTGTCTGCACAGGCGAAGACCGGCAGAATATTCCTCTTGTCCTGGACGCGGGCGGCAGCCCCCTGTGGGGCACGTTGCTCAGAGGATGGCCGCGAGGGCCTCCAGATGCTCCAGGCAGCGGCGGGTGGACGCACTCGTGGCGTCCTCGTTCTGCAGCACCACCTCCAGATACCCGGCCACGGGCCGCCAGAAGGGCGGCGCCGAAGCCAGCAGCCCGCGCGGGCCGAAGCCTTGCGCAGCCCACCGCGCCACGTTCCGGCCCAGGGCGGGCGGAAAGCCCCGCAAGCGCGCGGCCAGACGCGGATACGCGGCGGAAAGCGCCGCCCAGGCCGCACGCGCCGGCTCTGCATCGGCCCCGGACAGGCGCCAGAGGAAGAAGGCGCGCCAGAACGTCCCGGCCAGCTCCTCCGCGCCAGGCGATGGCGCAGCGCCAGGCAGACCCAGGCGGCGCAGGCCGAACAGCCCCTCCTCCGTGCGTTCCGTGCCGAAGAGGCTCAGGCCCGGCATGTGCAGGCGCTCCAGGCGCTCGCATGGACCGCGCAGGACGGTTGCGGCCAGGGCGGCCACCCGGCGCGGGGTCATCCCCAGGCGGCACAGGGCGCTCTTCTGGCCGCAGGCCCAGCAGCCGTGGGCGCAGGAGGCGCCCGAGCGCAGCACCAGGTGCCCCGGCTGGTACGGCCCGGTCTCCCAGGGATTCACGTTGCCTACGGAGAGGTTCAGGGTCTTGAGCCCGGTCCAGGCGGCCACATGCATGGGACCGGTGTCCGGGGTGATGAGCAGGCTCAGGCTGGCGCCCGCGGCCACCAGCTCGGCCAGGGTGAGCTTGCCCACGAGGTCGAGGGCCGGGTGGTCGAACAGGGCGCGGACTTCCGCCGCCACGGGCACGTCGCCGGGCCCGCCCAGAAGCACGGGCCGAAGCCCGCGGTCCAGCAGCTCGCGCAGCAGCCCGGCATAGAAGGCCGCATCCGGCCGCTTGCCCGGCTCGCTGGCCCCCACGAAGACGCCCACGGACCTGGCGTTGTGCTCCTGGGGCTCCCGCGGCAGGGCGAAATGGGTGTTCTGCGTGGCCGAAAAGGGCACGATGTCCAGGGCGTTCAGATCCGCCCAGTGCAGACGGTTGTGCCGGTTGTTCTGCACCAGGCTGGCGCGGTAGAGCTGCCAGGCGCCGCGCACCCGCAGCGCGCCGTCGGCCCCCAGCACCGGCCCCAGCACCCCGTCCGCGGACAAACGCCCGGCCAGCCGGGCCGCCTCACGGCGGATGCTCAGGTTGACCACCAGGCGGTAATGCTGGCCGTCCAGGGCGCCGGAGGCCGCGTCGGACCAGGAGACGTAGGCGGCTGGCGGGCTCACGGGCAAAAGCGGCGAGGAAAACGATTCCTCGGCCACCACATGCAGGGGGTGGCCGGGATAACAGCGCGAGAGCCAGAGCAGCAGCGGGAAGGTGAGCACCAGATCGCCCATGCGCTGCATCTGCAGCACCAGGATCGGACCGCCGGACATGCCCCGCCCGCCCTAGCGAACCCGTCCGGGGAAGGACTGGTGGAAGGCCGCCAGGAGCGCGCTCAGGCGGTGTTCATAGGTATGCTCGGCCAGCACCCTGGCCCGCCCGGCCGCGGCCAGGCGCTCGCGGGCCTCAGGGTCGGCCAGGAAGCGGGCCATGAGCGGAGCGATCTCTTCCTGGTTGCGGTACAGGGCGATCTCGACATCGGGCTCGAAGAGGCGTTCGATCTGGCTGCGGTGGTCCGTGAGCAGAAACGCGCCCGAGGCGGGCACGTCGAAGACGCGCTGGTTCACCGCGCCCTTCATCTGCAGGCTGGTGCAGTTGAAGTTCACCTCGCTCAGCGGGTAGAATCCGGGCAGATCCTCATAATAGTTCAGCTCCGGGTGCAGCCTGTGGCCCAGGGCCCCGCCCAGCAGTTGGGACCAGCCTGGATCCCCGACGATGAGCGGGCCAAAGGGCAGGGCCTTGGCCACGCAGCCCAGGCGGTATTCCAGGGTAGAGCGCCAGACCACGGCGGTTTCAAAGGCCGTGCGGCGCCAGCGGGGCAGGGCCTCCAGTTCCGGCAGCAGTTCCGGCCGGCTTGCCGCCACAAAGGCCGGCACAGAGCGCTCGCCGGACTCCCCGAAGCCCAAAGCCAGGTCCGCGAAGGCCGCCAGCAGGGCAGGACCGGGCGCACCGGCCTTCAGCCGGCTGGCGGTCTTGGAAACCATGGAATTGCCCACGAAGGACACGCGCGAACGCCACTCGGGCCGCCCCTGGCGCCCGGGCCGGAAGCGCTCCGGGTCCGCCCCCAGGGGCAGCCAGAAGACATTGGTGAAGCCGAAGCCGCGCACCCCGTCCAGGCTGTCCGCATCCCAGGTCAGGATGAGCGTGTTCTGCGGGTCGGGCTTGGGGTACAGCGGCAGAATGAACTCCGGGTTGTCCACGAACCAGGACACCAGCGGCAGGCCCAGTTCCCCGGCCAGGGCGTAGAGCACGCCCTCATGGTCCACGCCCAGATGGTTCACCGTGAGGATGGCGTCGGGCCGGAAGCCGGCTGCGGCCTCGCGGATGGTGCGCACGAACAGGTCGCGGTCCACGCTGCGCGAGGCAAAGTCCACCAGGAGGTGCGGCACGTCCAGGCGCTGGCAGGCGGCCTTGAGCTCACCCAGCAGAAAGTAGGCCGAGGTGAGCAGGAGCAGGCGCGGAGCGCGGCCCTGGTGGCGCAGAGATAAGGCGTCCATAGGGAAACATCCTAGCCGGGTGAAGAAGCGCTGTAAAGCATTCCAGGTACCTGTAAGACAGGTATCCTGAATAAAATCCTTTTTTATTATTCATAAGCATAAACCAAAAATCGATTCCGACCGAATATGCACTGTACCAAGAATGCATCACCCAAAGGACATGGCCTGAACATGTGCGATATACACACACTCGTCGCCGAAACGGCGCACCACTGGGAACTCCTGGAGAGCCTGGACGGGACAGTGGTGTACTCGTCGCCCTCGTCCCTTGATCTCACCGGCTTTGCCCCGGAGCACTTCAAGGGGCGCGCAGACGCCCTGCTGCGCGTGGCCCACGCCACCTGCCGCGCCAAGGCCGAGGATTTCGTGCGCGAGATGCGCCAGGCCGAGCCCCACACCAGGCGCAGCATGGAGCTGCGCATTGAGACCGGCAACGGCGCCGTCCGCTGGGTCAGCTGCAATTCCTGCGTCATTCCCGGAAACAACGGCTCGCCCTTTCTGCGCTCCACCCTGCGCGACATAAGCAGCCGCAAGGCCCTGGACCTGGAGATGGAGCACGCCCGGCTCACGGACCCCCTGACCCGGCTGTACAACCGGAACTACTGCCTGCAGACCATCAAGCAGCTGCTCGACCAGGGCCCCCTGGGCAAGGACTATGCCGTGGTGGCCCTGGACATCGACCGCCTGAAGAAGGTCAACGAGACCCTGGGCCCGACCTTCGGCGACGACCTGGTGTGCATCGCCGCAGAACGCATCGCCTCCACGGTGGCCCGGCCGGATGTGGCCTGCCGCCTTTCCGGCGACGGTTTCGCCGTGATCCTGCAGGACAAGTCCCCACGCGAGGTCATGCGCTACGTCCGCGGCGTGCAGGCCATGCTGGACGAGCCCTTCAACCTGCGCGGGCACGAGGTCAACGTCACGCCCAGCGCCGGGGTGCTCATGAGCCCGGCCCTGTATGAAAACCCCGAGGAGCTCCTGCGCAACGTCAGCATCGCCCTGCGCCGCGCCCGCGAAAGCCGCCGCAACCGCTGCAAGGTGTTCCACTCGCGCCTCTTCGTGGACGCCTCGCGCCAGCACGAGATCGAAGTCGATCTGCACGCGGGCCTGCGCAATGGCGAATTCTTTCTCGTCTACCAGCCCATCATCGACCTGGAGAGCAACACCGTCACCAGCATCGAGGCCCTGCTGCGCTGGAACCATCCGCGCCACGGGCTCATGAGCCCCGACGAATTCCTGCCTGTGGCCGAGGCCACGGACTTCATCGTGCCCCTGGGCGAATGGGTGCTGTTCCAGGCCTGCCAGGACATGGTGGGCACCCTGGCCCAGCGCGGCGACATGGGCCGCGTGACCATGAGCGTGAACATCTCCGCCCGGCAGCTGGCCCACCACAGCATCTGCAACACCGTGGCCCGGGCCCTGCGGCAGACGGGCCTGGCCCCGCAGAGCCTGAAGCTCGAAATCACCGAAACCATCGCCATGGAGAACCCGGTGCTCACGGCCCAGCGCCTGCACGCCATCAAGGCCCTGGGGGTGAGGATCAGCATCGACGACTTCGGCACCGGGTACTCGTCGCTGTCCTCGCTCATGAATTTCCCCATCGACACGCTCAAGGTCGACAAGAGCTTCGTGGGGCTCATGGACTCCAACACCGAGCAGCGCAAGATCGTGCGCACCATCATCGCCCTGGCCCACAGCCTGAACCTGGAGGTGGTGGCCGAAGGCATCGAACAGCACGAGCAGTGGTCCATGCTCAAGATGCTCGACTGCCAGAGCGGCCAGGGGTTCCTGTTCTCGCACCCCGTCGATGTGGGGACGCTGCGCGCATTCATCTGCAAGGAAAGGCCGTCGCTCAGGCAGTAGGACTCGCTCCGGCGCAGCGGAAGGCGTTGCCGCCAAGGCGCTTGGCCGCATACATGGCCGCATCGGCCCGGCTGAGCAGGGCGTCCTGGTCCGTGCCGTGCTCCGGGTAGCAGGCCAGCCCCACGGAAGCCCCGACAAACATCGTCCCCCCGGCCACTTCCGGCTGGTAGAGCGCCTCCAGAATCTGTTTGGCCACGGCATGGGCCGCCTCAGTCCTGGCCAGATCAGAGAGCACCACCACGAACTCGTCGCCCCCCATGCGGGCCACGGTGTCGGAGTCGCGCACACAGGCGCGCAGCCGCAGTGCCGTCTCCACAAGCACCCGGTCGCCGTGGGCATGCCCGTAGGCGTCGTTGAGCTTCTTGAAGCCGTCCAGGTCCACGTACAATAGCCCGACGATGCTGCCCGTGCGCCGTGCCAGGCGCAGGGCCTGCTCCAAACGGTCGGCGAACAGCTGACGGTTGGGCAGGCCGGTGAGCGGGTCGTGCAGGGCCATGTGCCGCACCTGCTCCTCGCTGGCCTTGAGAGCGCTCACATCCTGGGCGTTGAGGACCATGCGGTCGCCCGGCATGCGCGAGACCCGCATACGGCACCAGCACTGCCTGCCGTCGCGGTGCTGGAAAGTGAACACCCGCTCCGGGGGGCTTTCCTGCGCCATGTCGCCCATGAGGTTGAGCACAAAGGCCTGACGCTCCTCCTGGGTAACGAAGATGCGCTCCGCCAGGGCCGCCAGGGTGGGCGCCTCCTCCACGGAATAGCCGAACAGGCGCCGCAGGCCAGGGTTGCCGTAGATCAGGGCGCCGTCATGGCCGGCAAGAGCGATGCCGTCAAAGGAGTTCTGCAGCACGGCCCCGCGCTCCCGCCCCTCCATCTCCAGGCGTGCGTAGAGATCAGAGAGCTGGGCGGTCATGGCGTTGAAGGCCTTGGCCAGGTTGCCGAGCTCGTCCCGGGTCATGACGGGGGCGCGCGCGGAAAGGTCGCCCCCGGCCACGGCCTCGGCGGCCCTGGTCACGGCCAGGATGGGGCGGGCCACGCGCCGGGAGAGCATGTGCACCCCGAGGCCCAGGCACACCGCAGCCACCAGTCCGACCAGCACGATGACCAGGGCCAGCCGCCCTGCCGAGGCAAAGGCCTCGGCCTGGGACATCTCGGCCAGCAGGGCCATCTGGTAGGTGGGCAGCCAGCGGTACACCCCCACCACAGGCACCCCGGCGTCGTTCAGGTATAAGCCATGGCCGCTGGCCCCGCCCAGGGCGCGCTGGATGCCTTCGGTATGCGCCTGCCGCCCCACGCCCTGCCCCTCTCCAGGGCGCGAGGTCACCAGGATGTTCGCGGTGTCCACCAGGTAGGTCTCGCCCGTCTCGCCCAGACCCGCGCGGGAGCGGATGATCCGGTCGATGGGCTCCAGCCCCAGATGCACGGCCAGCACGGCCAAAAGCGCGCCCGAGGGATCCTTCACCGGCATGCTCATGGTCAGCACAGGCCGCAGGGTGTCCGGCGAAGGGTACACGCTCTGCACCGTGGGCCCCTCGCGCCCCTGCGTGTAATAATTGTAGGAGGCCCGGTAGCCCCCGACATGGGACGGCTCCGTGGAGGCCAGCACCCGCCCGCCCGAAGGGGCCAGCAGCAGCACCTCGCGCACATCCGGCTGCGCGGCCTTGATGTCCTGCAGGTGCCTGTTCACCCGCGCCTGGCTGGGCCTCCCAGGACCGCCCGCCTCCGCCGTCTTCTCGCTCCAGCCTTCGCTGAGCACCATGGCGCCGACATACTGCATGTCGCGCAGGCGCTCCTCCACCCACAAGGCCAGGTCCGTCTCCTTCTGGCGGCTGGACGTCTCCAGGCGGTCCACCGCCGCCTGGCGCAGAAAGGACCTCCCCACCAGGTAGGTGGCCACGCCCACGCTGGCCGTGGCCAGGAGGGAGCACACCAGATAGGTGCTCACCAGCCGGGCCACGAGGCTTTTCTGAATCATGGACGTCATGGGCACCTGCTCCTGCGGATCAATGCTGCGGGGCGAGCACGCCAACGCAGCGCCATTTCCCATCCTCGATGGCCAGGGCATAGGCGCCGCGCACCGCATCGCCCCCCCCGGCAAAGGACACCTGCCCGGAAAATCCCTCGAACCCGCGAAGGGCGGCTATCCCCGCGCGCAGCGCCACGGGATCCACGCTGCCCGCGGCCCTGGCCGCGGCCAGGACCACGCCCAGGGCGTCCAGCAGCATGGCGCCGTTGGTGTCCTGGGGGACCTCCGCGCCGGTCCAGAACCAGACCGCCTCGCTGCGCCCGCAGGCGCCCGTGCGGTCCGGAGGATAGTTTGCGGTAAAGAACGCGCCCTGGGCCTGGGGCAGTTTCCGCAGCACAACGTCCTCCTCCCAGGAATCCCCGCCCAGGAACAGGCCGCCGAACCCCGCCTCCCTGGCCTGGACCATCTGCCGCACCACGTCCCGTGTGAAGTTTGGCAGAAGCAGCGCCTGGGCTCCGAAGGAACGGATGCGCCCGAGGTGGCCGGAATAGTCCTCCAGGCCAGCGGGATAGCCCTCCAGCCGGACCGTCCCGCCGAGGCGCGCAAAGGCCTCGGCGAAGTAGCGGGCCAGCTCCCGGCAGTACTCGTCGGATTCGTCAAAGAGCACGCCCACGCGCCGCAACCCGTGGTCCTGGAAGCAGAGCCGGGCCAAAAGCCGCCCCTGCAGCGGATCCCCAAGGCCGACGCGGAAGGCGAACCTGCGGCCCTGAGTCACCAGGGGATTGCTGGCCGAGGGGGTGACCATGGGAACCTGCGCCTGCTCGGCCATCCTGGCCACGAGGATGGCCTGGCGGCTGAAGAACGGCCCCACCAGGACCGAAACCCTCTCCTGCCGGATGAGCCGGGCGGCGGCGCTCAGGGCCAGCTCCACCTGCATTCCGGTGTCCTCCATCAACAGCCGCACCCTGACCTTGCGGCCGCCCACGAGCAAACCGCCCTCGGCGTTGAGCCGGTCCACCAGCTTCTCGGCCCGCAGATGCCCGGTGTACGGCTGCACCGTTCCGGTCAGGGGCGCCAAAAGGCCGATGCGGAGCTCCTCCTGCGCCTCGCCAGCCCTTGAGCAGGCGGCCTGCAGCCCCAGCAGGAAGAACACCAGGGAACAGGCGAGCGCCCTGAGCGGTGGGATGCGGCCCCTGTCCCTCACGGCCTGCCCTCCCCTGCGTTCTGTATGATGCCGAGGTGCAGGATGCCCTGGGAAGTCATCTGCAGGACATGGGCGTCCCTCGCGGGCATGCCCCCTGAAAAGCGCACGACGCCGGCCACGCCAGAATACTCCGTCACCTCGCGCAGGGCCGCCGCGAGGGTTTGCGGGCCCAAGCCCAGGGCGCGCCCGGCGGCCTGGAACAGCAGGCCGAATGCGTCGTAGACCAGGGCCGCGATGGCGCTTGGACGCCGCCCGAACGACGCTGTGTAGCGCTCCCAGAAGCCCTGCTGGCCCGCCGTCTGGTCCCCGCCAGGACACCAGGGCGCGAGAAAATGCGCACCGATCATGTCCATGACCTCCGCATCCTGCGCCAACTCCCAGTCCGCCAGCCCCGCGAAATCGCCTGGGAAGCCCTGGGCCCTGGACAGGCGCACCAGATGGGCGGCCTTGCCGTGGCTGACCGACAGCAGCAGGTACTGGGGGCGAGAACGCAGGAGCCTGCGCAACTGGACCTCGCTGTCCCGCCTGTCGCCCTTGAAGCTGGCCAGGACGGGAGGATGGCCGCCCAGGGCCGAGAACTCCTTCTGGAACTCCAAGGCCTGGGCGCTGGAAGAGACTTTGGCCTGTTCGTAGAGCACCGCCGCGCGGGTCGCCCCCCTGGTGCGGCCCAGACGCGCCAGGGCCTGGCCCTGGGAACTATCGGGGGACGAAATGCCGAAGACGTATTGGCGGGCTGCGGTGAGGCAAGGAGCGGTGGCGCCGGGGCTGATGAAAGGGATGCCCCTTTCCTCCGCCAGGGCGGCCATTGGCAGCGCCTGGGTCGAGGTGGTCCCGCCGATGACCGCCGCCGCCCCGGAAGCCAGGGCCCGGCGCATGGCGCGCAGCGCATCCTCCACGCCCGGCCCGTGGGTGAACACCTCCACCTTGAGGGCCGCGCGTCCCCGTGGCGTCGGGATGCCGCCATGGCGCGACACATCGCGGCGGACGAGCTCCGCGGCGCGGCGGTACTCCGCGTCCTGGCCCGCGGCATCGCCGCCCTCGGCCACCAAAAAGGCCACAAAGAGCTCTTCCTGGGCGCTCCTGGGCACGGGGTCGCACGCCAGGAGGCAGAAGGCCGCGCCCAGGGCCAGCAGCAGCGCGGCCAACCTCCTTGGCGCAAAGGGAATATGTGTGCGTCCGCTCCGCTGCATCTCCACCCCCCAGTCAAGGAATGGCGCAATCTGCAGAAACCTTACACACAACTAGCGCATATTTCCACCTTTTGGCAAGGAAGGTGGAAATGTGCGGCGTAAATAGGCTCAGCCCGCGCGGCGGCGGAGACGGCGGAGCAAGGCGTCCGTAAGCATGCGCGCCTCGTCCAGGCCCAGGCGGCGGGCCAGCAGGAAGTACAGGACGGCCCACACCGGGATGAGCGCGAGCCAGAGGTGGGAGGTCCCCGCAGATGCCCAGGCCAGCAGCCCGATGACCAGGCTGGGGCCGGAGATCTTGAGCCAAGGCCCGAGACGCATGGGCCAGACCCCCAGGCGGCGGCGCAGGAGCCAGGACAGCAGGGCCACATTGGTGGCGCTGGCCACGGACACGGCCAGGGCCAGCCCGGCGTGGGCCAGGTAGGGCATGAGCGCCCAGCCGAGCAGGATGTTCACCGCCACGCAGAAGGTGGCCACAAGCACCGGGGTGCGCGTGTCCTCCAGGGCGTAGAAGGCCCCCACCAGGGGCCGCACCAGGGCGATGGCCGGCAGGCCCAGGCCGTAGGCCACCAGGGCCCGGGCCGTGGAGCTGACGGCCTCCGGCCCGAAGGCCCCGCGCCCGAACAGGAGGCCGATGAGGGGCGTGGCCAGGGCGATGAGCCCCGCCATGGCCGGCAGGCTGATGCACAGCGACAGACGCAGGGATGAGCGGATGACGGACATGAACTCGTCCATCTTGCCCTCGGCGCAGAGGCGCGAGAGGCTGGGCAGGGCCGCTGTGCTCACGGCCAGGCCGAACACCCCCACCGGGAACTGGACCAGCCGGTCGGCGTAGTAGAGGTAGGAGATGCTGCCCACAGGCAGGAAGGAAGCCAAAAGGGTGCTCAGCAAGAGGTTGAGCTGGTACACGGCGGAGCCGAAGACCGAGGGCAGCATGAGCCTGCCCATGCGCAGCACGGCGGGGTCGAACCAGCGCCACGGCCCGCGCCAGGAGAAGCCCAGCCGGGCCAGATAGGGCTGCTGGAACAGCCACTGCCCCAGGCCCGAGGCCAGCACGCCCCAGGCCAGGGCATAGGCCACATTGTAGCCGAGATGCCACCCGCCGAGGGCGAAGCTGATGAACCCGATGTTCAGGATGCAGGGGGCGAAGGCCGGGGCGAAGAAATGGTCCATGGCGTTCAGGATGCCCATGCACAGGCCCACGGCGGAAATGAAGATGATGAACGGGAAGCAGATGCGCAAAAGGCTGGCCGTGGTGGCCAGGAGCTCCGGGTTCCTGGTGAATCCCGGCGCGATGAGCGCGGTGAGCTCCGGGGCGAAGAGCATGGCCAGGAGGGTGATGGCCGTGAGGATCGCCACCAGCCAGGCCAGCACGGCTCTCGCCATCTCCCGGGCCCGCTCCTCGCCTTCCTCGGCCCGCACGCGGGAAAAGGCCGGGATGAAGGCCAGGGTCAGCGAGCCCTCGGCAAACAGGCTGCGCAGCAGGTTGGGGATGCGGAAGGCCACGAAGAAGGCGTCGGCGAAGAGCCCGGCGCCCAGGGTGAAGGCGGTGATGAGGTCGCGCACGAAGCCGAGGATGCGGGAGATGAGCGTGGCCCCGCCCACGGTGGCGGCCCGGCGGGCGATGTGGCGTGATTCGGCGTTCATCGGGGCATGATAGACCAAGGGGGGCGCGCTGTCATCCCGCGCCTTGGCGCGCTCCGCCCTCCGCCTCCCCCAGGCCCCCTCCGCAAGGAGGCCAGGGGCAGCGCCCCTGGAAAAATGGACAACGCCCTACGGCCGGCAGTCCACGTGGCAGACGCCGGCCAGCACCGCGGGGTCGCTGGGGAACCAGCGCTTCTTCAGCCACAAGGCCACGTTCACCAGGCCGATGAGCACCGGCACCTCCACCAGCGGCCCGATGACCGCGGCAAAGGCCTGGCCCGAATCCAGCCCGAACACGGCCACGGCCACGGCAATGGCCAGCTCGAAATTGTTGCTTGCTGCGGTGAAGCTCAGGGTGGCCGACTGGGCGTAATTGGCCCCGGCCTTCATGGACAGCCAGAAGGAGGCCAGGAACATGACCAGGAAGTACACGAGCATGGGCGCGGCCACGCGCAGCACGTCGAAAGGCAGGGCCACCATGACCTCGCCCTTGAGCGAGAACATGACCAGAATGGTGAACAGGAGCGCGACGAGGGTCATGGGGCCGATCCTGGGCGCGAACACCGTGTCGTACCATTCCCGGCCCTTGAGCTTGAGCCCGATGACCCGCGAGGCCAGGCCCGCCAGAAACGGTATGCCCAGGTAGATGAACACGCTCTCGGCGATCTGGCCCATGGAGATGTCCACCACCGCGCCTTCAAGCCCGAGCCAGCCGGGCAGCACGGTCAGGAACACCCAGGCATAGAGCGGGAAGAACAGCACCTGGAACACGGAGTTGAAGGCCACCAGCCCGGCGCAGTATTCGCGGTCGCCCCCGGCCAGGTCGTTCCAGACGATGACCATGGCGATGCAGCGCGCCAGGCCGATGAGGATGAGCCCGGTCATGTAGGCGTGGTGCCCGGAGAGGAAGGCCACGGCCAGGCCGAACATCAGCAGCGGGCCGATGACCCAGTTCTGGACCAGGGACAGGGCCAGCACGCGCACGTTCTTGAAGACCTGACCCATGAGCTCGTAGCGCACCTTGGCCAGGGGCGGGTACATCATGAGGATCAGGCCCAGGGCGATGGGCAGGTTGGTGGTGCCGCTGCGCATGCCGCCCACCGCCTGCCTGAGGCCGGGGAACAGATACCCTGCGCCGATGCCCGCGAACATGGCCGCGAAGATCCACAGGGTCAGCCAGCGGTCGAGGAAAGAAAGCTTGCCGGTGACGGATTCGGACATAACACGCCTCCTTTACGGTGCAAGGAAAGGACGAATGATGAAATACGCGCCAAGCCCGCCCACGAGGACACCCGCCGCGCGGCGCACTGGCGCGTTGCCCCCGGCGAAGCGTTCCGCCAGGCTGCGGGCCAGGGCCGCGGAGCTGCCCGCCAGAATGATGGGCAGGCAATGGCCCAGCGCAAAGGCCAGGATGAGCAGCGCGCCGTCCAGCGCCCGCCCCTGCACGGCGGCCACGGCCAGAAGCGGAGCCAGGAAGCCGAAGGTACAGGAACCGGACAAAAGCCCGTAGCCCAGCCCCAGCGCCAGTGCGCCGGGCAGGCCGCGCAGGGTGAAACGCGAGAGCAGCCCGCCCGTGAGGGAGCATTTGACCAGGCCCAGCATGTCCAGCGCCACCCAGAGGAGCACCACGCCCAGGCCCACGGTCCAGTACGGGCCAACATCGCCCATCATGCGCCCCAGGAGCGTGCAGGCCACGCCCACCAGGGCGATGGTGGTGAAGAGCCCGAAGGTGAAGGCCACGGCATAGCGCGCCGCCTCGCGGCCCTGCACCAGCCTGCCCTGCCCGGCCACGTACCCCACCATGAGCGGGATGGAGGCCAGGTGGCAGGGACTGAAGAGCACACTGACGAGCCCCCAGAGGAAGGCCCCGGCCAGGGCCAGAAACGACACCAGCGCTGGCGTGCCGGGGTCTCCCGCCAGCTGCGCCCCGGACATCCAGGTGTTCACTGTGAGCAGGAACTGGTCGAAAAGGGCGGTCATGCCGGCTCCGTTACTGCGCCAACAACTTGTCCAGCTGGTCGGCCAGGGGCTTCCTGTCCATGAAGCCCTCGTGGCGCCCCACTTCGCGGCCCTTCTTGTCGTAGAATATCTGGGTCGGGATGGAGCGGATGCCAAACCGCTTCGCCGCACCGGAGTCCTGGAGCACGTCAATGAACACGACGGCGGCCTTGCCCTGGTATGCCTTCTCCAGCTCTTCCAGAATGGGCGCCATCATCCTGCAGGGAATACAGGATTTGGCTCCCAGGTCGACCAGCGTGACCATGCCCCTGACGGGAATGCCCCCCGGCGCGGCCAGGGCCGTGGTCGCGGCCAGGCACGTCAGGACGGCGCCCAGCAGCAGGCGGCGCATCATCGGCCGATCCAGCCCAGGATGTCCCCCTTGGACGGCACCCGGCCCGAACACCGCACGACCCCGTCGACGACCACGGCCGGGGTGGCGAACACGCCGAGCATGGCCATCTCCTGGAAGTCGCCGACCTTGACGACCTCCGCCGCAACCCCGGCCTCGGCCACGGCCTCGCGCACCAGCCTCTCCGCCTCATGGCACTTGGGGCAGCCCGGCCCCAGCACTTTTATCAGCATGGCTTCCTCCTCTGGCGCTACTTCTTCAGTTCGGCAACGATGCCCGCGAGCGGACGCCCGTCCGGGGTCTTGGCGCCCGGGTTGACCTCAATGAGCCGGCCCCAGGCGCTGGCGGCCCCGGCCTTGTCGCCGGTGTCGTGCAGCAGCACCACGCCCTTGTTGTACAGGGCGTTCTCGTGGCGCGCATTGAGCTTCAGAGCAGCCTCGAAGCTCTGCAGGGCCTTCTTCTGCAGCCCCGCCTCGCGCTGCATGATGCCCAGGTCGGTCCAGACGTCCGGGCTTGCCGCGCCCAGGGCGATGGCCTTTTCGTAGGCCCCGATGGCCTTGTTCGCCTGGTGGGTGTCGAAGTACAGGTTGGCCAGCTCCACCCACGCGCCCTGGTCGCCGGGCTTGGCGGCCGTGGCGATCTCGAGCTGGCTGATGTGCGCCAGCTCGGCCTCGTGCTCGTGCCCGTCGCCCGGGGCGGAAGCCGCCGCCCCGGCCTGGGCCGGCATGGCCGCGGGCTGGCGCAGCTCCATGACCACCGTTCCGGCGAAGAATCCCGCAGCCAGGGCTATGACCACCGCAGCCATGAGCTCACCCCTGCCAAAAGTCCGTTTCGTCTCCGGCATCTGCCGTTCTCCTTTGCGCCGCCACGCAGTGTGGCGGGGTTGCGCTATTCCAGGCGCTGTGCCGCGAGGCGCCCGGCGTTCTTGATCATCTCCTCGGGCAGGGCCTCAAACTCGCGGCCATCGACCATGAGCGTGCGGCAGTCCGTCTGCCGGCCCAGCAGCTCGCAGCAGGACTGGCAACGGTTCATGCCGACCTCCGCGCCCACGAGCTCCTCCAGCGCCGCTCCATTGAAAAAGACCCGGTTGGATTCCGCCACGGCGAAGGGCGGCAGCACCTTTTCGGTCAACACGACCTCAATGTCCAGCGGGGCCAGCTCCCGGCGCAGCGCATCCGCTGCCCGGCGGACGCTTGCACCGGTGTCGCCGCAGCGCTCGCAGGTCTCGGCGCCAACTGTCACCCGCTGCCACAGGATGTCGAGCTTTTTCTGAGCCATTGGGCCAGCCTCCCCATGCAATGCTACAATATCACGTTGAACAGGAACCCGACCAGCAGGATGCCCAGCCCCACCACGCCGGCGAACACGCCGATGAGCCTGGGCTTGAGCACCCTGCGCAGGATGACCATCTCCGGCAGGGAAAGGGCGATGACGCTCATCATGAAGGCCAGCACGGTGCCCAGGGCCGCGCCCTTTTCCAGCAGGGCGTGCACCACGGGCACGATGCCCGCCGCGTTGGAGTACATGGGGATGCCGATGACCACGGCGGCAGGCACGCTCCACCACGCCCCCCGGCCCATGACGGAGGCCAGGACGCCCTCGGGCACGTAGCCGTGGATGCCCGCGCCCACGGCTATGCCCGCCACCACCCAGGGCCAGACCTTGCCCACGATGTCGCGCACGGCCATGGCCCCGGCCTCCAGGCGGCCGGCCCAGGAAGGCTCTGGCGCCTCTTCGCCGCCATTGGTGGCGCGGATGTTCAGCACCCAGTCCTCGACGTGCCGCTCCATGCCCAGCTTGCCGATGACGAAGCCCGAGGCCATGGCCACGGCCAGGCCGGTGCCCATGTAGATGGCCGCCACCTTCCAGCCCAGCAGGCCGTAGAGCAGCACCACCGCGATCTCGTTGACCATGGGCGCGGAGATGAGGAAGGAGAAGGTCACGCCCAGGGGCACCCCGGCCCCGAGGAAGCCGATGAACAGCGGCACCGCCGAGCAGGAGCAGAAGGGTGTGACGATGCCCAAAAGCGCGGCCAGCACGTTGCCGAAGGCCTCGCTCCTGCCCGCCAGCACGCGCCGGGTGCGCTCCGGGGTGAAGAAGCTGCGCAGGACGCCCACGCCAAAGACCACCAGGGCCAGGAGCAGCAGCACCTTGGGCGTGTCGTAGAGAAAGAACTCCACGCTGGCGGCCAGGTGCGCGCCCTGGGCAAGCCCCAAAACCGAGTAGGTGGCGAAATGCGCCAGCCCGGCCAGGCTCTGGTAGAGGAACCACCACGCGACCAGCAGCAGGACGCCGAGGCCGACCCTGCGGACCAGAACGCCCCGGTCCTCCAGGACCGTCGGCTGGGGCTCCTGCCCCGCTTGAACCCGCTGGCAGGCGCAGGGAGCGCCGAGGTCAAGCGGCTGCAAGGGCTTCAATTCGCTCATGCCTTCTCCCCGGCGCTCTTCCGCGCCTCGACCCAGGCCAGGATCGCCTTCTCGATGTCGTCGCGCACGGCGCGCACCCGCGCCAGCTTGTCTTCCCGGCTGACGCCCCCCTCAACCAGGATGGCGCCGGGATCGTCGAAGCTCCAGCGCTCGGTCGCCCGCACGCCGGGCACAAGGGGGCACACCCCGGCGGCCTTGTCGCACACGGTGACGACCACGTCGAAGGTCTGGCCCTTGGCCGCCAGACCGGCCACGGCCTCGGCCACGAGCTTGGTGCGCTTGCGCGAGATGTCGATGCCGCGCTCGGCCATGACGGCCACGGCGAGTTCGTTGATGGGCGCTGGCTCAATGCCTGCGCTGCAGGCCTCATAGTCATCGGGGGCCAGATGGGCGAGGAGGGCCTCGGCCATCTGGCTGCGGGCGGAGTTCTGGCCGCAGACGAACAGCACACGGGTCTTTTGCATGGGGTGTCTTCCTTGGGGTGAACCGGGCTAAGGGTTGGCCGGGGCCGGGCCGCAGCAGGAGGGCTGCGCGGAGCTGCCGAGGGGGACGAGCCGCCCGGCCGTCTGGCGCATGGCCAATATTTCGGGGTCCGCCTCCAGCCAGCCCGGCAGGGCGGCCAGCATGGCCTGGGCGTAAATCGAGGCCGGGGCCAGGCGGTAATGCACCCAGGAGCCCACTTTGCGGCCCTTGATGAGCCCGGCGTCCACCAGCACCTTGAGGTGCCTGGACACCGTGGGCTGGGCCAGACCGAGCAGGCCTATGATTTCACAGGCGCACATCTCGCGCGCCTCCAGCATCTTGAGCACCTTCACCCGTCCGGGATCGGAAAGGGCCTTCATGACCTTCACCAGTTCGCGCATGCTTCCCTCCCCATCCGCATTCTTCGACCTTGAGACATAGCTATATGGCGATATGACCATCATGTCAACCACGGACCACGCCTTTAAGCGGACTGTCCCACGGCTCGGGCAAGGAGGAGGCCCGCCGTCCACGCAGGGGCGAAGCAGCCGGCCTGGGCGGAGGGGGGGGCGGCGGGGGCGGGGGCAGAGCGCTTTCAGGTCCAGGGTGGAGCCGCAGGGCTGCGCAGGTTCGATTATCCACAAATGCCCCTCCGGGCCTCCGGCGCAGATGGCGGCCTTTGGCAGGGCCGCCCCCCCTCGGCGTCGCAGTCCAGGACGAGGGCCTTGTCGCGGGAGAGGCTGCGGGGCATGGCGGAAAGCCGTCCGATGCCCCGCGCGATGCGCTCCCCGGTGCCGTCCCAGTGCATGGCGTCGGCCCATTTCCCGGAGGGGCGGTGGACGTCGGGATGCAGACAGGGGTAGTCCGGGCTCATTGCCCCTAGCTCACAGAACCGCAGCCAATCCAGGGCAATGTCCTAGCCTTCCGGGGGAAAGCCAGGCACCTCGCCCATCCGCCCCGAGGCCCTGCTGGCCGCGGTGATGTGCGCGCAGGCCCCTGGCATGCCCCCTCCCTGGCTTCGATGGTCCCGCTGCGGCATGCCTGCTAGCGAACGCATACGAGACGATGGACGACCAGAAAGCTGATGCCCACGGGACGGGGAACACCTCGCCGCCTGCGCACGGGCACTGGACAAGGGCTGGAAATCGTCCTAAAGAATTAGAATAGGAATCATCCGCAGGTGCCCGCCACCCTGTAACCGTCTGTCGGAGGCCTCATGAAATTCGCCATCGTCTTCTACTCCATGTATGGCCATATTTACGCCATGGCCAAGGCTGCGGCCGAGGCCGCCCGCGAGGTGCCCGGCACCGACGCCGTCCTGTACCGCGTGCCGGAGACCCTGCCCGAAGAGGTGCTGGGGAAAATGGGCGCGCAGGACGCGGCAAAGGCCATGTCCGGCATCCCCCTGGCCACCCCGGAGGTGCTGGCTGAGGCCGACGCCATCCTCTTCGGCACGCCCACGCGCTTTGGCAACATGTGCGGGCAGATGCGCCAGTTCCTGGACTCCACCGGCGGCCTGTGGATGAAGGGAGCCCTCGTCGGCAAGCCCGGCGGCGTGTTCGCCAGTTCGGCCACGCAGCACGGCGGCCAGGAGTCCACCATCCTGACCTTCCTGCCCACCCTGCTGCACCAGGGCATGGTGGTGGTGGGCCTGCCCTACTCCTTCCAAGGCCAGATGGGCGTGGACGAAGTCATGGGCAACTCGCCGTACGGGGCCAGCACCATCGCCGGAGGCGACGGCTCGCGCATGCCGAGCCAGCGCGACCTGGACGGGGTGCGCTTCCAGGCCAGGCACCTGGCCGGCATCGCCCACAAGCTCATGGCTTAAGGCCACAATATTTCCTGAAACCCGCACAACACGGAGGCAGCCCATGAAAACCAACCTTCTCCTCGCCCTGACCCTGTCATTCGCCCTTTGCGCCACGGCTCTGGCCGCCGGCCCCGCAGTGGACGGCGCGGCCCTGTACAAGGCCAAGTGCGCCAGCTGCCACGGCGCGGACGGCAGCAAGACGATCCTGAGCAAGCCGGTCAAGGGCCTGTCCGCCGCCGACACCGCCAAGAAGATGGAGGGCTACAAGGCCAAGACCTACGGCGGCACCAAGAAGGCCACCATGGAGAACCTCTCCAGCAATCTCTCCGAGGCCGACATCAAGGCCCTGGCGGCCTTCATCGCCAAGCTGTAGCAGCCGCGGGCGCGGAGGCCCGGCGCCATCTCCCGGAGGACTCCGGGGGAGGGCGCCGGGACACGCGGCCTAAACGTCTTTCAGGGAGCCGCCCGTGGTCCTGTGGATCCATCCTGTGATGCAGGCCCTGGCCGTATGCCTGTCGATCTACGTGCTGCATCTTGGCTGGGTGCGCTTCCGCTTTGCCCACCTGGGGCGCAAGGACGCGGCGTTCCCCTGGAGACGGCACGTGCGGCTGGGCGCAGCGGTGCTGGCCACCTGGGCCCTGGCCTTTGCCCTGGGCCTGGGCGCGGTCTGGTGGGCCTGGCGGAGCGTCTTCGTCACGGGAAGACACGTCCAGGTGGCGCTGGCCATGCTGCCGCTCATCGCCTTCGGGCTGGGGTCCGGGATGGTCATGGACCGGGTGAAGGCCAGGCGCACGCTTTTGCCCCTGGCCCACGGCCTCGGCAACGCCGTGCTGGTGCTCCTGGCGCTGCTGCAGCTCTACACGGGCGGCATCGTGCTGTGGAACATGGCTTTCGGCTAGGCCGGAAGCCACGTCGCTGACCGGATGCTGCGCGGACATCGCGCCGGAACCCCCTCGCAGGGATCCGAGCGCTCTCCCTGAAGGCCTTTTCGGGCGCAAGCCCGTTGTTCTTCACACCCCGTCCATGCTACGGTACGGGAAAGCGCCTGGGGCTGAAGCGCAGGCTGCCCAGAGGCCCCGAGGTCCCCAACACCCGCTTCTGGCTGGGAGGAGCAAGCGTTTGGCTGCACGCGGAGCACGATCCCGTCCGGCACCATCAAGCCGGTTGTCCCTGGCCGCGGCCCTGTGCGCCCTGCTGCTGCTCGGCGCAGGCTGCTCCCCCGCTGCGGACGACGAGCCGGCCCTGCGCGTGGACCTGTCCAAGCGCCAGGAGACAGTGGCCCCGGCCCCGGCTGCGGGCGTCACCTACGCCTACCTGCCCCAGTATTCGCACACCACCTCCCACAAGCGCCACCACCTGCTGGTGGAGTATCTGTCCAAGGCCACGGGCCTGCCCATGCGCCAGGTCTTTCCAGACACCTTTGACGAGCACGTGAAGATGGTGGCCCTGGGCCAGATCGACATCTCCTTCACCAACCCCTTCGTCTCCATCAAGCTGGCCCGGCAGGGGGCCAAAACCTTCGCCCGCACCGTCAAGGCCTCGGGCAAGGCCGACTTCCGCTGCGAGATCATCTGCCGCAGCGACAACCGCGAGCTCAAGACCTTGGCCGACTGCCGTGGCAAGCGCTGGATCGCCGTGGACCCGCTCTCGGCGGGCGGGTACCTGTTCGCCCTGGGGCATTTCCTCGACCTGGGCATGGCCCGGCAGGACTTCGCGGAGATCGCCTTTGCGCCGGGCCCCGGAGGCAAGCAGGAGAACGTGGTGCTGGCCGTGCTGGCCGGCAAGTACGACTTCGGCACCATCCGCGAGGGCACCCTCGACGTGCTCAAGGGCCGCGTGGACCTGGACCAGATCCGCGTCCTGGGCCGCACCAAGGCCTATCCGGAGTGGCTCTTCGCCGCGCGCAAGGGCCTGGACCAGGGACTCGTGGACAGGATCGCCGCAGCCATGTTCGCCCTTGATCCAGCCAACCCCGAGCACGCGGCCATCCTGGAGGCCGCCGGCCTCAAGGCCATCATCCCGGCCCAGGACCAGGACCTCGACCCGGTGCGCGAGCTGGCCCGCAAGCTCGGGCTGGACTAGGGGAGGCCGGGGACATGCGGCTCATCTCCCGGCTCAATTTCCAGACCAAGATCGTGCTGGGCATCTTCCTCATCGTGGTGGCCGTGGCGCTCATGACCGCCATCCCGGTGAGCCGCATGGCCTCCCGGGCCATCCTCGCCGAGTCGCGGGGCCGCGGCCTGGTGCTGGCCGAGAACCTCTCCCTGCGCCTGGCCGACGCCATGCTGACCCAGGACTTCCTGCGCATGAAGAACATGGTCGATGAGCTCACTGGCGTGGGGGAGGACATCCTCTACGCCTTCGTGCTCGACGAGGCCGGGGACGTGCTGGCGCACACCTTCCAGAAGGGCTTCCCCGTTGGGCTCAAGGCCGCCAACGCCCCCGGCCCCCAGGGCGCGCGGACCCAGCTGCTGGATACCGGCTCTGGCCTGGTCGATGATTTCGCCGTGCCCGTGGTCATCTCCGGCAAGCGTTTCGGCACGGCGCGCCTGGGCCTTTCGCGGGCCCGCGCCGAGGCCGAGGTGCGCCGCCTGATGCTGACCTTCGCCGGGCTTTCCGTGGCCGCCCTGGCGGCGGCCCTGGCCCTGAGCTCCGTGTTCGCCCGCCGGGTCGCCCGGCGCATCAACGCCCTCAAGGAGTATGCCCAGGAGGTGGTGCGGGGGAACCTGGACATCGAGACGGCCTCCACCCTGAAGAAGAACTGCTGGGAGATCATGGACTGCGGGCGCACCCAGTGCCCGGCCTTCGGCATGCCCCGCCACCGCTGCTGGCACATGCAGGGCACCCTCTGCCCGGACTGCGCCCCGGCCGACAGCCAGGGCCGCAAGGCCTGCGCGCGCTGCCCGGTGTTCCGTGAGAATGCCGGTGACGAGATCCAGGATCTGGCCGAGACCTTCGGCATCATGGCCATGACGCTCAAGCGGCAGATCGGCAAGCTGGGCCAGCAGGAGCAGCTCATGCGGACCATCCTGGACGCCACGCCGGACCTTGTCTGCCTCCTCGACGCGGGGCACCGCTACCTGGCCGTGAACCGGGCCTTTGCCGCGTTCCTGGGCGTCGGCGAGGCCGAGATCATCGGCCGCACCGAGGCGGACTTCTTCCCGCCGGACGAGGCCGAGGAACGCCTGGCCAAGACCCGGGCCATCCTCGACTCCGGCCAGGGCGGCCAGGCCGAGGCCCGCGTCCGGACCGCGCGCGGAGAGCAGTGGTTCCACGAGGTCAACGTGCCTGTGCGCGACGCCTCCGGCCGGGTCCTGGGCGTGCTGAAGACCGCCCGCGACGTCACCGAGGTCAAGAGCATCGAGGAGAAGCTCCTGCAGGCGCAAAAGATGGAGTCCCTGGGCAAGCTGGCGGGCGGCGTGGCGCACGAGATCAACACCCCCCTGGGCATCATCCTGGGCTATGCCCAGCTCCTGCAGGACGATGTGCAAAGGGACGGCCAGGTCTGGGAGGATCTGCGGATCATCGAGCGCCAGGCCAAGGTCTGCCGCACCATCGTGGCCGACCTGCTCGGCTTCTCCCGCCAGCACGAGTCGCGCATGGGCGAGCTGGACCTGAACGAGTCGGTGCGCGACGTGGTCTCCCTGGTGCGGCACACCTTCGGCCTGGAAAAGGTCGGCATCGAACTGGACCTGGACGAGGCGCTGCCGCCCATCACCGGCGACAGCGAGAAAATGGGCCAGGTCTGGATGAACCTGCTGAACAACGCCCGCGACGCCATGCCCGGCGGCGGGGCAATCCGCATCCGCACCCGGCGGGACGGGCCGGAGGGCAGGCTCGTGGTGTCCGTGGCCGACAACGGCACGGGCATCAGCCCGGAGCACCTGGGCAAGGTGTTCGACCCCTTCTTCAGCACCAAGGGCGTGGGCAAGGGCACGGGCCTGGGCCTGTCCGTGTCCTTCGGCATCGTGCAGAACCACGGCGGCACCATCGAAGCCGAGAGCCCGGCCCCGGAGGGATGCAGGCCCCAGGACGCGGGCGGCCCGGGCACGGTCTTCCGCGTGCTGCTGCCGCTGCGCCCTCCGGCGCAGGCCCCTGCCGCGCCCCCGACCTCCCCTGTCTAACCCAAGGAGCGAACGCATGGCCTCCATCATCGTCCTCGACGACGTCGCCGACGCGGCCATCATGATCAAGCGCATCCTGTCCCGGCAGGGCCATGCGGTGGAGGCCTTCACCGAGGAGCAGCAGGCCATGGACTTCGTGCGCCAGAACCCGGTGGACCTGGCCATTCTGGACATCAAGCTGCTCAAGATGACCGGGGTCGAAGTGCTGGAGGAGATGCGCAAGATCTCCCCGGACACGAAGGCCATCATGCTCACGGGCTACCCGACCCTGGAGACGGCCAGGCAGGCCCTGGAGCTTGGGGCCAAGGCCTACTGCGTCAAGCCCATCGACAAGGACGAGCTGGAGGCCACGGTGGCCGCAGTGCTCAAGGCCTGAGGAGGCGCGCATGGGTCAGCTGGCGCAGACGCTCGCGCGCTGGGGGCAGGCGCTCTTCGCCCCGGAGCAGCGCCTGCGCTCCCGCCACGACGCCTTCCAGGCCCTGCTGGCGGCGGACGAGAAAAGCCTGCTCCTCGTGGCCGAGCTGGAGGAGATCTTCGCCGGGGCGCGCCAGGTCGATCCGGCCCGGACGCGCTGGCTCTGCGGCCAGTTGTCCGAGGCCGTGGGAGAGGTGGCGGCGCGGCTTCTGGCCATGCGTCCGGGCGGCCATGCGGGCCTGGCCCAGGCCCTCGAAAGGATCCGCGCCGGGCTCGCGCTGCTGCTGCAGGACCCTGCCCTCCCCAGCGGCGGACCGTTCGTGGTGCCCCTTGCGCAGGCCCTGGGCAGACCGGAGCTGGCCGGGGGCAAGGCTGCCAACCTGGCCGCCGTGCAGCGGGCCGGGCTGCGTGTGCCGCCAGGCCTGGTCGTCGGCACGGACGCCTTTGAGCATTTCCTCTCGTCCGGCAAGCTGCGCCCGCGCCTGGACCGCCTGCTGCGCCAGGTGGACCTTGCGCGGCCGGAGCGCCTGGGGCCGCTGTGCGCCGGGATGCAGGCATTGGTGCTCGGCGCATGCATGCCGCAGGACCTGGCCCAGGCCCTGCGCGAGGCCGCGGCCAGCCCCGTGCTGCGCGGCGGGCCGCTGGCCGTGCGCAGCTCCGCCGTGGCCGAGGATGGGGTGTTCTCCTTCGCCGGGCAATATGCCAGCGAGCTCAACGTCCCCCCGGACGGCATTGTGGACGCCTACCGCCGCGTCGTGGCCGCCAAGTACCGGCCCAGGGCCGTGGCGTATCGCGTACGCTGCGGCCTGCCCGACCAGCGCGCGCCCATGGCCGCGCTGCTCATGCCCATGATCGACGCGGCCGGCTCCGGGGTGCTGCACACCTGCGACAGCCGGCCGGACAAGGCCGGAAGCTGCATGTCCGTCTACGCACTGTCCGGTCTGGGCGACGCGCTGGTGTCGGGCCGGGCCGAACCCCGCGTGCTGCGCCTGTCGCGCTGGCTGCCTGCGCAGCTCCTGGAGGACTCGGGTGCGGGGGACCTGGACCCCGGCCAGGCCGTTCTGCCGCATCCCCTGTTGTCCGAGCTCGTGCTTGCCGGCCTGGTGCTGCAGTCCGTGTTCGGCAGGCCGCAGGAGGTGGAGTGGGCCGTGGACGGCGAAGGCCGGCTCTTCGTCCTGCAATCGCGCACCTACAGCGCCATGCCGGAGCCGCAGGCCGACCCGGAGATTGTCCGGCCGGACCGCGCCGACGGGACCGGCGGCCCCGGCGAGCGGCCCCTGGCCCAGGACCTGAGCCCTGTCGCTCCGGGCATGGGCTGCGGGCCGGTCTTTCATCTGGATGCCGGGGCCGGCATCGACAGCGTGCCGGCCGGATGCGTGCTGACGGTGGACAGTCTGACCCCGGACCTGGCCCGCTGCGTCCACCAGGTGGCGGCGGTGGCGGCGAGCATCGGCTGCCGGGCCAGCCATTTCGCCTCCGTGGCACGGGAATGCGGGGTGCCCGTGGTCTCCGGGCTTGCGGAGCGCCGCGCGAGCCTGCCCGAGGGCCTGCTCGTCACCGTGGATGCGGCTGCCGGCCGGATTTACGCCGGCTGCGCGGAGACCCTGCTGGAGGCTCCCAAGCGCCGCCGAGCCGAGGAGCGCGAGGGCCTTGCGCAACGCTTCGCGGCCCTGGCCCGGCAGACCTGCCGCCTGACGCTCACGGACCCCGAGGCCCCGGAGTTCGCCCCCGAGGGCTGCACCTCCCTGCACGATCTGGTGCGCTTCTGCCACGAGATGGCCGTGGCCGAAATGTTCGGCCTGACCGGCTCCTCCGGGGATTCCGAGACCTTGGGCCGGGGCATGGGCAAGGCGAAAATGCTGCGCTCGGACCTGCCCCTGTCGCTGTTCCTGCTGGACCTAGGCGGCGGGCTCGGCCCCGCAGCCGCGCGCAATGAGGTCTTGCCCGAAGACATGCTCAGCGCGCCCATGCTGGCCCTTTGGCAGGGGCTGGCCCGCTCCGGCGAGACCTGGAGCGACACGGGCTTCTGCTGCGACTGGCAGGAGTTCGACCGCGTCAGCGCCGGCATCTTCCGCAAGGACTCGCGGCTCCTGGCCAGCCATGCGCTTCTTTCCGCGGACTACCTGCACCTCCTGGTGCGCTTCGGCTACCACTTTGCCGTGCTGGACAGCCTCTGCGGCCAGAGGGCCGAGGCCAACTACATCAACTTCCGCTTCAAGGGCGGCGGCGGGCTGCCGGAGCAGCGGCGGCTGCGCCTCGCGTTCATCGCCAGGGTGCTGACGGGCTGCGGCTTTGCGGTGCGGGTCCGGGGCGACATGCTCGACGCCCGGCTGGCGCGGCTTGAGGAGCTGACCCTGCGCCGCGCCCTGGTCCTGCTGGGCCGCCTGCTGGTGCGCACGCAGCGGATGGACCTGGGGCTCAGGAGCGAGGCCCAGGCCGGGGGCCTGGCCGAAGACTTCCTGTCCGCCTGCGGCGCCGGGCCAGAGGCCAGGGACGGACATGGCCGGTGAGCGGCAGAGGCACCCCGTGACCTGGATCACGGACCACCTGGCCGTGGGGCCTGCGCCCATGTCCTACGCCGCCCTGGACGACCTGCGCAGCCAGGGGGTGGGGGGCATCCTGAACCTCTGCGCGGAGTTTACGGACCTGCACCGCATCGAGGCCGGGCAGGGCTTCGAGGTCTACCACCTGCCCATCGAGGATGAGGAGGCGCCGGAGCTGGCGGAGCTGGAAAAGGCCCTGGACTGGCTGGACGAGGCCATCTACCTGGGCAAGAAGGTCTTCATCCACTGCCGCCACGGCATCGGCCGCACGGGCACGGTGCTCAACGCCTACATCCTGCGCCGGGGGCTGGGCCACCGCAGGGCCTGGCTCCGCTTGCGCACCCTGCGCGCGAAGCCGGCCAATTTCCGCCAGTGGCGCATGGTGCGGCGCTATGGCAAGGGCGCCGTGCCGCTCACCCTGCGTCCGCCCACCCTGGAGCACAAAAGCTTCCTGAACCTGGAGCCGTTCTTCGCCGACTACCAGAGGCTCGTGCTCCAGGTGGAGGACGCCTGCGACGCCCAGCCCGCCTTGTTGGATCGCTGCGGGCTGACCCACGCGCGCTGCTGCGCAGAGGCCTTTGACCTGCCCCTGGTGGAGGCCGTGCACTTGAACGCAGGCGTCAACGCCAGCCTTTCCAGGGTCCACAGGCAGGAGGCCATCGAGCGTTCGGCGGACGCCTCCAAAGGCTGCCCGCTGCTCCGGGACGGAGCCTGCCTGGCCTTTACCCAACGGCCCTTGCGCTGCCGCCTCCAGGACCTGCCCCAGGCGGAGGCCGCGCGTCTGGAGGCGGAGCTCGCCCCGGCCCTGGCCAAGGTCTCGCGGGAGATCTACCAGGCGCTCACCGGCCAGTTCCTGCCCGAGGGCTTCCCGCGCTTCAGCGTGGCCGAGGCCGTGTCCGGCCGCTACGTGCAGGTCTTCTTCAACTGGCAGCGTAAGCGGCCCCAGGGCTGACCCGGCAAGGCGCTCAGGGCGCCAGCGCCACCCGCAGCCCTGTGCTGGCGTTCTTGCAGCGGTCGGACAGATAGCAGCGGAACGAGCAGCGCGCACAGTCCGCGCCGCCGCCCCAGTAGCCGCCGCGCGCCACGCGCCCCCAGCCCGCGGTGTGCAGCGGGTTGCTGCGGGCGTGGTGGGCGTAGGCCGTCTTCTCGTACACGTCCTCGGTCCACTGGAACACGTTGCCGCTCATGTCGTACAGGCCCAGGCCGTTGGGGGCCTTCTGGCCCACGGGATGCGCCCCGCCGCCGCTGTTGTCCCTGAACCACCCCAGGCGGTCCAGGTCCGCGCCGCCGGCGAACATCTCGGCCTGGCCGCCGCTGCGGCAGGCATACTCCCACTCCGCCTCCGTGGGCAGGCGATAGCGGCCGCCCTCCTTGCCCTGGGCGTTCAGCCGGGCCACAAAGGCCTTGGCCTCCTGCCAGGTCACGTTGTCCACGGGCGCGTCGCCACCCTCCTGGCCCCTGGACGGGTTGGCACCCATGACCTGGGCCCACTGCCTCTGCGTGACGCTGTACCTGCCCAGCCAGAACCCGTCCAGGCAGACCTCGTGCACGGGCTTCTCGTCCGAGTCGCGGCCGCCGAAGGTGTCGCCCATCTGGAAACACCCCTTGGGCACCCACACGAACTCCATCCCGGTGGCCGGATCCTTCCACTCCTTGCCGGGGGTGGCCGCAAGAACGGGACTGCACAGCGCCAGCAGCGCCACGACACACAGGGAAACACGCATTGACCTCATGCCCTCGCCCTCCTGCCGTTTCTGTTGCCTGACCAAACTCAGGCAGCCGCGCCCGAAGCGCCCGCCGCCCTAGATGTCCAACCCGGCCGCGAGCACGGCGGTCATGCCGCCCTCCACGCTGACCACGTCCTGAAACCCGGCATGGGCCAGGGTGACGAAGGCCTCGTAGGAGCGCGCCCCGGTGTTGCAGATGAGCACGATGCCCTGATGGCGGGGGATTTCGGCCAGCCGCCCGCGCAGCTCGCCCTGGGGGATGTTGTGCCAGTGCTCCGGGTGGGCCTGAAGCAGCGTCTCGGCGTTGGCGCGCTCGCGGCAGTCCAGCAGGTAGGGTCCCTGGCCGTTGCGCCCGGCCCAGAGGGCTGAAAACTCATCCACCTGGATGCCCCGGTTGCGGCCGCAGAGGATGTTCTCCGCCGCGTTGCCCAGCACGTTCAGGATGTCCAGGGCCGCGGCGAAGGGCGGCGAATAGGCCATCTCCAGGCCGCCCAGGTCCTCCGCCGTGGGGCCGGAGGGCAAAAGCGCCGCCAGCACGTCCACCCGGCCCACCAGGGCGTCTCCGCCCACGCCCAGGCCCTGCAT
Source organism: Pseudomonadota bacterium (assembly GCA_018822105.1). Classification (GTDB taxonomy): domain Bacteria; phylum Desulfobacterota; class Desulfovibrionia; order Desulfovibrionales; family Desulfovibrionaceae; genus Humidesulfovibrio. The sequence continues at coordinate 119,730 of JAHJLB010000051.1, forward strand.
GCCCAGCACCCGGCCCGTGCCGCGCTGCACCACCAGCTCCAGGCTCATGAGCCCCTTGTCCGGGTGGAAATGCGCTCGGTCCAACTGGCTTACGTGCACGCACAGGGCGTCGAACCCGGCCGCCCGGGCCGCCGCGAGGGTCAGCCCCGTGCCGGCGGCGGAAAGGTCGAAGAGCTTGACGCACCAGGAGCCCACAGCGCCCGGAAACCGCGCCCGCCCGCCGGCCAGGTTGGTGCCGATGACGCGGCCCTGGCGGTTGGCCAGGGAGCCCAGGGGCAGGTAGGCCGGACTGCCGGTGATGAGGTGCCGGAGCTCCACGCAGTCGCCCCCGGCGAAGATGCGCGCATCCGAGGTGCGCAGGAACTCGTCCACCCGGATGCCCCCGCGCTCGGAGACATTGAGCCCGGCCGCGCGGGCGAGCTCCGAGTTGGGCTTCACGCCCACGGCCACGATGACCAGCTCGGCCTCCAGCGCCGCGTTGTCCGTGACCACCCGGGCCACCCGGCCCCCGGCGCCTCCTTCAAAGGCCCGCACCTGCTCGTTCAGGCGGAACACCACGCCCTTTTCTTCCATGTGCCGTTGCGCCATGCGCGCCAGATTGCCGCCGACGACGCCGGGCAGGATCTGGTCGCGGAACTCGACCACCGTGGTCTGGACATCCCACATGTCGGCCAGGGCCACGGCCATCTCCAGGCCGATGAAGCCCGCGCCCACCACCACGGCGCGCGACACTCCGCCGGCGGAGACCAGCTCGCGGATGCGCTGGGCGGCCTCCAGGCCGTTCACCGCGTGGATGCCCCGGAGTCCCGCTCCCGGCACGGACAGGGAGCTGGGCCTGCTGCCCGTGGCCAGCACCAGCTTGTCGTAAGGCAGAACCTCCTCGCGGCCCGTGGGCAGATGCCGCAGGGTCACGGTCCTGGCCGCGCGGTCGATGCGAAGCGCCTCGGTCTCGGTGCGCACGTCCACGTCCTTGGTGGTGCGGAAGAACCCCTCGTCGCGCAGCATGTGGAAGGCCGTGGTCTGGAGCTCCGAAGCGTCGCTCACGTCGCCGGAGACGTAGTAGGGAATGCCGCAGCCCCCGTAGGAGATGAGCCTGCCCCGGTCGACCATGGTCACGCGGCTGTCCGGCTCCAGGCGCTTGAAGCGCGCGGCGGCCTTTGGGCCCAGGGCCACGGCCCCGATGATGACGACGTGCTGTGGCATGTCTGGTTATCCTCTCATTGCGAGTGCCGGGTTCTGCTGCCGGGCGGCAAGGGCGCCGGGGCCGAGGAGCAGCGCGGGGCAGCGCGCGCCTTCCAGCACGCGGTCCAGGGTTTCGTCCTGGGCCCCTTTCTGGGGGGACGCATGGTGGACGACGAGCAGATCGGCCTTGCGCTCTCTGGCGTGCTTGAGAAGCTCCACGCCGGCAGCGCCCTCGCTCACGATGAAGCCGATCCGGTCCGCCCCGGGCAGGCCCTTGCAAAGATACGTCATGCGGTCGCGGGCGATGGCGATGCGGCGGACCATCTCATCGTGGCCGGGCGTGGGCTCTCCCGGCGGGAGCCGCAGGGCATGCAGCACGAGCAGCTCCGCGCCTTCGCGCGCGGCGAGGCGCGCGGCAAAGTCGAGCTGCTGCATCAGCCGCCCGGTGTCCCCGGAGAGGTCCACGGCCATGAGCACGCGCTCAAAGGGGCCGCACGCCGTGTCCGCGGCGGAAGGCACCACCAGCACCGGGCAGGGTGCGCCGTCGGCCACGAGAACCGCCGCGCTGCCCTGCGAGGCCGAGAGCTCCCGGCGGCAGCGCTCGGTCTCGTCCAGGCCGCCCAGGACCAGGAGGTCCGGCTCAAGGATGCGCGCGGTCTTGAGGATTTCCAAATGGGCGAAGCCCGCGCCCAGCATGACGTCCGCCGTGAGCCCGGGAGGCATGACCTCGCGGAGCAGGGCTTCGACCTCCGCGCGGCGTGCGGCGAGGTCCGCCTCGCCGGGAAGTTGCAGCACGCAGCCGCCCTCCTGCCCGACCGGGGCGCTGACATGCTGCACCGCGAATCCGGCCCCGTGCCGGGCGGCAAGGGCGCCGGCCACTTGTGCGGCGGCCCTGCCGTCTGCCTTGTCCGCCAAGGCCAGAAGCACCAGCTTGAACATATCCACCTCCAAAGCCTTTGGTGAAAACGCTACGCGGGGTTGTCGACCTTGGCCGGCTGCGCGCCGGAGGCTTGGCCCTGGCGGTTGCGGTTGCGCTGGCCGCCCTGGCCTCCCTGGCCGCACGGTCCGCCCTGGCCTCCCTGGCCGCACGGTCCGCGGCCCTTGCCTTGGCCTCTGCCCTGGCCCCTGGGGCCTGTTCCGTCCTGATTCGGCATGATGTCTGTCTCCTTCGCCGCTTGCGCGGCCTTTGCCCAGGAAAAGCATCATCTGTGCCGCCAGGAAATGCCCTGACAATTCAGTGCTGTTGACATTCCTGGCCGGCGGAGTAGAACAGGACAAGGGCGCATTTCACGCCCACATAGCGTTGCATGGCGCATTACGCGTCCAGCATTTGCAAAGGATGAGGAGTCAGCATGAGCTTCCTGCGCGACATCTCCTGCGAACACATCATGGACAGCCTGGCCGACGGCGTGTTCACCGTGGACCTGGACTGGAACATCACCTTCTTCAACCGCGCTGCCAGCGCCATCACCGGGGTGACCAGGGCCGAGGCCCTGGGCCGCAAGTGCTGGGAGGTCTTCCGCTCCAGCATCTGCGACGGCTCCTGCGCGCTCAAGGCCGCCCTGGAGGCCGGGGAGGGCCGCGGCAACCGCTCGCTGTTCTTCGTCAAGCCCGACGGCGCCAAGGTGCCCATCAGCATCAGCGCCGCGCCCCTGCGCGACCGCCGCGGCAAGACCGTGGGCGGCGTGGAGACCTTCCGCGACCTCTCGGCCCTGCGCCTGATGCAGAAGAAGCTTGGGGCGCTGTACAGCGTGGACGACATCTTGAGCCGCAGCCCGGCCTTCCAGCGCACCCTGGGCATCCTGCCGCAGATCGCAGCCAGCGGCTCCACGGTGCTCATCACCGGCGAGTCCGGCACCGGCAAGGAGCTGGTGGCGCGGGCCATCCACAACCTGAGCCAGCGCTCGGGCAAGCCCTTCGTGGCCGTGAACTGCGGCGCGCTGCCGGAGAACCTGCTGGAGAGCGAGCTCTTCGGCCACAAGGCCGGGGCCTTCACCGACGCCAAGAAGGACAAGCCGGGCCGTTTCCAGACCGCCGACGGGGGCACGCTGTTCCTCGACGAGATCGGCGACATGCCGCTCACGCTGCAGGTAAAGATCCTGCGCGCCCTGCAGGAGCGGGTCATCGAGCCCCTGGGCGCTGTGGCGGGCGTACCGGTGAACGTGCGGGTCATCGCCGCCACCAACCGCGACCTGGAGGACATGGTGGCCAGGCAAGGCTTCCGCAGCGACCTCTACTACCGCCTCAACGTGGTGCGTCTGGCCCTGCCGTCCCTGCGCCAGCGGGTGGAGGACATCCCGCTTCTGGCCCGGCACTTCATTGAGCGGCAGAACGCGCTGACCGGCAAGGACATCGCCGGCCTGGCCCCGGAGGTGCTCCAGCTGCTCATGCGCCACGGCTTTCCGGGCAATGTGCGCGAATTGGAGAACATCATCGAATACGCCTTCATCCTTTGCCCCGGCGGGCGCATCGGGCTGGAGCACCTGCCCGAAAACCTGGCCCCGCGCGAGGAGAACGGGCAGTCCCTGCCCTTCAGCGGCACCCTCAAGGCCATCAAGTGCCGGGCCGCGGCCGAGGCCCTGTCCCGCCACAATGGCCGGGTCATGGCCGCCTGCCGGGAGCTGGGCGTGTCCAAGGACACCCTGCGCCGCATCCTGAACCAGGGGGAGCAGGCCGCGCGCGGCTAGCCTCACCCTCCCCGCACCGGCCCACCAGCACCGGCCAGCCGGCCGGGCGCAAAACGCGCCCGGATCCCGTTCTCCCGCACACAGCGTTCCTCGAACACACTAAAAGCACAGCGTTTTTCCCCCTGGCACGCTTCCTGCGTTTTGGATGGCAGGCTGTGCTGGTGCGCGCCCTGCGCCAACCCCCTGGAGGAACGTCCCATGCTTGTCTGCGTTGCCTGCTACGGCGACCGCGTGGCGGCGCTGCTGGAAACCGCCTCTGAACTGCGCTTCTATTCGCAGGGCAGGCCCGGTGTGGCTGGTCCAGGCAGGGTCCGCCCAGGCGTCAGGGAGCACAGTTCGGTGACCCTGCCCGCTCCCGTGCAGCAGCTGGGCTTGAGCGGGCTCATCGGGCTCCTTGAGGCCTCCGGGGCGGCAGTGCTCCTGTGCGGCGGGCTCACCTGCTGCGCGCTGGAGGCCCTGCGCAACTCCGGGGTGCATGTGGTGCCCTGGATCGGCGGCGCGCCGGCCAAGGTGGCCCAGGCCTGGTGGTCGGACAATATCCAAACGGTAAAAATGCCAGGCTGCCTGGGCTGCGGCGGAAAACGCCGGCGCCGCGGCGGCCAGGGCAGGAGAAGGGAGATGACGGACATGCAACAGGGAATCATCGCCGTGACCAGCGAAGGCCCGAAATTGACGGACATGGTGGACCCGCGCTTCGGCCGGGCCGCCGGGTTCGTGGTGGTCGACCTGGCGACAATGGGAACCAGCTACGTGGGCAATGGCGGCTCCCAGGCCATGGCCCAGGGCGCCGGCATCCAGGCGGCGGAAAACGTGGCCAGGGCGGGCGCGCAGACGGTGCTGAGCGGCTTCGTCGGCCCCAAGGCCTTCATGGCCCTGCAGGCCGGAGGCATCCAGGTCATCCAGAACGTTGAGGGCATGACCGTGGGCCAGGCCGTGGACAAGTTCAAGCGCGGCGAGCTGGCCCCGGCCGACGCCCCCAACGCACCCTCCGGAGGACATCCGGGGGGCGGGCACAAGGGCTAGGGCACGTGATTTACGCCATCGCCAGCGGCAAGGGCGGCACGGGCAAGACCACGGTGACGGCCTCCCTGGCCGCCCTGTGGGACCGGCCCGTCATGGCCGTGGACCTGGACGTGGAGGAGCCGAACCTGCACCTGTTCCTGCACCCGGAGCTGACGGGCGGGGAGACCGCGCTCATGGAGGTCCCGGTGGTGGACGCCGCGCGCTGCACCCTCTGCGGCCAATGCGCGGCCTTCTGCCAGTTCAAGGCGCTCTCGGTCATGGGCAAGACCCTGCTCGCGTTCCCGGAGATGTGCCACGGCTGCGGCGGCTGCCTGCTCCTGTGCCCGGAAAAGGCGCTTGCGCCAGGCGGGCGCGAGCTGGGGCAGGTGGTCTCCGGACATTTCCGGGCCGGGCGCTCGGAGGACGCGGGCTTTCTCATGGGCCGCCTGCGCGTGGGCGAGGCCATGAGCCCGCCGCTCATGCGCCAGGTCAAGGCCCGGCTGCCCGAGTCCGGCGCGGCCGACATCCTCATCGACTCCCCGCCCGGGGTGAGCTGCCCGGCCGTGAACGCCGTCATGGACGCGGACGTCATCGTGCTCGTCACCGAGCCCACGCCCTTCGGCCTGCACGACTTCCGGCTGGCCGTGGAGGCCTTCAGGCCCCTGGGCAAGCCCTTGGGCGCGGTGGTCAACCGTTCGGACATCAACCGTTCGGGCGACAGCCGGGGCGCGGGCATGGGGGACAGCGGCGTGCAGAATTTTTGCCGCGCGGAGGGCATCCCGGTCTGGGCGGAGATCCCTTTCAGCCGCGCCGTGGCCGAGGCCTACTCGCGCGGGGAGGTGGCGGCCCGCGCCGTGCCGGAGATGCACGCCGTGGTCCTGGCGCTCATGGCGCGCATGCAGGGCGCGGCCGCCTCCCAAACGACCGGGGAGGCCCTCCATGCGTGAACTCGTCGTCATCAGCGGCAAGGGCGGCACGGGCAAGACCAGCATCACCGCAGCCTTTGCCCACTTGGCCCAGAACTCCATGCTCTGCGACCTGGATGTGGACGCCCCGGACCTGCATCTGCTGCTGGCCCCCAAGCGCTTTGAGGAGCACGCGTTCCGCTCCGGATTTGTGGCCGCCATCGACCCGGAGGCCTGCGTGGCCTGCGGAACCTGCGTGGACCTCTGCCGTTTCGGCGCGGTGCGCAAGCCCACCTGGGACGACCCCACGGGCTACAGCATCAATCCTCTGCGCTGCGAGGGCTGCAAGGTCTGCGTGCAGTTCTGCCCGGCCGGGGCCATCGGCTTCACGGAGAAGCACTGCGGCCAGCGGTACGCCTCGAGCACGCGCTTCGGGCCCATGGTCCACGCCCAGCTCTTCCCGGGCGAGGAGAACTCCGGGCGGCTGGTGGCGCTGCTCAAAAAGGAGGCGCGCAGCCGGGCCGGGGTCCTGGGCTTGGACCTCATCCTCTGCGACGGCGCACCGGGCATCGGCTGCCCGGTCATCAGCTCTCTGTCCGGGGCCAGCCAGGCCGTCATCGTCACCGAGCCCACGCCCTCGGGCCGCCACGACCTGGAGCGCGTGGCCGACCTGTGCCGCCACTTCCGCATCCCCGCTGGCGTCATCATCAACAAGTTCGACCTGAACCCTGGGAACACGGTGGACATCGAAAACTATTGCCTGAATCAGGGCCACGCCCTGCTCGGCCGCTTGCCCCACGACGAGGTGGTGGTGCGGGCCATGGTCCAGGCCAAATGCGCCACCGAGCTTCCACCCACCCCGTTTTCCGAGGCCCTGCGCTCCATCTGGGAGCAACTCGCCGACATTGAGCCCAAGGCCGCAGCACGGCCTGAGCCCTTCCAACCAACACCAAACGCATAGGAGATACGCCATGGACACGGTCAAGGACACCCTCATCATCGCCATCCCTTCCGACATGCCCGGCGGCCTGGACGCTGGGCTGGGCCAGCACTTCGGCCACTGCGACATCTACACCATCGTGGAAGCCCAGAATGGCAAGATATTGGACGTGCGCACCCTGCCCAACGTGCCGCACCAGCAGGGCGGCTGCATGGCTCCGGTGAATCATCTGGCTGGGAACGGCGTCAAGGTGCTCATCGCCGGAGGCATGGGCATGCGCCCGCTCATGGGCTTCCAGCAGGTGGGCGTGCAGGTCTACCACGGCTCGGGCGCCCCCAGCGTCGGCCATGCGGTGCAGGCCTTCCTCATGGGCTCACTGCCCGCCTTCAGCACCGAGTTCACCTGCGGCGGCGGCAAGTAGCCCCGCCAGCCCGGAGGAACCGATGCACATCCTCATCGTCACCCGGCGCGCCCTGGAGCTTGCCCCCTTTGCCGACGCCCTGGCGCAGGGGACCGGCCTGGCGCTGCGCTTCACCGATGGCTGGGTCAACGCCCAGGCCGTGACCAAGGGCCTCCCCCCGGCTTTCGCCGTGCTGGACGAGGGGCTGCGGAGCGGCCCCCCCCTGGATTTGGCCCGGCAGATCATAAAGGCCAACGCCATGATCAACATCGCCGTGGTCAGCCCCCTTGGCGCGGAGGCCTTCCACGAGGCCAGCGAGGGCCTGGGCATCCTGGCGCCGGTGCCCGTGCAGCCAACGGCGGCGGATGGCCGGGCGCTGGCCAAGGTGTTCCGCAGATTCCTGCAGGCTTGAAGCAGCCTGCCGCGCAAAAAGCGGCAAAGGCGCTGCGGGCTCGGTGCTGAAGACAGCGCCGCCACGAAGGGCTGCCGCCGCATTGGCGCGACGCCGCGGCGCTGCCCTGGCCCGGAAAATAGGGGCCGCCCTTGGGCGGGATGCGGGTGCGGATTGCGGGACGGCTGGATGCGGGCGGGATGCCACGCAGACCTCGAAGGCGCTGCCCCTGGGACTCACTGCGGAACAGCGGCCCCTGGGCCGGCTCCTCTAGAGATACTCGGCGTCGCGCTCGCGCTGGCGGCAGGCGGAGACGATGCGCGCCACCATGCGCTCCAGATAGCGGATGTCGCGGATCTCCATGTTGGTGAAGAAGATGCCCAGAAGCAGGGAGCCGCCGTCCGGGGCGCGCTGGACGCTGCGCACCACGCCGTCGCCATCGGCGTAGCCTGATCCCAGGAACAGGAGCTGAAAGGGCAGGCTCTGCCCCACCTCCACCTGCGCATCGCCGTGCAGGCGAACGCGCGCGCCGCCGGCGGAGAAATCCAGCAGCTCGGCGGTCTCGAAACTCCCCAGGCGGACAAGCACCCCCATGCCCTCCTCCACGGGCACGCGGTAGTGCATGCGCAGGCTGGTCTCGAAGAAGTCCTCCGGACCCGGGGCGCTGAAGGCCAGGGCCGGGACCAGGGCATGGTCCGGCAGGGGGTAGTCCTCGGGAATGTCCAGCAGCCGGGCGGCATAGCCCACGGGCCGCAGGGCCCCGCCCTCGTCCAGCAGCGTGGCCAGCTCCAGCGTGGCGCCAACCACCTCGCGGGACACGGGCGGCTCAGTCTGGGCCAGGAAGAGCACGTCGCCCTCCAGGCCCAGCACCTCGGAGGTGCGCACGTCGATGCGCTCGCGCAGGGGATCCTTGCGCAGGATGACGAAGAACTTCGCTCCGCTGGCCAGGCGCTCGGCAAGGTTCGGCACCCGGAAGGGCGTGTCCTCGCTCATGCTAATGTCCCCCTTTCTTGGCGGCGGGCTTCTTGTCCGGTTCGCCCGCCGCGCTGCCGCGGCCCTCGGCCGAAAGCATCTGCTCGATGGTGGCGTTGAGCTCCTCGGCGATGCTTGGCTCCCTTGGCTTGGCGTGCCCCTCGGACCCGAAGGCCTCATGCAGCCCCTTGCCGCCCTCGGGCGGGGAATAGTTCATCACCAGGACGCTGATGCGCCGGTTGCGCGCGTCCGTGGGATCAGCCGGGAACAGCGGCTGGGTGGCGGCATAGCCGGACACCCGGGCCAGGCGTTCCTCGGGCAGGCCGCCCTGCTCCAGGGCCACGCGGGCCGAGCTGGCGCGCTGGGTGGAAAGCTCCCAATTGGTGTATTTCCCGCCGGAATAATTGATGGAATCCGTGTGCCCCTCCACCACCACCTTGTTCGGCAGGGGCTTGACCTGTTCGCCGATGATCTGCAGGGCCTTGCGGCCGCTGGCCGTGAGCTCCGGGCTGCCCTTGGCGAACATGGGGGATTTCTCGTCGTACACGAGCTGGATGCGCACCCCGGCCTCGGTGACGTCCACGAAGACCTGGTCCTTGACCTCGGGCAGGTTGACGTTCAGGGCGGCCTGGACCTTGCGCTTGATCTCCGCGGGCTGCACCGCGGCGGCCTTGCCGTGCTCGGCGGGCTCGGTGAGCTCGTCGCGCTGGGGCACCGGGGGCTTGTCCTTGTCCGGGATCATGGCCCCGCCCTGGCGCACGTCCAGGGCATTCTGCTTGTCGAACAGGCTGAACTCCTTGAAGTACTGCTCCACGCCTGCGCGCTTCTCGGGCACGACCATGGAAAGCAGCCACATGAGCAGGAAGAAGGCCATCATGGCGGTCATGAAGTCGGCGTAGGCCACCTTCCAGGCGCCGCCATGCGCGCCCGCGTGCCCCTTCTTGATCTTCTTGATGATGATGGACTTGTTCTCAGCCACGCTTGCTCACTCCCCGTTTCCGCTGCGGCGCCTTAGGCCTTGCCGCTCTTCTTGCTCTCGCGCAGGAGCTGCTCCAGCTCGTCGAAGCCGGGGCGGTCGTGGGCCGGGATGGCCCGGCGGGCGGATTCCAGGGACATGGCCGGGGGCCAGCCCATGGCGAAGGCGTTCATGGCCGCCTTGACCACCTGGAGCTGGATGGAGGTCTCCTTGACCATGGTGTCCATGATGGCCGCCAGGGGGCCGGCGATGCCATAGGACAGGAGCACGCCCAGAAAGGTGCCCACGAGGGCCGCGCCGATGGAGTGGCCCAGCACCTCGGGCGGCTCGGAGAGCTTGCCCATGGTCAGCACGACGCCCATGACCGCGGCCACGATGCCCAGCGCCGGAAAGGCGTCGGCCATGCGGTTCAGGTTGGTGGGTGCCTGGTGGGCGTCCTCGTGGTGGGAGTCGATGTCCGTGTCCATGAGGGCCTCGAACTCGTGGGGCTCCATGCTGGCGGCCGTATAGGCCTTGAAATTGTCGCAGATGAAGTCGAGCACGTGGTGGTTCTTGAGCACCGAGGGGCGGTTGGTGAAGATGGTGCTCGTTTCGGGCTTGTTCACGTGTGCTTCCAGGGCGATGACGCCCTCGCGCCGGGCCAGGGACAAGAGGTCGAAGATCACGAGGAGGATGTCCACGTAGTCGCCCTTGGTCTTGGGCTTGCCCGTGAAGATGATCATCAGGTTCTTGCCGATGGCCACATTGACCTTCATGGGCGAGCCCACAAGCAGCGACCCCACGCCGGACCCCAGGATGATCAGGAGCTCCACGGGCTGCCAGAGCACGTGCAGATTGCCGCCCTCCAGCAGGTACCCGCCGATGACGGCGCCCATGACGATGACAAGGCCTATGATCGCGAACATAATCTCCCCTCATGCGGCGGGCGCGCCCCCGCCCCGAAGGCCCGCTGCCGGGCGTCAGGGCTTTGGCGGGTGCTCGCCGGAGTCCTTCTTCTTCTCGGTGATGTCTATCTCCTCGGGCTCGTTCAGGCTGCGCTTGAAATTGCTGATGGCCTTGCCGATGCCGCCGCCCATCTGGGGCAGCTTGCGCCAGTTGAACAGAACAAGTCCAATGATCACGATGATCAGCACTTCCTGAAAATTCATGCGGGGCCTCCCTGGGCGTGCGCCGGGCCGGGAGCGCTCCTCCACGGTCGACGTCAATGCAAGTTGCGTACCTTGTTCATAAATGCCGGGTCCGCAGGCGAAGCGGTCCCGGCACATGTCCGCACGTCCCTGACTATCCCCCTTTTCCCCGCCTTGGCAACCCGCCGATTCTTGACAAGGCCTCAGCGCCGGGAGTAAACGCGTACTTGCCGAGTTCCGGGAGCGTCTCCCGGGAGCGGGGGACCCACATCCCTTGGGGCGCATCGCCGATAACGGCGTAGGACACTCTTCGGTCCGAGCCCGTCAGCTAACCTCGCAGGCGTCGAAGGGGAAGACCTCCGGTACAACGGGGCCATCCCCCGTATCCACTCGTACCGGAGGTATTTTCATGCCCGCCGTTCATCTGGCCGTATTCCGGCCCCTGGCCTTGTTGCGTCCGAGTTCCGGCCGCGCCACCGCAGTCGCGTCGCGCCCCGCGCCCTTGCAGCGCTAGGAGGCCGCCATGCGCCCCGCCCCGAATTTTGGCCGCAAGGTCAAAAACCTGTTCCTCGGCAAGTCCCTGAACCTGGGCGACACGTCCATCTTCCACAACCTCTCCCTGGTGGCCTTCTTCGCCTGGGTGGGCCTGGGCTCCGACGGGCTGTCCTCGTCCTGCTACGGCCCGGCCGAGGCCTACCTGGCCCTGGGCGAGCACACCTTCCTGGCGCTCTTCGTGGGCCTGGCCTCGGTCTTGACCATCTTCGTCATCAGCGCCAGCTACTCGCAGATCATCGAGCTCTTTCCTTCCGGCGGCGGCGGCTACGTGGTGGCCAGCAAGCTCTTGAACCCCACCCTGGGCATGATCTCCGGCTGCGCGCTCATGGTGGACTACGTGCTGACCATCACCCTCTCCGTGGCCAGCGGCGCGGACGCCCTGTTCAGCTTCCTGCCCCCGGCCTGGGTGCCCTACAGGCTCGCCACGGCGGTTTTCGGCGTCCTGCTGCTCGTCGTGCTCAACCTGCGCGGGGTCAAGGAGTCCGTCACGGCCCTGGTGCCCATCTTCATGGTCTTCGTCATCACCCACGCTTTCGCCATCCTCTACGGCCTGGGCACCCACCTGGGCAACCTGCCCGCGGTGGTCGAACGCACCAGCGCGGACATCGGCGTGGCCCAAAGCCAGCTCGGGCTCATGGGCATGTTCCTCTTGATCCTGCGCGCCTACAGCATGGGCGCGGGCACCTACACCGGCCTGGAGGCCGTGAGCAACGGGCTGGCCATCTTGCGCGAGCCCAAGGTGCAGACCGGCAAGCGCACCATGACCTACATGGCCGTGTCGCTTTCGGTGACGGTCATGGGCCTGATCCTGACCTACATCCTTTTCGACGTGGCCCAGATAAAGGGCAAGACCCTGAACGCGGTGCTCTTTGAGGCCATCGCCCAGGGCTGGGGCGTGCCGGGCCAGGTGTTCGTGCTGGTGACCCTGGTGTCCGAGGCGGCCATCCTCTTCGTGGCCGCGCAGACAGGCTTCCTCGACGGCCCTCGCGTCCTGGCCAACATGGCCATGGACCGCTGGTTCCCCGCGCGCTTCGCCATGCTCTCCGACCGCCTGGTGACCCAGAAGGGCATCCTGCTCATGGGCGGGGCCGCGCTGGCGCTCATGGTCCTGACCCACGGCTCGGTGGAGCTGCTGATCGTGCTTTACTCCATCAACGTGTTCATCACCTTCGTGCTCTCGCAGCTGGGCATGGTGCGCCACTGGCTCCAGGCCGACAAGAACGAGCCGCACAGGAAGAAGGGCCTGGCCCTGAACGGGCTGGGGCTGCTCTTGTGCAGCTTCATCCTCGTCACCGTCACGGCCATCAAGTTCTTTGAGGGCGGCTGGGCCACCCTCGTGGTCACCGGCGCGGTGTCCGCCCTGGCCCTGACCATCCGCCGCCACTACGACGCCACCTGGATCATGCTGAAGAAGCTCGACGCCCTCATCCCCGTGGCCGAGGCCGACACGCGCTTTTTATCCGGCGAGGGGCACGCCGAAGGCCCGGGCATGGCCGAGGCCGCCTGCGACCCCAAGGCCAAGACCGCGGTCATCCTGGTCAACGGCTACAACGGCCTGGGCATGCACACCCTGCTCTCCATCCACCGCCTGTTCGCCGGGGAGTTCAAAAACTTCATCTTCGTGCAGGTGGGCATGGTGGACGCCGGCGTGTTCAAGGGCGCGGAGGAGCTGGAGGCGCTCAAGACGCACATCCGCTCCGACCTGGACCGCTACGTGCGCTTCATCCGCAACCGGGGCCTTTACGCCGAGGGCATAAGCTCCGTGGGCGTGGACGTGGTGGAGGAGGTGGTCAAGCTGGCCCCTTCGATCCGCCTCCGCTTCCCCAGGGCCATCTTCTTCGGCGGGCAGCTGGTCTTCCAGAGCGACACCTTCTTCACCCGCATGCTGCACAACTACATCGTCTTCGCCGTGCAGCGGCAGCTGTACCGGGAGGGCGTGGCCTTCGTCATCATGCCCATCCGGGTCTGACCTCCTGAAGGCACGCCGCGCCCCCTCCTCCGCAGGCTGGGCGCAGCCCCGGCGCCCCCGCAGCGCGATCTTGACAGGGCCTTGGCGCCGGGAGTAAACGGGGGTCTTGCCGAATTCCGGGAGCGTCTCCCGGGAGCGGGGGACCCAATCCCTTGGGGCGCATCGCCGATAACGGCGTAGGACACTCTTCGGTCCGAGCCCGTCAGCTAACCTCGCAGGCGTCGAAGGGGAAGACCTCCGGTACACGGGGCCATCCCCGGCATCCACTTGTACCGAAGGAGCAGCATGTCCACCGCCTCCCTGGCCGCACTTCGGCCGCTCCGCAGCCTGGCCGCCCGCATCGCCCCCTGGGCGGCCACGGCCGCCACGGACAAGGCCACGCCACAGGCCGGCCCCCCCGGCTCCGGCGAGGGCCCGGCCTCCGGCAAATCCCCGGATGCGGCCCCGCCCGCTGGCGGCCACGGCGGCCACGGCGACCGCACTTCGGCCCGGAACGCGGCCCTGGCCCTGGCGGCCCTGGGCGTGGTCTACGGCGACATCGGCACCAGCCCGCTCTACGCCGTGCGCGAATGCTTCCACGGCCTGCACGCCATCGCGCTTCTGCCCGGCAACATCATGGGCGTGCTCTCGCTCATCGTCTGGTCGCTCATCGTCGTGGTCAGCCTCAAATATGTCATGTTCATCATGCGCGCCGACAACAAGGGCGAGGGCGGCATCTTCGCGCTGCTGGCCCTGGCCAAGTCCTCGCTGGACAGCAAGGGCGGCAGGGGCCGCACCCTGCTCATCACCCTTGCCATCTTCGGCGCGGCCCTGCTCTATGGCGACGGCATCATCACCCCGGCCATCTCCGTGCTCTCCGCCATGGAGGGCCTGGACGTGGCCACGGACGCCGCGGCCCCCTTCATCCTGCCCGGCACCTGCCTCATCCTCATCGTGCTCTTCCGCTTCCAGAAGCACGGCACGGAGCGCATCGGCAAGGTCTTCGGGCCGCTCATGGTCGTCTGGTTCACGGTCATCGCCGTGCTGGGCGTGCGGGCCATCCTGGACCGCCCGGACATCCTGGCCTCGGTGAACCCGGTCCACGCCTACCGCTTCTTCCTGGAAAACCATCTGCACGGCCTGGTGGTGCTGGGCTCGGTGGTGCTCTGCATCACCGGCGGCGAGGCCCTCTACGCCGACATGGGCCACTTCGGCGCCAGGCCCATCCGCCTGTCCTGGTACGCCATGGTGCTGCCCTCCCTGCTGCTCAACTACTTCGGCCAGGGCGCGCTGCTGCTCAGCCATCCGGAGAAGGCCTTCAACCCCTTCTACGCCATGGTGCCCCACGTCATGCTCTACCCCATGGTGGCCCTGGCCACCATGGCCACGGTCATCGCCTCCCAGGCCATGATCTCCGGCGTCTTTTCCCTGACGCAGCAGGCCATGCAGCTGGGCTACTGCCCGCGCATCCACATCGTGAACACCTCCGCCGAGACCAAGGGCCAGATCTACCTGCCGGGCGTGAACAACGCCATGATGGTGGCCTGCCTGGGATTGGTGCTGGCCTTCAAGAGCTCCAGCAGCCTGGCCGGGGCATACGGCATCGCCGTGACGGCCACCATGGGCATCACCTCGGTGATCTATTTTTACGTGGTGCACACCCTGTGGCGCTGGTCCTACTGGAAGACCATCCCCCTCATCACCCTGTTCCTGGTCTTCGACGTGACCTACCTCTCCGCGAACCTGCTGAAGATCCTGGACGGCGGCTGGTTCACCCTCACCGTGGCCGGGCTCATCATGCTGGCCATCGTCACCTGGCGCGACGGCAAGCAGGCCCTGGGCGAAAAGTTCGCGGCCATGGGCCTGCCCATCAACCTGTTCCTGGAGAGCCTCGTGGCCACGGAGCGCCCCATCCGCGCGCCCGGCACGGCGGTGTTCATGTCCATGTCCCCCACGGGCACGCCCATCACGCTGCTGCACCACTACAAGCACATCAAGGTGCTGCACGAGCAGATCATCCTGCTTTCCGTCATCTCCTCCGAGACGCCCTTCGTGCCCCGCTCCGCCCGCCTGGAGGTGACCAGCCTGGGCCACGGGTTCTTCCGCATCCTCGCCCGCTACGGGTTCATGCAGACCCCGAGCGTGCCGGATATCCTCCGCCTGGCCAAGACGCACGGACTGGACATCCGGCTGGAGAGCACCACCTTCTATCTGGGCCGCGAGACCCTGCTCACCAGCGGCCAGGCGAAAATGGCCGGCTGGCGCAAGGCCCTGTTCGCCTACATGTCGCGCAACGCCTGGAACGCCACGACCTTCTTCGGCATCCCGCCGGGACGCGTGGTGGAGCTGGGCACCCAGGTGGAGCTTTAGGCAGCCCCCCGCTCCTTCGCTCCCGCGCGGGCTTTGCCCCGCGGGCCGGACGCGCGGCAAAGCCCGGCCCGGCAATCGGCATGGGCGTCCGAGTTGACAGCCGCGCACCCCCGGCTTAAACAGACGCTGCCGAATCCAAAGGATCACTCCTTGGAGCGGGGAAACCATTTCCTTGGGATGCAACCCGACTTAAGCTGCGCAGGACATCCTTCCGTCCTCGCCCATCAATGCACCTCGCAGGCTTCAAAAAGGGAACCACACACAGCGGGGCCCCCCGCCGCATGCGTCCTGGAGGTCTTTCATGTCCGCCTTTTGCCTTGCCGCCCTTGGGCCGTTCTTCTCCCGGATGTTTCCGCGCGGCCCCTGGGCCTCCTGCTCTGCGGCCGGGGAGGCCCCGGCTGGCCCGCCGCAGGCAAGCCCCACACCAAGCCCGGACGCCCAGGGCCGCGCCCCGGATGCCGAGCCGTCACCGGACGGCCACGGCTCCCACGCCACCACCCGGACCATGGCCATGGCCCTGGCTGCCCTGGGCGTGGTCTACGGCGACATCGGCACCAGCCCGCTCTACGCCGTGAAGGAATGCTTCCACGGCCCGCACGCCATCCCGCTGCTTTCGGTCAACATCATGGGCGTGCTCTCGCTCATCGTCTGGTCCCTGACCATCGTCGTCAGCATCAAGTACGTCATGTTCGTCCTGCGCGCCGACAACAAGGGCGAGGGCGGCGTCTTCGCCCTCCTCGCCCTGCTGCACAGCGAGGTGGAGAACAAGAGCAAGGCGAAATACGCCCTGGTGATCTTCCTGGCCATCTTCGGCGCGGCGCTGCTCTACGGCGACGGCATCATCACCCCGGCCATCTCCGTGCTCTCCGCCATGGAGGGCTTGAGCGTGGCCACGGACGCCGCGACCCCCTTCATCATCCCCGGCACATGCCTGGTGCTCGTCGCGCTGTTCATGATGCAGAAGCACGGCACGGACAAGATCGGCAAGGTCTTCGGGCCGGTGATGATCCTCTGGTTCTCCACCCTGGCCGTGCTGGGGCTGGTCGCCATCTTCAAGAATCCTGAGATACTGAAGGCCGTGAACCCCTACTACGCCGTCCGCTTCTTCGCAGAAAACCACTTCCACGGCATGGTGGTGCTGGGCTCGGTGGTGCTCTGCATCACCGGCGGCGAGGCCCTCTATGCCGACATGGGCCATTTCGGGCGCGTTCCCATCCGCCTGTCCTGGTACGGCCTGGTGCTGCCCGCGCTGCTTTTGAACTATTTCGGGCAGGGCGCCCTGCTGCTGTCCGAGCCGGAGAAGTCCTTCAACCCCTTTTACGGGCTTGTGCCGGAATTCCTGCTCTACCCCATGGTCGGGCTGGCCACCATCGCCACGGTCATCGCCTCCCAGGCCATGATCTCCGGCGTCTTTTCCCTGACGCAGCAGGCCGTGCAGATGGGCTTCTGCCCGCGCATCCGCATCGTCAACACCTCCGCCGAGACCAAGGGCCAGATCTATCTGCCGGGCGTGAACAACGCCATGATGGTGGCCTGCATCGGGCTTGTGCTGGCCTTCAAGAGCTCCAGCGGCCTTGCCGCAGCCTACGGCATCGCCGTGACCATCGACATGACCATCACCTCCATCTTCTTCTTCTTCGTCATGTCCATGCTGTGGCGCTGGCCCGCCTGGAAGACCGTGCCCCTGGTCTCGCTGTTCCTGCTTTTCGACCTGTCGTTCCTTGGCTCCAACCTGCTCAAGATTCCTGATGGCGGCTGGTTCACCCTCACTGTGGCGGCGCTCATCATGACCACCATGATCACCTGGCGCGACGGCAAGCAGGCTCTGGGCCGCCAGTTTGCGGCCATGGGCCTGCCCATCAACCTGTTTCTGGAAAGCCTCGTGGCCTCGGACCGCCCGCTGCGCATCCCCGGCTCGGCGGTGTTCATGTCGGTGTCCACCACGGGCACGCCCATCACGCTCCTGCACCATTACAAGCACAACAAGGTGCTGCACGAGCAGGTCATGCTCTTGTCCATCACCTCCTCCGAGACCCCCTTCGTGCCCCGCGGCTCCCGGCTTGAGGTGACCAGCCTGGGCCACGGGTTCTTCCGCGTCATCGCCCGCTACGGGTTCATGCAGACCCCGAGCGTGCCGGAGATCCTCCGCCTAGCCAAGGGCCACGGGCTGGACATCCGGCTGGAGAGCACCACCTTCTATCTGGGCCGCGAGACCCTGCTCACCGGCGGGGTGGCGCGCATGGCCGGCTGGCGCAAATCCCTGTTCGCCTTCATGTCGCGCAACGCCTGGAACGCCACGACATTCTTCGGCATTCCGCCGGGGCGCGTGGTGGAGCTGGGCACCCAGGTGGAGCTTTAGGCAGAGTCCCCCCGCTCCTTCGCTCCCGCGCGGGCTTTACCCCGCGGCCCGGACGCGCTATTCCCCTGGCCGGGGATATTTCCCCGGAGACATGCCATGCGCCAGTCCCAGGCCAGCCAGCCCCGCCCCGAGGGCCGCCAATGAAAGCACCCGGAAACCAGCTCCTGGCCTGGCTGCCCTTCCTGGCGGCCTACGTCCTGGCGCCCTTCGCCGTGCTGGCCGGCCGCCTGGCCGGACAGCCGGAGGTCTTCCGGCCCTTCGGGCCCCAGGGTCTGGCCCTGTGGCTGGCCCTGTCCGGGCTGGCGCTCATGGTCTGCCTTGGACGCGACATCCTGGCCCGCACCCGCCAGGCCAAGCCCGCCTGGCCCGGACTTGTGCTGAGCCTGCTGCTGGCTGCCGGAGTCCTGGCCGGCTTGCGCCTGTTCGGCCCGGCCTTGGCCCAGGCCGAAGCCCTGGCCCCGCTGCTGGATGAACTGCGCCTCCCGGCCCTGGCCCTGTTCGCCGCAGCCTGGGTCTGGAGCTTCGGCGCGCCTTCGCGGGAGGCCTTGGCCCGCCTGGGCGGCGGACTGGGCGCTTTGGTGCTCCTCGACTTCCTGCTCACGGCCATCGTGGCCCGGCAGGTGGTTCTGGGCGGAGGCTACCTCCTGGGTGGAGGATTGGCCGGGGCCGACACCCTGGCCCTTCTGCTGTGCGTCGCCCTTTCGGCCACCCTGGACCGGCCCGGCGCCGAGGAACCTGGACACAGGCCCGCCATGCTCGCCCGCTGGCTCATCCTGGCCGGGATCATGGCCACGTTCTCGCGCTCCGGCCTGGCCGCCGCCGGGCTCATGACCCTGCTTCTGGAGCGCGGCCCGCTGCAGGAGCGCCTGGCCCTGGCCTGCGCCTGCGCGCTGGGCGTCTGGATGTCCCTGGCCCTGCCTCTGGCGCACACCGTCGGCGGCGGGGAGGAGCTGGGCCTCTCCTGGCATTTGACCGCTACCCTGGAGGCCCTGCGGCAGGCTCCGCAGGCCTGGCTGCATGGACTGCCCCTGGACGAGCCCGTGGCGCTGGCCCTGCCGGACCTGGGCGGTCTGGACTGGGACCCCGAATCGGCCGGGCTCGCCGTGTCGGTCTTCCAGATCCCCTCGTCCTGGCTGCGGCTTCTGGCCGCCTGGGGCGCGGGCGGACCGATCCTTGTCCTGACCGCAATGCTGGCCTGCGCGCTCCACGGCCGCAGGCGCTTCGGTTTCGGGCTTTTGTGCGCGGCCCTGGTTTCCGCAGCCCTGACCCCGGCCCTGCACACCCCGGCCACGGTCGGCGTCCTGGCCCTGGCCTGCGCCCTGGCCTGGCGCGATGTTCCGGCCCGCCCGCAGCCCGTGCCGAACGCTGAATGACCCCGGCCCCTGAAACACAACCCCGCGACCTTTGCAGAGAGAGAGCATGACCGCACGTTCCCAACTCGCCCTTCTTATTCTCGCAGCCGCCCTGGGCTGCGCCGTTCTGACTCCACCCGCCCCGGCCCTGGCCGTCAGCGACGACCCGGTGCTCCGGCGCATGGACACCGTGCTCGAGGAAAACGCGAGGCTGCGCGAGGAGGCCTGGAAGGCCCACAAAAGCCACGACCAGAGCGCCGCCCGGCAGGCTGCCGAGGAGCTGGCAGCCTCCGAGGAGCGCGTGGAGCGCACCCGGGCCGAGGCCCTGGCCCATGTGGCCAACGTCAGCCCGGGCCAGGTGGAGGCCCTGCGCAAGGACGGCAAGTCCTGGGGCCAGACCGCCGGCGAGCTCGGCGTGCATCCTGGATTTCTGGGCATAGGAAAAACGCCCATGTACGAGTCGCTTCCCAAGCGCAAGGCCAAGGGCGCCGCGGCTGCGGTCAAGAAAGGCAAGGCCGCGCGCGGCAAGACAGCGGCCAAGAGCGAGGGCAAGGACAAGCCAGCCAAGGTCGCCGCGGCCAAGGGCAAGAGCCAAAAGGCCTCCAAAGGCGAGGCCAGGATAAAGACCAAGGCCAAGGCCCCGTCAAAGGCCAAGGCGAAGCCGGAAAAGAAGACCAGGGGAAACAAGAAGTAACCACGCGCGAAGTCGAGGCGCGCCCCCCCCTTCGGCCGACCTGCGCCGCCGAGCGGCCCCGGATCCGGGTTCCCAGCCCGGACGGCACGGCGGCATCGGCGCGCGCCCGCACCCTGCGCCCTGTCCAGTTCCGCACCACCCGCCCGACGCCAGGCGCAGCAACCGGGCCAGGCGCCGGAAATCCGCGCAGAATACTTTCGGGCCAAGCCCTCGCCCGACCTACCCCCGCCCGGACTCCAGGGACAGCAGCAGGGCCTTCAAATCCAGCCCGTGGGGATTGGTGTAGCCCGTGAGCCTTCCGCCAGCGCCCAGCACCCGGTGGCAGGGGACCACGAGGGGCCAGGGGTTGCGGGCCATGGCCTGACCCACGGCCCGGGCCTTGCCGGGGTGCCCGGCCAGGGAGGCCAGTTCGCCGTAGGTCACGGTGCAGCCCTCCGGCACGCGCTCCACAAGGGTGCGCAGGATCTCGGCCGTGAAGGGCGGCAGGCCGGACCAGCACAGCGGCAGGGCCGGAAACTCCGCCGCCCGGCCCGCTGCCAGCCTCTGCAATGCCGCGCGCACTGCGCGGGCCTCGGAGCTGGCGTCCGGGGACAGATGTTCCGCCTCGGCCCGGCCCAGCTCCAGGCGCAGCACCCCCTCCCCGCGCCAGACCAAAGTGAGGGCCAGGGGCGGCACGGCCACGTGCTCCACACGCTCGTCCAGGGGCTGCGGATCTCCGCTCATGGCGTCTCCTCCACGGTATCGCCCCAGCGGGGCGGGCTGTCCGGGCAAAACCCGTCGCGGCCCTGCCAGGTGTTCCGCCGGTGCAGTTCGGCCCGGATGCGGGCCAGCGTGCCCGCCTTGTCCGCGCCCCAGTCCGGGGCCAATAGTTCTCCAGGTGCCGGGTCAGCCGCCAGTCGCTGCACGCAGATGTCCGGCCTGAGGCGTGCGAGGGCGGCCACCACGGCCTGCGCGTAGTCCTCCCGGCCCGACGGCACGAACCGTCCCGCGCGCCACATTCCCTCCAGCGCCGTTCCCCGGCACACCAACAGATTGTGCAGCTTGACCCCGGCCACGGGCAAACCGTTCAGAAAGTCCACGGAATCGCGCAGGTCGTGCGGCCCGGCCCCGGGCAGGCCGTGCACCAGATGTGCACACACGGACAGGCCGCGCGCGGCGGCGGCCCTCGCGGCGCGGGCGAAACAGGCCGCGTCGTGGCCTCGGCCCGCACGCTCCAGCACCCGGTCATCCGCGCTCTGCAGGCCGAGGTCCAGTTGCACGAAGCCCGGGCCGGGCTGCCCCCGGCCCGTTGCGGCGCCTCTTTCCGCAAAGGCGGCCAAGGCGTCCAGCCGGGCGCAGTCGCCCTCGGCATCGAGGCAATCCGGCCTCGTGCCCAGGCACAGCCCCGCCACCCCGGGCAGGGCGGAGATCTCGTCCAGCACGTCCCGCAGGCGGCCGGCGCTGGCGTGGGTGTTGGTATACGACTGCAGGTAGGCCAGGAGCAGGGCCTTGGGGTGCCGGGCGCGCAGGCGCGGGGCCAAGCGCGCCCATTGCTGCGCCAGGGAATGCCCCTGGGCGAAAAGCCCTGTGCCGGAGCCGGCCGGGTTGCAGAACACGCAGCCGGCGCGGGAGAGGGTGCCGTCGCGGTTGGGGCAGGAAAACCCGGCATCCAGGGGCACCTTGCGCGCCGCGCCGCCCAGGCGCGCCCGGAAATACGCGGCCAGGGGGAATATGCGCGGGAAGTCCGCCGCCGGGCCTGGGGGAGTGCTCATGTATTGCCTGCCGGTGCTTCTTTTGGTATAAGTTAACGTTCTGCGGCATTCAGCGACATTCGCCGCCGCCTCGCGCACCTGTCGGCGGCCATGAAATATATTATGAACCGGGGGATTTATGGTCAAGTTGTTCGACAAATTCTTTGAATATTTCTCCACCGACCTCGCCATCGACCTGGGCACGGCGAACACGCTGGTCTACGTCAAGGGCTCCGGCATCATGCTTTCCGAACCCTCGGTGGTGGCCGTGAAGCGCGACTCGCGCGGGGGCAAGGTCGTCCTGGCCGTGGGCACCGAGGCCAAGAAGATGCTCGGCCGCACTCCCGGCAACATCGTGGCCATCCGGCCCATGAAGGACGGCGTCATCGCCGACTTCGAGGTCACCGAGGCCATGCTCCGCCACTTCATCTCCAAGGTCAACAACTCCCGCCGCCTGGTGCGGCCCCGGATCATGATCTGCGTGCCCACGGGCATCACCCAGGTGGAGAAGCGCGCGGTGAAGGAATCGGCCCAGAGCGCTGGGGCGCGCGAGGTCTACCTCATCGAGGAGCCCATGGCCGCGGCCATCGGCGCCAACCTGCCCATCACCGAGGCCACGGCCAACATGGTGGTGGACATCGGCGGCGGCACCACCGAGATCGCCGTCATCTCCCTGTCGGGCATCGTGTACGCCAAGAGCGTGCGCATCGGCGGCGACAAGATGGACGAAGCCATCATGCAGCACGTCAAGCGCAAGTACAACATGCTCATCGGCGAGAGCACCTCCGAAGAGATCAAGATGACCATCGGCTCCGCCTACCCCGTGGAGGGCGTGAGCGAGATGGAGGTGCGCGGCCGCGACCTCGTCACCGGCATCCCCCAGAACCGCATCATCACCGCCGAGGAAGTGCGCGGCGCCATCTCCGAGCAGGTGGAGGGCATAGTCCAGGGCGTGCGCATAGCTCTCGAGCAGACCCCGCCCGAACTGGCCGCGGACATCGTCGACCGGGGCATCGTGCTCACCGGCGGCGGCGCGCTTCTGCGCGGCCTGGACAAGCTCCTGCAGCACGAGACCCAGCTGCCCATCACCGTGGTCGACGATCCCCTGACCGCCGTGGTGCTCGGCTCGGGCAAGGCGCTCGAGTGCCTCGACCTCTACAGGGAAGTGACCTCGGACTGATGTGAACCCCAAACGTGTCGCCATCTTCCTCGTCGCCGGGCTGTTCTTCTACCTGGCGCTGTACACCTGGAATCTGCGCACCGGGCTTCTGACCCGCCTGAGCATCTATTCCGGGCTGGACAGCGTCGGCGCTGTGCTGCGCCCCGGCTCCTGGGCCGGGCATGCCGCCGGCGGGTTCGTGGAGCGCTACCTCTCCCTTGTGGGCCTGAAGCAGGAGAACGAAGCCCTGCGCGAGGAGATCAAGGCCCTGCGCCTGGAGAGCATGACCCTGCGCGAACGCGCCGAGGCCACGGCCAGGGTGGAAAAGCTCCTGGGCTTCCCCGAGCCGCCGGACTGGCGGCGCGAGGGAGCGCGCGTCATCGCCCACCGCATAGGCCCCACGGCCATCCTGGAGACCATCCTCGTGGACAGGGGCAAGCTCTCCGGGGCCAAGGAAGACACCCCCGTGCTCTGCACCGAGGGCGTGGTGGGCCGCATCTACCGCGCGGGACTCACCGTCGCCACAGTGCTCCTCCTGACCGACCCCTCCAGCCGGGTGGCCGTGGTGGGCCGCGATAACCGAGCCGCCGGGGTGATCTACGGCATGGGCGCGGGCGAAAAGCTCATGGTCAAGTACGTGGGGCTCCAGTCCAGCATCGAGCCCCAGGAGATCCTCGTCACCTCCGGCATGGACGGCGTGTACCCCAAGGGCCTGCCCGTGGCCCGGGTCACAAGCGTGCGCCGCGAGGAAGGCACCCTGTTCATGGACGTGCAGGCCGAGCCCCTGGTGGACATCGCCCACCTGGAGGAGGTGCTCCTGCTCAAGCGCGCGGCCCGGCCCGAAGACTCGCGCCCCTTGTGGGACTAGGCCATGCTGGCGCCCATCTGGTGGACTGCGTTTACCGTCCTGGGCATCTGGGGCCACAGCCTCCTGCCCGGCGTGGACTTCTTCGCCCCCGGCATGGCCGTGAGCCTGCGCTGGCAGCGGCCCGCCGCCACCATCACCCTGACCCTGGCCTGGCTGGCCATTCAGGAGGGCGCGGGCGGCCTGGCCTTCGGGTACGCCATCCTGTGGTACGGCATCCTCTTCACCCTGCTGACCGTCGGCCGCTGGCTCCTGGACCCCGGCAGCATCCAGTTCCAGGCCCTGCTGGGCCTGGCCCTGGGCCTGGCCCACTTCCTGCTGCTCTATCTCATGGCTGTGCTGGAAATGCGGGCCTTCCCGCTCAAGCGCGTGCTGGGCGAATGTCTGCTCCAGGCCGCGCTGTACCCGGTGCTGTGGTACCTCACGGAATCCCTGTTCCCCGAACGGCTGAAGAAACGACGTGAAGAGCTCCTATAACTCCTGCGGCCAAGAGCCGCCGCGCCTGGGCGTGGGCCTCCTGCAATGCCTGATCTTCGGGCTGTTCTGCCTCTTCGCCGTGCGCCTGTGGTACCTGCAGATCCACCTCGGCCCGGTGTTCACGGAAAAGTCGCGCAACAACCAGCTGCGCACCGAGTATATTTTCGCCCCGCGCGGGTTCCTGCGCGACCGCAACGGCGAGCTGCTGGCCGTCAACGAACCGGCCTTCGTGCTGGGCCTGGTGCGCGAGGACTGCGACGACATCCCCGCCACCCTGAACCAGGTGGCCGCCTGGACGGGCCTCCCGGCGGAGCGCCTGAAGGACATCTATGCGCGCAACAAGCCCAAGGTGAAGCCCTTCGAGGCCTTGACCCTGGTCCCGGATCTGGACTTCCCGCTCATCGCCAAGGTGGAGGGCGGCAGCCTGCGCTGGCCGGGACTGGAGATCCTCTCGCGCACCCGGCGCAAGTACATTTACGGCCACCTGCTCTCCCATGTGCTGGGCTTCGTGGCCGAGGCCAGCGAGACCGAAATGCAGGCCGACCCCACCCTCTCCCTGGGCGACTTCGTGGGCAAGCAGGGCCTGGAGAACCGCCTGGACGACCGCCTGCGCGGAGCCAAGGGCAGGCGGCTCATCGAGGTCGACGTCACCGGGCGCAGGCTCTCGGAGGAGCTGCAGCGCGGGCCCAAGGCGGGCGAGGAGATCTTCCTCAGCATCGACCTCGGCCTGCAGCAGCTGGGGCACAAGGTGCTGGAAGGCAAGGCCGGCTCCGTGGTGGTCATGGACCCGGATTCCGGCGAGATCCACGCCCTGGTGAGCGAGCCCAGCTACGACAGCAACACCTTCACCACCGGGCTGTCCTCGGCCCAATGGGCGGAGCTGCGCGACGACCCCATGCACCCCCTGCAGAACCGCGCCACCCAGGGCGTGTATCCCCCGGGCTCGGTGTTCAAGCTGCTCATGGCCGCCGCCGGGCTGCACGAAAAGGCCATTGACCCCAATGAGACCGTCTACTGCACCGGGGAGCTGGCCCTGGGCAACCACGTCTTCCGCTGCTGGAAAAAAGGCGGGCACGGCACCGTGAACTTCCAGCGCGCCCTCATCGAATCCTGCGACACCTATTTCTACAAGCTCGGCATGAAGCTCGGCGTGGACCGCATCAGCTCCTACGCCAAGCTGGCCGGATTGGGCGTGGCCACGGGCATCGATCTGCCGCACGAGAAAGCCGGGCTCATCCCCTCGCGCGAATGGAAGATGAAGCGCTACGGCGTGCGCTGGACCAAGGGCGAGGACTTGAACATGTCCATCGGCCAGGGCTACACCGGCCTGACCCCCCTGCAGGTGGCGCGCCTCATCTCCGCCCTGATCAACGGCGGAAAGGTGCTCAAGCCGCAGCTCATGCGCGGCGTGCCCGCCCAGGTGCTGAGCTCCGTGCCCCTGACCCCGGAGCACGCGGCCATGATCAAGCGGGCCATGGTCGCCACCGTGGAGGACCCGCGCGGGACCTGCCGCCGGGTGCTCACTCCGGGGGTGGTGGTGGGGGCCAAGACCGGCACCGCCCAGGTGGTGCGCCTTTCCGAGGAGATGAAGCGCATGGGCGACGCCGTGCCCTACAGGTTCCGCGACCACGCCTGGATGGCCGGCTTTGGCGAGCAGGGCAAGAAGCGCTATGTGGTGGTGGCCATGGTGGAGCACGGCCTGCACGGCGCGTCTGGGGCCGGCCCGGTGGTCAAGGCCATGCTCGACGCCCTGTTCCTGGGCAAGAAGGAGCTGCCCCCCCGCGACGTGGGTGGCGCGGAGCGCGCAGGCGAGCCGGCCGCACGGCTGGTCGTCGACCCGGTGGAGCCGACGTTCCCGGAAGTGCCGCACGAGCCGGGAGCCGCCCAATGAGCCCCATCGACCGCCGCATGCTCTACCACGTCAACTGGCCGCTGGTGGGAGTCCTGGCCGCGCTGTTCTTCGTCGGCGTGCTCAACCTGTATTCCGCCAGCGGGGTGCGCCTGGGCGAAGGCGTGTCCGTTGAGCCCTACTACCAGAAGCAGGTCATCTGGGGCACCATCGGCCTGTTCGGCATGGTGGCCTTCACGGCCTTTGACTACCGCAGGCTGTCCGCCGTGGCCTGGCCCCTTTACGCCGTCAGCCTGCTGCTGCTGCTGGCCGTGCCCTTCCTCGGCAAGACCATCTACGGCGCCAAGCGCTGGCTCGACTTCGGCCTGTTCAGCTTCCAGCCGAGCGAACTGGCCAAGTTCGCCATGCTGCTGCTCGGGGCGCGCATCCTCTCCGCCCAGCCCGACCGCCTGGACCTCAAGCGCCTGTCCTACATCATCGGCCTGGGCCTGGTGCCCGCCCTCATGATCATCAAGCAGCCGGACCTGGGCACGGGCATGCTCGTGCTTCTGCTCCTGTGCGGGCTCATCCTCTACCGGGGCATCCGGCCCTGGCTGTTCCGCACCCTGTGCGTGCTGATGCCCCTGGTCATGCCCCTGGCCTGGTTCGGGCTCAAGGACTACCAAAAACGCCGCATCCTGGCCTTCCTCGACCCGGCCACAGATCCATTGGGCTCGGGCTATCACATCCTGCAATCGGAAATCGCCCTGGGCTCGGGCCGCATCTTCGGCAAGGGCTATCTGAGCGGCACCCAAAGCCAGCTGCGCTTTCTGCCGGAAAAGCACACCGACTTCGCCGTGGCCGTGCTGGGCGAGGAATGGGGCTTCTTCGGCATGATGCTGCTCTTGTCCCTGTTCTGCGCCTTTCTCTACCAGATCGCCACGGTGGCCCGCGAGGCCAAGGACCCCTTCGGCAGCTATCTTGCCGCCGGGGTGTTCTTCTACTTCTTCTGGCAGATCCTCATCAACATGGGCATGGTCATGGGCCTCATGCCCGTGGTGGGCATCCCGCTGCCCTTCATCAGCTATGGCGGCAGCGCCACCCTGGTGAACTTCTGCCTCCTCGGCCTCGTGCTCAACGTCTCCATGCGCCGCTATTTGTTCAAGCAATCCTGATCCCGCCCGCCCCATCTTCCCCGCCGCCAATATCCCCCTGCCCTCCGTTTCCTGGCGGATATCGCGGCTGGCCGATTGCTGCCCTTTTGCGCAACATCAGCCCTGCGCAAGAATTCCGCTACACCCGCAAAAGTACTGGCTCTGTTGAGATTTTAGGCCCCGAGGAGCCGAGAAAATCGAAAAAAGGCTTTGACAGGCCGCTGGCAATCAGGTAGGCACCCACTGACTTTGGACCAAAATTCACAATCCCATTTCCAACGCGCCGGGGGCCGATCATGATTGACATCGACAAAACGTTTCTAATCCAGCTGGTCAACTTTCTCATCACCATTGTGGGCCTGAACCTCCTGCTCATCCGCCCCATCCGGGACATGATCCAGGAACGCAACACTCTCATGGCCGACCAGGTGGGCAAGATCGAAGGCTTCAACTCCAGTGCCGAGGAGAAGCTCAAGAGCTACCAGGCGGCCATCGACGCCGCCCGCCAGGAAGGGCTTGAAGTGCGCAAGCTTATGCGCGCCGAAGGCACTGGCGAGGAACAGCAGATCATGGCCGCTGCCGGCAAGGAGGTCTCCACCACCTTGAAGGCCGCCCACGAGGACATCGCCGCACAGGTGGCCGGGGCCAAGCAGGCCCTTTTCGCCGATGTGGAGAAATTCGCGCAGAAGGCCACGGCCAAGATTCTGGGCCAGGCTTAAAGCCGCAGGAAGAAGGAGGGGGAACATTTTGAAAGTCGCGAGACATGCAGTTTTAAGCCTTATCGGAGTCCTGGCCCTGGCCGCGGTGGCCTACGCCAGCGACGGCGAAGGCCACGGAATCAGTGCGGAGACGTGGAAGAACTACGCCTTCCGCATCGTCAACTTCATCATCTTCATCTTCCTCATCTACAAGTTCGGCGGAGCCAAGATCGCCGCCTTCTTCGGCGGCCGTCGCGCCCAGATCAAGAAGGACCTGGAAGATCTCGAGATCCGCAAGACCGAGGCCGAGAAGAAGCTGAAGGACGTGGAGGCCGGCATCCGCAACCTGGAGCAGGAAAAGGCCGCCATCCTTGTCGAGGCCAAGACTCAGGGCGAGGCCATCAAGTCCGCCATCATTGAGAAGGCCAAGAAGGACGCCGCCCAGATGCTGGTCCAGGCCAAGGTCAGCGCCGAGAACGAGTCCAGGGCGGCCTTTGACCGCGTGCGGGGAGAGATCGCCGACCAGGTCATCGTGCAGGCAACCAAAATCGTGCGGGAGAAGCTCACCGAGAAGGATCATGAGCGCCTCGTGGATGAATACTTAACAAAGGTGGTGCTCAATTGAGCGGGAACATCGTCGCGCGCAGGTACGCCAAGGCGCTGTTCACCGTAGGGAGCAAGCAGGGTTCCCCTGAGCTTGCGGCCTACGGCAAACAGCTTGCCGACCTGGCAGAGACACTGGCGGGAGCGCCGGAAGCCCTGCGGTTCTTCAAGAACCCGGTCTTCAACGTGGAGGAGAAGAAAGCCGTCCTGAAGCAGATCACGCAGCAGCTGGGGCTCACCGGAGCCATGGCCAACTTCGCGAATCTGCTGGCCGACAAGAACCGCCTCGTCTCCATCCCCGAAATCGCCGCAGACTTTAAGGCCATGCTCGATGAAGCGGGCGGCATCGTCTCCGGCAAGCTCGTCACCGCCGTCGCACTTTCCGATACCCGGAAGGTGGAGCTGAAAGAACGGCTGGAGAAGCAGACCGGCAAAAAGCTGGTCCTCGACTACACCACCGACGCCGACATCCTGGGCGGCGTGGTGCTGCAGATCGGGGACAGCGTGCTTGACGCCAGCCTGCGTGCTCAGCTGAACATTTTGAAAGAAACCATCAAGAGGGGTGAGTAGGGCCATGCAGATCAAAGCGGAAGAAATCAGCAAAATCATTGAGGGACAAATCCAGAATTACGAGTCCCGCGTGGAGATGAGCGAAACCGGTACGGTTCTGTACGTCGGTGACGGCATCGCCCGCGTGCATGGCGTGAAGAACGCCATGGCAATGGAGCTTCTGGAGTTCCCCGGCGGCCTCATGGGCATGGTGCTCAACCTCGAAGAGGACAACGTCGGCGTCGCCCTGCTCGGCGAATGCACCGAAATCAAGGAAGGCGACCCGGTCAAGCGCACCGGCAAGATCTTCTCCGTGCCCGTTGGCGAGGCCGTTGCCGGCCGCGTCATCGACCCGCTCGGCCAGCCCATCGACGGCCTGGGCCCCATCGCCTCCAGCGAGACCCGTCCCGTCGAGCTCAAGGCCCCCGGCATCGTGGCCCGCAAGTCGGTCCACCAGCCCATGGCCACCGGACTCAAGGCCATCGACGCCATGACCCCGGTTGGCCGCGGTCAGCGCGAGCTGGTCATCGGCGACCGCCAGGTCGGCAAGACCGCCGTCTGCATCGACGCCATCCTGGCCCAGAAGGGCGGCGACGTGAAGTGCTTCTACGTGGCCATCGGCCAGAAGAAGTCCACCGTCGCCCTGGTGGCCGACACCCTGCGTCGCTACGGCGGCATGGAGTACACCACCATCATCTCGGCCACCGCCTCCGAGCCCGCTCCGCTGCAGTTCATCGCCGCGTACTCCGGCTGCACCATGGCCGAGTACTACCGCGACAAGGGCGAACACGCCCTCATCATCTACGACGACCTGTCCAAGCAGGCCGTGGCCTACCGCCAGATGTCGCTCCTGCTGCGCCGCCCCCCCGGCCGCGAAGCATTCCCCGGCGACGTGTTCTACCTGCACTCCCGCCTCTTGGAGCGCGCCTGCAAGGTCAACGACGGCCTGGGCGCCGGTTCGCTCACCGCCCTGCCCATCATTGAGACCCAGGCCGGCGACGTGTCCGCGTACATTCCGACCAACGTCATCTCCATCACCGACGGCCAGGTGTACCTGGAGCCCGCGCTGTTCAACGCCGGCATCCGCCCGGCCATCAACGTCGGCCTCTCGGTCTCCCGCGTCGGCGGCGCCGCCCAGATCAAGGCCATGAAGCAGGTGGCCGGCACCCTGCGCCTGGACCTCGCCCAGTACCGCGAACTGGCCGCGTTTGCCCAGTTCGGCTCGGACCTGGACAAGGCCACCCAGCAGAAGCTCAACCGCGGCGCCCGCCTGGTTGAACTGCTGAAGCAGCCCCAGTACCAGCCCATGCCCGTTCAGGAGCAGGTCGCCTCCCTGTACGCCGGCACCCGCGGCTACATGGACGAAGTGCCCCTGGAAGCCGTGCGCAAGTTCGAGACCGAGATGCTTGAGTTCATGCGCAACTCCAAGGCTGACGTGCTCAAGGACATCGCCGAGAAGAAGGCCCTGGACGCAGACATCGAAGGCCGCCTGAAGGCCGCCATCGATGAGTTCAAGAAGGGCTTCCGCGCCTAGCGGCGCAGGAGGGTGCGATGGCTTCCCTGAGGGATGTCAAAACGAAAATTGGCGCGATCAAGAAGACCAAGCAGATCACCAAGGCCATGAACATGGTGGCCTCGGCGAAGCTGCGCAACGCGCAAAGCCGCATTGAGCGGTTCAAGCCGTACGCGCAGAAGTTCTTCGAGATGCTTGGCGACTTGGCGGCCGGAGCGGACGAGTCGGTCCATCCGCTTTTGGCCAAGCGCGATGAAAAAAAGACCGTGGGCATTGTGCTCGTCACATCAGATCGCGGCCTGTGCGGCAGCTTCAACGTCAACCTGATCAAGGCCGCGCTCACGTTGGCCAAAGAGAAGAAGGCCGCCGGCCTGGACGTGAAGTTCTACTGCGTGGGCAAAAAGGGTCGTGACGCCGTCCGCAAGGCCGAGCACGAAATCCTTGTGCAATACCGTGATGTCATGAACAGCTTTGATTTCACCCTGGCCAGCAAGCTCGGGCAGGAGCTCATCAACTCCTTCCTGGACGCCACCCTGGACGAGGTGGTGTTGGTCTACGGCGAGTTCATCAGCCTGGGCAGACAGGTGCCTGTTGCGCAGACCATTCTGCCCATCAGCGGCGACCAGGCCGGCGTGGCCGCAGTGAAGAGCTCGGGCAAGGAATACGTCTATGAGCCCTCCGTGGAGGGACTCCTGGCCGAACTCCTGCCCCGCTTCATCAAGGTTCAGGTCTATCGTGGAATGCTCGACACGTCCGCCAGCGAGCATGCGGCCCGCATGAGCGCCATGAACAACGCGACGCGCGCCTGCGACGACATGACAAATGCCCTGACGCTTCTGTACAACAAGACGCGCCAGGCTGCCATCACCAGAGACCTTATGGACATCGTCGGCGCCACAGAAGCGCTGAAGTAAAAGGGGGCCAAAGAAATGAGTGCTAACGTGGGTAAAATCGTTCAGGTCATCGGCGCCGTCGTGGACGTCGAGTTCCCTGAGGGCAAGCTGCCGCACATCTTGAATGCGCTGCAGATCAATAATCCGAACAACACCGATGCGCCGGACCTCATCTGCGAAGTGGCCCAGCACCTCGGCAACAACGTGGTCCGCACCATCGCCATGGACGCCACCGAAGGTCTCGTGCGCGGCATGGACGCCACGGACACCGGCAAGAACATCATGGTCCCGGTGGGCGCTGGTTCCCTTGGCCGCATCATGAACGTCGTCGGCCGTCCCGTGGACGAAATGGGCCCCATCAAGAGCGACAAGCTCATGCCCATTCACGCCCTGGCCCCCGCCTTCGTCGACCAGAACACCAAGGTCGAAGTGCTGGAGACCGGCGTCAAGGTCATCGACCTTCTGATCCCCTTCCCCAAGGGCGGCAAGATGGGCCTCTTCGGCGGCGCAGGCGTGGGCAAGACCGTTATCCTCATGGAGATGATCAACAACATCGCCAAGCAGCACGGCGGCATCTCCGTGTTCGCCGGTGTTGGCGAGCGCACCCGTGAAGGAAACGACCTGTACCACGAAATGAAGGACGCCGGCGTTCTCGAGAAAGCCGCGCTTATCTACGGCCAGATGAACGAGCCTCCAGGAGCCCGCGCCCGCGTGGCCCTGACCGCTCTCGCCTGCTGCGAGTACTTCCGCGACGAGGAAGGCCAGGACGTGCTGTTCTTCGTTGACAACATCTTCCGCTTCACCCAGGCCGGCTCGGAAGTCTCCGCGCTTCTCGGCCGCATGCCTTCGGCGGTTGGCTACCAGCCCACCCTGGGCACCGACCTTGGTGAACTGCAGGAACGCATCACCTCCACCAAGAAGGGTTCCATCACCTCGGTCCAGGCCGTCTACGTGCCCGCGGACGACTTGACCGACCCGGCCCCGGCCACCACGTTCTCGCACCTGGACGGCACCCTCGTGCTTTCCCGCCAGATCGCTGAGCTGGGCATCTACCCCGCGGTGGACCCGCTGGACTCCACCTCCCGCATCCTGGACCCCCTGGTCCTGGGCGTGGAGCACTACGGCACCGCCCGTAATGTCCAGATGATCCTCCAGAAGTACAAGGAACTCCAGGACATCATCGCGATTCTGGGCATGGACGAGCTCTCCGACGACGACAAGCTCCTCGTGGGCCGCGCCCGCCGCATCCAGCGCTTCCTGTCCCAGCCCTTCCACGTGGCCGAAGCCTTCACCGGCAAGCCCGGCCGCTACGTCAAACTTGAAGACACCATCAAGGGCTTCAAGGAGATCATCGAAGGCAAGCATGACGACATCGCTGAGAGCGCCTTCTACATGGTTGGCGACATCAACGAGGCTCTGGAAAAAGCCAAGCAAGGATAGTGTGCCATGTCCAAGAAGCTGCTGCTTGAAATCGTGACGCCCGACCGCAAGGTCCTCTCGCAGGACGTTGACTATGTCGGAGCTCCCGGCGCGCTGGGCGAGTTCGGTGTTTTGCCGAACCACATCCCCTTCCTGTCCGCGCTGGGCATCGGCAACCTGTACTACAAGGACGCCGGCAAGACGCATTACGTCTTCGTCTCCGGCGGGTTTGCCGAGGTCAGCCCGGACAAGGTCACCATCCTGGCCGAGGCTGCGGAAAAGGCGACGGACATTGACTTGGAACGCGCCCGCAAGGCCCAGGAACGTGCCCAGCAGCGTCTGGCCCGCGCCCAGGAAAAGATCGACCATGCCCGCGCCCAGGCCGCGCTGCGTCGCTCCCTGGCCCGGTTGAGCTGCCGCAACTCCGGGGAAAAGTCCGGGACGTGCTAGCCGACCTCACCCTGCGCCGCTCATTGGCTCAGGACGTCTAAGAAACCTAGGCAGGCCGGGCTCATCCGGCCTGCCTTTTTTCATCCGCCAGACGGCCACTACACGGGCAGCCCCGCTGCCAGGAGAAGCCATGCCGCACCAGAACACCATCGCCGTCATCCTGGCCGCCGGAAAGGGCACGCGCATGCACTCGGACAAGCCCAAGGTGCTGCAGACGCTTCTGGGGGAGACCATGCTGCGCTATGTGGCCGATGCCGCCAATGCCGTGGCCGCCAACGTGGTCACCGTTGTGGGGCACGGGCAGGACCTGGTCCGCAGGACGCATCCCGACCTGGCCGAGGGCTTCGTGCTCCAGGAAGACCAGAAGGGCACGGGACACGCCCTGCAGGTGGCCTGGGAGAGGGTCCGCGCCTCTGGCGCCAGCCACTGCCTCGTGCTCAACGGGGACACGCCGCTGGTGACGCCCGAGGCCCTGGAAGACCTCATGAACACCGCCCAGGAGGGCGCGGACATCGCCTTTCTCTCGGCCCTGCTGCCCCAGGCCGGGGCCTTTGGCCGTGTCTTGCGCGGCTCCGACGGCGAGGTCGTGGGCATCGTGGAGGCCAAGGACTATGACCCCCAGCGCTTTGGCCCCGACACCGGCGAGGTGAACACCGGTTTGTTCTGCCTGCGCGTGTCCGCCGTGGAGGCCATCCTGTTCTCCCTCACCAGCGCCAACCGGGCGGGGGAATTCTACATCACCGACCTGGTGGGCCTGGGCGTTGAGGCCGGTCTCGATGTCCACGCCCTGCCCCGCGAGGACGCCAACACGCTCATGGGCATCAATTCGCCGGCCGAGCTCGCCATTGCCGAAGAAAGCCTTCGCAAAGGCATTGTGGACCGGCTCCTGGCCTCAGGCTGCCTCATCCACCAGCCCCAGGGCGTGGTGGTGGGACCGCATGCCGTGGTTGAGCCCGGCGCGGAGCTCAACGGGCCCTGCCGCATCCTCGGTGCATCCCGTGTCGCGCAGGGGGCGCGGGTCGGCGCCTTCAGCCAGCTGCTCAGCTCCGTGCTGGAGCCTGGAGCCGAGGTGCGTGAATTCAGCCATCTGGAATCCGCGCGGCTCTCTTCCGGCAGCGTCGCCGGACCCTATGCCCGCCTGCGGCCCGGGGCGGTGCTCATGGAGAACGCGCGCGTGGGCAATTTCGTGGAGATGAAGAAATCCGTGCTGGGGCCCGGGGCCAAGGCCGGGCATCTGACCTACCTGGGCGACGCGGACGTGGGCGCCGGCGCCAACATCGGCGCAGGGACCATCACGTGCAATTACGACGGCACCAACAAGCACAAAACACACATCGGGTCCGGCGCCTTCATCGGCAGCAATACGGCCCTGGTGGCCCCTGTGCGCGTTGGCGAGAACGCTTTGATTGGCGCGGGTTCCGTCATCACCAAGGACGTTCCGGACAAGGCCCTGGGCATCGCCAGGGCGCGCCAGAGCAATCTTGAGGGCCGTGGCAAGAAACCTTGATTTCAGTTTCGGAAGGCGGTAGGGTCTGAGCATGGAACTTATCGAAAGGTTGGAAGCGCGTTTTGGAGAGCTTATGGCGCGCATTCGGCTGCTGGAAGAGGAGAACCGGTCCCTGGCCGAGCAAAAAGAGGTCGAGGCCGGCAAAAGGCGGGAGGTCCAGGAGCGCATTGAGGCCCTTCTGGTGAAGGTACAGGCATCGCTCGACGGGCGATAAGGCACGACGTACGCCATGCCTCGCTACACCATATCGGTCAACGGACTGGAACTTTCATTCAAGACGGATGCGGATGAAAAACGCATTCAGGCTGCCCAGGCCCTGCTTGAGGACCGATTCGTCGAGCTGAGCAGGGATGGGCGATATATCAGCAGGGAGAAACTGCTCACGCTTTTGGCCCTCGGGATTGCAGACGATTATCTCGAACTTCGCCAGAAGCTGGCGGGCCAGGAGGCCCGGATGCAGGAGCTCTTGGAGAGGCGACAATAGGCCGGACCAACGGCCTTGCGCATAGGGAAAAGTGGGATAAACCCTGGGGAGTTCGTGATTGCTCTTGAGTTTTTGAGCCAATAAGCATCAAAAGGGATCTGCCAGAGCGCGCCCGTGTGCATGCCCGTCTTCGTGCGGGGAGCCTGACGGCCAGCCGGTGGAGCCCACCTCGATAAACGAGGTTCATAACTCCAAGAACGACACGGCGCCCCGGGGCTTAACAGTCCACGGAGCTCTTTCCTGCACCACGCGGCATGAAAGGGCATTCCCCCTCGCATAAACGCCCACTGCCCTCCATCAGCTCCCTACCAAGCAGCATGACCCGCGCGGGGATGAGCCCCTCTGGGGCGCTTTCCGCCGCGCACGTATCAGGCCCGTCAAGGCCTGTCCATATAACCGGAAGGGAGCAGCGCATGAATGATACCAGCCTGTTGCTCATAGCCCTGGACGCCCTCGCCCTCATTGTGGGCCTCGTCGGCGGCTATTACCTCAGCACCTACGTCGGCAAAAAACGTCATCAGGACGCCCAGGACCTCGCCACCCGCATCGTGGAGGAGGCGCGCAAGGAAGCCGAGGCCACCCGCAAGG
Organism: Pseudomonadota bacterium; assembly: GCA_018822105.1. Classification (GTDB taxonomy): domain Bacteria; phylum Desulfobacterota; class Desulfovibrionia; order Desulfovibrionales; family Desulfovibrionaceae; genus Humidesulfovibrio. Next base: position 155,507 of record JAHJLB010000051.1, read on the forward strand.
AGGCCCGCGTCCAGACCAAGGATGAGATCTTCGCCCTGAAGAAGGAAAAAGAGCTCGAATTCAAGGATACCGAACAGAACCTCAAGCGCGAGCAGGCAAGGCTCCAAGAGAAGGAAGAGCGCCTCGAAGGCAAGCTGGAGAAGGTCGCCCAGAAGGAATCCGGCGTGGTGGAGCTCGAAAAGCGGCTCATCAAGCAGGAGAAGGCCCTGGCTGAAAAGGAGGAGGCCCTAGTGGCCGCCGCCGATGCCCACGAACGCAAGCTCCAGGAAATTTCCGGCCTCACGGTCGAGGAAGCCAAGGAACGGCTCATGACCGAGGTCGAGTCCCGCACCCGGCACTAAGCCGCGCGCATGATCCGCAACATCGAGACCGAGGCCAAGGAGGCCGCGGGCAAGAAGGCCAAGGAGATACTCTCCCTGGCCATCCAGCGCTACGCGGGCGACTATATCTCCGAGCAGACCGTCATCGCCGTGGCCCTGCCGAGCGAGGAGATGAAGGGCCGCATCATCGGACGCGAGGGCCGCAACATCCGCGCCCTGGAGGCTGCCACGGGCGTGGACCTGATCATCGACGACACGCCCGAGACCGTGGTGCTCTCCGCCTACAGCCCCCTGCGCCGCGAGATCGCCAAGCAATCCCTGGAGCGCCTCATCCACGACGGGCGCATCCACCCCGCGCGCATCGAGGACGTTGTGCGCAAGGTGGAGCAGGAAATGGACGTGAAGCTGCGCGAGATCGGCGAGCAGGCCACCTTTGACGTGGGCGTGCACGGCATCCACCCGGAAGTCGTCAAGCTCCTGGGCCAGTTGCACTACCGCACCAGCTATTCCCAGAACGTGCTGCAGCATTCCATCGAGGTCGCCTTTTTGTGCGGCATCATGGCTGCGGAGCTGGGCCTGGACGAAAAGATGGCCAAGCGCGCCGGGCTCCTGCACGACCTGGGCAAGGCCGTGGACCACGAAGTCGAAGGCCCCCACGCCGTCATCGGCGCGGATCTGGCCAAGAAGCACGGCGAGGTCCAGGAGATCATCCACGCCATCCAGGCCCACCACGAGGATGTGCCGCCCCAGACGGCCATCGCCACCCTGGTGCAGGCCGCCGACTCGCTCTCCGGCGCGCGCCCCGGCGCCCGCAAGGAGCTTTTGGAGAACTACGTCAAGCGCCTGGAGGAGCTGGAGGGCATCGCCACCAGCTTCAACGGGGTCAGCAAGGCCTACGCCATCCAGGCCGGCCGCGAGGTGCGGGTCATGGTCGACGCCGACCGCGTGCCCGACGAGCAGACCTACCTCCTGGTGAAGGACATCGCCACCAAGATCGAAAGCAACATGACCTATCCCGGCCAGATCCGCGTCACGGTCATCCGCGAGAAGCGCGCCGTGGGCTACGCCAAATAGGCCGGACCAGATCTAACGCGCCAGAAAGGGCCGGGGAGCGCTGCTCTCCGGCCCTTTTTATCGGCCCCTGGCGCACAGCGCCCTGCCCCTGGCACGCCTTGCCCTGGCCGGGACAATCCCATATTGTCCGTATGCACCAAGAGCCCTGCCAGGGCTTTGAGCAGAACCTAAACGCTGATGGAGGTGCCGCATGGCCGCTGAAAGCAGGGCGCAACGCAAGGCCAAGGTCCTGGATGCGCTGAACAAGGCAAGGGCGATGGAGCTCTACGCCATCTCCCAGTACATGAACCAGCACTACAACCTGGACAACATGGACTACGGCGAAATGGCCGCCAACATGAAGCTCATCGCTATCGACGAGATGCGCCACGCGGAGATGTTCGCCGAGCGCATCAAGGAGCTGGGCGGCGAGCCCGTGACCCAGGGCGAGGGCAAGGTGGTCAAGGGCCAGGACGTGCGCAAGATCTTCGTGTTCGACGCCGGAGTCGAGGACAGCACCATCGACACCTACAACAAGTTCCTGCAGACCTGCCGCGACTGCGGCGACAACATCAGCGTGAACCTGTTCCAGAGCGTCATCGACGAGGAGCAGATCCACTTCAACCACTTCGACAACGTGGCCGGGCACATCAAGAGCCTGGGCGACAGCTACCTCTCGCGCATCGCGGGCACCCCCTCCACCACCGGCGGCACCACCAAGGGCTTCGCCCTCAAGCCCGGAGGCGGCGCGGGCGCGTAGCGGCTCTGCCCCATGACGCCAACGGCGCGGACGAGGGGACTCTCCCCCTTGTCCGCATTTTTTTGCGCCGCATATTGACCCAGCGCCTCTCAATCAGTAACTAGTTCCATTAGACTGCTGATTTCTCTGCAGAGCCATGCAGGAGCATGTTTCCCTTCCCTGCAAAGCCATTTCATCCAGGAGGCCAAACATGGCGAAGAAGATGCTGACCACCAATGCCGGCGCCCCCGTTGTCGACAACCAAAACATCATGACCGCCGGCCCGCGCGGCCCCGCCCTGCTCCAGGACGTCTGGTTCCTGGAGAAGCTGGCCCACTTCGACCGCGAGGTCATCCCGGAGCGGCGGATGCACGCCAAGGGCTCCGGAGCCTATGGCACCTTCACGGTCACCAGGGACATCTCCAAGTTCACCCGGGCCAAGATCTTCTCCAAGGTAGGCAAGAAGACCGAACTCTTCGCGCGCTTCTCCACCGTGGCTGGAGAACGCGGTGCGGCCGACGCTGAGCGCGACATCCGCGGCTTTGCGCTCAAGTTCTACACCGAAGAAGGCAATTGGGACCTGGTTGGCAACAACACGCCCGTGTTCTTCATCCGCGACACCATGAAGTTCCCGGACCTGAACCACGCGGTGAAGCGGGACCCGCGCACCAACATGCGCAGCGCGAAGAACAACTGGGACTTCTGGTCTAGCCTGCCCGAGGCCCTGCATCAGGTCACCGTGGTCATGAGCGACCGGGGCATTCCGGCCTCGTACCGGCACATGCACGGGTTCGGCAGCCACACCTTCAGCTTCATCAACAAGAAGAACGAGCGCTTCTGGTGCAAGTTCCACTTCAAGACCCAGCAGGGCATCAAGAACCTCACCGACGCCGAGGCTGAGGCCCTGGTGGGCAAGTGCCGCGAGAGTCACCAGCGCGACCTCTACGAAAGCATCGAAAAGGGCGACTTTCCGCGCTGGACCATGTCCGTGCAGGTGCTCACGGACAAGCAGGCCGCCAAGCTGCCCTACAACCCTTTCGATCTGACCAAGGTCTGGAGGCACAAGGACGCCCCGCTGCTTGAAGTGGGCGTGCTGGAGTTGAACAAGAACCCGGAGAATTACTTCGCCGAGGTCGAGCAGGCAGCCTTCAATCCGGCCAACGTCGTGCCGGGCATCTCCTTCTCGCCGGACAAGATGCTTCAGGGACGGCTGTTCTCGTACGGAGACGCCCAGCGGTACCGCCTCGGCGTCAACCACCACCTCATTCCCGTGAACGCCGCGCGCTGCCCCTTCAACAGCTACCACCGCGACGGGGCCATGCGCGTGGACGGCAACCACGGCAGCACCCTGGGCTACGAGCCCAACAGCTACGGGGAATGGCAGCAGCAGCCTGACTTCGCCGAGCCGCCGCTCGAGCTTTCCGGAGCCGCAGCCCACTGGGACGCCCGCGAGGACGACGGCGACGATTACTCCCAGCCCGGCGAACTGTTTCGGATCATGACCAAGGCCCAGCAGCAGGCCCTGTTCGACAACACGGCGCGCTCCCTCAATGAGGCCCCGAAGGAGATCAAGCTTCGGCACATCGGCAACTGCGCCAAGGCCGACCCGGCCTACGGCGCTGGCGTGGCCAAGGCCCTGGGGCTCAAGGTGCCCAAGCTCTGACGGGTCCGGCTGCGGACCGCTCAGGAAGCCCAGGATCCAGGGGGGGGGCCGGGCAGACGGGACGCCCCCCCCTTTTTCTTGCCCCGCGCTCCGCCCTCGCGTAAGCACTGCACATGCGCATCCTTTTCCTGGGCGACATCGTGGGCCGGCCCGGCCGCCACGCCGTGAAGAAGCACCTCCCGGCCATCCGTCAGGCCGAGGCCGTGGATCTGGTCCTGGCCAACGCGGAGAACGCCTCCGGCGGCCTCGGGCTCTCCGCGGAAGGCGCCAAGGAGCTCTTCGGCGCCGGCGTGGACGGCCTGAGTTCCGGCAACCACATCTGGAAGTTCAAGGACATGCCCTCGTACATGGCCCGCGAGGAACGCCTCGTGCGTCCGGCCAACTATCCGCCCGGCACGCCGGGTCGAGGCTGGACCATCCTGCGCGTGGGCGGCCTGCCGCCGGTGGCCCTTCTGAACCTCATGGGCCGCACCTACATGCAGGCCCTCGACTGCCCCTTCCGCGCCGCGGACGCGCTCCTGGCGCAGCTCGACGCCGAGCATCCGGACGCGCGCGTACGCATCCTCGACTTCCACGCCGAGGCCACCAGCGAAAAAAGCTCCCTGGGCTGGCACCTGGACGGCCGGGTCACGGCCGTGCTCGGCACGCACACCCACGTGCAGACCAACGACGCGCGCCTTTTGAGAAATGGCACGGCCTTCATCACCGACCTGGGCATGTGCGGGCCCTTGGACTCCTGCCTGGGCATGGACATCCAGCCCATCCTGAGGAAGTTCTTGACTGCGGCCCCGGAACGATTTGAAGTGGCCAGCGGTCCCGTGGGCTTGCGCGGGGCCGTGCTCGACATCGACGTATCCACCGGCCGGGCGCGCGACATCCAAGCCTGGCGGTTCAATGCATAGGAGAGGCAACGGTGAACATTTTCGACGAACTGTCCTGGCGCGGCCTGGTGCATCAGGTCTCTGACGCGGAGGGCCTGCGCGGGTATCTCGCCACCCCCGGCCAGAGTATGTACTGCGGCTTCGACCCCACGGCCGAAAGCCTGCACATCGGCAACCTTGTGCCGCTGCTGGCCCTGGTGCGCATGCAGCGCGCCGGGCACAGGCCCATCTTCCTGCTCGGCGGGGCCACGGGCCTCATCGGCGACCCCTCGGGCAAGGACAAGGAGCGCGAGCTCTCCGACGAGGCCGCCCTGAACGCGCGGGCGGAGCGCATCCGCACCCAGGTAGAGGCCTTTTTCGAGCGCAACACCGGCGCCAAGCCCTGGGTGGTGAACAACTACGATTGGGTCAAGAACATGAGCGCCATCGAACTCTTGCGCGACGTTGGCAAGCATTTCACCGTGAACTGGATGCTGGCCAAGGACTCCGTGAAGGGACGCATCGAGCGCGAGGAGACCGGCATCTCCTACACCGAGTTCAGCTACATGATCCTGCAGGGCTATGACTTCTACCATTTGTGCAAGGAGCACGGCTGCCGCCTGCAGATCGGCGGCGGCGACCAGTGGGGCAACATCACCGCCGGCACGGAGCTCATCCGCAAGAAGCAGGCGGGCGAGGCCTTTGCCCTGACCTTCCCGCTCATCACCACGGCCTCGGGCAAGAAGTTCGGCAAGAGCGAAAAGGGCGCCATCTTCATGAGCACGGCGCTCACCAGCCCCTACGCCTTCTACCAGTACTGGATCAACACCGAAGACGCGGACGTCATCAAGTTCCTCAAGTACTTCACCTTCCTGACGCAGGAGGAGATCGCCGGGCTGGAGGCCGAGCTGGCGCGGGCCCCGCAGGAGCGCGCCGCGCAGAAGGCCCTGGCGGCCAACGCCACCATCATGGTCCACGGCGAGAAGGAGCTCCAGAAGGTGCTGGCCGCCACAGACGCCCTGTTCGGCAAGGGCGACCTGCGCGCCATCGACCACGGCACGCTCAACGCCGCCCTGGAGGCCGCGCCGGCAAGGGAGTATGCCTTCGACGCCCTGCCCGACCTGCCGCAGATCCTGGTGGACCTGGGCCTGAGCCCCTCCAAGGGCCAGGCCCGAAAGGACATCCAGGCCGGGGCCATCGCCCTGAACGGCGGCAAGGTGCTGGACGCCGCGCGCGCCCTCGGCCAGGCCGATTTCCTGGGCGAAGTCAACGCCACGCACGGTGCCTTCGCGGTGCTGCGCAAGGGCAAGAAGAACTACGGACTGGTGCGGCTGGGCTAGGGGAAGAGGCTGTAGCGCACGATGCAGTAGAGCGCCCGGACCCCGTCCTTCCAGGTGATCTTCTTGCCTTCCTGGTAGGTGCGTCCGGAATACCCTATGCCCACTTCGTAGATCACCGGACGGGCCTTCAGACGGCTGATGCGCGCGGTGACCTCCGGCTCGAAACCGAAGCGCTCCTCGCGCAACCGCACGCTGCGCAGGACCTCCCGACGGAAGACCTTGTAGCAGGTCTCCATGTCCGTCAGGGTCATGTTGGTCATGATGTTGGAGCACAAGGTCAGGAAGCGATTGCCCATCATGTGCCAGAAATACAGCACGCGCTTGCTCTCCCCGCCCAGGAAGCGCGACCCGTAGACAACGTCCGCGCGGCCGTCGAGGATGGGCTGCAGGAGCTTCGGATATTCCCTGGGGTCGTACTCCAGGTCCGCGTCCTGGATAAGCACGATGTCCCCGCCGGCTTGCGCGAACCCGGCATGCAGGGCAGCGCCCTTGCCCCGGTTGACCTCCTGGCGGAAGACCCGCAGGCGGGGATCCTGCGCGGCCACTGCCTGGGCAACCGCCAGTGAGCCGTCCCGGGACGCATCGTCCACCAGGATGACCTCCAGCTCCAGGCCACACGCGTCCGCAGCGAGGACGGCCAGCAGCAGGCGCTCCAGGGTGGTCTCCTCATTATAGCAGGGGATAACCACGGAGAGCTTGCGCAGAGGCGCTTCAGGTTGACGCATGTAGATCATATGCGTAAAATATTAAGCTATTCGGCAAGAAAAGGCAACGTGCATGGAGAACGATTGAACCTGTCACGCCCCCGCAACGTCATCTGGCTTATCCTGGGGCTCGCCCTGGCCCTGCGCCTGGTCCTGTTTGCATCTGCGGCGGGCGAACCGGAACGCTTTTCCATGCCCGACTCTGGAGGCTATCTGTTGCTGGCGCGGCAGGCCGCCGCCGTCTATGCCTCCTCCCCGGAAATGAGCCCGGACGTGTCCCTGTCCATGGACCGCCCCCCGCTGTACCCCCTGTTCCTGCGTCTTGCCGGGATGCCCGCGGAAGGGGAGGTCTGGCCCATGATCTTGGCGCAGATCCTGTGCAGTGTCGGAACGGTCTGGCTGGTCTGGGCTCTCGGCAGGCAGAGCCTGGGGGACGGCCCGGCCCAATGGGCAGCGCTGCTGCTTGCCGCGGACCCTGCCAGCGCTGTCTACGCCAACCTCCTGCTGACCGAGAGCATGTTCACCACGGGGCTTGCCCTTTCCTTCTGGCAACTGTCCCTGGCCCTGCAAGGCCAAAGCCTTCGGAACTCGGCCCTTGGCGCCCTGGCCCTGAGCCTGAGCACGCTCACCCGCCCGGCCTCACTCTATCTTCCCGTGCTGCTGGCCCCATTGCTGGCCCTCGGCGGTCGGCCCCGGCGCTTCTGGTGGCAGGGGGCCTGCCTCTTTCTCGCCGTGTTCACCCTGTTCGCGTCCCTTTGGATCTGGCGGAACCGCTCCATCTGCGGGGAGGCCATGTTCACCACCATGGAGCCCAGCAACATGAACTACCGGGCCATCTGGGCCGTGGCCGAGCAGAGGGGCATCTCTTTCGAGGCGGCCGAGGCGGCCATCGAGGACATGGGCCTCCCCCGGCAGCCCGGCCGCAACATCCGCCAAAGCTTCAACAACATCACCAGCAAGGCCTCCATTCAGCTGCTCCTGGACAACCCCTACGGCTTTGCGAAGTCCTCCCTGCGCGGCCTGGGCTACTATTTCCTGGGACCGGGCCAGACCGGGCTGGCCCAGCTCACGCGCCTGGAGATCGGCGGGCCGGCCTCGCTGGCCGCCAGCGCCGCCACCCTGGCTTTTCTCTTTGCGGTCTACGCCGGCGCAGCCTGGGGCATGGTCGTGCTCTTCCGCACCGGGCAGCGCCAGAGCTTGATGCTCCTGCTTGCGCCCATCGCCTATTTCACGCTGCTCTCCGCAGCGCCCGAGGCCTACGTGCGCTTCCGCATCCCGGCGATGCCCTTTTTCTGTCTGCTTGCCGGATCCGGGCTGGACGCGTCCTGGACGGCCTTCCGGAGGCGTCACCCCAATTCCCGCACGGCGGAGCTTGGCAAACCGCAGGCCATGCCGTAGGAATACCGCCCATGCGCACCCTGCTTATCAACCCGCCCTGGATCCGCCGCCACGGGAACATCTGGCTGGACATCGCCAGCGTCATGCCGCCCCTTGGATTGGCCTGGCTGGCCGCACAACTGGAGCGCCAGGGCCACCCGGTCACCATCCTGGACGCCCACGCCGAGCGGCTGGACCTGCCCATGATCGCAACCCGCCTACGGGATCTTGGCCATTTCGACCTTGTGGGCATCACCGCCACCACAAGCCTCATCACCAACGCCCTGGCCATCGCCAGGATCGCCCGCAGCGAGTATCCGGAGGCGCGCATCATGCTGGGCGGGGTGCATCCGACGGTTCTGCCGGAAGAGGTGTTGAGCGACCCGAACGTGAACCTTGTGGTGCGCGGCGAAGGCGAGATGACCCTGCTGGAGATCGTCGCCGGAGCCGACCTGCGCGACATCCAGGGCATCAGCTTCCGAGACGGCTCAGGCTTTGTGCATACCCCGGAACGCCCGCTGGTGCAGGACCTCGACAGCCTGGCCCCCCCGGCCTACCACCTGCTGCCCATGAGCCGCTACTACCCCGCGGCCGGCGCCTACCGCCGCCTGCCTGCGGTCTCCATGCTGGCCACTCGGGGCTGCCCCGGGCGCTGCACTTTCTGCTACCGCCTCTTCGGCAGCCGCATTCGAGTGCGCTCCGGCAGGCTTCTGGCCCAGGAAGCCAAGAACCTGCAGGACCGCTTCGGCATCCGCGAGATCAGCTTCTACGACGACACCTTCACCGTATTCCGCAAGGAGGTGGAGGCCTTCCTCGACGGGCTGGAAGAATTCGGGGTAGACATTTCCTGGAGCTGCTTCAGCCGGGTGGACGCCGTGGACGAGGACCTGCTCCGGCGCATGAAGGCCTCAGGCTGCCACCAGATCATGTACGGCGTGGAGTCCGCAGACCCGGACATCCTGCGCAACATCGGCAAACGCATCACCACCGAGAAGGTGGAGCACGCCGTGCGCATGACGCAAAAGGCCGGCATCGACGTGCGCGCTGCATTCATGATCGGCAACCCTGGCGAGACCCCGGCGAGCATGGAGGCCACCTTCCAGTTCGCCCTGCGGCTGAATCCAGACCTGGTGGTCTTCAACGTGGCCACACCCTTCCCCGGCACCGAGATGCACGCCTGGGCCGATGAACGCGGCTATTTGTCCACCAAGGACTGGCGCGAATACGATTTCTCACGCCCCATCATGAACCTGCCCACGGTGACGCACGCCGAGCTGAGCGCCTTCTACAAGAACGTCTACCGCAGGTTCTACCTGCGCCCAGGCTATGTGGCGCTGCGCGCAAGCAAGCTGCGCTCCTTAAACGATCTCGTGCAGGCCTGGCGCGGCGTGCGCGGAGTGCTGCACATCTAGCCCCTTTGTTACCCGGGCCCCGCCTGCCCCAGGCGCAAGGCCGCCTTCACCCCGATGCGCAGCATGGCCCAGCAGCCGCTGACGAGCATCGGCAGCAGCATGACGCCGTGCATCAGCAGGGCTGCGGCCAGCGACTCCTCGCGGCCCTGCCCGAAGGCCACCAGGGCCGCCACCAGGGCCGCCTCGTAAACGCCCACGCTTCCGGGCGTGGCCGGGGCGGACAGGCCGGCCATGCCCACCACGGACACGGCGATGATCTGCACCAGGGTCAGGTCCAGGCCAAAGACCCCGCCCAGCATGTAGCCGTGCACCAGCACCTCGCCCAGCCAGAGGGGCAGGGTCAGGATGACCAGCCCGAGGGTGAAGCCGGGGGACAGCCGCTCGCGCAGGGCACGGGCCACGCCCACGAGATATCCGGCCAGCCGGGGCCAGGGCAGGCGCAGCAGGAGGCCCTCCACAAACCCGCCCCAGAACTTGAGGATGAACACCGCGCCCCACACTCCGGCCACCACCAGGGCCAGCGGTGCGGCCAGGGTGGAGCTGCCCAGAAGCGCCCCGGACAGCAGGGCCAGCAGCAGCAGGGCGTTGAGGTCCGAGAAGCGCTCCCAGAACACGACCTCCGTCACGCGGGCAAGGCCCCCGTCCAGGGCGCGGGCCAGCAGCGCCATCTTGGCCGCCTCGCCCAGCTTGGCCGGAAGCAGCATGTTCAGGAACTGGGCCAGGCTCTGGGCCAGCAGCACGGTGCCAAAGGGGGCCTCCCTGCGGCAGAGGGAATACAGCCGGAAGGCGCTGCCGAACCAGCACAGGAAGGCCTGGAACAGAAGCACCGCCACGACCTTCCAGACCGGCACGCCGGAAAGCGTCGCCAACACGCGCGAGAAGTCCAGGTAGTTCAGAGCATAATAGACGCAGGCGGCGAGGATGCCGACCTGGACGAGGATGAGCAGGAGCCGCTTCACTGGGCCACGTCGCCGTCAGGCCGGGAATATTCCGGGACCAGGCGCGCCAGCAGCGCGCGGATGGCCGGGCCGTCCTGGGCCTCTGCCGCCGCGGCCAGCTCCGCAAGGGCCGCATCCAGGGCGCAGGCCAGGTCCGAGGGGTCAGCCCCCAGGGTGCCGCCCAGCACCATGATCTTCTCGTGCTCCGTGCGCACCACACCCTCGCCCTCGGTGATAAGTTCCTCAAAGATCTTCTCGCCAGGCCGCAAGCCCGTGAACACGATGTCCACATCCACGCCGGGCTCCTTGCCCGAAAGCCGGATCAGGTCGCGGGCCATGTCCACGATGCGCACGGGCTCTCCCATCTCCAGTACAAAGATCTCCCCGCCCCGGCTCATGGCGCCGGCCTGGAGGATGAGCTGGCACGACTCCGCAATGCTCATGAAGTAGCGCGTCATCTCCGGGTGGGTCACGGTGACCGGCCCGCCGCGCTCGATCTGCCTCTGGAACAGCGGCACCACCGAGCCCGAGGAGCCCACCACGTTGCCAAAGCGCACAGCCATGAAGCGGGTCGGGCTGCCGGCTTTGGTGAAGCAGGCCATAAGCCGCTCGGTGACGCGCTTGCTGGCGCCCATGACGCTGGTGGGGCGCACGGCCTTGTCCGTGGACACCAGCACAAAGCGCTCCACCCCGTTTTCCACCGCGGCCTGCATCACCGCGCGGGTGCCGAAGATGTTGTTCGTCACCGCCGACCAGGGGTTCTCCTCAAGCATGGGCACATGCTTGTAGGCCGCCGCATGGAGCACGAAGGCGGGCTTGTGCTCGGCCATGACCCGGCACATGAGCCCCAGGTCGGCCACGCTGCCCAGCACGCAGGCCAGGTCCGCAAACCCCAGCTCCGAGGACAGCTCCCCGGCGATGGCGTAGAGGTTGTACTCGCTGACATCCACCAGGACGAGGCGCGCGGGCTTGAAGCGCGCCACCTGGCGGCAGAGCTCCGAGCCGATGGACCCGCCGCAGCCGGTGACGAGCACCACGCGACCCTTGAGCATGCGCGCTATGCCACCCTCGTCCAGGGCCACCTCGGTGCGGCCCAGCAGATCCAGGTAGTCCACCGGGCGCAAGGTCAGGGCCACCCTGCCCTCCAGAAGCTCGCTGGTGGCGGGCAGGATGCGGTGCGGCAGCCCGGAGGCCTTGCAGGCCTCCACGATGCGGCGCATCTGCTCCGCGCTGGCGCTGCTCACGGCGATGCAGAGCTCCTCGACCCCCTTGTCCTCGATCACGCGCTCCAGATCATCCACGCCGCCCAGCACCTCCCTGCCGTGCAGGGAGCGTCCGCGCTTGGCCGGATCGTCGTCCAGGAAGCCGACCACGTCATAGTTCAGTTCCGGAGTCAGGGCGATCTCGCGCACCAGGCGTTCGCCCAGATTGCCCGCGCCGATGACCAGGATCCGCCGGGCCGGGCGCTGCGGGTTGCGCCGGGCGCTGCTCCAGGCCGCCGTGCGGGCGTAGATGGTGCGGATGGACAGCCTGACCCCGGCGGTGGACATCAGGCACAGCAGGGCGTCCATGGCCAGCACGCTGCGCGAAAAGCCCATGAAGCCGAAGCGGAAGGCCACCAGGGCCACGAACAGGGCCGAGGCGAGCACCACGGCCTCGGTGAGCTTCCAGAAGTCCACCAGGCTGGTGTAGCGCCACATGCCCCGGTACAGGCCAAGGGCCAGGAAGACCCCGAGCTTGAGCGGCAGGACATATTTGAGCAGGCCCAGAAGCTGCGCGCCGTAGAAGTTGGACAGGTTGAAGTCGAAGCGCAGCAGGTAGCTCAGGGTGAGGGCCAGGGCAAAGCACAGGCCATCCGCCGCGAGCATGAGGTAGAAATTCAGGTTGCGCGGGTTGCAGAGCATCTAGGGCCGCCCCCTGCGCACGGATCCCCGGAGGATGGTTGCCACGCGCGCCACGTCGTCCCGGGTCATGGCCGTGCCCGAGGGCAGGCAGAGCCCGCGCGCGAACAGCTCCTCGGAGACCGCACCGCCGAACACTCGGCCGCCCGCGAACACCGGCTGCAGGTGCATGGGCTTCCACACGGGCCGGGCCTCGATGTTCTCGGCCTCCAGGGCCTGGCGCAGGGCCTCCGGCGTCGCCCCGAAGGCCTGGGGCTCGACCTGGAGCACCGTGAGCCAGCGGTTGGACTTGCCGTAGGCGGCCTCGGGCATGAAGGACAGCCCCGGCAGGCCCGAGAGCGCCTCCTGGTACCAGCGGAAGATCAGCCGGCGCTTGGCCACCCTCGCCTCCAGCACGTCCAGCTGGCCCAGGCCGATGGCCGCCAGGATGTTGCTCAGACGGTAGTTGTAGCCGATCTCGGCGTGCTCGTAGTGGGCGGCGGGCTCCCGGGCCTGCTGCGAGAGCCTTCTGGCCCGCCGGATGAGCTCGCCGTCCTCCGAGGCCAGCATGCCGCCTCCGGAGGTGGTGATGATCTTGTTGCCGTTGAAAGAAAAGATGCTCGCCTTCAGGCCCGGCTGCGCCCCGGCGTGGCGGCCGTCCTCGCCCCCTGCCCCGGAGGGATGCCCATAGCGCGCGCCCATGGCCTCGGCGGCGTCGGCCACGATGGGCACGCCGAAGAGGGCGCAGACGTCCAGCAGCCGCTGGTAGTCCGCGCACTGGCCGTAAAGGTCCGTGGGGATGACGGCCTTGACCCGACGGCCCTCGGAGGTCAGCGCGTGCAGGGCCTCGCGCAGCAGCTCCGGGTCCATGTTCCAGGTGGCGCGGTCGCAGTCCACAAAGGCGACGTCGGCCCCCAGGTAGCGCGCCGGGCTCACGGAGCCGATGAAGGTCAGGGTCGAGGCCAGGACGACATCGCCAGGGCCAAGGCCGAGGCAATGCAGGGCCAGGTGCATGGCCGCGGTGCCGCTGGCCAGGGCCAGGCAGTGGGGGATGCCGGTCAACTCCGCAAAGGCCGCCTCAAAGGCGTCCACCTGCGGCCCCAGGGGCGCGATGTAATTGCTGGCAAAGGCCTCGGCGACGCGGGCCTCCTCGGTTCCGCCCAGGTGCGGCGGCGAGAGGAACAGGCGGGGCGGCCCCTTGGGGGGCTTCTGCTGGCTTGCGCTCATGCCGGACCCATGCGTCAGCTCAGCGCTTTGGCGGGCACGCCGCCCACGGTTGCGCGCTGGGCCACATCCCGGGTCACCGCGGACCCGGCGCCGACCACGCTCCACGCGCCGATCTTGACCCCGGGCACGGCGCAGGCCCCGATGCCCACCAGGGCGCCCTCGCCCACGCAGACGTTCCCGGCCAGGTGCGCGCCGGGCCCCACATGGCAGTGCCGTTCCAGCACGCTGTGGTGGTCCAGGCTGGCGCAGGTGTTCAGGATGGCGTTTTCCAGGATGCGGCCGCCGGTGTTGACCACCGTGCCCGCGCACAGCACCGCCCCGGGGCTGACCACCACATCCGGGGCCAGAATGGCCGTGGGGTGTATGCCCGTGGCGAAGCGCTTGCCGGCCTGCGTGAGCTCCGCAAACAGCCGGGCGCGGCTGGCGTTGTCGCCGATGCCCAGGATGACGCAGTCGTGCGGCTGGGCGGGCAGATCCGCCAGCCTGCCCAGCACGGGCAGGCCCAGGACCCTTGTCCCCTGGAGCGCCTCGTCGTCGTCAAGAAAGCCCACCAGCTCCATTTCCCGGCCCTTGGCCCACATCTGGAAGATCACGTCGGCCACGACCTGGCCGTGTCCGCTCGCACCCATGACGACTATCTTCATCGCAGCCTCCGGCAGGTGTTTGCCGTCTGTCTTTTCTGCTCTCTACCGCCCAGTTGGCGCCTGCGTCAACGAAACCGGCGCGGAGCCGCCGCCCCAATCCGCCCGGGCAATGAACCGCTCCAAAACAGGGGCCTGCGCGCAGCCCCCCTTGCCTTCACTCCGCGCCCAGCACGCGCCGAACGGCGGTGATAACGTCATTCACGTCGGCATCGGTGAGCCGGGCCGAGATGGGCAGGCTCACGGTCTGGCGCCCCAGGCGCATGGCCTGGGGAAAGTCTTCGGGCCGCCAGCCCAGGCGCTCCTGGTAGTAGGGATGCTCCGGCAGGCTCATGTAGTGCACGCCCACGCCGATGCCCTGCCTGGTCATGGCCGTGAGGAAGGCGTCGCGGCCGATGCCGCTTGCGGCCTCGTCCACCAGCACGGAATAGAGGTGCCGGGCGTGCAGGGTGTCCGGGTCCAGCTCCGGGGGCGCGGGCAGGCCCAGGCGCCTGCCCTCCGGCAGACCGGCGAAGGCCTTGTCGTAGGCTGCCCAGACCTGCACGCGGCGGGCGTGGTAGGCGTCCACGCGCGGCAACTGGTGGATGCCCAGGGCCGCCTGCAGGTCCATCATGTTGTACTTGAACCCGGCCTCGACCACCAGATAGTGCTTGTAGCCCTCGTCGCCGAAGCGCTTCCAGGCGTCGGCGCTCATGCCGTGCAGGCCCAGCACCTTGATGCGCGCCAGGTCCTCGGGACGCCTGGCGATGACCATGCCGCCCTCGCCGGTGATGATGTTCTTGGTGACGTAGAAGCTGAAGCAGCCGAAATCCCCGAGGGTGCCGGCCTTTTTGCCGTGGTAGGTGGTCTCGATGGCGTGGGCGCAGTCCTCGATGACGGCCAGGCCATGCTCGGCGGCCATGGCCAGGAGGGCGTCCATGTCGCAGGGCCGCCCGGCGAAGTGCACGGGCAGAAGGGCGCGGGTGCGCGGCGTGATCTTCTCGCGCACCAGGGCCGGGTCGATGTTCATGGTCAGGGGGTCAACGTCGGCCAGCACCGGGGTGCCTCCGGCGTGCAGGATGGCGTTCACCGTGGCGCAGAAGGTCAGCGGCGTGGTGATGACCTCGTCGCCGGGCTGCAGGTTCAGGGCCACCAGGGCCAAGTGCAGGGCCGCCGTGCAGGAGTGCAGCGCCACGGCGGACTCCACGCCCTTGTAGGCCGCGAAGTCGCGTTCGAAGCGGGCCGTGCGCGGGCCGGTGCCGATCCAGCGGCTGGTGAGGCAGGCCACCACCTCATCGATCTCGGCCTGCTCCAGCGCGGGCGAGCCGAAGACGAGGAAATTTTCCTTGCTGCGGACAGGAGGCGTGTCAGACATCAGATGTTCCTTGCTCCAGCGTTCAGGTTGCCGCTGGGGTACCAGATGACGCCCGGATGTTCAATGCGGGGTTTCGCCCCGGTCCTGGGCGGGCGTGCCCAGGAATTCCGGCATGGTCGCCTCGCCAGCGGCGCTGATGCCCTCGCGCCGCAGCACCGCCCGCACCGTACGCCACAGGATGACGAGGTCAAGCCAAAGCGAGCGGTTGTCCACGTACCAGACGTCCAGGACGAACTTCTCCTCCCAGGTGAGGGCGTTGCGGCCATTGATCTGCGCCCAGCCGGTGATGCCCGGCGGCACCTCGTGGCGCCGGGCCTGCTCCGGCGTATAGCGCGGCAGGTAGCGCATCAGAAGCGGCCTGGGCCCGACCAGGCTCATGTCCCCGGCAAGCACGTTGAACAGCTCCGGCAGCTCGTCCAGGGAGGTGCTGCGCAGCCAGCGGCCAAAGGGCGTCAGGCGCTCCGCGTCGGGGCCGTCCCCTTCCAGCATGGTCCGGAACTTCAGGATAAAGAACGCCCTGCCCTGCAGGCCGGGGCGCTGTTGGCGGAAAAACACGCCGGGGCCGAGCCTGACCCGCACGGCCAGGGCCACGGCCAGCAGCACCGGGGCCAGCAGCGCCAGCCCCGGCAGCACCAGGGCCAGGTCCAGCAGGCGCTTTGCCCTCACCGCCCTGCTCCGTCATTTGCGTCGGCGGTGTCGCCCCCGTCCAGGCCCAGGACCGCGAGCATGTCCCGCACCACCAGCCGGGCGTCAAAGGTCTCCTCGGCCAGGCGGCGGCCGGCAGCCCCCATGTGCGCGATGAGCTCCGGCTCCTCCACGAAGCGCGCCATGGCCCGCATCAGCGCCCCGGGCTCGCAGGGCGGCACCAGGAAGCCGGTGACGCCCTCCTCCACGGTCTGGCGGCAGCCGGGCATGTCCGTGGTGATGACGGGCCGGGCCATGCTCATGGCCTCCAGGATGGAGCGCGGCGTGCCCTCCCGGTAGTAGGTGGGCAGCACGAACACGCTGGCCGCGGCCAGGTGGGGCCGGACGTCCTCGACGGGATCCAGCACCTCGACCACGCGCTCCTCGCGCCAGCGGCGCAGCATCTCCTGCGAAACGCCGTCCGGACCATGGTCCAGCGGCCCCAGCAGGCGGCACACCACCTGGGGATGGCGCTTCTTCAGCATCTGGCAGGCCTCGACAAACACGCCCACGCCCTTGGCCCACAGCAGCCGGGCCATGCACAGGAAAACGGGGGCTCCGGTCTGCGGATGCGCCAGGACCGGCGGGGCCGGGGCGAAATGCCCCAGATCCACGCCGGACCCGGCCAGCACGGCCTCGCGCTGGCCTTGGCCCCGGCCGGTGATGCCCAACTGGTCGAACAGGGCGCGGTCGTCCGGGTTCTGGAAAAACACCGCGCAATTCCGCTCCAGGGCCTTGCGGTACAGCCGCACCACCACCTCGGAAAGCAGGCGCCGCCCCGGGCTCAGCCGCGCCTCGGCCTCCAGGCCCCCGAAGGCGTAGCCCAGGCCCGTGATCAGGGAGGCCGCCCTGGGCGCCTTGGCCCACCGCGCGGCAAGGGAGCCGTAGATCACGGGCTTGATGGTGTAGGACAAGACCAGGTCGGGGCGGAGCTCCAGGAAGGCCCGGCGCAGGGCCAGCAGGGTGCGCGCGTCCCGGAGGGGGTCCACCCCGCCGCGCCGCATGGGGAAGCGCAGCAGCTCGACGCCCAGGGCGCGCAGGGCCTCCTGGACGTCTGGCGCGCCGGGCTCGTCCGGCGGGGCCAGGGCAGTGACCCTGTGCCCGCGCTGCACCAGGGCGGCAAGCAGGGGCCCGCGAAAGTTCACCAGGGACGGGGCGAATCCGGCGACGACGACGATGTGCATGGCGCCCTTCTACTCCGAAATCCCGGCGCTTTCCAGCCAGGATTGGAACATGAGCAGGGGCCAGAGCCGGTACTGGCGGTTGAAGCGGCCGGACTGGTGCTCGGCCCAGGCGCCGGCCACGGGCTCGGGCTGGAAATAGCCCTCGCGCCTTAGTCGCACGGGGTCCAGCAGCCCCACCGCCCAGTCCTTGAGCTCCCCGCGCAGCCAGGCGTCCAGCGGCACGCCGAAGCCCATCTTGGGCCGCTCCCACAGCTCCGGGGGCAGGTAGCGCCCCAGCAGCCCGCGCAGGGCCAGCTTGCCCTGCCCCGCGCGCACGCGCATGCCCACGGGCAGGCTCCAGGCGAACTCGGCCACGCGGTGGTCCAGATAGGGGGCGCGCGCCTCCAGGCCCACGCTCATGGCGGCGCGGTCCACCTTGGTCAGGATGTCCTCGGGCAGGTACCAGGCCGCGTCCAGGTATTGCAGCCAGGACAGGCCGCCCTGGGGGCAGAGGTGCGCCGCCGGCCAGGAGCCGGGCTGGCGCAAGGCCCAGGAGGCCTCGCTCGCGCCAGGCACCAGCAGCCCCGGATCAGGCCAGGCCGAGACCAGGGCCGCGTAAAAGGCCGTGGGCACCCGCGCCGGCAGGGCCATGGCCAGCTTGTGCAGTTTCTCGCCCGGCAGCCTCTGCCTGGCCCTGGCCGGCAGGACGCGCCCCGCAGCCCGGAAGGCCCTGTCCCAGGCCCTGGGCGCAAGGGACTGCAGCAGACCCGCCGCCACGCTGCGCAGCCCCACGGACAGGCCGGACAGCCTCTCCCAGAGCCGCGGGGCGTGGACATGGCGGTTGTACCCGGCGAAAAGCTCGTCCCCGCCGTCGCCGGACAGGCACACCGTGACGTGCCCGCGCGTCAGCTCGGCCACCAGGCGCGTGGGCAATAGCGAGGCGTCGGCAAAGGGCTCGCCGGAAATCTGCGCCAGCCTCGGCACCAACTCCAGGGCGTCCCTGGGCCCGGCCACCAGGGTGGTGTGCTCGCAGCCCAGGTGCCGGGCCACGGCCTCGGCCTGGGCCGACTCGTCGTAGGCCGCGTCGCTGTAGCCGATGGTGAAGGTGCGCACCCTGCCCGCCGGACCGCTGGAGGCCTGCTCGGCCATGAGCGCGGCGATGAGCGAGGAGTCGATGCCGCCGGACAGGAGCGCGCCCAGGGGCACGTCGGCCACCATCTGCCCGCGCACGCTCTGGCGCAGGAGGCCCAGCAGGGCGTCCTGGGCCTCGGCTTCGGTCCCGCCAAAGGGCCGGGCCAGCCCGGCCTCCACCGCGCCGGAGAGCGACCACCAGGGCCGCGGCGCGGGC
Organism: Pseudomonadota bacterium; assembly: GCA_018822105.1. Lineage (GTDB taxonomy): Bacteria > Desulfobacterota > Desulfovibrionia > Desulfovibrionales > Desulfovibrionaceae > Humidesulfovibrio. The sequence continues at coordinate 174,210 of JAHJLB010000051.1, forward strand.
AGATCGCCCCTCGCGGCGTCCGCCAGGCGCACGCTGAGCAGGTGCGCGGCCGGGAGCTTGCGCACGCCCTCCAGAATGCTGTGCGGGGCGGGCACGCAGGACAGCCGCAGAAACAGGGCCAGGGCCGCGCGGTCCACTCGTGCGCCGAATCCCGGCGCAGCGGTGAGCCCCGGCAGTTCCGAGGCGAAGAAGAGCCGGCCCTGGCGCAGGGCGTAGTACAGGGGCTTCTCGCCCAGGCGGTCGCGGGCCAGGGTCAGGGTGCGCTCGCGCACGTCCCACAAGGCCAGGGCGAACATGCCCGCCGCGCGGGCCAAGGCCTCCTCCGGGCCCCACAGGGCCAAGGCCTCCAGCAGGATCTCCGAGTCTGAATGCCCGCGCCAGGAAATGGCGCTGCGCCCGGAATAGGCCCGCGCAGCCTCGATCTGGGACCGCAGCTCGGCGTGGTTGTATATCTCGCCGTTGTAGCAGAGCACGAAACGGCCGCAGTGGCTGCGCATGGGCTGGCCGCCCTGGGGCGATAGGTCGAGGATGGCCAGGCGGCGGTGGCCCAGGGCCAGATGCCCGGCGGGGTCGGCATAGGCGCCGTGGCCATCCGGCCCACGGTGGGCCAGGGCATTGGCCATGCGCGCGGCGGCCTCGGCCAGTTCAGCCGGGGTGGAGGCGCCTGTGGCGTCGAGGATGCCCGAAATGCCGCACATGATGCGCAAATCCCTAGCAGGTCGCGGCAGGGGTGGCAATGCACGCCAGCGCGCGGGCATCTGCCCCGGCTTTACACCCGCCAGGACCAGGAGTAGACAGCCCCCATCATCTTGGCGCGCGCGGGCGCTACCCAACAAAACGCGCGCCCATCCACCCCGGAGGTCCACTGCAATGGTCGCAGCCTGGCTTTTCTACATCGGCACCGGCGCCTTCGCCGGAGTCCTGGCCGGACTCCTCGGCGTGGGCGGCGGGCTGGTCATCGTGCCCATGCTCAATTTCGTCTTCACCATCCAGGGACTGCCAGCGGCCTATATCCAGCACCTGGCCCTGGGCACATCCCTGGCCAGCATCATGTTCACCTCCGTGTCTTCCCTGCGCGCGCACCACCAGCACGGCGCCGTGGTCTGGGCCATCGTCCGCGCCATCACGCCGGGCATCCTCCTCGGCACCTTCCTGGGCTCCAAGGTCGCTGCCCTGCTCTCCACGCGCTTTCTCACCGGATTCTTCGTGGTCTTCCTGTTCTACGTGGCCGCGCAGATGCTGCTGAACATCAAGCCCAAGGCCTCGCGCCAGACGCCGGGCGGCCTGGGCATGTTCGGGGCGGGCAGCGTCATCGGCGGGGTGTCCAGTCTCGTGGGCATCGGCGGCGGCACGCTCTCCGTGCCCTTCATGACCTGGTGCAACGTGCCCCTGCACACCAGCATCGGCACCTCGGCGGCCATTGGCTTCCCCATCGCCGTGGCCGGGGCCGCGGGCTATTGCCTCAACGGCCTGGGGGCCGCCCTGCCCGGCCTTTCCGAGGGCTATGCCGGGTTCATCTACCTCCCGGCGCTGCTCGGCGTGGCCGCCACCAGCATCCTCACCGCGCCCCTGGGCGCGCGGCTGGCCCACAGCCTGCCCGTGGGCAGGCTCAAGAAGATCTTCGCCTGCCTGCTCGTCATCATGGGCAGCAAGATGCTCTACGGGATGCTCTAGCCAGGCCTGAAGGACGCGTCAGACCGTACAGCCCATCTTGCCGAAGGGATTGGCAAACTGCTCCAGGTGCGGGGTGGTGCGGAAGGCCTGCCCGGCTGTGGACAGGCGCACCGGCTTGGCGTCCGGCGCGGCCCTGACCAGCACCATCTCCGGCGAGAATTCCAGCCACATGGGCACGGGCTCGCGCTCGGCGTCGCCGCAGAGGCTCTCCCGGCTGGCGGGCCTGAACCGGCGCTCGCTTTTGTCCGGTCCAACGGCCACGATCTGCGTCAGGCTCGTGGCCACGCGGCGGACCGACCCGTCCGGCGTAAAGGCCAGGGAGTTGCTGTCGCCGTGGATGCCGCAGGCGTCCAGGTCAAAGGCCTGCACCACGCCCACGGGCGTGGTGACGGGCACTGGCCGGGCCGGCTCCACGCTGCGCAGCGAGCCGTCGGGCCGAAAGCTGATCCCGGTGCGCGTGGAAATCACCCCCGCCGGGGTGAGCACATCCAGAACCTCGCCCGGCCACAGGGTCAGGCTGCGCAGGGTGCCCTCCGGGCAGAAGCTTACGCCGATGACCCGCGCGGTGACGCTGCCAAGAGGCGTTGCAAGGGTTACCGGACCGGCCAGGCGGCCCTCGTCCTCCTGGGTCCAGTACCCCGAGAGCTTGCCGTTGAGCGGGAAGGCGCGGGCCAGCGCCCCGTTGGCGTGGAAGGTCACCAGCTCCGCCCGCATGCGCCCGGCCGGGGTCTGGATCTCGGTGGGGGCTTCGAGCGGCAGGTGCTTGAGCAGGCCGTTCCTGTGGAAATGCAGGGCCTGCACGGTGCGCCGGCGCAGGTCGTCTGTGCTGTGCTGGACCGGCAGCACGCCGTGCGGGGTCTCAAGCAGCATCGGCCCAGCCGGAGCGCAGGACATGAGCGCCCCGTTGTCGTGCCACTCCAGGCAGCCGGCCACAGGAATCTCGCCATAACGCGTATGCACCGTGTCCATTGCGCCTCCCCTCTTTTGCCAGGGGTAGGCAAGAACCGCGCCAATATTTTCCCCTGTCATAGCGAGGTGTTTGCAGACCGTCGACAAAGACAATCCACATATTTGTCGTTCTGACGACAAGAGTGTAGCCGTCCGCCCCCTTTGCACCGTCCAGGCCATCTGGCGCCTTTGGCCAACGGGATGCCCTCGGCCATCTGCACCGTCCTGACGGCGGACGGGGTTGCCCAGCGCCTTCGCCAAGCAACCCCGTCCGGTCATTGAATACACCAGCGCCAGCCGCCAGGTGAGCGGTCTCCCGCAAATCGTACGGACGGCCACAGCAGCGGCAAGGGCCTTCAGGCCCCCTGGCCGCCGGAGGCGACTCCCCGCCCTACCCCTTGCACCTGTGCTTCACGTTCTGCCCGTCCTTGATGAAGATGACGGCCTCGGCCAGGTTGGTGGCCAGGTCGCCGATGCGCTCCAGGTGGCGCGAGGCCATGATGACGTGCACGCTGCGCTCCACGATGCGCGTCTCGTCGACCATGGTGTTGATGGCCTCCTTGAGCACCTTCAGGCTCAGCTCATCTGCGGTGTGGTCCATGGCGCAGATCTCTCCGGCCAGCGCCGTGTCCCCATTCACGAAGGAGCGCACGGCCTTGGAGAGCATCTCCAGCACATGGGCGCAGAGGCGCTCCATGCGCGCGTTGGGCGGCAGCAAGGGCCGGGTGGACAGGAACAGGGTGCGGTGTGCCAGGTTCACGCACTCGTCCCCGATGCGCTCAAGGTTCACGGTCAGGCGCATGGAGCCTATGATGAAGCGCAGGTCGCAGGCCATGGGCTGGTCCAGGGCCAGAAGCTCCAGGTTGAAGGCGTCGATGGCGTCTTCCATGTCATTGACGGCCGTATCGTTCATGACCACGCTTTCGGCCAGGTCGGTGTCGTTCTCCAGGTAGGCGCGGGTGGCGTCACGCACGGCCTGCTCGGTCAGGGCGGCCATGCGGATGAGCTGCATGCGCAGTTCCTCAAGCTTCTTGGAAAAATGGATGCGTTGCTGCATGGTGCGCTCCCCCTAGCCGAAGCGGCCGGTGATGTAGTCTTCTGTCTGCTTGTTGCGCGGACGGGTGAAGATGGCGCGCGTGTCGCCCTCCTCGATGAGCTTGCCCATGTAGAAGAAGGCCGTGCGGTCCGAAACGCGGGCGGCCTGCTGCATGCTGTGGGTGACGATGATGATGGTCAGGTCCCGCTTGAGCTCGTGGATCAGGTCCTCGATCTTCTGGGTGGCGATGGGGTCAAGGGCGCTGGCGGGCTCGTCCATGAGCAGGACTTCCGGCCGCACGGCAAGGGCGCGGGCGATGCACAGCCGCTGCTGCTGCCCGCCGGAAAGCCCCAGGGCCGAAGAGTTCAGGCGGTCCTTGACCTCGTCCCACAAGGCTGCGCCGCGCAGGGAGGACTCCACGCTTTGCTCCAGCACCCGCCTGTCCTTGGCGCCGTTGACGCGCAGCCCGTAGGCCACGTTCTCGTAGATGGTCTTGGGAAAGGGGTTGGGCTTCTGGAACACCATGCCTATGCGCCGCCTGAGCGCCACCACGTCGACGCCGTGGCCGTGGATGTCCTCGCCGTCCAGGGTCAGCCTGCCGGCAACCCGGGTGCCGGGGATGAGGTCGTTCATGCGGTTGATGCAGCGCAGAAAGGTGCTCTTGCCGCAGCCCGAGGGACCGATGAGGGCCGTGACCTGGTGCTCCTCGAAGTTCAGGTCCACCTGATGCAGGGCGTGGAAGTCGCCGTAGTGGAAGTCCAGGGACTCGGAGGCTATTTTGATGTTGGGCATGGACTCTCCGTACTCTGCCGGACAGCGCCCTGCGGGACGAATCCCCGCATTGCCGCTTCCGGATGCATGGAGTTACACACAAGAGGCAACGTCTGGGCCACGGAAGTGTGACGATTCGGTGACAACGCGCGGAAAGCCGGCGCCCGCAGTTCCGGGTGCTAGCGCTTGAGGCGCACGGCCAGCGGGATCGTCGCGGTGAGGCCCCTGGGGCCGAGCTCCACCGTGGGCTGCATGTCCGGGGCAACAGCGCCCTCGCGGAACTCCAGGGCCAGGCGCAGGCGGTCCGGGTGCTCGCCCGCCACCACGGCCTTCACCGGTCCGGAGCCGAAACGCAGCACAGAGCCGCCCTTCTTGCGCCAGGGGCCGCGCAGGTCCAGGGCCAGCTTGCGCGGCCCGGACGGGTTCGTGACGCCGAAATGCGTCACCCGCTCCACCTGGCTGCTTGTGGCCAGGCGCAGGATGATGCGGTCGGCCAGGAACTCCAGCTCCACATCCCCCGCGAACCGGCCGCCTTCAGGCAGGGCCAGCGCCTCGCGGGCGGGCTGGGTCGGGATCTCCAGGGCCAGGGGGTCGACCTTGGGCTCCGGCTTGGGCTTGGGCTCCGGCTTGGGCTTGGGCGCAGGCTTCGGCTTGGATTCGGGTTTGGACGCGTGGCCTGCAGCCTGGGGCGCGCCCGCGTCAACGGCTTTGGGGCCGCCGGCCTTGGCCTTGGCGGCCGCCTGGGAGGCGTTGGGCCGTGCCCCCTCCGGCTGCAAAACGCCAGCCCTCTTCGCCTCGGCCTGCGGCGCCGCGGCCTTGGGCGTTTCGGCCTTTGCAGGCGCAGGCTCGGTCCTGGCCTCAGGCTTCACGGTCTCCGCAGGCTTGGCGGTCCCCTGCTCGGTGGGCGGCGCTAGGCGAACGCTCTTTTCCACGGGGAGGCGCACCTCGTTGCCCGCAGCCAGAACGACTCCGGTCCCGGCCAGAAGACAAAGCGCGGCCCCCAGAACGAGCCCCTTGTATCCGAAATGGTTCAACATCCAGCGCATCCCCCACGCTCTTGCCGTTTTCCTGACCGTACACAATCTCCAGGCGCTTGGCAAAGTCGGACTACAACGCGGCCCAGAAGTCCGCAAGCCGCTCCGCCACCTTGGCCTCGGACCAGCAGTCCTGCATGAAGCGCCGCGAGGCCGCGCCGATCTCCCGGCAGCGGTCCAGGTCCGCGGCAAGCTCGCGCAGGCGCAGGGCCAGCTCCTCCCGCCCGCGCGCCAGGACCCAGGGCAGATCCCCGGTGCCCGCAAATTCCGCCACCCGGGCGCGGTTCCAGTCGTCCAGCCCGGCGATGACCGCCAGGCCCTGGCTCAAGCCCTCCAGGCTGCTGACCCCGTAGTAGCCCTGCATGTGGTCGAACAGGGCGTGGGCCGCCTGCTTGCGCGCCAGGCACTCGCGGTTAGGCACGTTGTCGATGAGGTCCAGCTCAAGCTCCGCCCCGGAGCTTTTGAGCTCGGCCACCACGGACAGAAGCTCATCGGTGTTCTTGAGATCCCTGCGCGTGGGCGAATGGGCCAGCCTGAGCGCTCCGGACCAGCGGCGCTCCACGGGGCTGAAGAGCGGCTCCTGCTCGGGAACGAGATTGGGCTGCCAGCGCGCCTCGGGCATGAGGCGCAGGAGGTCCGGGGTGCTCACCAGCAGGTTGCGGCGGCCGAGGGCGCGGTATTTGGCCCGGAAGCGCTCGGGATCGCTGCGGAACTCGTGGTGCCCGTGTTCATGGTGCACCACGGCCTTGCCCGCCAGGAAGTCCGCCACGGGAAAGGGCCCCAGCCGCAGGCTCTCGTCGGCCGTCATGTGGAAGTGCAGCACGTCGCTGGTCTGAAGCAGGCGCTCCAGCTCGCCCAAGCCCGCGGCGTCCAGATCCGGCACATGCAGGTCCATGTCCCAGGAGTGCGCATAGCGCGTCTCCAGGGTGGCGATGCGGCAGGTGTGCCGCCCCAGGCGATTGACCGCCCGACAAAAGGCGATGCCCGTCCCGGCGGGGTCGTTCACCGCGATCATGAGGATGTTCAACGCCCGGACTCCACAGCCTGGAGCTCGCCCCTGCGGTCCCTGGCCAGATCCAGGCCGCCCAGGCCCTGCTCGGGCAGGACGAGCTCCAGGCGCCGCAGGGGCGCAAGCCTGGCTTGGCCCGACTCAAGGGTCAAGTCGAGCACATGCCCGCCGCGCAGGCGGTCAGCCGTGAGGAAATGCCAGTGCCAGCCGGGCACGCCCAGACCGCGCACATAGTCCGGCCCGCGCAGGCCCACCAGGGTGCCGCGCACCTTTGCGAATTCGAACACGGACTGCTCCTTGGCCACCTCGGCCAGGGGGCGGTAGGGTCTGGTCTGGCGCGGCACGCTGCGCGCCTTTAGGGTGGCGAAGGTCGCCTCCACCCGGGCGGCGGCGAAGAGGCCCGTGTCGCCCAGCGCCGCGTCCAAGGCGGCCTCCATGTCCTTGAGCCCGACGCCGGGGGGCAGGTCCAGGGCCGGGCCGGGCCGCAGCCGCGCCACCTGCGCGAAGGGCGTGGTCAGCCGGGATTCCGCGCGGCGCACCCTGCCGCTGGCAGGCACCTGGAACACCACGCCATCCAGGATCACCATCTCGCCGTCCAGGGCGTCGAAGGTGCCCAGGCCCACATTGCCCAGGCGGGGCAGCTGGCCCACCGATACGGAGCCGTCGTAGCCTCCGGCCAGAAGAGCATCGATGACGCCGACTTGGACCAGGGCGGGCTTGTCCAGCAGTCCAGCCGCGCAAGCCGGCAGGGACTGCAAAAGCAGCGCAAACAGCATGGCCAAGGGCAGAACGGCGCGCCATTTCTTCATGATCACTTCCCTTCGTTATAGGAATGCAAGAGTTTCACCCAGACGTCGCCCGTGTGCGTCAGGAACTTGAGCCTGCGGCCCTGGCGGCCGCCGCAGGCCGTGCGCGCCGCGCGAAGCCCATACTCGGCCAGGCGCTTGTGCACGGCGTTCACGTTGAGGCTGCCAATCTCGAAAAGGTTGCAGCTATCCCCCCGCAAGAGGCAGGAGGCGCCGCCGAACACCTTCACCACCAGGTCCTCAGGGGAGATCCTGAGGCGCATGAAGCTGGAAAGCATGTTCTCCAGGGCCGTGTCCACAAAGCGGCAGACCTGCGGATCCTTGGACTGGTTGTGGTACGAGGCGCTGTCCGGCAAAAAGGCATGGCAGATGGCGCCGATGCCCCCGCGCGCCGGCGAGTGCATGGTCACGGCCACGCAGGAACCCAGCACGGTGTTCACCAGCGTCGGCTGCACACCGAGGAAACAGTCGCCGGTCTGCAGGTACACCCTGGGATAGCTGTCAAGATCCCGCATGCTGGCACACCCCAAAGGAATTCTCTGGCACGGCAAGAATCATCAGGCCATCGGCCTGGACTGTCAACTGTCTTTGATTTGGCCGGCGGAAGGCTATTCCTGGTGGTCCGCAAAGCGGATGTGGAAGGCCGCGGCGTAGAAATGGTGAAAGAAATCGACATATTCCAAGTGGATATGGCTGGGCACCGAGATGCGCGACGGGGCGAAATTGATGATGCCCTTGATGCCCGCGCCGACGAGGTAGTTGGCGGCGCGCTGGGCGCGCTCGGGCGGGGTCGTGATGATGCCGATCTCCAGCGACAGCTCCTTGACCTTGGCCGGAAGCTGCCGGGAGCAGACGATCTCCATGCCTTCGACGATCTCGCCGATCTTGTAGGGATCGCAGTCAAAGGCGCCGCGGATGATGAAGCCCTTGCGCGGGAATTCGCGGTGGCGCAAGAGGGCCCGGCCCAGGTTGCCCACGCCGACGAGACCGCAGTTCCAGGCCCGGTCGATGCCCAGGGAGCGCTTGATGGAAGTGATGAGATCCTGGACGTAGTAGCCCACACCGCGCACGCCGAACTCACCGAAATACGCGAGATCCTTTCGAATCTGAGATGAGTTGACCGCGCAGGCCTCGGCCAGGCGTTCCGAGGAGACCACATCCGTGCCCTCGCGCTTGAACTCGGAGAGCACCTGGATATAGGTGGCCAGGCGGGCGATGGTAGCCTTGGGGATATGCTCGCTCTTCATGGCCGATCCGACTGGAATGTGAATTTTTTAACAAAAGCTCCGGAAAAAAGGAGGCCTTGCGGCCTCCTTGATTCCGGAAGGACTCGTTGAACTAGGCGCCCAGGGGCTTCACGAAGAGCAGGATCAGGTTGACGACCAGGGCGTAAATGGCCAGGGACTCGATGAAGGCCAGGCCCAGGATCAGGGTGACGGTCAGCTTGCCGCCGGCTTCGGGGTTGCGGGCGGTGCCTTCGCAGGCGGCCTTGAGGCCCATGCCCTGGCCGAGGCCGCACAGACCGGCGGCAATGGCCATGCCAATGGCGGTGGCCCAGGCGGCGGTGGGGCCGACAGCGGCGCCGGCGGCGGGGGCGTCAGAAGCGTAGGCGGCGGAGGCGACCAGAACCAGAGCCAGGGTCATCAGGAAAGATTTACGCATAACAGTGGACTCCTTAAGGTATGTTGTGTTGGCCAAACGACCATTTCCCCAAGTTTAGTGGGCGTGCTCCAGGGAACCCTTCAGATAGATCATGGTCAGCATGAAGAAGATGAAGGCCTGGATGGTCTTGCCCAGAATGAACAGGAAGTACATCGGGATGGTCCCGAGCACCGGAGCCAGCACGAAGAGCAGCACCAGGACGATTTCCTCGCCGCGGATGTTGCCGAAGAGACGAAGGGTCAGCGACAGGGGCCGGGCGATGTGGCTGACGAGCTCAAGGACGAGCATCAGGGGAGCCAGGAAGACCACGGGGCCCATGAAGTGCTTGATGTAGCCGAAGCCCCACTTCTTGATGCCGATGTAGTTGTAGTAAACGAACACCGTGATGGCCATGGCCGCGTTGGTGTTCACATTGGCGGTTGCGGCGTCGCAGCCGGGAATGAGGCCGATGTAGTTCATCACCAGGATGAAAATGAACATGGCGCCGAGGAAGGGAAACACCTTGCGCCCTTCTTCGCCGATATTGAGGACGACGAAGTCCTCCAAACCGCCGAAGATGGTCTCGAAGACGTTCTGCAGTCCACCGGGGACCAATTGCAGCCGGCCGCGCAGGATGAAGCCGCAGGTAAAGAGAATGATCATGGCCAGCCACATGTAGTACACGTGCGGCGGCAGGTGAAGCCCCAGCGACTCGTCGAGGATGACCGAGTAGGTCAGCGGATGCGGAAGTCCTGCAGACATGTGTTAAGCCTCCTTCCCGTTCCCTGTGACGGGAACCTTGTGCCTGATCTGGAGAACCCCCCAGAGGGTGGCGTTTATGACCACCGTGGAGAGTCCGGCCAAAAGTCCAAAAACCGATGCCCCGAGCCATGCCACCAATGCGGCGATGGCGACCCCGGTCAATACCAGCCGACCATAAAAGAGCGTCAAAAGCGTGAACACTGCGCCGTGCCTGACCTTCACCAGCTCCTGGGCGGCCTTGACCAGCCACCAGAAATTCACGCTGATGATGAGCGCACCGGCCGCGAAAGAAAGCCCCCAACCCGAAAATCCCGTGCCCAGACAGGCCAGCGCCGACCCCGCAACAGCCAGAAGCACCTGGTTGCGCATGAGCTTGCGCGCGTCCGCCACGGCAAAACCGCGACGGTACAGCAAGGCATCAATCCTCTGGACAAGCGTCCTCTGCATCATTTCCCCTGGCGGTCAGAGCCGCCCCTGGCATCATCTCGCCCCGGACCGCATGCCGGACCGGAGCTTTGCGCATCCGCACCCCGCTGAAGGCGCATGGCCTCGCGGTACACATCGCGAAAGCCCGTGACGATCCCCAGCAGCAGAAAGATGATGAGCATCCAGGGCTTGGTGCCGAGCCATTCATCGAGATAGTAGCCTATGGCCAACCCGATGAAGGTTGCGACCACGAGCTGCATCCCGATGGTTGCAACGTTGCCAAAGAGCTCCAAGGCCTCGGAAGGCTTGTCCCGCTTGAAAAAGAACATTTGTACCCCGGAGCGGCCGTCTAGCCGGTCGCCAGGCCGGACGTTCATTTCTTCACAAGGAGGAACACCTAGCACAAGCGCCCCTGCCCGTCAATACGGTTGCACACCGAGGCCACCCATTTTTCACGTTTTCCCCGCCGCGCGCCAGGCCCGAGGCCCTGCCACCGCTCCTGCCCCGGGTCTAGTGACATTCGGCGCGGAAGCACGTACATTTCCGCCTGCATGCGCCCGTGCCCGACACCTTAGCCTGGACTACCCATGACCGACAAGAATGAACTGCCGACCCGCCGACCCGCTCGGCCCCTGCCTCCGGAAAAGCTCCGCAACCGCCTCGACCCGGCCTCCATACGCCCCGCTGACAGCCGGGGCCTCTCGCGCAAGAGCAGCCAGGCCGAATTCCAGCCCCGGGCCATGCAGGCCCTGCGCATGGCCCTGCACATCCCCGGCAACGAGTACAACGTCTTCCTCGCGGGCGAGCCCGGCCAGGGCCGCACCCATTTCGTGCGCAGCTTCCTGGACCCAGAGGCGGCCAAGAGGCCGGTCCCTTCCGACTGGCTGTACCTGCACAATTTCAGCGACCCGGACCGCCCTCTGGCCGTCTCCCTGCCTGCGGGACAGGGCCGCGTCTTCAAGAACGGCCTGGCCAAGGCCCTGGCCGACGTGCGCGCCGCCATCGCCTCGCGTTTCGACCAGGAAGCCTACCGCCGCAAGCACGAAACCCTGTTCAAACGCTTTTCCGCCAAGCGCGACAGCATCTTCAGCAAGATGGAGGACACCGCGCGCGGCAAGGGCTTTGCCCTGGAGATGGACGACGTCGGCGGCCTGACCATCATGCCCATTGTGGGCGGCAAGGTCATGGGCGACGAGGAATACGGCCGCCTGGCGCCGGCCCGGCGCAAGATGCTCAAGAGCAAGGGCGAGCGCCTGCTCCAGGAGATCGGCGTCTTCCTGCGCAAGCTGAGCCAGAGCGAGCAGGGCTTCCGCCAGAGCGAGCTCAAGCTGCACCGCGAAATAGCTCAGGCCGCCCTCACCGAGCATCTGGCCCCGCTGCGCCGCGACTTCGCGCAGATCCAGCGCCTTCTGGACCAGATGCTGGCCGTGGAAAAGGACATCCTGGAAAACGTTGATTCCTACCTCCCGCGCGACACCCCGGAGGCCCCGCCGGCCCCGGCGGCCCCGGCGCACCCGCAGGCCGCGCACCAGGAAGCCCACGCGCCGGACGCCGAGCCCAACTACCGCCATGAGGTGAACCTCTTCGTGGACAACGGCGGCGCCGTCCGGGAGAAGGGGGGCGCGCCCGTGGTCCTGGAGGACCACCCCACGGCCTTCAACCTCCTGGGCAGCATCGAGCGCGAGAGCGAGCTGGGCGCCTTCTACACGGACTTCACCCTGGTGCGCGCAGGCAGCCTGCACCGCGCCAATGGCGGCTTCCTCATCCTCAACGTGGAGGACCTGCTGGGCAACCAGGGCTCCTGGGAAGGCCTGCTGCGCGCCCTGCGCCTGGGCCGCCTGCGCATGGAGGATCCCAGCGACGCCGAACAGGTGCGCACGCGCACCATCGAGCCCGAGCCCATTCCCCTGGACCTGCGCATCATCCTGGTGGGCACGGACGAGGCCTACGAGGCCCTGCTCAGCGCGGACGACCGCTTCCGCAAGCATTTCAAGCTCAAGGCGCACATGCAGGGCGCGGCCATGCGCACGGCCCCGCACATCCGCAACTATCTGGCCGCCCTGTGCGGCATCATCGACGCCAGCGGCCTGCCGCCCTTCAGCCGCGAGGCCCTGGCCGGGCTGGTGGACCACGCCAGCCGCCTGGCCGAGGACCAGAAGCGCCTGTCCCTGTCCTTCACCCAGGTGCGCGCGCGCATGGTGGAGGCCGCGGCCATCGCCCGCATGGACGGCCGCGCGCTGGTGGAGGCCGCCGACCTGGCCCGGGCCGTGGCGGAGCACGATTTCCGGGCCAATCTCTTTGAAGAGGAGTTCATGGCCGACTACGACCGGGAGATCATCAAGGTGGCCACCGGCGGTGCCGCAGTGGGCCGGGCCAACGGCCTTTCGGTGACGCTCTTCGGCGACTACGAGTTCGGCCTGCCGCACCAGATCTCCTGCACCGTGGGCGTGGGCCACGGCGGCATCCTGGACCTGGAGCGCGAGGCCCAGCTGGGCGGGCCCATCCACACCAAGGGCATGATGATCATCAAGAGCTACCTGGTGCGCCTCTTCGCCCAGGACAAGCCCATCGTGCTCACCGGCAGCCTGTGCTTCGAGCAGAACTACGCCGGGGTCGAAGGGGACTCGGCCTCGGGCGCGGAGCTGGCCGCCCTGCTCTCGGCCCTTTCCGGCGCGCCCATCAACCTGGCCCTGGCCTTCACCGGGGCGGTGAGCCAGTCCGGGGCCATCATGGCCGTGGGCGGGGTCAGCCGCAAGATCGAGGGGTTCTTCGAGGTCTGCCGGCGGCGGGGGCTCACGGGCCACCAGGGCGTGCTCTTCCCGGCGGACAACGCCGTGCACCTGATGCTCAAGGACGAGGTCGTGGAGGCCGTGGCGGACGGGCGCTTCCATCTGTACCCGGTGGCCACCATCGAGCAGGCCATGACCATCCTCACCTGCCGGCCCGCAGGCAGCCGCCGCAAGGATGGCCGCTACCCTCCCGGCACCCTCTACCAGATGGTGGATTCCCGGCTGGCGGAGCTGACGCGCATGGCGGCCAGCGCCGAAAGCCCGCGCAAAAGGAGGAGCTAGACCCATGTCCAAGGCCTGGATCCGGGCGAAGCTGCCCGAGTTTGTACGCGACATGTTCCGCACCTTCTGCATGGCCGCCAAGGCCCTGGAGGAGCAGTTCCGGGCCTTTGACCGCGAGGGCGCCGTGGCCTTCACCGTCCTGCGCGACCTGGTGGGCCAGGAGATGGACAAGGGCCTCTTGTGGCGCATGAAGGACACCGCCCACCACGTCTTCCGCAACGACCCGGAGACGCCGCTCACCGGACAGTTCCTGGACTGGGGCCTGGGCTACATCTTCCACGAGACCATCAAGCTCAAGGAGGACGCCTACCAGGCCCTGACCTACGCCCCGTGGTTCCTGGCCCTGCGCGGCCGCGACCTGCCCGAGGCCGAACGCGTGGTGGTGGAGGAGCTCTTCCAGGTGCTCAAGCAGACCGAGGAGAGCATGCGCCGGGAGATCGACCGCATCCGCTTCATCATCTTCCAGTGCCGCAGGCTCCTGCCCCTGTACCTCTCGCGCCACCGCGAGAACGCCCTGCTGGCGCGCTACCTGTTTTCCCAAAACGCGCTGGTGCGCGAGGTCTTCGGCAACGACTACGACCTCCTGGTGACCAGCATCTACGGCGACCACCCGGAGCGCATGTACGTTCTCGCGGCCCAGAGCCTGCGCCTGGGCGGCTGGGTGGTCGAGGCGTCCCAGGCCGTGCAGAGCGCTTTTGCAATTAATTCCACGGACCGGCTTGTGCTTCAGGAAAAAAAAGTGTTAGAAAATTGGAGTGCCAGAATGGCACCTTGAGCTTGACACTTAAAAGCGCCAGGAATATCTTTCAATTCCCAACCGGAGGAGGGAAAACTTATGAAAAATCTCGTGTTGCTGACTGTTGCCTGCTGTGTTGTCTTTGCCCTGGGTTGTTCGAAGAAGGTTGAGCCCGCGCCGGCGCCCGCGCCCGTGGTGGCTGAGACCCGTGAGATGGCCCCTGCGCCCATGTCGCCCCGCCAAATTTTCGAGGCCGACTACGCCAAGCTGCCCACCTCGTACACCGTGGTGAAGGGCAACTGCCTGTGGTGGATCTCTGAATTCAAGCAGATCTACAACGACCCCTTCATGTGGCCCCTGATCTTCAAGGCCAACCGCGACAAGATCAAGAACGCCAACCTGATCTACCCCGGCCAGAACTTCGCCATCCCGCGCACCTTCGCCCTGGATGACGTCAAGGCCGCCCGCGTGAAGGCCGGCTCCTCCAAGAAGAAGGCCGCCCCGGCCAGCACGGCCAACCTGCCTGCGGACATCCGCGAGGCCCTGGGCTACGGCTTCTAAACGAGGCAGCTCCATCGGATGAGGACAAGGCGTCCGGTCGCAAGGCCGGGCGCTTTTTTTTCGGCCCTGCGCCGGGAGGTGCGCTTGATTTCCTTGAGCTTCTGTCATATCTAGACAAAATCTAGTCTACCACCGGACCACACGATCCAACCGTCCCGGAGGCACGTATGCCCGGCGCACACCGGCTCCACCATCTCGGCACCCTGGCTCTCGCCGCCCTGCTGGCCCTGTCCGGCTGCTACGCGCGGCGCCCAGTCCCCTCTGACCCGCCGGAGGAGGCCGCCGTCGTCTCCGCAGAGCCGGCAGCGGCGAAGCTGCCGGCCAAGCCGGCCCCGGCCCCTGCCCCGGCCGCCAAGGCCGCGCCCAGGCAGGAGGAGCCCTCCGCCCCGGTCACCCTGGCCGAGGACGCGGCCGAGGCTCCTGTGCCGCTGGCCACAACGGCTGCGCAGGCCGTGCGCCTGAACTACGTGCAGATCGCGGCCTTCGCCACAGAGGGCAACGCCCAAGGGGCTGTGGCCCGGCTCAATGGGGCGGGATTTGACGCGACGCGCCTGGTGCGCGTGGAGCAGGAGGGGAAGGTGATGTTCCGGGTCCAGGCCGGCCCGTTCCAGGACCTTGCGGCGACGCACAAGGCCCTGGAAACGCTCAAGGCGGACTGGCCCCAGGCATTTATTCCTGTGGATTGAGTTCGGCGCGGAACTTGCGAGAAAGGCGGAAGACCACCACCTTGCGCGGCGGCAGGGTGATGCTCTCGTTGGTCTGCGGGTTGCGCCCGCGGCGCGAGTTCTTGTCGTAGGCCTCGAATTTCCCGAACCCGCTCACCAGCATGGCGTGGTCCTTCTTGATGGCCTGCTTCATGAGATCCAGGGCGACCTCCACCAGATCCTTGATCTCCGCGCGGTTGCGGTCCGTCTTTTTGTAGACGGCGTCGACGATGTGGGCCTTGGTCAGGGTTTGACCGCTCATGGGGGGACTCCTTCGTTGCGGTTCTCAGCCAATGGCCGTGCGGACGGCCTGGGCCAGCTTCTGCATCTCTTCGCCCGACTCGTAGGCGTGCTGGGTCCAAAGACGCAGCCCGTCCCCCTCGTGGCGAGGAACAAGATGGAAATGGGCGTGGTGCACCAGTTGCCCGGCCACCTCGAAATTGTTCATGCCCATGTTGAGCCCGGTGGCGCCCGTGGCCTGCATCACGGCCCGGCCCACCGACTTCAGCGCGGCGAGAAGCTCCCGGCCAAGGTCCGGCGGCAGGTCGAAAAGCGTGGCGTAGTGCGTCCGCGAAACCACCAGGGCATGGCCCTTGTTCACCGGAGCGATGTCCAGAAAGGCGAAGATGCCGCCCTGGTCGTAGACCTTGGCGCAGGGGATCTTGCCCGCTATGATCTTGCAGAAAATGCAGTCGTCGCTCACCGCTCGCTCCAGGCGTTGAAAATAGTCAACATTGCCCTATCATTACCCCGAGGAAAAATGAAATACAAGGGCTTTTGCAGCGGGGGGGGAAATATTTTTCTTCTCCGGCGTCAAATGCCCGCGCCGCTGATGTACAGCTGCTCCGAGGCCCTGGCCTGCACGATGCGCGCGCCCGCAGGCACGTCCTGGGTCACCCAGACGTTGCCGCCGATGACGGCGCCCTGGCCGATGGTCACCCGGCCCAGGATGGTGGCCCCGGCGTAAACGGTCACATCGTCCTCCACGATGGGGTGCCGGGCCAGGCCCTTGACCAGCCTGCCGCCCGTGTCGTCCTTGGGAAAGCTCTTGGCCCCCAGGGTCACGCCCTGGTACAGGCGCACGTTTTTGCCGATGACGCAGGTCTCGCCGATGACCGTGCCGGTGCCGTGGTCGATGAAGAACCGCTCGCCGATGTGCGCGCCGGGGTGGATGTCGATGCCGGTGTCCGAATGCGCCATCTCCGCTATGATGCGCGGGATGATGTCCACGCCCAGGTGATGCAGCTGGTGCGCGATGCGGTGGTTGGTCAGGGCCTTGATGCTGGGGTAGCAGAAGATTGTCTCGCCCGGGCTCTTGGCCGCCGGGTCCCCGTCAAAGGCCGCCTGCACGTCCGCGGCCAGGAGCTCGCGCACGCTGGGCAGCTTCCGGATGAACTCCAGGGCCACGGCCTCGGAGCGCGACTCGCAGTCGCTGCACGGGGCGCGGTTCTCCTTGGCGCAGACAAAGCAGTAGCCCCGGTTGATCTGCTCGGACAAGAGCTTGACCACGCGGTCCAGGGCGCTGCCCGCGTAATAGGGCATGGTGCGCTCGCTCACGTCCTGCGGTCCGAAGAAGCCGGGGAAGAGCACGGCGCGCAGCAGGCCCACCACCTCGGTGAGCGCGTCCAGGGACGGCAGGGGCTGATCGCGGCTGATGCGATGCCAGGAGGCCTCGCAGGCGTCCTGCGCGCACAGCTGCTCCACGGTCTCGGCCAGCACGGCGTCGCGGTCCAGCTTCGCGAATAGGGGCGTCTGGTCAATCATTTCGGCTCTCCTGCGGCCTAGTCGGCCTCGGCGAATAGCGGGGTGGACAGATAACGCTCGCCCGTGTCGCAAACCACGAAGACGATGAGCTTGCCGGCCATCTCCGGCCGGGCCGCCACCTGCATGGCGGCAAAGGCGTTGGCCCCGGAGGAGATGCCGCAGCTGATGCCCTCCTCGCGCATGAGCCGGCGCGCCGTGGCGAAGGCGTCCTCGGCCCGCACCTGGATGACCTCGTCGTAGACGGTGGAGTCCAGCACGCCGGGCACGAAGCCCGCGCCGATGCCCTGGATCTTGTGCGGGCCGGGCGCCCCGCCGGAAAGCACGGGGGAATCCGCCGGCTCCACGGCCACGATGCGTACCCCGGGCTTGCGCTGCCGCAGCACCTGGCCCACGCCGGTGATGGTGCCGCCCGTGCCCACGCCCGCCACAAAGCAGTCCACGGCACCGGCCGTGTCCTCCCAGACCTCAAGGGCCGTGGTCTCGCGGTGGGCCTCAGGGTTGGCCGGATTCTCGAACTGCATGGGCATGAAGGCCCCGCCCGGCTGGCCGGACATGGCGGCGACCAGCTCCAAGGCCCTGGCGATGGCGCCTTTCATGCCCAGGGAGGCCGGGGTGAGCACCACCTCGGCCCCATAGCCGGCCAAGAGCTTGCGGCGCTCCACGCTCATGGACTCGGGCATGGTCAGGATCAGCCGGAGGCCCTTGATGGCGCAGATGAGGGCCAGGCCGATGCCCGTGTTGCCGCTGGTGGGCTCCACGATGACGCTGTCGTGCGTGATGCGCCCCTCGCCCAGGGCGGCCTCGATCATGGAGCGGGCGATGCGGTCCTTCACCGACCCGCCGGGGTTGAGGGACTCCAGCTTGGCCACAAGGGTGGCCTCCAGGCCCAGGGCCAGCTTGTTCAGCCGCACCAGCGGCGTCCTGCCGATGAGTTCGGCCATGCTTGATGCGATTGTCATGCGGCCCTCCTCCTTTGGTCCGAAACCAGTCCCCCTCAGATAAGAAGGCCTCCCGACAAGGCAAGGGCAAAACGCTGCTCCAGAACAAGCGTGCCCCATTGCCGGCCCTGCCGCTCCTCCTCCAGACGAAAACCCATCTTCTCATACAGATGACGCGCCATGTCCAGCCCCTGAAAGGTCCAAAGAAAGATGCGCGGGTGCCCGCAGGCCCGGCAGAAGTCCACGGCCTCCCCCAGCAGACGGCCGCCCAGGCCCTGGCCCCGGAGCTCCTCGGAGAGGATGAACCAGCGCAGGTGCGCGCCCTCGTCCCCGGCCTTGGCGCCGTCGATGGCGACGCCGCCAAGGACGCGCCCGCCCCGGCTCACGGTCCAGAACCCGTCGCGCCCGGGGTCGAAGCGTTGCAGAAATTCCGCCAGCCCCGCCGCCACCTGGGCCTCAAACGAGAGCCCGAAGCCCCATTCCCGGCTGTAGTAAAGGGCGTGCAGCTCCGCCAAGCGGCCGATGGCCCCGGGCACATGGCCCTGGATGGTGATGCCGTCCATTCCGTCCTCCCTGCCCCCGTGCCGTGACCCGAGCCTCCGGTGGCCCTGACCCGAGCCTCCGGTGGCCCTGACCCGAGCCTCCGGCGGCCGGGGGAAATGATTTCCCCCGGACCCCCTCATCGGCTCGCCGCGATTTCCGCTGCGGTGGTTCCCGCTGCAGCGGAAATCGCGGCCAAATGGGGAGTCCAGAGGGCCTCAGGCCCTCTGGCGGGGAGCAGGGGGCAGCGCCCCCTGGCCGCCGGGGGCTGTCGCCTACATGCCAAGCATGCCGCGCAGCACGTCCCAGACCCGGTCCGGGGTGATGCCGCGCAGGCACTGGTGGTGCTTCAACGGGCAGGCCTTGTGCCCGTGCAGCCCGCAGGGGCGGCAGTCCAGGTCTGTTTCCAGCACGCGGGAGTTCTCCCCGCGCGGGAAGAAGCCCAGCCGGCGCACGGTGGGGCCGAAGAGCGCCACGAGGGGGGTGTCCTGCACCCAGGCCAGGTGCATGGGGCCGGAATCGTTGGTCAGGCAGGCGTCAAGGCGCCCCAGGCAGGCGGCCAGGGCCGGGATGTCGAGCTGCCCGGCCAGGCTGACCAGCCGTCCGGGGCCGCCGCCAGCCGCCTGGGCGATGCGCCCGGCCAGGGCCTGTTCGCCCGGCCCGGCGAAGAGCAGCACCACGGCCCCTGCGGCCAGGGCCCGGCGCGCCACCTCGGCGAAATGCTCATCCGGCCAGCACTTGGTGGGCCAGGTGGAGCCGGGGTGCAGGCCGAGCTTCGGCCCCTCGGGCAGGCCGGAGAAGAGCGCCTCGGCGCGGGCCAGGGCCTCCGGGGGCAGGTCCAGGCGCGGCTTTGGGGCGGGAGTCTTGAGCCCCAGGGGCAGCCCCAACTGCATGAGCCGCTCGATCTCGTGCAGTTCGTCGAAGCGGCGGTCCACCCGGTGCGTGAAGGCCAGGCGGTTGTACCAGGGCCGGGCATAGCCGATGCGCATCCCGGCGCCGGTGCACCCGGCCACCAGGGCGCTGCGCAGGCTCGTGTGCGGGGATATCCAGAGGTCGAAGCCTTCGCCGGACAGCTCGCGGCCCAGGCGGAAGGCTGCGGGGAGGCCCTTTTGCGCGCCGCGCTTGGCAAAGGGGCGCACGCTGGCCAGTTCGCCCTGGGCGGCGAAGAGCCCTTCCACGCCGGCGCGCACGAAGAGGTGCAGTTCGGCTTCGGGAAAGCGCTCCTTCACGGCCTGGATGAGCGGCAGGGTGAGCACCGCGTCGCCCAGAAAGGCCGTCTGCCAGATGCCTATGCGCCGGACGCCGGCGCGCGGCGGGCTGCTCATGCGCCGGCCCCGGCCGCCGGGGCCGCCTTGCCCTCCCCAGCCGGGTGCGCTACAAACAAGGCAACGGCCACGACCCTGGAGGGCGCCATGAAGTACATCATGTTCGAAGATTTTTCCGGAGCTCCGGTGCCCATCATTTTCCCCAAGCGCATCGATTTTTCCGAGATGCGCGAGCAGATACCCTACACCAAGGTGCTTTCCGCCGGCCATGTGCACGTCTCCGGCGCGGGCTTCGCCTGCCACGGAGAATCCAAGAGCCTGCAGGCCCAGGCCCGGCCCGAGGACGCGGGCATCATCGCCGCCAAGCTCGCCAACCCTGACATCTAGTTCCGGAAACAGCAAAAAGAAAAAGGCCGGGAAGGGACACGCTCCCCTTCCCGGCCCTTGTGTGTGCGTTAGTCGTACTTGACCGCGCTGATCTTCATCAGGTGGTCCCAGGAGTGGATGGCCTCGATGTAGCGGATGGTGCCGGTCTTGCCGCGCATGACCAGGGAGCTGGTCTCGGCGCCGTAGCCCAGGTAGCGCACGCCCTTGAGGAAGGTGCCGCCGGAGATGCCCGTGGCCGCGAAGAACACGTCGTCGCTCTTGACCAGGTCGGTGACCGTGAGCACCCGGCGCAGGTCCACCCCGCCCTGGGCCAGGGCGTTCTTCTCGTCCTGCTTCTGGGGGTCGAGCTTGCAGAACATCTCCCCGCCCATGATGCGGATGGCGCAGGCCGCCAGCACGCCCTCGGGGGTGCCGCCGGTGCCCATCATCACGTCCACCTCGTTTCTGGGGTCGATGGCCATGAGCGCCCCGGCCACGTCGCCGTCGGTGTGCAGCTGGATGCGCGCCCCGGCCTCGCGGATGTCGTTGATGAGCTTCTTGTGGCGCGGCTTGTCCAGGACAAAGACCACAAGGTCGTCCACGTCCTTGCCCAGGGCCTTGGCGATGCGCTTCAGGTTCACCGGCACCGGGGCCTCGATGTCCACCACGTTCTTGGCGGCGGCGGGCACCACCAGCTTCTGCATGTAGTAGCTGGGGCCGGGATCGTACATGGCCCCTGCCGGGGCCACGCCCACCACGGAGATGGCGTTGGGCCGGCCAAAGGCCAGGAGGCTGGTGCCCTCCACGGGGTCCACGGCCACGTCCACGGTCTGGGGCCCGCCCGCGCCGACCTTTTCGCCGTTGTGCAGCATGGGCGCGTTGTCCTTCTCGCCCTCGCCGATGATGACCGTGCCGCTGATGGCCAGGGTCTTGAAGCTCAGGCGCATGGCCTCAACCGCCGCGCGGTCCCCGGCGTCCTTGTCGCCCTTGCCCAGCCAGCGCGCGCTCGCCAGGGCGGCGGCCTCGGTGACGCGCACCAGGTCCAGGGCCAGATTTCTTTGCGGGGCTTCCATGTGTGTCTCCTTCAAAGTGCCGGGCCGTCGCCATGTGCGCGGCCATAGTTTTCCCAGTCTGTACGTACCCTAGCAGAGCACCCGGCCAGACCGCAAGGGCTCTGGCCGGCGGACTGCGCCAGGCGCGCCGCTACCCGAAATAGCGCTCGCGGATCATCCGGGCCACGGTGGGCGCGGTGAAGCCGTACTTCTCGGCCAGCTTGTCCGCCGGGGCGCTCTCGCCGAAGTGGTCCAGGCCCAGAGCCAGGCCGAACAGGCCCACGTACTTGTGCCAGCCTTCGGGCCGCCCGGCCTCGATGGCCACGCGCCGCTCCACCGAGGGCGGCAGCACGGCCTCCTTGTAGTGCATGGGCTGGGCCTCGAAGAGGTTCACCGAGGGCATGCTGACCACGCGGATCTTGCGGCCCGGCTCCTCCTCCTCCAGGATCTTCACGGCGTCCAGGGCCAGGGAGACCTCGGAGCCCGAGGCCATGACGATGAGCTCGGGCAGCCCCTGGCAGTCCTTGAGCACATAACCGCCATGCTTCACGCCCTGGGCCACGGCCGGATACTGCGCGGGGTCCATGACCGGCAGGCCCTGGCGGGTGAGGAAGAGGCAGGAGGGCCTTTGCGTCTGGCGCAGGGCCACGTCCAGGCACAGGGCCGTCTCCGTGGCGTCGGCCGGGCGCAGGTCCAGCAGGTTCGGAATGAGCCGGAGCGAGGCCACGTGCTCGATGGGCTGGTGCGTGGGGCCGTCCTCGCCCACGTGGAAGGAGTCGTGGGTGAACACATAGAGCACGGGCAGCTTCTGCAGGGCCGACATGCGGATGGCGTTGCGGCAGTAGTCGGAGAAGGTCAGGAAGGTGGCACCGAAGGGCACCACCCCGCCGTGCAGGGCCATGCCGTTCAGGATGGCCGCCATGGGGAATTCGCGCACGCCGAAGGACAGGTTGCGGCCCAGGGGGTTGTCGCTGGCGAAGATGCCCACGGCGTCGCGGTACTTGGCGGTCTGGTTGGAGGGGTCGAGGTCGGCGCTTCCGCCCATGAGCTGCGGCAGGGCATCCTTGAGCGCGTTCAGGCACGCGCCCCAGGCCGCGCGGGTGGCGATCTTCTTGCCGGGCTCGAAGGCGGGCATGGGCAGGGACAGCTCCCCGCGCCCGGTGTTCATGGCCTTCCAGAAGGACAGGAAGTCCTTGTCGCCCTTCTTGATGCGCCGGGCCAGGGTCTCCTTCCAGGCGGCCACGCGGCGCTTCTGCTCCGGGTACCTGGCCTGGAACTGCGCGCGGGCCTCGTCCGGCACCTGGAAGCAGGCGCCCTCCATGAGGCACATGTTCTTCTTGGTGGCGGCGATCTCCTCGGCCGGGAGGGGCTCGCCGTGGGTGCCGAAGTCGCCCTCGCGGGTGGCCGCGCCCTTGGCCATGACGGTGTGGCCGATGATCAGGCTGGGCTTCCTCTTCTGGCCCTGGGCCTTGCGTATGGCCGCGCGGATGGCGTCGCGGTCGTGCCCGTCCACCTCCTGCACATGCCAGCCCATGGCCGCGAAGACCTTGGCGTAGTCGGTGCGGTCCACGCGGGAGACCGGCCCGGCCAGCTGGACCTTGTTGGAGTCGTAGTAGCAGATGAGCTTGCCCAGGCCCCACAGCCCGGCCAGGGAGGCCGCGCCGAAGACCACGGGCTCCTGCATGTCGCCGTCGGAGGTCAGGACGTAGACGGAGTGGTCCACGATGTCGCGGCCCAGCTTGTGGCGCAGGAAGGTCTCGGCCACGGCCATGCCCACGGCCATGCCGAAGCCCTGGCCCAGGGGGCCGGTGGTGGCCTCCACGCCGGGGGTCTGGTCGTGCTCGGGGTGGCCGGGGGTGCGGCTGCCCAGCTGGCGGAAGCCGCGCAGGTCGTCGGCCTCGATGAACCCGGCCAGGTGCAGCAGCCCGTACAGCAGGGCGGACTCATGCCCGGCGGAGAGCACGAAGCGGTCGCGGTTGAACCAGGTGGCCCGCTCGGGGTCGAAGTTCAGAAACTCGGAATACAGCACCGCGGCGAAATCCGCGGAGGACATGGCCCCGCCCGGGTGGCCGGAGTCGGCGGCGCGGGTGGCGTCCATGATGAGCCCTTTCAGGGTGTTCACCACAAGCTGGTCAGGAGCGATGGTCTTCTGCATGGACAGATCCTCGGTTCAGGCGGGCGGGCCGCCAGGGTTTTCTGCCGCCGGGCTTGGTCGCCTCAGGGCTGGGTGTAGGTTTCAAACTGCTCGATGCGGCGCTGGTGGCGGCCGCCTTCAAAGGGCGCGGACAGAAAGGCCCGCATGACCTCCTGGGCCAGCCCCTGGCCGAGCACGCGCTCGCCCAGGCAGAGCACGTTGGCGTTGTTGTGCGCCCGCGCCATGCGGGCCATGAACTCGTTGGCGCACACGGCGGCGCGCACGCCCACGTGGCGGTTGGCGGCCATGCTCATGCCCAGGCCCGTGCCGCAGACCAGGATGCCCAGGACCTTCCCGCTCTGCCCGTCCTCCCCCGCCGCCAGCAGGCGCAGGGCCAGCTTGTCGGCGTAGGCCGGATAGTCGCAGCTGTTGGTGCAGTCCGGGCCCAGGTCCTCCACAACGCAATCGGTTTTGCGCAGGGCCTGGATCAGGGCGGACTTGAGGGCGAACCCCCCGTGGTCAGAGGCCAAAAGAATGGTTCTGGTCATGCGAAAAACCTCCTCCGGGTCGTGCTTCCGGGCAGCTCACCTGGGTTCCGTGGCCTCTTCCTCGCGCCGCAGGCGGGCTATCTCCGCCTTGAGGCTCTCGATCTGCGTCAGGCACAGCCCGCGCTCCGGATCCGGGGTGGCGCGGCCGGAGGCGTCCAGCCGGGCCAGCACGGCCATCTCCTCGCGCAGCCGGGCCTCCAGCTGGCGCACCTCGTGGCGCTTGGCCTGGCCGGTGAGGATGCGCCGCATCTCAAGCGCCCAGACCTTCAGGCCCAGGGTGAACGTTCCGAGCAGGCCGGGCTTGGCCTCTGGCTCCGCCACCGGCACAAGGGCTCCGTTGTTGTCATCCATGCGCTCCCCCCTGAGGTTGCCCGTTTTCCTTCTCGCTGCCGCCGGTGATGACGTCGGTGATGCCCGCGGGCGGCGCCGAGACCCGGTCCAGGGCCATGAACCGCGTGTTCGCGGGCGGCGCCAGGCCCAGGGACTTGAGCGGCCAGGGCTGGCCGCGTTCGGCCAGGGCCCTGACGCGCAGCACGGCGCTCTCCCCCTTGGGCAGGGTCAGGGTCAGGATGCGGGCCGGGCCCTGGGGATCGCCGTCGTCATCCGGATAGTCTGAAAATGCGAGGCTCCACACGCGCGGGCCGGACACAACGGCCCCTTCGCGCTCGGCCTGGGTCTTGAAGTGGCGCGAGAGCTCGCCCTCCAGGCGCACCGGGCGGCCATACACGTCCACCACAAGCAGCCGCACCGGGCCGTTGGCATAGGTGTAGGCGAAGCCGCCGTCGGCGAGCACGCGCACGCCCGCCGGGGGCGTGCTCGCCGGCACCAGGGTGCCGAAATGGCCGGAGAGCACCAGGGCCAGGTCGCGCATGGAGAAGGGGAAGGGCATGCCCAGCAGCTGCGCGCCGATGACCGGGTCGAGGTGGGCGTAGGCCGCCTTCCTGTCCGGGTAGTAGGCCAGGAGCCCGGCCGCGTCCTCGCGCATGAGCGCGACCATGGTGCCGAACCCGGCGCGCACGTCCAGGCGCAGGGGACGGCCGTAGTCGCCGAAGAGCTGCACATCGGTGCGGTTCGAGCGCGAGGGCGTGGAATAGAGCAGGCTGGCGCGCACGTCCACCCCGCTGGCCGTCACCGCCGGAGCCACAAAGCGGGCCTGGAAGGCCGCGAAATTGGGCTCCGTCTCGGCGAAGCGCGGCAGCTCAACCCTGGGCGCGCAGCCCGCGCAGGCCAGGACGAACCCGAGGGCGAGGGCCCGGGCCGCAAGCCCTTTCATGAAGCGGATCGTGCGCTGCATGGTCATGCGCTCACAGCCCCTTGAGCTTTTTCTGCACGCGCGCCGGCTCCTCATGCTTCAGCTTGAGCGCGTTTTTGTAGCCTTTCCTGGCCTTGCCGCGCTGCCCGTGGTCGCGGGCGATGTCGCCGTAATGCTCCCACATGGTGGGGTCGTCCTGGGCCAGGGAGACGGCGCGCTGGATCTGCTTCCAGGCCTCTTCCAGCCTGCCCAGGCGGTAGTAGGCCCAGGCCAGGGAGTCCACGATATAGCCGTTTTCCGGCTTGAACTTGTCGGCCTTCTTGATGAGCGACAGGGCGCGCTCCAGCTCGCGGCCCTCCTCCACCAAGGTGTAGCCGATGTAGTTGAGGGCGTCGGCGTGCTCAGGATTCTTCTTCACAATGCGCTGCATCACGGTCAGGGCGGTCTTGCGCTCGCCCAGGCGGTCCAGCACCGCGCCATACTGGTAGAGCAGGTCCTCGTCCTCGGGCCGGGCCTTGAGCGACGTCTCCAGCACCTCCCGCGCCTCGGGCAGGCGCTTCTTCTCCATGAGATAGCCCGCGTGCAGGAGCGGAAAGCGGGCCTGGCCGGGGAACAGGCGCGCGCCCTGCTCCATGAGGCCCAGGGCCTCCTGCTCGCGCCCCAGGGCATAGAGCAGCTGGATGCGGAACTGCAGGGCCTGGCTGTAATGGGCGTCGCTCTCAGGCACCAGGTCGAGGAACTGCAGGGCCTTGGCCGGATTGCCCTCGCCGTCGTTGGCGATGACGGCCTTGTAGAAGAAATACTCGCCGGGCACCGGGGGGGTGCTGGCCAGAACGTCCAGCAGGGTGCTGGCCTGGGCCGTATAGTTCTCGTTCAGGAACAGCAGCGAGGCCGAGAGCACGAAGGCCTTGCTGCCCGAGCCGCCCAGGGCCGCGGCCAGCGCCTTGTCCGGGTTGTTCAGCTTGAGGTGCAGGCCCACCACGCGCAGGCGGATGTCCTCGCGGCCCTCGCCGCCGCCGTTCTCGATGCGCTGGCGCAGCTCCTCGCGCGACTCGCCCAGGGCCAGAATCTGGGTGTAGGTGCCCAGGGCCGAGGCATAGTCCTTCTCCATCTCCTGCTGAAAGGCCAGCTCCACCCAGGCCTCAAGATACTCCGGGGCCTTCTTGGTCAGCTTCTTCAGGGTCTCGATGGCGGCCTTGCGGTGGCCCAGGCGCGACTCGGCCCTGGCCATCTGGTACTGGGCCTCGTTGGTGCGGTCCTTCTGGGGAATCTTGCGCAGCGTCTCCAGGCCCTTCTCGGCCTGATCGGTGTCGATGTACAGCTGGCCCAGGCGCTCCCGCAGGGGGAAGCTCTCGTGCCGGGCCAGATAGGCGTCGATGGTCGAAGCGGCCTCGGCCAGCTTGTTCTCCAGCAGATAGGCGTTGGCCACGGCGGCGTGCAGGTTGTAGTCGTCGGGATACAGGCGCAGTCCGCCCTGCAGGGCCTTGCGCGCCTCTCCGGCCTGCTCCGGATTCCAGTACAGGAAGGCCTTGTCCATGAACAAGGAGGGCGCGGGCTCCCGCTGGATGACCCGGTCCAGGGCCGCGGCCGCGGCCTTCTGCAGATCCAGGGTGCGGGCGAAGGCCTCGGGCGAGGTGCGCGAAAAGGCCGCCGTGCGCACCATCTCCTGGAACAGGGCCTGGTACTCCAGATAGTCGTAGGTGCCCGCCGCGCCCGCCGTCATGGGCAGGACGCGGACAGGCTCGGCGCGCATGGCGCCGCAGCCCGCGCAGAGGATGCCCAAGGCCAGGGCCAGCGGCAGGGCCAGAAAGCGGGCCGAGCGGCGATCAGCGGGAAGACTCGGGGACATAGATTCCGTCCTCACGCGTTGGTGGCGGGGGTTGCGGCCAGGATCTGGCCCAGCATGCGCTCATATTCCTCGGCCAGGGCCAGCCCCTCGGCCAATAGAAGCGGCCCGTAGCGCCGCCCGCCCTCGGTGCGGAAACTGTTCTCCAGGGCGCGCGCGCGGCGCACCCCCTCCGGAAACCGCCTGGCGATCCTCTCCAGCGGCCACTCGTCGCATTCGCACAGCTCCCAGAGGATGGTGACGAAGATGTCCGGCCCGAAGCGGAAGACGTCGGCGTCGTGCACGGCCCCGGCCAGAAGCCGGGCCGACTCCGGGACGTTCAGGCCCTGCGGCTCGAGGCCCTCGTGCCCGGCCACGGCCCCGGCGATCCAGAGCCGTTCCTCCGGGCTGATGGCATAGCCGCGCAGGATGCGCAGGCAGAGGTCCGCGCCCATCTCGGCGTGGTTCTCCTCGTGGCGCAGGGCGTCGTGCAGCAATCCGGCCATGGCCGCCAGCACGGCCACCCTGCGGCGCTCCTCGGGCGAAAGCCCGGAGGGCTCGGCCAGGACCAGGGCCGCGGCGTCCATGGCCACGCGCTTGCCGTGCTCCACCCCCAGGCCGCAGGCCTCGTTCAGGTAGCCCAGGGCGTCGCCCTGGAGGCGCAACAGCAGCGGATGGTCGAAGAATATGTCCCCGGCATGGGTCAACTCCTCGGCGCATTCCAAGGAAAAGGCCGACTGCGCCCGGGACACGGACAGCTCCTTGGCCCGCCTCTTGAGTTCCAGAATGCGCACGTCCATGCCCTATTGCTCCCCCTCGATCCAGTCGGCGGAAAAGTCCTTCACCCGCGCGGACAGGTGCTCCCTGAGCTTCTCCAGCAGGCGCGCCTCGATCTGCCGCACGCGCTCGCGCGTGACGCCGAAGCGGTCGCCGATCTCGCGCAGGGTCACGGGGCTGTCCGAAAGCAGGCGCTCGTTCAAAACGGCCTGCTCCTTGTCCGTCAAGTGCGGCACGATGGTCTTGAGGTTTTCCAGCAGCAGCGTAGAGATCTGGTTGGAGCTCAGGATCTCCTCGATGCCCGGCCCCAGGGCCGGCAGAAAATCAAGCCGCGTGTTCTCCGAGTCGTCGCCGAGGGAGATGTCCAGGCTCATGTCCTGGCGCGAAAGGCGCTGGTCCATCTGCTCTATCTCGGCCTCGGAGACGTTCAGGCTCTCGGACAGGGCGCTGGTGGTGGGGTCAAAGCCCATGTTGGTCAGGCGCTGGCGCTCCTTGTTCAAATTGTAGAACAGCTTGCGCTGGGTCTGGGTGGTCCCGATCTTGACCATGCGCCAGTTGTCCATGATGAACTTGAGGATATAGGCCTTGATCCAGAAGGCCGCATAATAGCTGAACTTGATGCCCTTGTCCGGGTCGAACTTGCGCACGGCCTTCATGAGGCCGACGTTGCCCTCCTGGATCAGGTCCTGCACGTTCTGCATCCAGCGGCGCTGAAAATCCATGGCAATCTTCACCACCAGGCGCAGATGCGAAGAGATGAGCCGGAAGGCGGCCTCCTGGTCGCCGGATTCGCGCACGCGCGTGGCCAGCTCGAACTCCTCCTCCGGCGCCAGAAGCGGGAAGCGGGCGATCTCGCGCAGGTAGTGGTGCAGCGAATCGCGCAGACCCACCTCGCCCCGCTTGCGTGTCACCAGGGCGGGGAGGTGGGCTTTCTTCCCAGCCAAAGCCGGGGTCGTGGGGCGGCGGCTCTCGGGGGGTGAAGCTTGGATTTTGTTCGACTTCATTCCGACCTTTCCATCCGAAAGGGCTGAATTTCCCTGGCTCGGAGGCTTGTTTCGCAAAACGGGAGCCTATAGTTTTTGTTTGTCCTTTTCAACGATTTTCAGTACACCCGACCTCCTGGGCCGGGCCTTGCCTGCTGCGTGTTCCAGCAGGCCTCAAGTGCGTCCAGCCGATGCCAACCGAAGCGTCCGGCCAGCGCCCGGCGACCCGCCGCCCCACCCGTTCCGGACCGGACACACACGGAGACGAAGCATGCCCACATTCCGCTCCCTCCTGGCCGATGGCCGCATCCACTTCTTCGATGGCGGCTTCGGCGCGCTCCTGCAGTCGCGCGGGCTGCCCCCCGGCGTCTCGCCGGAGCTCTTCGGCCTGGCCAACCCGGAGCCCGTGGCCGCCATCCACGCCGAATACGCCGCGGCCGGGGCCGAGATCGTCACCACCAACACCTTCGGCGGCACGCGCTTCAAGCTCGACCCCACCACCGACGTGCGGGCCCTGAACCGCCACCTGGCCCAGACGGCCAAGCGGGCCGTCGGAGGCCGCGCCTTTGTGGCCGGCAGCGTGGGCCCCACCGGGCATTTCGCCGAGCCGCTGGGCAAGCTCACCTTCCGCGAGCTGGTGGCCGCCTTCAAGGAGCAGATCCTGGGCCTGGCCGAGGGCGGGGCCGACCTCATCCTCATCGAGACCCAGTTCGACCTGGCCGAGGCCAAGGCCGCGGTCATCGCCGTTCGCGAGGCCGCCGACCAGCTTTCCCTGGACCTGCCCGTGGGCGTGACCATGACCTTTGAGGGCGCGGTGTCCCTGACCGGCACTCCGCCCCTGACCTTCATCGACACCATGCAGAACCTGGGCGTGGACCTGCTGGGCACCAACTGCTCCGCCGGGCCGGAGCAGATCCAGGACATCGTGCGGGCCATGCTGCCCCGCCTGTCCACCCCGCTCCTGGTGCAGCCCAACGCCGGCCTGCCGGAGCTGGACGAGCAGGGCAGGACCGTGTTCCGCCTGGGGCCGGAGGAGTTCGCCCGCCAGTGCCGCGCGTTCGCGGAAATGGGCGCGAAATTTCTGGGCGGCTGCTGCGGGACGACGCCCGCGCACATCACGGCCCTCAAGGCCGCCGTGGGCCGGCTGCCCTGGGCGCGCCCCGAACCCCGGGACAAGAGCCCCCTCGTGCTCACCTGCCGCTCGCTTTCCGTGGCCCTGGGCGCGGACAACCCCGTGGCCATCATCGGCGAGAGGATCAACCCCACGGGCAAGCAGGTTTTGGCTGACGAGCTGGTGCGCGGCGAGCACGCCGAGGCCCTGCGCCTGGCCCAGGCCCAGATGGCCGACGGGGCGAGCATCCTGGACGTCAACGTGGGCGCGGCCATGGTCGACGAGAAGGCCGTGCTGCCCGCGCTGGCCCTGGCCCTGTCGGCCCGCTTCGAGGTGCCGCTGGCCCTGGACACCTCCGACGCGCAAGCCATGGAGAACGCCCTGTGGACCCAGCCGGGCTCGCCCCTGGTCAATTCCATCAGCGGGGAGCCGGGGCGCATGGAGCTGCTTGGCCCCCTGTGCAGGAAGTTCGGCGCGCCCTTCGTGCTGCTGCCCCTGGAGGGCCGCAAGCTGCCCTACACCGCGGCGGAGCGCATCGCGGTCATCGAGCGCCTGCTCGCGCAGGCCGACGATCTCGGCATCCCGCGCCGCCTGGTCCTGGTGGACGCCCTGGTGCTCACCGTGTCCAGCAAGCCCGAGGCCGCGCGCCACTGCCTGGAGACCATCCGCCACTGCCGCGACGCGCTCGGCTTGGCCACCACCATGGGCCTGTCCAACGTCAGCTTCGGCCTGCCCGCGCGCGAGCTCTTGAATTCCACCTTCCTGGCCCTCAGCATGGGCGCCGGCCTGTCCTCGTGCATCGCCAACCCGGCGAGCGCCCGCCTGCGCGAGACCCTCGGCTCCGGCGAGGTGCTGCTCGCCCGCGACCCCCAGGCCGGGCGCTACATCGAGGGCTACGCCCACTGGACGCCGGCCGCGCCCGCCGCCGGTCCCGCCGGGGCCTCTTCCGGCACGGGCGCAGCCAGGGGCGCGGCCAGCACCCCGGGCGAGGCCGTCATCAGCGGCGACAAGGCGGCGCTTCTGGCCCTGCTGGAAACCCGGCTGGCCGAGGGCGCCGACCCCTTCGCCCTGGTGGACAAGGAGCTCATCCCGGCCATCCTGGAAGTGGGCCGGAAATATGAGCGCAAGGAATACTTCCTGCCGCAGCTCTTGCGCTCGGCCGAGGCCATGCAGGCCGGGTTCGGCCGCCTGGAGCCGCTGCTCCTGGCCAGCGGGCAGGCCAAGGCCAAGATCCCCGTGGTCATGGCCACGGTGGAGGGCGACATCCACGACATCGGCAAGAACATCGTCTGTTTGATGCTCAAGAACCACGGCTTCGAGGTCTTCGACCTGGGCAAGGACGTGCCCGCGGCCAAGATCGTGGACGAGGCCCAGCGCGTGGGGGCCAGGGTCATCGGCCTGTCCGCGCTCATGACCACCACCATGGTGCGCATGGCCGACACCGTGGAGATGCTCCGCGCGCGCGGCCTGAACGTGCCGGTCATGATCGGCGGGGCCGTGGTCACCGAGGCCTTTGCCCAGTCCATCGGCGCGGACGGCTTCTCGCGCGACGCCGTGGCCGCCGTGAAGCTGGCCGGGGAGCTCTCGGACAGGCCCTAAGCCCAGCAGCCGCGCGGGCCAGGCGCCCTTTGCGTCGCGCGCGGCTTTCTGCTACAATAGCAGTTGATGTCGCACCACCGCCCCCTGCGGGCGGACCTACGAGGATACGGATGACCAAGACCATCGCCAACCATCTGCTCCTGCTGGCCCTGGCCCTGTGCCTGGGCCTGCTGCCGGCCTGCTCCGGCGGCGGCGCCCCCGTGGGCCAGGAGAAGTTCGAGACCCTGGACATGTCCGGCGTGGAGAAGCTCATCGCCAAGAACAAGGGCAAGGTGACGCTCATCATGTTCTGGGCCACCTGGTGCCCGGCCTGCAAGACCGAGCTGCCGGTGCTGGAGCAGCTGCGCGCCAAGTATCCCAAGGACAAGCTGGACATCCTGGCCGTGTCCGTGGACGACACCGACCAGGGCATGCGCGAGTTTTTGAAGTCCCGGCCCACCACCCTGACCGTGCTCATGGCCACGGGCGACGTCAGCACCGAGTTCGGCGTGCGCACCATCCCCAGCCTGGTCATCTTCGACGGCGAGGGCCGGATCGCCTTCAACAGCGCCGGGGCCTATCCCCTGGACATGCTGGACTCCGTCATCAGCCAGTTGGTGAAGGGCCTGTGAGCACCCAGCTGCGCAAGGCGCGCATCACCGACGTCAAGGGCATCCACCGCCTGCTCATGGACACCACCGGCGAGGACGGCCTTGTGCTGCCGCGCTCGTTCAACCAGCTGTACAGCCATCTGCGCGACTTCTTCGTCATCGCCTCGGCCGAGGACCACTCCATTCTGGCCTGCTGCGCCCTGGCCATCAGCTGGGAGAACCTGGCCGAGGTGCGCTCCCTGGTGGTGGCGCGCGGGCGTCGGGGCCAGGGCCTGGGGCGCAAGCTTGTGGAGGCCTGCCTGTCCGACGCCGTGACCCTCGGCATCTACCGGGTCTTCGCCCTGACCAACACCGTGCCGTTCTTTGAGCACATGGGCTTTTCCGAGGTCAGCAAGGACAGCCTGCCGCAGAAGGTCTGGTCCGACTGCCTGAACTGCCCGCGCTTCCCCGACTGCGATGAAATCGCCATGCTGATGGAGCTCTAGCCCATGGGCCACAAGATGCTGCCGGTGATCCCGGCCGGGGACATCCGCCGGCGCGTGGCCGAGCTGGGCGCGGAGATCAGCGCCCACTACCAGGGCCAGCCCCTGGTCTGCGTGTGCGTGCTCAAGGGCGCGTTCCTCTTCTTCGCCGACCTCGTGCGGCACATCACCTGCGCCCCGGAGATCGACTTCGTGCGCCTGGCCAGCTACGGCGGGGCCACCAGCCGCGGACGCCAGACCGTGTTCACCAAGGACATGGAGGTGGACGTGGACGGCAAGCATGTGCTCCTGGTGGAGGACATCGTGGACACCG
Source organism: Pseudomonadota bacterium (assembly GCA_018822105.1). Taxonomy (GTDB): domain Bacteria; phylum Desulfobacterota; class Desulfovibrionia; order Desulfovibrionales; family Desulfovibrionaceae; genus Humidesulfovibrio. Next base: position 206,928 of record JAHJLB010000051.1, read on the forward strand.
GCCGCTCCGCCGAGTTTCTGCTGCACGTGCTGGAGAAGCGCGGGGCCGCGAGTTTGAAAATATGCGCCTTTGTTGATAAGCACGAGCGCAGGGAAGTCGGAGTCGCTGTTGACTTTGCCGGGTTCCCCATACAAAAGGGATTCATCGTGGGATACGGCATGGACTACGCGGAACAATACCGCGAGCTGGATGCCGTATACGAACTTGTCCCCGAATAGGGGCGATGGAGCAAAAGAGCCGCCATGATCGTCGCCTGCCCCAATTGCGCAAGCAAATACAATCTGCCTGAGGACAAGATCGCGCCCACCGGCTCCAAGGTCCGTTGCGCGAAGTGTCAGCACGTCTTCACCGCCATGCCCCCGGGCAAGGATTTCGACGCCGAGCTCGAAGGCCTGCGCGCCGCCGAGGTCCCGGCCACGCCCCCGGCGCCAGCGCCCAAGGCCCCGGCCCAGAAGATGCCCTGGGACGACGAGCCCGCGGCCGAACCGGCCGCCGCGCCTGCCGCCGATGCGGCCAAGAAGATGCCCTGGGACGACGACGAGCCCGCCGCCGCACCGTCAGCCGCGCCTGCCGCGGCGGCCAAGAAGATGCCCTGGGACGACGACGAGCCCGCCGCCGGGCCGGTTGACGATGACGACGCCGCGCCGGCCCCCGCCGGTTCGGGCGGAGCCTTTGATGACGAGCCCGCCGCCGCACCGGCCAGGGCCGCCTCTCCGGAAAAGGCCGAGGCCAAGGACGACGACTTCCTGAACGCCCTGGGCAGCGGCGACCGCTACGCCCTGGACAAGGAGCCTGCTGCGGGCTCCAAGAAGAGGATGCTCATCCTGGGCGCTGTGCTGGCCCTGCTGGCCCTGTGCGGCGCGGGCCTGTTCATCTTCAAGCCCTGGACCAAGATGAACATCCCCTTCCTGAGCGCGCTGTCCAGCACGCCCAAGAAGGCCGCCGACAACGCCGAGAAGGTCAAGGACATCGCCCTCAGGAATGTCCGCCAGTACTACATCCCCAACGAGAAGGCCGGCCAGATCTTCGTGATCGAGGGCAAGGCCGTGAACAATTTCCCCACGCCCAAGGAACGCATCAAGGTCGAGATGACCCTCTTCGACGAGAAGGGCAAGGTGCTGGCCTCCAAGCAGATGCTCTGCGGCAACACCCTCTCGCAGTTCCAGCTCCAGGTGCAGAGCGAGGAGGAGATCAACTCCAGCCTGGCCTCGGAGGTCGGCATCCTGACCAGCAACACCTACCTCAAGACCGGCATGGACACGCCGTTCATGGCCGTGTTCTTCAAGCCCTCGGAGCAGGTGAAGGAATTCGGCGTCAAGGTCATCGACGCCCAGGATCCGAAATAGCGGACCCCGGGGAGCCCGCGGCCACATCCACGACGGCATCCGGCGCCGGGACAGGGCGCACGCCCCGGCCCCGGCGCTTTTTTTCCCACCGCCCACAACGCACGGGAACGCCATGCACCGCAAGCCCTACACCATCGCGCTCATCCAGACCGGCTGCCGGGAAAGCGCCCAGGAGAACCTGGCCGCCCACCTGGCCCTGGCCGAGCGCGCAGCCGAGCTCGGGGCGGACGTCATCTGCCTGCAGGAGCTCTTCCTCGGCCCGTATTTCTGCCAGCAGGAGGACGCGCGGCTCTTCGACCTGGCCGAGCCGATTCCCGGTCCAACCACCGCCGCCTTCGCCAAGCTCGCGAAAAAGACCGGCGCGGCCATCATCGTCTCGCTTTTCGAAAGGCGCGCGCCGGGGCTCTACCACAACACTGCCGCCGTGCTGGGCCGCGAGGGCGACGTGCTCGGCGTGTACCGCAAGATGCACATCCCCGACGACCCGGCCTTCTATGAAAAATTCTACTTCGCCCCCGGCGACCTGGGTTTCCTGGCCGTGGACACCCACGTGGGCAGGATCGGGGTGTGCGTCTGCTGGGACCAGTGGTACCCCGAGGCCGCGCGCCTGACGGCCCTGAAGGGCGCCGAGGTCATCTTCTACCCCACGGCCATCGGCTGGCACCCGCTCGAGAAGGACCAGTTCGGCGCGGAGCAGAAGGACGCCTGGACCACCGTGCAGCGCGGCCACGCCGTGGCCAACGGCTGCTACATCGCCGCGGCCAACCGCATCGGCTTCGAGAGGCCCCTGGCCGACGGCAACAACGCCCAGGGCGCGGGCATCGAATTCTGGGGCGGCAGCTTCGTGGCCGGGCCGGCCGGGGAGATCACCGCCCTGGCCGCCACGGGCGAGGAGGCCATCCTGCTCGCCCAGGTGGACCCCGAGCGCATCGAGACCGTGCGCCGGGGCTGGCCGTTTCTGCGCGACCGCCGCATCGACGCCTACGCCGCGCTGACCAAGCGCTTTGACGACTGACGGCCCCTCCCCCGGCCCTGACACCCGGCCAGCGCACAGCACCCCGGAGGCGCCCGTGAAGCAGTTTCTGACGCTCCTGCTGAGCTTCGCACCCTGGATCGCCTTCCTGGCCATCGCCCACGGCAGCCTGCTGCGGCTCAAGATCGGGCTCGTGGTGGCCGCCGTGCTCAGCCTGGGCATGGGCGCGGCCCGCCTGCACCGGGGCGTCATCCTCTGGGTGGGCATGGCCTTTTTCGCCTACGCCGGCATCGCGGTGCTCGTCTTCGAGCACATGTGGACCGTGCGCTACCTGAGCGCCCTGGCCAACGGAGCCCTGGCCCTGGGCGTCTGGCTGGGCATGGCCCTGAAGCGGCCCTTCACCCTGGAATACGCACGCGAGCAGACCGACCCGGCCCTGTGGAACCACCCGGTGTTCCTGCGCGTGAACTACGTGCTGACCGGCGCCTGGGCCGTGGTCTTCACCATGAGCGCCGCCCTGGCCCTGCAGCGCAGCCTGCAGCCCGTCATGCCCGCCTGGGCCTACGAGGCCATCACCTACGCCTTGCTGGTGGCGGCCGTCTTCCTCAGCTCCTGGTACCCGGAGCACATCAAGCGCCGCGCTGCGGCCCAGTCCGCCTGGGAAGGCTGAGCCCGGAGCGAGCGCCGGGCGCTCCGCCCCTGCCCCTCGTTCAAAAGCCTTCCGGCCCTTGGACTCCCTCCATGCGCCGAAAGGGCCCTGGGGGCACCATGCCCCCGGCCGCCAAAGGCCTCCATGTCCTGCCCGTTGCACCCACAAACTTGCGCCCGCCCCCTTGCGCCTGCCGCGAGGGTGCGTATCATACCAAAATGCGCGCAGCTGCATCACGCCGCGCCAATCGACCTTCCTGGAGACGCGCCATGTGGGAATATACTGACATCGTGAAGGAACACTTCCTGAATCCGAAAAACGTTGGCGAGATGAAGGACGCCTCCTGCGTGGGCGAGGTGGGCTCCATCGCCTGCGGAGACGCCCTCAAGCTGTTTCTGAAGATCGAGGACGGCATCATCAAGGACGCCAGCTTCCAGACCTTCGGCTGCGCCAGCGCCATCGCCTCGAGCAGCGCCCTCACCGAGCTGGTCAAGGGCATGACCGTGGACGAGGCCATGAAGGTCACCAACAAGGACATCGCAAGCGCCCTGGGCGGCCTGCCCAAGGAGAAGATGCACTGCTCGGTCATGGGCGAGGAGGCCCTGGAGGCCGCCATCAAGTCCTGGCGCGGCGAGGACGTGGGCAGCCACGAGCATTCCGAGGGCGAGATCGTCTGCGAATGCTTCGGCGTCACCGACGAGCAGATCCTGCACGCCGTGCGCGAGAACGACCTCAAGACCATTGAAGACGTGACCTACTACACCAAGGCCGGCGGCGGCTGCGCCAAGTGCCACGAGAAGATCGAGGCGCTCATCGCCCGGGCCAGAGGCGAGGCGGAACCCGCGCCCGCCCCGAAGACCGCGAAAAAGCTCACCAACATCCAGCGCATGCGCCTCATCGAGGAGGTGCTGGAGAAGGAGATACGGCCCCGGCTGCAGGCGGACGGCGGCGACATCGAGCTTTCCGACATCGAGGGCCTGGTGGTGACGGTGAGCCTGCGCGGCCGCTGCACGGGCTGCCCGGCCAGCCAGGCCACGGTGCAGGGAACCGTGCAGGCCATCCTGCGCGAGAAGGTCGACCCCGAGATCCAGGTGCGGGAGGCTTAAGCCATGGGCGCGCAGAACACCGTCTACATGGACAACAACGCCACCACCCGCGTGGCCCCGGAAGTGCTTGAGGCCATGCTGCCCTTCTTCTCCGAGCGCTACGGCAACCCGTCCTCCATGCACACCTTCGGCGGGGCCGTGGGCCGCGAGATGCGCGAGGCGCGCGAGAGCCTGGCCGAGCTGCTGGGCTGCGGCACGGACGAGATCATCTTCACCTCCTGCGGCACGGAGTCCGACAACACGGCCATCCGCTCGGCGCTTACCGCCCAGCCGGAGAAGCGGCACATCGTGACCACCCGCGTGGAGCACCCGGCCGTGCTCTCCTTGTGCAAATTCCTGGAGCGCAGCCAGGGCTACCGCGTGACCTACCTGGGCGTGGACGCCGAGGGCCTCCTGGACATGCAGGAGCTGACCGACAGCCTCACCGACGACACGGCCGTCATCAGCGTCATGTGGGCCAACAACGAGACAGGCGTCCTCTTCCCCGTGCCGCAGATCGCCACCCTGGCCAAGAGCCGGGGCATCATGCTGCACACCGACGCCGTGCAGGCCGTGGGCAAGGTGGCCATCAACCTGGGCGAGCTGGACGTGGACATGCTTTCGCTCTCCGGCCACAAGCTGCACGCGCCCAAGGGCGTGGGCGCGCTCTTTGTCCGCCGCAAGCTGCCCTACCGCCCGTATCTCATCGGCGGGCACCAGGAGCACGGCAAGCGCGCCGGCACCGAGAACACCACGGGCATCATCGCCCTCGGCGCGGCGGCCAGGGCGGCCAAGGCCCACCTGCCGAGCGAGAACACGGTGGTGCGCGGCCTGCGCGACCGCCTGGAGAACGCCCTGCTCGCGGCCGTGCCCGACAGCCGCTTGAACGGCCACAGGCACGAGCGCCTGCCCAACACCTCGAACATCAGCTTCAAGTACGTGGAGGGCGAGGCCATCCTGCTCCTGCTCGACCAGCTGGGCATCGCGGCTTCGTCCGGCTCGGCCTGCACGTCGGGGTCGCTGGAGCCCTCGCATGTGCTGCGCGCCATGGGCGTGCCCTTCACCTTCGCCCACGGATCCATCCGCTTCTCGCTCTCGCGCTACACCACGGACGCGGACGTGGACTACGTCATCAAACACGTGCCCGGCATCATCGAGAACCTGCGCAAGATCTCACCCTACAAGCAGGGCGCGGCCGAGCCGCTGTCCCCGCTGGACTCCAAGCCCCCCTGCGGATGCTGAGGGGAGAGGCGAGACAAATCAGAACGGCCTGGATGGGTGCTCCCGTCCAGGCCGTTCCATATACCAGCCAGTACTAACCATCTAAAAATCAGACAAAGTGATGGCTTGAAAATTCTATTACTAGAATCATATTGCTCCATCCCCATAAAGCCGAGTAAACTCCTCTATCACAAAGTTGTCAGTCATACCTGCAACGTGATCACAAATTGCTCGCATCAAATTCGTTTCAAAATTCCTATCTGCACGTAGAGTTGGTGAGGCTATTTTATTTCTATACTCACCAAGAGCAAGCTTGCTAATTGATCCAAGCGTATGGCTTGTCCCTTCAAGTAGATTGAACACAGCAAGCACTGTGGAATCATGCAACTGCCTTGGATTTGTATAATACGCTTTGAACAACTTCTCGATAAGATACGACCACTTCCCATCCATCCGTTGCGCTCGGTGAGAATTTAATATCGTCCCCCACAATATGTTTTGAAAACATTTATCGCATTTCTCGAAAGCGTCACTAAAAGAAATCACGTGATTTGCATCTTCTTGAGAAAGACTTTTGTAATAGTTTGTAAAGTCACTTCTCTTCTTGATGGCTGTCATTATTGCATACTTTTTAAAGTTATCCCTTGATGTCGTAATTAAATCTGTATTGTACAAATTCACCAAAAATTGCGAAATTAAAGGCGCAAAAAAATCATTTTCTTTACCGATATCATCCAACTTTTTTGTCATCGTCCTTGTCAAATATGTTGCGAAGCACTCTTTAATCTTTGCAATGATATCTTCGGAATTAAGAATTTGCATTAGGTATGCATCCTCAACATCGTGGTGTCGTCGAGAAATCTCGTCTGCTAATGCAACGACATCAGCCTCGAAAGACCATGCGAAAATTACTTCACCTTTAATACGCATGTTTTCATTATACTTTTCATAGAAATCAACTTTTTGCCAACCATTAATGGGGCAAGGCTCACGATCTTTCCTGTAGCAAATTCCACTATGCAATGATTTGCATTGCTTATATTTTAAGCTACTGTGATTTGCAATCCCAAACAGCGTAAAGTTTGTTAGATTTGTTCCCTTTAAGCGTGGGTATATTTGATGTAGATCAGATAATATCCGTACACCCTGCAGATTATGCTTAAAACCTCTTTCGTTTTCTGCAAGAGCCACTCCACGGTGAGTGACACTGATACAGTTGTTCATTATCATGTTCAAAGTTCGCTCACCAACATGCCCAAAGGGAGTATGCCCAATATCATGGCCAAGAGAAATCGCCTCTGTCAGCTCATGATCTAGGCCTAAATTCTTTGCTGTTGTGCAAGCAATTTGATTCACTTCTAGTGAATGCGTGAGTCTATTCCGAACGTGGTCATGTGACCTCGTTAGAAATACCTGCGTTTTCCCGTTCAACCTACGAAACGACTTTGAATACAATATTCTATCACGATCTCGCTGGAACGCGGAACGATTCACGGGCAGCGGCTCTTCAGTGTTCCTCGTGGCATACTCTATGGGCGCAGAGAATATCCGCCCTTTTCTGATATCTACAATGTTCACGGTTCGTCCACCTTCCGTTACTAGATCATCAACGCAGATTTAATTCCTACGTAATCCAACGTCCCTTGGCTAGCAGTATTTTATATACCTTCTGGCTTTGGCAAGGTCATTGCCTCTTTCTGATATTTTCTTTTGCCTACACCATGGCAAAAGGGCTGGTGCAATCACTCACTGCCAGCCCTTTTATCTCTCCCACACATGGCGCACTAATAAGAATCTCGCCCCGAGCACACTGCCGCCACAGTGTTGAACCGCCCTACTCCGTATCATCCAGCATGGACAGATCGCCCGGCGCCTCGCCGGCCTCCTCGGCCTTGAGCAGGCGGCGCATGATCTTGCCGCTTCTGGTGCGCGGCAGGGTGGTGCGGAACTCGATGCTCTTGATGACCGCCACCGGCCCCAGCTCCTTGCGCATGTGGTGCTTCAAGTCCAGGATGAGGTCGTCCGTGGGCTGCACGTCCTGGTGCAGGATGATGAAGGCCTTGGCGGCCTCGCCCTTGATCTTGTCCGGCACGCCGATGACCGCGGCCTCGGTGACGGCCGGGTGCGAGCGGAAGGCGTTCTCCAACTCGGCGGTGCCCAGGCGGTGCCCGGCGATGTTCAAGACGTCGTCGGCGCGGCCCTGGATCCACAGGAACCCGTCCTCGTCGCGCTTGGCCACGTCGCCCGCCAGATACTTGCCGGGGAAGCGGCTGAAGGCCTCGCGGTAGCGCTCGCCTTCGGCCCCTGTTTCCGGGTTCTTGTCGTTGAAGTAGCCGGTCATCATGGCCGGCCAGGGCCGGGTGACGACCAGCAGGCCGCCCGTGCCCGCGGGCACGGAATTGCCCTCGCGGTCCACGATGTCCACCTCCACGCCGGGCAGGGGCTTGGTCACGCTGCCGGGCTTCAAAAGCGAGATGGGCAGGGGCGAGATCATGAACATGCCGGTCTCGGTCTGCCACCAGGTGTCCAAAAGCGGGCACTCGCCGCGCCCGATGTGGCGGTAGAACCAGAGCCAGGTCTCCGGGCCGATGGGCTCGCCCACGCTGCCCAGGAGGCGCAGGGTGGAGAGGTCGTGCTGGCGCGGGTACTGCGGCCCGAAGCGCATGAGCATGCGGATCAAAGTCCGCGCGGTGTAGAAGATGGTCACCCCGTACTTGCTGACGATGTGCCACATGCGGTCGGCCTGGGGGTAGTTGGGGTGGCCTTCGTAGAGCAGCGTGGTGGTGCCGGCCAGAAGCGGCCCGTAGACCACGGCGCTGTGCCCCGTGACCCAGCCCAGGTCCGCCGTGCACCAGAAGATGTCCGTGGGCTTGATGTCGAAGACGTGGTTGAGGGTTCTGTGCACGCCCACCATGTAGCCGCCGTGGCAGTGGGACACGATCTTGGGCGTGCCCGTGGTGCCGCTGGTGTGCAGCAGGAACAGGGTGTCGCCCGCGTCCATGACCTCGGTGGGCGATTCGGGCCGTTCGCGGCGCACCAGGTCGTCGTACCAGAAGTCCCGGCCGTCGAGCATGTCCGTGTCGACCTTGGCCCGGTGCACCACCACCACGGAGTCCACGCAGTCGGCGCAGGCGCCCACCAGGGCCTCGTCGACCACGGTCTTGAGGCGGATGATCTGGCCGTTCCTGTAGAAGCCGTCGGCGGTGACCACGGCCTTGGCCTTGACGTCCCGGATGCGGCCGCGCAGGGCCTTGGCCGAGAACCCGGCGAAGACCAGGGAGTGGATGGCCCCGATCTTGGCCGTGGCCAGCATGGCGATGACGGCCTCGGGCAGGGGCGGCATGTAGATGACCACGCGGTCGCCCTTGCCCACGCCCAGGGTGCGCAGGGCGTTGGCGAAGCGGTTCACCTCGCGGTACAGCTCATAGTAGGTGTACTTGCGGGAGTCGCCGGGCTCGCCCTCCCAGATCAGGGCCAGCTTATTCTTGTTGGCGGTCTCGATGTGGCGGTCAAGGGCGTTGTAGACGATGTTGCAGCGCGCGCCGGGAAACCAGCGGCAGAAGGGCGCGTCGGTATCGTCGAGGACCTGGTCCCACTTCTTGTACCAGTCCAGCTCGTCGGCGGCCTCCTCCCAGTACCCCAAGGGGTCGCCCGCGGCCTGGCGGCGGAAGCCCTCCAGCTCCTGGGGATTCACGTTGGCCTCGATGACCAGCTGCGGCAGGGGCCTGAAGACGCGCAGCTCCTGGGCCAGGCTTTCGAGTGTGCCGGAGTGTTCCATGTCTCTCTCCTCCTCGGGCGCGCCGGGATGCGATCCCGCAAGCGCCCCTGGCCCTCAAGGCCCGCAGCGCAAGCATATACACCATGCCGGGCGGCGGGGCCCCTAAAAATTCGGCGTACGGCGGTCCAGGGTTGGCGAACGGACGCCTCCCCCGGGCCCTAGAATCCCAGCACCTGCTTCAAGCTGGCCAGCCTGCGGCGGCTGATGGGCAGCTCAATGCGCGTGCGCCCGGCGGTGCGCAGCATGAAGTTGCTTCCGGGCAGCGAGGCTATCTCCGTCACCATGTCCAGGTTGACAAGGTACTTGCGGTGCACGCGGAAGAACCGGTGCGGAGCCAGGCGCTCCTCCAGATACTTGAGCCGGTACGAGGTCAGGTACTTCTGAGCCGCCGTGTTCACGTACGAATAGTCCTCGTAGGCCTCCACAAAGACGATCTGGTTGTACGGCACCAGATACATGCGCCCATCCTGGGACACCGCCAGCTTCTCGATCTCCGGCGTGCGGTGCTGCTTGGTGTCCCAGGCCTGCTTGAGGGCGGAGAGGAAATGGTCCTGCTCGTCGTCCTCCAGGGGCAGGGAGACCGTCTCGCCCTCGGCCCAGGAATCCGCACCCGGCGGGGCGGCCTCGGCCCATTTGTCGGGCATGGGCACTTCGCGGAAGCGGGCCTTGAACGCCGACAGCTTCTGGAGGGTCTTCTGCATGCGGTCGTCGGCTGCGGGCCAGAGCAGATAGTCCGTGGCGCCCAGCTCAAAGGCGGCATAGGCCTGGGCCTCGCCCTCGGCCAGGAAGATCAGGGCGGGCTTGTTCTTGCGCCCGGACAGCATCTGGGCCAGCTCCAGGCCGGAAACCCCGCCGGGCAGGTCCACGGCCAGAAACAGGGCGCCGTAGGGAATGGCCTCCAGAAGCTCCAGGGCCTCAAAGGCCGAGACGGACTCGCCCAGCACCTGCAGATAGCTTGTGCCTTCCAGCGCCCGGCGCAGGTCGCGCCGCACGTTGGGGTCCGGATGCAGAAGCAGGGTCTTAAGCTTGGCCATGCGACATAGGTTCCCAATGGTGCCGGGGTTGTGCCAGAGCTCGCCGCGTCAGACCGGATGGAAAGCAGGGACGGAGCCTTCCGCCTTCCTTGCCGCAAAAATTGCCGCGACGCAAGGCTCGGTTGCATACGCAACAAGCCTGATGTAGCCTCCATGCATGACAGAAGCTCCCCCGCAACGCATCGCCGTCTTCTCCGACGTGCACGGCAATCTGGAGGCCCTCCGCTGCGTGCTGGCGGATGTGGACGCCCTGGGTGTGGTGGAGATGCTCAACCTGGGCGACATGGTGGGCTACGGCCCGGAGCCCGAGGCGTGCGTGCAGCTGCTGCGCGGCCGCGGCGTGCCCTCGGTGCTGGGCAACCACGAGCACGGCCTGCTGGAGGCCCAGGCGCGGGGCTGGTTCAACCCCCACGCGCGAAAGGCCCTGGACCGCACCCGCCAGCTCTTGTCGGACGATTCGCTGATGTACTTCCGCACCCTGCCGCGCACCCTCACGGCCTTTGGGGCGCTCTTCGTGCATGGCTGCCCGCCGGGGCTGGTCTCAAAGTATCTCTACGAACTGGACGAGGACGCCCTGCGCGAGACCTTCGCCCTGTACGACAACGCCCTCTGCTTCGCCGGACACACCCACGAGCTGGAGCGCATCAGCCTTGCCGCCGGGGCCGGCGGCAGGGGCGGGGCGGGACGCATCGAGCGCAGGAACATCGGCAAGGGGCTGCTGGAACTTGACAAAAACGCCCGGCACATCCTCACCGCGGGCAGCGTGGGCCAACCGCGCGACGGGAACAACAAGGCCAAATATCTGCTGTGGGAGCCTGGGCAGGCGCGCATCGAGGTGCGCTTCGTGCCCTACGACATCGCGCGCACCGCCGCGCGCATCATGGAGGTGGGCCTGCCCACGGTGTACGCCGACCGGCTCTGGTGACCAAACCTAGACCATGGGGAAGCGCACGGAGAAATTGCTGCCCTGCCCCGGCTCGCTTTTGATGTCGAGCACCCCGCCCAACTGCGACGCCGCGGCATGCAGGCACTGCAGGCCAAAGGAATTGCGGCCCAGCTCCTCCGGCCTGGCCGGCAGCCCGACCCCATCGTCGGACACCTCGAGCAGCGCGTCCTCGCCCACCGGGCGCAGGGCCACGCGGATGCAGCCCGCCTGGCCGTCTGAAAAGGCGTACTTCAATGCGTTGGTCATGGCCTCGGCCAAAAAGATCCCGCAGGGCACCAGCCGGGCGGCGTCCATGGACACGGCCTCCGCCGCCACATCCAGGCGCAGCCACCCTTCCGCGCCCTGCTGGGCGTTGGCCTCGAACAGGCTGCGGGCCAGCTTCTCGATGAACGGCCCGGCCCCCTGCCCGGCCTCCCGGGCCGGATCGCTCATGGCCTCGTGCGCCGAAGCCAGGGCCATCACGCGGGCTCCGGCATCGGCCAGGGAACGCCGGGCGTCCAGGCCCTCCACCTGCGACTGCTGTGTGCGCAACATCCCGTGCAGGAGCGAAAAGCTGTTCTTGATGCGGTGATGGGCCTCGCGCAGGCGGAATCCCGCGGCGGGGTCGTTGTGGGCGCGCATGGCCAGGGCCACCTCCACCGCCGCCCGTATCTGGGCATTCTGGCAGGGCTTGAGCAGATAGGCGGAGGGCAGGGCCGTCCGCGCCCGGCGCAGAAACTGCTCCTCGCCGTGGGCGGTGAGCAGCACCACCGGGATGTGCAGCTCCCTCTGGATGACGGCGCAGGCGTCGATGCCGTCCATCTCCTGGTCCGGCTCCACGGGCATGACGATGTCCATGAGCACAAGATCAGGCCGCAGGCTGGTGGCCAGGCGCACGGCCTCGGCCGCAGTGCCCGCCAGGCCCACCACCTCGTAGCCCGCGGCCGCGATGAGCTCCTCAAGCTGCAGGGCGATGACGGATTCGTCCTCGGCCAGCAGAATCCGCGGGCGCATCTGGGAATGTGTGCCGTGCTGCATCGCGCTCCTCAGCCTCGCCCGGGGGGCCAGGGCGCAGGGATGGAATACCTGAGAGACTTTACTCCATACGCACAGTACGCCGCGTCTGGCGCGGATGTCAATCCGCGCGCAGCCCGGCGCAGCCGCGGAAGGATGTTCAGGGAAGGGGCCGCACAGGGGCGATGAGCCGTCCAGCCAGGCGCATGGTCAGCAGCGCTCCGGCAAGATCCTGCGAGGGCGGGGCCAAGATGCCGGTGCGCACCAAATCGGCAAAGGCCCGCAATTGCCCGGTGAAGCCGGGCTTCACCAGGGCATCGTCGGCGTCTGGCTCCAGGGTCTCGGTGCTGCCGTCGGCAAAGCTCAGGCGGCAGGTTTCGAGCGGCCGGAACTCCGCCGTGACGCCCTCGCCCTTGAGCACCACGCCCCAGCCGCCGGGGGAGTGCCAGTTGCCGGTGAAGGACCCGAGCTGCCCGCCGGGGAAGCGCAGGGCCGCCGCGAACTGGTCGCCCAGGGGCTCGTGCAGGCTGGAGGCGAAGGCGCAGACCTCCTCGGGCTCCCCGCCGAAATGGCGCAGCAGGTCGATGGTGTGCGTGGCGTTGGCGAAGATCCAGGCCCGCAGCACCTCCTCCGTGAACCGGCCCGTGCCGCGCGCCGCCTGCATGCGCTCGCTGCCCTCCACATGCACGGCCAGAAGCCGCCCGCGCGCAAGCACGCGCGCAAGGCCCTGCTGGAACACCGAGTAGTGCCTGCGGTTGAAGCCGACCATGTTCGGCACGCCCCGCTTGGCCGCCGCCAGGGCGACCTCCTCGGCCTGCTCCACGGACAGGCCCACGGGCTTCTCCAGGAACAGCGGCAGGCCGAAGTCCAGGCAGTCCAGGGCCAGCTGGGCCATGGCCTGGGGCGAGACCAGGACCATGAGGGCGTCGGGCCGGGCCTCGCGCACCAGGGCCTGGGGGCTTTCCGCCACCAGGGGCAGGGCGAACTCCGCGGCCAGGGCCTCGGCCTTGCTCCGGGTGCGCGAGCTGATGCCCACGGCCTGGAGCTCCGGCACGCGCGCCAGGGCTGCCAGGTGCTGCCGGGCGATGAGCCCTGCGCCGATGAGCCCCACGCGAAGGGGGCGGTCAAGCAGTGCGGTCATGCGGCGTCCTTTTGTCCGGGGCCTGCCAGGCGCCCGTCACGTGATGGCGACGTCAAGGGCCAGCCCCGCGCCCTTCAGGGGCAGCGGCACCCGCGCCCCGCCCTGCCGCGAGGACAGGTGCGCGCCGAGCACCACATCCACGGACTCGATGCCCGCGTCCACGGTGGGGTGCGCATGGGGGCCCAGAAGGTCCAGGATGCAGTCCCGGGTGGCCTGCACGATGTCCAGGGCCGGCCCGTGCTCCAGGGCCACGGGCTCGGGCTGCACCAGGCGCGTCTTGGCCGTGTGGCGCTGGTTGGCCGGACGGGCGGAGGCGCTGGCGCTGCCCGCGGGAGACGGGGTGAAGTCGTCGAACTCGGCCACGCCCTCGGTGCCCACGACCAGGCAGCGCGAGGCCCGGGGCACGTCCTCGGAGAGCTCGAAGTCGCCCGTGAAGCGCCAGCCGTCCGCGCAGGCGAAGCCCACGCTGACCTGGCCGCCGGGGTCGCAGAACTGCGCCCCGCGCACGTTGGGCGCGGGACTCTCCGTCAACTCCGCGCTGACCCACACCGGGCGCGCGTCGAAGAGCCAGGCCGCGTAGTCGAAATAATGCAGCCCCACGCAGCCCACGCCGCCGCCGCCGATGAGGCCCCAGAAGCGCCGGGGGCGCCCGATGCTCCGCGCATCCCGCACGGCCTGGCGGAACAGCAGGCAGCGCGTGAGGAAGCGGCGGCAGAGATTCACGGCCAGGCGGGTGCCTGCGGCCTCGCAGGCGGCGGCCATTTCGCGGGTCTTGGCCCCGCTGGTGCCCATGGGCTTCTCGCAGAGCACATAGGGGACCTTCGCCTCGGCAGCGGCCAGCACCATCTCGTGGTGGCTGGGGCCGTTGGTGGCGATGCACACCAGGTCCGCGCCGGGCAGGAGCTCGCGCCAGTCGCCCGCGGCCAGGGGCCTGTCCGGGCGCGAAGCGGCCAGCTCTTGGGCCACGGCCAGGTTCATGTCGCAGACCCCGGCCACGCGGACCTCCGCCGCGTCCAGGGCGGCCAGATGCCTCCGGCCCATGCCGCCCAGCCCGATGACCACGGCGCGGAGGTCCCGCACGTTGCGCCCGGGCATCAGATGCGCCCCGCCTTCTTGAGCAAAAGCTCGCAGATCTCGAAGTCCAGCAGCTCGTCGACGTCCCAGGAGCGCTCGCGCGGCATGGCGTAGCCGCGGGTCTCCGGGGTCAGGTAGCTTCTGGTCCGGGCCAGCCACTGCGTGCTGGCCACATACACCGCGCCGTTGGGCGCGAAGACCCTGGGCAGCTCCTGGCGGCGGGTGTGGTAGCGCTCCTGGGCGATGACCGGAGCCATGAGGCCCTCCTCGTCCAGATGGAACATGTAGTAGGGGCTCTTCTCGGCCTCGCTGACGCTGATGCAGCACGGCCAGCCGCCATCCAGGCAGCTCCGGATGCAGCCGTCGATGTCGGCCACGGTGCGCAGGGGCGAGGTGGGCTGCAGGAGCACGACGTAGTCATAGGCCTCCGGCCTGAGCGCCTCCACGGCGTGCAGCACCGGGTCCACGCCGGGGGTGTCGTCCCGGGCCAGCTCCGGCGGACGCACAAAGGGCGTTTCCGCCCCATGGGCGCGGGCCACGGCCAGGATGCCCTCGTCGTCCGAGGACACCACGAGCCTGTCCAGGTACTCCGAACGCCTGGCCTCGCGGATGGTCCAGGCCATGAGCGGCAGCCCGCCCAGGTCGCGGATGTTCTTGCCGGGAACGCCCTTGCTGCCGCCCCGGGCGCTGATGGTGCTCAATATGCGCTTGCCCTTGTACATGCCCTGCTTCTCCCAGGGCGAAACCTTAGCCTGTTTGGCCCGGCCCCGCAACGACATCGACGCCCCGCCCCTTGCGTGGGCTCCGGGCTTCGCGTATACAGCAAGCATCAAGCTCCGCCCCCCAAGGCCCGAACACCCAGCCCCGGAGTCCTGCATGCTCAAGTTCCTGAACATGCTTCTCGGCAGCCAGAAAAAGCGCGCCAGCCGTTCGGAAGAGGACGCCCTCAAGCGCAAATACGACTACTTCAAGAGCCTGCTCATCAAGAACAACCGCTCCCTGGAGCTATTGACGGAGCTGGAGCACCTGCTCTTCGAGAACAAGCCCTTCACCCTGGAGCAGGTGCTGGCGAGCTCCGAGGACCTGATCAGCCTGGTCTACGACCTGGCCGAGGACCTGAACGCCCTGTCCCGCGGCAAATATCCCGGCCTGTTCGACGCCACGGAGCGCATCGGCATCGCCGTGTTGACCGACCTGGTGCGCCGCAGGAAGCTCAAGAAGAGCGAGCTGGTGCTGCCCCTGCGCTCGCTTTCCGCCGCCATGAGCGACGAGGTGGGCGGCAAGGCCGCCAACCTGGGCGAGGTCGCCAACCGCGCCGGCCTGCCCACGCCCCCGGGCTTCGCCGTTTCGGCCTACGCCTGCCAGAACTTTTTGCGAACCACTGGCCTCGCCGAGCGCATCGAGCAGCGCATGCGCGGCATCGACGTCAAGGACACGGAGCGCCTGGTGGCCATCTGCGAGGAGGTCCAGGCCATGATCCTGGCCGAGGAGGTGCCCGCGGAGATCCGGCGCGGCATGGCCCGCGAGATGGACGGGCTCACGGCCCTGCTCGGCCCGCAGGTGCGCGTGTCCGTGCGCTCCAGCGCCACCTGCGAGGACTCCGAGGCCACCTTCGCCGGGCAGCACTCCACGGTGCTCAACGTCAGCGCCGAGAACGTGCCCGCGGCCTGGAAGGAGGTGGTGGCCAGCACCTTCAGCCCCCGCGCCGTGTACTACCGCCGCAGCAAGGGCTACTCGGACCAGGACGTGGTCATGGCCGTGCTCTGCGTGACCATGGTCGACGCGCGCTCAAGCGGCGTGCTCTACACCCACGATCCCGGCCAGATGGATTCCGACGACATCCTGGTCAGCGCCGCCTGGGGCCTGGGCGTCAGCGTCGTGGACGGCTCGGGCAAGACGGACTTCGCGCGGCTGCGGCGCAAGGACATGCACCTCCTGGTCCGCGAGGTGGCCGTGAAGGAGCGCCGCCTCATCCTGAGGAGCGCCGCCGGCGGGGCCGACGGCATCGTCGAGGACCGGGTGCCCCTGGACCGGCAGGCCGAGCCCTGCCTGGACCAGGCCCGGCTGCTCCAGCTCGCGGCCTACGGACTCAAGCTGGAGGAGCACTACGGCCAGCCCCTGGACATCGAATGGGCCCAGGACCAGCAGGAGCGGCTGTTCCTGCTCCAGGCCCGGCCCCTGGGCGTGGAGCAGGGCCAGGGGACCGACGGCTGCGCCCTGAAGGACGCGGAGGCCGAGCCCCTGCACGGCCGCGAGATCCTCCTGCGCGGCGGGGCCACGGCCTGCGGCGGGGCCGCCGCAGGACAGGCCTACATCCTCCTCAGCGACCACAACCTTTCCGCCGTGCCCGAAGGGACCATCCTGGTGACCCGGCAGACCTCGCCCACCTATGTGCCCATCATGGACCGCGTCCGGGCCATCGTCACCGATGTGGGCAGCGTCACCGGGCACATGGCCTCGGTGGCCCGGGAGTTCGGGCTGCCCACCCTGGTGGGCACGGAAAACGCCACCCTCGTCCTCCGGCAGGGCGAGGAGATCACCGTGGACGCCACCAGCCGCATCATCTACCGGGGCAGAGTGCCGGAGCTCATCCGCGACAAGCCCTGCATCAACCTCATGAAGGGCAGCCCGGTGTACAAGGCCGCGCAGGAGGCCTTGAAGCGCATGGCTCCGCTGACCCTGCTGGACCCCAAGGCCGAGAACTTCTCGCCCGAGGGCTGCCGCAGCCTGCACGACGTCATCCGCTTCGCCCACGAGATGAGCATGCGCGAGATGTTCCGCATCGGCGAGGACATGGAGGAGGCGGACAGCGCCGCGGTGCGCCTGCGCGCGGGCCTGCCCCTGAACATCCTGGTGGTGGACCTGGGCGGCGGGCTGACCCCCACGGCCCCGAAAAGGGTCGTGGAGCTGGAGCACGTCAAGAGCGCGCCCTTCCAGGCCCTGCTCCACGGCATGACCAACCCGGACATCCGCTGGCTGGGCGGCGTGGGCGTCAGCCTCACCGGCTTCGCCACCATCGTGGCCGAGTCCCTCCTGAACGACCCCACCGCCGACGGCAGCATGGGCGGGCCGAACTACGCCGTGGCCAGCGACCATTACCTGAACTTCAACATGCGCCTGGGCTACCACTTCGCCGTGGTGGACAGCTTCTGCGGGCCGGAGATCAACGACAACTACATCACGTTCTCCTTCAAGGGCGGGGCGGCGGACATCGCCAGGCGCTCCCGGCGGGCCGGGCTCATCGCGCAGATCCTCAAGCGCCTGGGCTTCAAGGTGGAGGTCCGGGGCGACATGGTGCGCGGGGAAATCAAGAAGTACTCCCAAAACGACCTCAAGCAGAAGCTGGACATGGTGGGCAGGCTCCTGGGCGCCGTGCGCCTGCTGGACATGCTGCTCTCCGACGACGGCCAGATCGGCTGGTATGTGGAGGAGTTCTTCAAGGGCAACTACGCCTTTGAACGGGAACAGGACGCAGGGCCGGCTGCGCGGCCATGACCCCGCTGTGCAGCCTTTGGCCCGCGCCAGCGCATAAATTGTACACCGGCGGACGCCGCCGCGCGCGCCCTGGCCCGGCAGCCAGCGCCAGGGCCCATTTGCAGCCCTGGCCCGATGTTTGCTAGTCTGCATCCGGCACTCCGCCCCGTCTTGACGCTGGCGGAGGAAGGCGTATCTTTCCCAGTGTAACACAGACCATCAGCGGGCCAAGGCCCGCAAGGAGGACCAACATGAAACGGCTCATCACTTCCCTCATCCTCGCCACCTTCCTCCTGGGCTCCGTGGCCGGCTGCGCCAACAAGGCCCAGACCGGGGCCGGTGTGGGCACCCTGGCCGGCGCCACCCTGGGCGCGCTGACCTTCAAGAACAAGGCCAGCGGAGCGGCCATCGGGGCGGGCATCGGCGCGCTCATCGGCTACGCCATCGGCAACGAGATGGACAAGTACGACAAGGAGCATATCGGCAAGGCCCTGGAGGAGCAGCCCACGGGCAAGCCCCTGGCCTGGAAGAACCCGGACACCGGCACCCAGTACGAGGCCACCCCCGGCAGCCCCTACATGCAGCAGGACAAGATCTACCGCGACGTGACCATCAAGGCCAACGTGGACGGCCAGGAAAAGGACATGAAGGCCAAGGCCTACCGCAACCCCGACGGCACCTGGGTCCTGGTCCAGTAGCCGCAAGCCCCCCGCGCACGCCAAGGCCCGGAGCACCTGCTTCGGGCCTTTTTTCTCGTCCCCGGCCTGCCCGGAAGGTCATCCAAGGCCGCTGCCGGGGCAAAAGAAAAGGCCGGGCGCGAACCCGGCCTTGGAGCCTTGGTGGTGTTCCGGCTGGCCTAGAAGCGGCCTTCGCCGCCCTTGGACTCCGTGCCCAATGGCTTGGCGGTGTCTGCCGGGCCGGGCTGGACCTCGTGGCGCACCTCCGGCGCCACGGCGGGGGCCGCGGACTTCTCCTGGCCGGGGCGGTTCACGGAATAGGCGCTCAGGTCATCGCCAGCGGCGGGGCCGGCGGCAGGGCCGGAACGGCGCACCTCGGTGCTCGTGCCGCGCACCTTGGCCTCACCGGCGTAGGACTTGCTGACAAGGCGGTCGCCCTTGGCCGCCGCCTTCTTGCGGGAGTTCTTGCCGAGCTTCTTGTCGCCTGCGGCAACGGTCGCCTTGGAAGCCTTCTTGGCGGGCTTCACCTCGGCCTCGGCGGACTTCTTGGCCTTCTTGCCCTTCCGTGCGCCGGCCTTGGCCGCCTCGTCCACCTGGGCGGACTTCCTGGCCTTGCGTTCGGGCTTGGCGCCGGGCTTCACCTCCACCCAGCCGCCAGGGGCCTCGGCGCTGGCCTTGCCGGCCTTCTTCCTGGCCTTGCGGGCCTTCTTCTCCTTGAGGGCGGCGGTCCGCTCCTCCGGCTTCATCTTGTACACCTTGGCCTCGGCAGGGCCGGCGGCCAGGAAGCCCACGGCCAAAACGGCCGCCAGCAGTCCGGTCAGAATCCTTCGCATGTTCCTCCTCCTTCAGGGGGGGGTCTGTGTCGGCGGGTGCGCCGCGCTCTGCGCCCGGAGCATACACGAGGAGCCGGGGCTGCGTCCAGAGGCCGGAAGGCCCGGCAGGCGGCGGGCCGCCCCTACTTCAGCAGCTCGTTCAGGCGGCCTTCGTCAAACCCCTCCACCCGCGTGCTGCCCACGAAGATGATCGGGGTGCCGCTGATGCCCATGCCCGTGGCCCGGGCCATGTCCTCGGAGACCACGCGGTCATACTTGGAGTCGCCCAGGGCCTTCACGATGGCCGCGCCGCTCTTGCCCAGGGCCTTCAGCTCCGGGAAGCGGCCCAGGTAGGCGCCGGCCACCTCCTCCCAGGCCTTTTTCATGTTCTCAGGGCTCTTGTCCGCCACCTTGGGCACGGGCAGCTCGCCGTAGCCAAAGCGCACGAAGTCCAGGGCCTTCTTGGGGGCCTTGGCCTCGGCCCAGGCCATGAGGGCGCAGGCGATGTCCGCCCCGGGGTGCGAGGACAGGGGGAAATGCGCAAGGCGCAGCTCGGAGAAGGCCTGCTTCTTGTCCAGGAGATAGGCGAAGGCCTGGCGGCAATAGGGGCAGAAGGGGTCGGACACGTAGATGACCACGGGCTTGTCGGGCGCGCCCTTGAGGAGGCTGTGCCCGAAGCCCTTGAGGTCCTCGGCGCGCATGCGCTCGCGGGCGTCCTTGAAGATGCTCCGGCCCGCGTAGAGGTTCACGATGTCCGAGACGTGGAACTGGCCGTCGGCGCTGACGAAGAGCAGGAAGGGCTGGGACTGGCCTTCGGCCGGGGCCAGGCGGCCCTTCACGGCGTAGATGTCCAGGCCGCCAAAGGCGCCGGCCTTGTCCACCTTGTCCACCTGGACGTTCTCCTCGGTCAGGGCCGGGAAGTTGGTCTGCCCGGCCAGGCCGGACAGGCCCGCCGCAAAATTCTTCCGGAAGGCCTGCATGTTGAAGGCCGCGTTCTCTGCCTCGGCCAGGGCAGGGGCCTGGGACAGCACCAGCAGGGCCAGGGCCAGCAGAAGGGAGACGGGATACCGGCGCATGAGCACTCCTTGAAGGGTTACAATTGGCTGGCCCAGGCGGCCAGGCGGTCGCAAGCGGTATTGATCTCGGCCTCGTCGCCGCCGAAGGACAGGCGCACGTGGCCCTCCCCGCCCGGGCCGAAGGCCCCGCCGGGGATGGTGATGACGCGGGCCTCGCGGATGAGCCGGACGGCCAGCTCGCGGGAGTCGCAGGCCGGAGGCCCGGCCTCGGCCATGACGTAGAACGCGCCCCTGGGCCGGATGTGCCGGAAGCGCCCGCCCATGCCGTCCAGGCGCGCGCAGATGAGGTCGCGCCGCTTCTCCAGCTCGGCGCGCATGTCCCGGTAGACGTCCTGGGGCCCGGCGAGGGAGGCCAGGGCGGCCACTTGCGCCGGGGTGGGCGCGCAGATGGCCGCGGCGTCGTGGACCTTGAGCATCTGGCTCAGCAGGGGCTCCTGGGCCCAGAGGAAGCCCACGCGCCAGCCCGTGAGGGCGAAGCGCTTGGAGAAGCTGAACACGCCCACCAGCAGAGGGCGCAGCTCCGGCAGGCTGGCCAGGCTGAAGGCGGCCTCGTTGTCGTAGGTCAGCGCGTCGTAGGTGTCGTCGCAGATGACGAAGATGTCGTGCCTGAGGGCCAGCTCGGCCAGCTTCAGCAGGTCCGCCTTGGCGAACACCGCCCCCGTGGGGTTGTGCGGGCTGGACACGATGACGGCCTTGGTGCGCGGGGTGATGGCCCGGGCCACGGCGTCCACGTCCAGGCTCCAGTCCGCGCGGGAGAGCGGCGCGAACACCGGCGTGCCCTCGGACAAAAGCACCTGCTCCACATGGGACGGATAGAACGGCTCGGGCACGATGACCTCGTCGCCGGGGCCGACGAGGGTCAGCATGGCGCACAAGAGCCCCTCCATGCCGCCCACGGTGATGGCCACCTCGGTCTCCGGGTCGGCGGGCAGGCCCTTCTCGGCCCGCAGCAGCTCGGCGCAGGCGCGGCGAAGCCCGGGCATGCCCGGCTGGAGGGAATACTTGCCCGCGGCCGGGTCGTCGCGCAGGGCTTTGGCCACGGCGTCCACCACGTGCGGCGGGGTCATGAACGAGGGGATGCCCTGGCCCAGGGACACGCAGCCGCCGACCTGGGCAGCAAGCATGGGCATCTCCTTGGTGGCGGAGATCTTGATCTGGCGCACGCGGCGCGAAAGCCGCTGCTCGAGGCCGGCGCTCATGGGTGCTCCTCCGGTTCGTCAGGGGGGAAGATCTTGCCCGGGTTCAGCACATGCCCCGGGTCGAGCAGGGCCTTGAGGCCGCGCTGCAGGCGCAGGCTCACGGGCGAGAGCTCCAGGGGCAGCAGTCCGCGCTTGGCCAGGCCGACGCCGTGCTCGCCGCTCATGGTGCCGCCGAAGCCCAGGGCCAGGCGCACGCAGTCCTCGGCCGCGGCCTCCACCTGCGGGCGCAGGGCCGCGTCCGGGGCGGTGAGGTTCAGGTGGATGTTGCCGTCGCCCGCGTGGCCAAAGGCATAGATGGTGACGCCATGGCGCCGCTCCACCTGCGGCAGGGCGGCCACCATGTCGGCGATGCGCCCGATGGGCACGGCGATGTCCTCCGGGATGTACACGGCGCAGGCCTCGTGGATGCGCGTGCTGACGCTGCGGCGCACAGACCAGATGGCCTCGCGGCTGTGCTCCTCCGTGGCGGCGGGGATGAGGTCGGTGGCCCCCAGCTCCCGGCAGATGCCCTCCACGTCCGCCACCTCGCGGGCGGTCTGCTCCGCGTCGCCGTCGGTCTCCACCAGCACCAGGGCGCTGTCGCCCCCGGTCACCCGGAAGGGCAGCAGATCGCCCACCAGCTTCAGGCAGCGGGCGTCCAGGAACTCCATGGCCGAGGGCAGGTGCCCGCGCGCCATGATGCCGATGACGGCGCGCATGGCCGCGCCGAGGTCCGCGAACACCGCGGCCACGCAGGCCGCGGCCCTGGGGTGCGGCAAAAGCTTGAGCGTGAGCTCCGTGATGACGCCCAGGGTGCCCTCGCTGCCCACCAGGAGCCGGGCCAGATCGTAGCCCACCACGCCCTTGCGCGTGTTCACCCCGGCCCGGATGAGCTCGCCCGTGGGCAGCACGGCGGAAAGCCCCAGCACGTAGTCGCGCGTGGTGCCGTATTTGACGCAGGCCGGGCCGCCCGCGTTGGTGGCCGCGTTGCCGCCGATGGTGCAGGTGCCCAGGCTGGCCGGGTCGGGCGGGTAGAACAGGCCCTTGGCCCTTGCCGCGCTGCGCAGGTCGCCGGTGAGCACGCCGGGCTGCACCGTGGCGGTGAGGCTCCGGCTGTCGATGTTCAGGATGCGGTTCATGGCCGTGAGGTCCAGCACCACCCCGCCCGGGCTGGCCAGGCAGCCGCCCGCCAGGCCCGTGCCCGCCCCGCGCGGGGTCACCGCGAAGCCGTGCGCGTTGGCCAGCTCCAGAAGCCGGGACACCTGGGCCTCCGTCCGGGCCAGCAGCACGGCTGCGGGCGCCTGGGCGAGCCCGGATTCGTCGGAGCTGCGCGCGCTCAGGGCCGCCTCGTCGTAGAGCAGGTCCGGGCCGAATGCGCGCCCCAGCAAGGCAATCGTCGGCGCGTCGAGGGGGCGGGGCATGGGCATGGACGTCTCCGTCATGGCTGTGGAGGGGTCAGGAGCGGTGGCGCTCAAAGCCGGGCACGCTCATGGCGTCCTCCAGCAGATGCAGCAGCCAGGTAGCCAGGGTCACCAGGACCAGATAATACGCGCCCAGGGTGCAGAAGACCTCGATGTTGCGCCAGGAGTTCCTGGCGATGGTGGTGGCCATGCCCGTGAGCTCGTTCACGGTGATGACCGAGGCCAGGGAGGAGTACTTGATGAGGTAGATGATCTCGTTGCCGCAGCCCGGCAGGGCCCGGCGGAAGGCCTGGGGCAGCACCACGCTGGTCACGGCCTGGCGCGTGGTCATGCCCAGGGCCAGGGCCGCGCGGATCTGGCCCTGCTTGATGGACATGAGGCCGCCGCGGATGTACTCGGACTGGTAGGCCCCGCTGCACAGCCCGAAGGCCAGGATGGCCGCGGAAACGGGATCCAGCACGATGCCCCGCCCGCCGATGCGGATGTAGGGCAGGGCGAAATACCAGAAGAACACCTGCACGATGAGCGGGGTGCCGCGGAAGAGCGAGACGTAGACCTCGGCGCAGCGCCGCACGGGCCTGGGCCCGTACACGCGCAGCACCCCCACGCTGGCGCCGATGAGCGCCCCCAGCAGGGCCGAGGGGGCGATGACCACGAGGCTGGTCCACAGCCCCTCCATGAGGCCGGGCACCAGCTCCGCGCGCAGAAATTCCAGATACGTGGTGCTCACACCCGGCACTCCGCCTCCGTTTCCCCGGTGAGCTCGCTGATCTTGGCGCAGAAGGCCTGGGTGCGCGAGGCCGAGCCCCGGCCCAGGAGCTCCGCCGGGGAGCCCTGCTCCACCACCCTGCCCTTGTCCATGAACAGGAACTCGTCGGCCAGGGAGGCCGAAAAGCTGATCTGGTGCGTGGCCACGATCATGGTCATGCCGTTCTGGGCCAGATCGCGGATCACGGCCAGCACCTCGCCGATGAGCTCGGGATCAAGGGCGCTGGTGGGCTCGTCCAGGAGCATGACCTTGGGGTCCATGGCCAGGGCCCGGGCGATGGCCACGCGCTGCTTCTGCCCGCCGGAGAGGTTGGCCGGATACAGCGCGGCCTTGTCCCCCAGGCCCACGCGGGCCAGCTCGGCCAGGGCGCGCTCGCCGGCGTCCAGCCGGCTCAGGCCCTTGACCTTCATCAGGGCCACGCGCACGTTCTCCAGGGCGCTCAGGTGATCGAAGAGGTTGAAATCCTGGAAGATCATGCCCACCTGCTGGCGCAGGGAGCAGAGCTCGCGGCGGCTCTTGCCGTTGACCTCCCGGCCCGCAAGCCAGATGCTTCCGGAATCCGGCGGCATGAGGAAGTTCAAGCACTGCAGCAGCGTGCTCTTGCCCGCGCCCGAAGGCCCGATGAGCACCTTGACGCAGCCCTTGGGCAGGGACACGCTCACGCCGTCCAGCACCCGGTTTCCGCCCAGGGTCTTGCCCAGGCTCCTGCCCTCAAGCACGGGAACGCTCACATTGGTCATGGACATGGCTTATGCGGCTCCTTGGCGCGTGTAGCCCGCGATGCGCACCTTGCGCTCAAGCAGGGACAGCGCCTTGACCCCCACCCAGGTGAGGGCGAAAAAGATGATGCCCGCCAGGAAGGTCATGCTCACCGGCTCGTGCGTGGCCGAGGCCACGGAGCGCATGCGCGCCATGATCTCCACCACGCCGATGGAGAAGGCCAGGGCCGAGTCCTTGAGCAGGATGGAGTATTCGTTGCTCCAGGCGGGGATGGCCAGGCGCAGGGCCTGGGGCAGGATGATGCTGCGGATGGCCGCCCGATCGGTCATGCCCAGGGCCCGGGCGGCCTTGAGCTGGCCCGCGTGCAGGGACTGGATGGCGCCCCGGAAGATCTGCGACTGGTACGCGCTCGAGGTCAGGCCCAGCACCAGCACGGCGGCCACGAAGGGGCTGTCCAGGCCCAGGCCCGCAAACAGCGGCAGCTGCGACAGCCAGGACAGCAGGCCGAAATAGAAGATGTACATCTGCACCAGGATGGGCACGCCCCGGAAGACCCACACGTGCACGCCGACCAGCCTGCGCGCGGGCCAGGGCCCATAGACCTGGATGACGGCCAGGGGCACGCCCAGCAGCAGCCCCAGGAGCATGGCCCCGACGATGAGCCCGACTGTCCAGACCACGCCGCCCAGCATGTAGGGCAGGGCCTCGCGGGCGGCGGAAAAGGCGACGGAAAAGTCCATGGGGTCCTTGGGTCAAAGCATGTCCGGGCCCGGAAAAGGCCGAAAGGCCCCGGCGCATGTCCCGGAGCCTTTCGGTTTGATTCCAGTCTGTTGCGAAACTAGTCGATGTCGTACTTCTTCTTGAGCTCCTGCCAGTAGGGGTCGGCCATGAGCAGCTTCAGCCCGTCGTTGAGCTTCTTCAGGAGCTCGGCGTCGTCCTTGCGCACGGCGTAGCCGTAGTTCTCCGGGGCGGCGTCGAAGGTGCCGACGACCTTCACGTTCTTGTCCTTCTTGAGCACTTCCTTGGCGATGGTGTTGTCCATGCCCGAGCCGTCGATGCGGCCGATGGGCAGATCCTGCATGGACAGGTCGGAGGAATCGTACTGCACGAGCTTGAACTTCATGCCCGGAGCCTTGGAGAGCTCCTCCAGGTACTTGGCGGTGACGGTGCCGCGCTGCACGCCGATCTTCTTGCCGCTCTTCAGCATCTGCTCCAGGGTGAGCTTGTTGTCGGCCTTGACCACGAGGACCTGGGTGACCTTGTAGTAGGGGTCGGAGAAGTTCACGCGCTGGGCGCGCTCCGCGGTGGCGCTCATGCCGGAGGCGATCATGTCGATCTTCTTGCCTTCCAGGGCGGGGATGATGGCGGACCACTCAACGGGCTGGTGCTTGACCTTGAAGCCCATCTTCTTGCCGATCCACTCCACGGCCTCCACGTCGAAGCCCACGGTCTTGCCCTCTTTGTCCACAAAGGCGTAAGGCGGAAATCCGCCGCCATCGATGCCGTTGACGAGGACCTTCTCCTCGGCGGCGGCGGGCTTTGCGGCGTCCTTCTCGGGAGCCTTCTCCGGCGCCTTCTGGCAACCCGCGAAAGCTAGGCCCAGAGCCAGCACGGCGAACAGAACGAGACGTTTCATGACAACCCCTTTTCATGGAACACTGTTGGAGACACTCCCCGGAGCGCGGTCCGCCTCCGGGGCAGCCGATTCGTGCCTAGAGCCCTACCAGAACCCGCGCAGGCAGGCAAGGACGGCCCGCGGCGCGGACGGCTGCGCAGCAGACAAAAAGGGGCGGCCCCCGCGGAGCCGCCCCTTGCCGATGCGCGCCCGCCGCAGGCCTGTCTAGGAGCCCTTGAAGCGCACGCCGGCGTACTTGGATTCCAGTTCCTTCCGCAGGGCCTGCTGATCCCCGTTGCCAAAGACGCGCAGCACCACATAGCGCTGGCCCGGCGCGGCCTTGTCGTTGGAGGAGAGGATGCTCTGCAGGCGGAAGCCGTGCGTGCGGATGAGGTCGCCCACCTCGCGGATGGACCCGGGGCGGTCCTCCACGGGCAGGCTGACGCGCACGCCGCCGCGCCTGGCCCCGGTGATCTCCACCAGGACGCGGTACATGTCGCGGTCGGAGATGATGCCCACGAGCCTGCCGCCCTCCACCACAGGCAGGCAGCCGATGTTGTTGTCGTAGAGCACCATGGCCGCCTCCTCCACCGGGGTCTCCGGCGAGGTGGTCAGCACCTTGGCGCGCATGATCTCGCGGGCCTTGGTCTTGGCCAGGAGGTAGTTGATCTCAAAGATGTCCAGGCTGGTGCCCTTGGAGGGCGTGTACTGCTTGATGTCGCGGTCGGAGATGACGCCCAGGAGCGCGCCTTCGTCAACCACGGGAATATGCTTCACCTGCTTCTCGCGCATGAGGTTGACGACCTCGGAGATGCTGGCCTCGGCCCCGACGGTGAACACGGGCGCGGCCATCCAATCCTTCACAAGCATGGGAATTCCTCCGCTTTAGCTATACGCCGAGATACGCGGCCTTGACGTGCTCGTCGTTGAGCATGTCCCGGCCCTTGCCTGCCATGGTCACCTTGCCGGTCTCCAGCACGTAGGCCCTGTCCGCTATGGCCAGGGTCTGGCGCACGTTCTGCTCCACGATGAGCACGGTCTTGCCCTCCTCGCGGATGCGCTTGATGATCTCGAAGATCTCGCCCACCAGGATGGGCGCCAGGCCCAGGGAGGGCTCGTCGAACATGATGACCTTAGGCAGGCCCATGAGCCCGCGCCCGATGGCCAGCATCTGCTGCTCCCCGCCGGAGAGCGTGCCGGACTGCTGCCGGCGGCGCTCGCTCAGGCGGGGAAACAGGGAGAAGACCATCTCCTTGGTCTCCTTGCGTTTGAGTTTGGCCGGGCCGCGCAGGGAGCCCATGTCCAGGTTCTCCTCCACGGTCATCTCCACGAAGAGCCTGCGGGCCTCGGGCACGTGGGCGATGCCCAGGGTGATGAGGTCGTAGGGCTCCAGGGAGTGCAGGGGCTGGCCGTCCAGGGTGACCTCGCCGCTCTTGGGGCGCAGCAGCCCGGAGATGGTGCGCAGGGTCGTGGACTTGCCAGCGCCGTTGGCCCCGATGAGGGCCACGATCTCGCCGGGCTCCACCTGGAAGGACACGTCCCAAAGGACCTGAAGGTCGCCATAGAAGACGTTTATATTTTTTATTTCGAGCACTTATGCCTCCCCACCGAGATAGGCTTCCACCACAAGGGGGTTGGCCCGGATGTCCGCCGGACTGCCCTCGGCGATCTTCTGACCGTAATTCAGGACCACGATGCGGTCGGAAATGGACATGATGACCTTCATGTGGTGTTCAATGATCATGATGGTGATGCCCTGGGCCTTGATGCCCCGGATGATCTCGATGGAGACGTCGAGCTCCGCGGGGTTCAGGCCCGCGAAGGACTCGTCCAGCAGGATCATCTCCGGCTTGGTGGCCAGGGCCCGGGCGATCTCCAGGCGCTTGCGCTTGCCCAGGGGCAGGCCCTTGGAGATCACGTCCCTGTCCTCCAGAAGTCCCGTGAACTCCAGAATCTCCGTCGCCAGGTCCACGGCCTCGGCCCTGGTCTTGGTGCGCAGAAACGCGGAGGCTATGACGTTGTCGAGCACGCTCATGCGCTGCAGGGGCTTGACCACCTGGAAGGTGCGCGCCAGGCCCATCCTGCAGACCACATGAGGCTCAAGCCCGGATATTTTCTGGCCCCGGAAACTCACCGTGCCCAGCGTCGGCTTGTAGAAGCCGTTGACGCAGTTGAACAGGGTGGTTTTGCCAGCGCCGTTGGGGCCGATCAGCGCCAGGATCTCGCCCTTCTCCACGCCAAAGGTGACGCCGGAGAGGGCGGCCAGGCCGCCGAAGAACATGGACATTTGGTTCACTTCCAACAAGGACATTATGCTGGCACCTCTTTCTTGAAGAACCGTTTGATCTTCGGAAGATCACCCACCAGCCCGTTGGGCAGGAAGATGATGATCACGATGAGCAAAATGCCGAACAGGGTCTGGTAGCCCGTGCCGATGACCGGCAGCGAGCGTATCCATTCCGCCAGGATGACCATGATCACCGCCCCGACCCAGGGGCCGAGGGGGGTGGCCACGCCGCCCACCATGACCACCATGATCATCACGATGGAGATGTCGCCCAGGGAGAAGACGATCTGCGGGTCGATGTAGCCCATGTAGTTCATGTAGAAGGCGCCGGTGAACCCGGTGATCACCGCGCTGATGGCCAGGGCGATGGTCTTGTACAGGGTGGTGTTGATGCCCAGGGACTCGGCCGCGTCCTGGTCCTCGCGGATGGCCACGAAGTAGTAGCCCCAGCGCGAGGCCATGATCCGCTGGATCAGGAAGTAGGTGCCCAGGGCCAGGGCCAGGATGACGTAGTAGTACGGATCCTTGTCCACCCAGGTGCGGCGGATGAGCACGCCCAGGTTGCCCTGGGTCAGGTCCACCAGGTTTTCCGCGATGATGCGCAAGAGCTCGCCGATGGCCAGGGTGGCCAGGACGAAGTACGGGCCGCGCAGCCTGAGCACGATGAAGCCCATGACCAGGGCCAGGGCGGCCACCACGGGGACGCTGACCAGGAAGCCCAGCCAGGGGGTGATGTCGTAATGATGCGCCAAGAGCCCTGCGCAGTAGGCGCCCATGCCGAAGAAGGCCGCATGGCCGAAGGAGACCTGCCCGCAGTAGCCGCCGAGCAGGTTCCAGGCCATGCCCGCCGTGGCCCACATGAGGGCCAGGATGAGGATGTGCAGGACGTAGGAGCTGAGGCCCAGCTGCGGCAGGACCAGAAGCGCGCCGATCAGTATGAAGGGTATGTATTTCTTGTTCATTTGCCGAGCTTCCGTCTTTTGAGCAGGGAGGCGACGCCGCCCGGCAGGAACACCAGGGCGGCCACGAACACAACGAAGCGTCCGGCAGGGGCCCAGCCCATGCCCACGTACGTGGCGGTCATGGACTCGAAGACCCCCAGGAGCAGGCCGCCCAGGATGGCCCCGATGGTCGAACCCAGTCCGCCCAGGATGGTGATGACAAAGGCGATGAGGGTGAACTGCGAGCCCAGGGCCGGGAACAGGTAGTAGATGGGGATGAACAGGCAGCCCGCTGCCGCCACCAGGGCCGAGCCCAGGCCGAAGGTGATGACCCGCATCCAGCCCACGTGCACGCCCATGAGCATGGCCGCGTCGCGGTCCTGGGCCGTGGCCCGGATGGACTTGCCCGTGTCGGTCTTGGCCAGGAAGAACCACAGCATGAGGGTGATGACCACCGCCAGCATGAAGGAGACCACCCAGGGCAGCGAGAAGGACAGCTCCACCGGGGAGTCTCTCCACAGGTCCGTCAGGTACCACACCGTGGAGGCGTACCCCACGGGGATGGACCGGTAGTCGGAGGTGAAGAACAGGGTGGCCAGGTTCTGCAGCACCATGCCGATGCCCACGGTCAGGATGACCTGGTTGTGCGGCAGGATGGACTCCACCCGGAGCACCGGGTTCACCAGGAATTTCTGGATGCCCATGCCGAAGGCGAACATGAGCGGCGGCACGATCAGCAGGGAAAGGTAGGGGTCGATGCCAAAGAGCGTGAACAGCCAAAAGGCAAGGTACATGGCCACCATCATCAGCTGGCCATGTGTTAGGTTGATGATCTTCATGACGCCCAAAATGAGCGTCATGCCGATCCCGATGAGGGCGTACAAACCGCCCAGGAGCAATCCCGACACTAGTGTTTGCAAGAATACTTCAGCCTGAACCCACATCGCCCCTACTCTCCCTTTATTTTCTAGTTGTGACGCAAGTTACTTGCGGTCCCGCCAGCGGGGAATGGGGTAGAGGTAGCCGGCGCTGGCGATCTTCTTTGGCCAGATGGTCTGGTGCTCGCCCTTGATGACCTGGCGCACCAGGGTCTCCATGAAGTTCTGGTTCTGGAAGCCGTCCTTGTCCTGGAACTGGATGGGGCCGAAGGCCGTCATCAGCTTGGTGGCCTTGAGCGCCTTGTTGATGTCCGCGGGCTTCATGGAGGCGGAGCGCTCCAGCACGTCCTTCAGCAGGTAGGTCATGGCGTAGGCCTCGGCCCCGTGGTAGGAGGGGTAGCTGCCGTGCTTGGCCTTGTACTTCTCCGCGAAGTCCTTGGCGCCGGGATAGCTCACCTGGGGGCTCCAGAGGGTGGCGGTGACCACGTACTCGGCGGCCTCCTTGGCGTTGCCCACGAACTCGGGGATGTCGAAACCGGCGGCGCCGCCGGCGAACAGCTTGGAGTCGATGCGCAGCTCCTTGATCTGGCGCATGAGCAGCGCGGCGTCCATGACGTAGGAGACCATGTAGATGACGTCTGGGTTGGCGGCCTTGACCTGGGACAGCACGGGCTTGAAGTCCACCGCGCCCTTCTCGTACTTCTCCTTCAGCAGCACCTTCATGCCGGCCTTGGCGGCCTGCTTCTCCATGTCGTCCGCGCCGGAGGTGCCGAAGTCGGAGCTCTCGTACAAGATGGCCACGCTCTTGGGCTTCACCACCTCGTTCAGGAAGCTCATGAGGCCCACGGCGTAGTAGGCGTTGGAGGGGCAGATGCGGTAGACGTACTTGTACTTCTGCTGGGTGATGTCGTCGGCCGCGCCGGTGACGACGACATAGGGGATCTTGCGCTCTTCGGCCACGGCGGCCACGGCCTTGGAGCAGGACGAGGAATACTCGCCGAAGACGATGGGCTGCTTATTCACGTCGATGAGCTTCTCGGCGATGGACCGGGCGATCTCGGGCTTGCCCTGGGAGTCCTCGAAGTTCAGCACCAGTTTCTTCTTCTTGATGCCGCCCTTGGCGTTGATCTCCTCGACGGCGATCATGTAGGCCTTCTGCTCGATCTCGCCGAACTTCGCCTGCTGGCCGGTGAGCGGCAGGGGGATGGAAAGCTGGATCTCATTCTGGGCCAGGGCCATGCCCGCCCAGCCGAGACACAGCGCCAGTACGAAAATTAGGACTCCGGGGTGTTTGCGCATGAATCAATCCTCCAAAAAGGGTTAGCGGATGAAAACGCAGCAATAGTCCCGCTTCCCATGCCACAAAGGCCGCATCGGCGCAACCCCCCGGCAGCAGAACAACCCCTTCGGAAGGCACAAAATCCGGCAATCCTGACTACTTTCGTCTGATTTTTCACGGCCGCGACATCCCTCCATGTACGGCGGCTCCGTATGAAATACGTAATTGTTGCGCCCAAAAGCCCATTTCTCCCACTGGACCGTCAGGGAAAGACGGGATAAGCCGGACGGAAGCATTCGAAGCTGGCGGCGGCAGCGCCCCAGGGCCGCGCCGGCCCGGGCGCAAGCGCGAGAACGTCAACCAGGCAACGCAAGGAGCGCATGAAGTCTTTCTTTTCCTGGTCCATCCGCACGCACCTGCTGGTGCTGGTGCTCGCGGCAACGGTGCCCGCCATGATCCTGGTCTGGTGGAGCGGCCAGGAATTGCAGCGCCAGTCCGTGGTCCAGGCCCAGGAAGCCACCAAGCGCCTCGTCCAGGGCATGGCCGACGACCTGGAGCAGGTGGAGGAGAACGCCCGGATGCTCCTGACCACCCTGGCCCAGGTGCCCACCATCCGCAGGCTGGACCGGAAGGCCTCCACCGAGCTTTTGACCAAGCTGCACAGGCTGCACCCCAGCTACGCCAACCTCTCGCTCATCACCCTGGACGCCCACGTCTTCGCCCTGTCCATCCCCTTCAGCGGCGTGGTGGACGTGTCCAAGCGCAAATATTTCCAGGACGTCCTGCGCACGCGGGATTTCTCCGTGGGCGAGTACGCCGTCTCCTACACCACCAAGCGCCCGGTGCTGCACTTCGCCCACCCCGTGTTCGGAGAGTCGGGCAAGCTCGTCGGCGTGCTCGGGGCCACCTTCGACCTCAGCTCCCTGGCCCAGGCCTTCGACGCCGCGGGCCTGCCCGAGGGCTCGGCCATGGCCCTGTCCGACTCGCGCGGGGTGCGCCTGTTCCGCTACCCCGATCCCGCCAAGTGGGCAGGCAGGCAGGAGCCCCTCGACCTCTGGGGGCAGCTGGCCGGCCTGGGCGAAGAAGGCCTCACCCTGGCCACCGGCGCGGACGGGGTGCGCAGGCTCTACGCCATGAAGCGGCTGCGCCGCCACAAGGACGACCCGTCCTTCCTGCTGGCCCGGGTGGGCATCCCCGAGGACAAGGCCCTGGGCGAGGCGCGCCTCATCCAGTCGCGCAACATCGCCTTGACCGGCGTTGCGGCCCTGCTGGCGGCAGTGCTGGCCTGGGTGCTCGGACATTTCGTCATCATGCGCCGCATGAACCTGCTCATGGGCACCGCCAAGCGCCTGGGCCAGGGCGAGCTCAAGGCCAGGTCCGGCCTGGGGCACCAGGAGGGCGAACTGGGCGAGCTGGCCGAGGCCTTCGACAACATGGCCCTGGCCATGGAGGTGCGCGAGGCCGAGCGCGTGGAGTTCGAGCAGAAGCTGCGGCACCAGGCCCTGTACGACCACCTGACCGGGCTGGCCAACCGCACCCTGGCCATGGACCGCATCCAGCAGGCCCTGGAGCGCTTCAAGCGCCGCGAAAGCGCCTACTACGCGGTGGTGACCATGGACCTGGACCGCTTCAAGGTCATCAACGACAGCATGGGCCACGCCTTCGGCGATCAGGTCCTGGAGGCCGTGGCCCGGCGCATCGTGAACACCCTGCGCGGCCTGGACACCGTGGCCCGCTTCGGCGGCAACGAGTTCGTCATGCTCATGGAGGAGCTGGCCACCCCGGGCGAGGCCATCCGCATCATCAAGCGCCTGCGCCAGGCCATCATGGAGCCCCTGCGCATCGGCGGCAACGAGGTGCATACCTCGGCCAGCTTCGGCATCGTGCTCTCCCCCAACGGCTTCGAGCGCTCCGAGGAGCTGCTCCAGAACACCTCCATCGCCCTGCACCACGTCAAGGCCAGCGGCCGGGGCCGGTTCAAGGTCTTCACCCCGCGCATGCTGGAGCACGTCCAGGAGCGCATGACCCTGGAGCAGGAGATGCGCCAGGCCCTGGAGCGCGGCGAATTCATCGTGCACTACCAGCCCATCTGGGACCTGGGCAGCAGGGACATGGTGGGCTTCGAGGCCCTGGTGCGCTGGCAGCACCCCCAGCGCGGCCTGGTGGGGCCGGGCTCCTTCATCTCCCTGGCCGAGGAGACCGGCATCATCCTCGACCTGGGCCGCATCGTGCTGGAGCGCGCCTGCTCGGACCTGGCCCAGTGGCGCGCCACGGACCCCTCGTCGCGCAGCCTGACCATGGCCGTCAACCTGTCCAACAAGCAGTTCATGCAGTTCTCCCTGGTGGAGCAGGTGGCGAGCATCCTGAAGGAGACCGGCCTGCCCGCGGACCGGCTGAAGCTCGAAATCACGGAATCCAACATCATGGTCAACGCCGAGAGCGCGCTGGTCATGCTCCACCGGCTCAAGAGCCTGGGCGTGCAGATCAGCATCGACGACTTCGGCACCGGGTACTCTTCGCTGTCCTACCTGCAGCGCTTCCCGGTGGACACCCTCAAGGTGGACCGCAGCTTTGTGAGCCGCCTGGGGCTCGACCCGGAAAACCACGAGATCGTGCGGGCCATCGTGGCCCTGGCCCACAGCCTGGGGCTCGACGTGGTCGCCGAGGGCGTCGAGGAGAACGAGCAGGCCAACATGCTGCACAAGCTCGGCTGCGAGTGCGTGCAGGGCTTCTTCTTCTCCCGCCCGCTGGAGCACGCCCACGCGGAGCAGGCCATCGGGCGCATGCGCGAAAACGAGCCGGAATAGGACGGAAGCTTCCGGCCGGAACAGCTCCTCGCCGAAGGGCGCCCCTCGCCTCCCTGAACAGCCCCGCCTGACACGGCACCGCTGGGCCCGCACCCACGCCTGGCCCCGAAGACGAGCCGGGGCCTCCCCGCCGCGCAGCGGAGAGGCCCCTGGCGTTTCCGTCGCGGGCGGCTCAGCCGAGGAAGTCGCGCACGTACTTGAGGGCCAGGAACACGATGAGCGTGGAGAGCATCCACTTGATGTAGCGCGCGGGGACGAACTTCTGGCAGCGCGCGCCCAGGTACATGCCGGCCATGCCGCCGATGCCGAAGAGGAAGCCCAGGAGCCAGTCCGGGGCCACGGACATGGTCGGGTAGAAGGGCGCGATACATTGGTAGAAGGCCACGCCCGCCACCGAGGTGATGAAGGTGCCCATGAGCGCGGCCCCGGCCACGGTGTACACCGGCAGGCCGAAGAAGGACACGAAGAAGGGCGCGATGATGGCCCCGCCGCCGATGCCGTAGACCCCGCCCACGATGCCCACGATGAAGGACAGGGAGAGGATGCCGAAGGTCGGCACCTCGTAGGTCTCGCCGTAGAACTCATAGGCGATGCGCGTCGCGCTGAAGCGCACCACGCGCACGGCGGCCAGGGCCTCGCCATGCGCCTCGCTGGCCTTGGCGCGCTCGCGGAAGCGCGCCACCTGCTCCTGGAAGCGCTTCTCCGCCGCCTGGGCGGCGGTGAGCCCGCCCGCATTCTTCGGCCCGCGCATCTGCTTGAGGAGGTCCCTGACCATGCGCACGCCGATGTACAAGAGCACGGCAGCGGCGAAGAGCTTGAAGTTCCTCGCGTCCGGCAGGTACTGCACGCGCACGATGGCCCCGATGAACACCCCGGGCAGGGTGCCCACGATGACCACCCAGGTGAGCGGCCAGACCATGCGGCCTTCCTTGATGTAGCGCCAAACGCCGCTGGGGATGGCCACGATGTTGTAGAACTGGTTGGTGGAGCTCACCGAGGGGTTCACGTAGCCCAGCACGCTCATCTGGAAGGGCAGGAGCAGAAAGGCGCCCGAAACCCCGCCCATGGACGTGAAGAACGAGATGACCAGCGACACCAGCGGCGGAACCCAGGGCTGAACCTCGATGCCTGCGACGGTAAAGAGCATGGCGGCCTCCTCTGCGGCGGTCCTGGCCTGCGGCCGGCCGCCTGGGTTGCTGTCACGAATTAAGTAATTCGAGTGACAACAAAATAGCCTGCGCCAGGGCAAATGTCATCACAAATTTTCAGCTGACGCAAATCTCTTTGCGCCCCTTGGCAGGGGGCGCATTTGCGGCTATCTTCCGTTGCATGGCAGGCCCTTTGGCCTTTTCGGAGGGACGGATGCTCAAGGCGGCGCGGCGCAAGAAAGAGAGCAGGGCGATAGGCGCGGATCCCGTCGGCCAGGGCCAGCGGGGCCTGGACGCGGCGCAGCTGTCCGCCCTGGAGCAGGCCTTCCGGTCCTGGGTCGCGGCCTCGCGCCGCCAGACCGACCGTTTTTCGCGCCAGCGCCTGCTGCTCATCTTCCTGCTGCTGCGCTCCACCGGGGCGCGCCTGGGCGAGGTGCTGGCCCTGGACCCCGCCCGGGACCTGGACCTGGGCCTCGCGCGCTCCGTGGCCACCTTCCGCTCGGGCGCAGGCGAACGCGAGGCGCCCCTGCCCGCGGACGTGGCCGACGAACTGCGTGCAGCCCTGGCCGACGCCGGGCTTCTGGGCAGCCTGGCGGCCGGGGCCGCAGGGCTCTTCGACATGGACCAGGGCCATGTGCGGCGCAAATTCTACGAGCGCGCGTGCGAGGCGGGCATCCCGCGCGAGCTGGCCAGCCCCAGCGCGCTGCGGCGCTCCCTGGCCCGCAACCTCGTCAGCCGCGACGTGCCCCTGCCCGTGGTGCAGCGCCTGCTCGGCCAGTCCTCGGCGGACCTCACCGCCGCCTTCTGCGACTTTTCCGAAGCCGAGGCCGGGCGTATCCTGGAGGACTACCTGCAGCGCGAGGAGCGCCGCAGGACCAGCGCGCGCAACCGCTTTTCCGGGCAGATCACCCGCGTGCTCCAGGGACCGGTGGTCTGCAGCGTGGAGCTGACCAGCCTGGGCGGGTTCACGGTGACCAGCGTGGTCACCCGGGACTCCGTGGAGCGCCTGGGCATCCGGCCCGGCCTGCTGGCCACGGCGGACATCAAGGCCCCCTGGGTGCAGCTTTCCGCCGGGCCGGAGGAGCCGGTCTCCAGCGCGGCCAACCGCTACCCGGCCGTGGTGCGCCGGGTGCTGGCCCACCCCTCCGACCCCGTGGCCGCCGAGGTGGTGGCCGAACTGGCCGACGGCACGCGCATGGCCGCGGTCATCACCGGCGAGAGCGCCGGCCGCCTGGGCCTCACCGAGGGCGCGAAGGTCTGGGTGAGCTTCGGGGCCTTCTCCGTCATCCTCAACCTGGGCTGAGCCCGGAGGACCGCATGGCCGCATCCCAACCCCACGAGGCCCGGCTCTGGAAGCCGCTCAAGGACGCTGCGGCGCAGTGCCGCCTGTGCAGCCACTTCTGCGTCATCAAGCCCGGGGCGCGGGGACTCTGCGGCGTGCGTGAGAACCAGGACGGCGCCCTGGCCACCCTGGTCTACGCCCTGCCCGCCGCCGTCAACGTGGACCCGGTGGAGAAGAAGCCGCTGTACCACTTCCTGCCCGCGACGCGCACCTTTTCCCTGGGCACCATGGGCTGCAACCTGTCCTGCAGCTTTTGCCAGAACGCCACCCTTTCCCAGCCGCCGCGCCTGGGCCAGAAGATCTCCGGCCACCGCGCCGAGCCTGCGGAGCTGGTGGCGGCGGCCCTGGACAGCGGTTCCAGAAGCCTCTCCTACACCTACTCCGAACCCACGGTGTTCTTCGAACTGGTGCAGGACACCGCCCGCCTGGCCCTGGCCAAGGGGCTGAAGAACATCCTGGTCACCAACGGCTTCATGAGTTCGGACTGCCTGGAGGCCCTCGGCCCCGGGGACGGCGGGCTCGTCCAGGCCGCCAACGTGGACCTGAAGGCCTTTACCGAGGAATTCTACCGCGATCGCTGCGGGGCCAGCCTGGCCCCGGTGCTGAAGAACCTGGCCCACATGCGCAGGCTCGGCTGGTGGCTTGAGGTCACCACCCTGGTCATCCCCGGCCTGAACGACGGGCCGGGCGAACTGGCGGACATGGCCGCCTTCATCCACGCCGAGCTGGGGCCGGACACGCCCTGGCACCTCTCGCGCTTCCACCCGGACTTCAAGATGCTCGACCGGCCCGTGACCCCCCACGAGACGCTCCTGGCCGCGCGCGAGGCCGGACGCGCCGCAGGCCTGCGCTTTGTCTACATCGGCAACGCCAGCGGCCAGGGCTTCGGCGACACGCTGTGCCCGTCCTGCAAGGCCGTGGTCATCAGCCGCGCCGGCTTTCAGGCGGAGGTTCTGGGCCTGGCCGAGGGCGGGTGCCGGTCCTGCGGCGCCGGCCTTCCGGGGGTCTGGGCCTGAGCTTGCCGACAGGCCCCCGGCCGCGTATGCTCAAAATATGGCCACCCACAAACACATCCAGCCCAACCTCGTGTTCGCCGACGAGTCCGGCAACATCTACGACCATCCGGAACTCTTGATGCTCTGCCGCCGGGGCGGCGAACTCACCCCGCCCAGGCCGGACGAGCTGATCCCCCTGCCCGAGGGCAGCGAGTTCTTCCTGCTGCCGGGCCGCTCCGCCCTGGGGCTGGACCCGGAGACCGGCCAGGTGGAGGAGCTCGAGGAGCTGGCCGTGGCCGTGTTCGCCAGCCCGGCGCACACCCTCTCGGCCCTGGCCGCCTACAATCCCCGTCCCGGCGCGCCGGTGCTGCCGCTATTCGCATACGGGGCCGTGGGCTTTGCCGAGGGCCGCTTCTGGGTCTGCGCCCGGCGCGTGGACCAGGACCGCAGGCAGGAATTCGGCAACATCCCGCGCGAGCGCATCGAGAACGGGGCGCGCAAGCTCTTGACCGAGCTGCCGGGCAACCGCCTGGTGCGCCACCTCACCAGCTGCGCCCTGACCTACGGCTGCCCGGCGGCCAAGAACTTCGCCCTGGGCCGCTTCGAGGCCCCGCTGCCGACCTCGCGCACGTGCAACGCCCGCTGCGTGGGCTGCATCTCGCTCCAGCCCGAGGAGTCCGGCTTCCCCTCCACCCAGAACCGCATCGCCTTCTCCCCCACGGAGAAGGAGATCTGCGAGGTCATGCTGCGCCACCAGGCCAAGGAGAAGCGGGCCATCCTGTCCTTCGGCCAGGGCTGCGAGGGCGAGCCCCTCACCGAGGCCGCGCGCATCGGCAAGGCCGTGGCGGCCTTCCGCAAGGCCGGGGGCAGGGGCACGGTGAACATCAACACCAACGCCAGCCTGCCCGCCACCCTGCCCGAACTGGCCAGGGCCGGGGTGGACAGCGTCCGCGTGAGCCTGAACAGCGCGCGCCAGATCCCCTACGACATTTACCACCGACCCAACGGCTACGCCTTCGCCGACGTGCTGGAGTCCATCCGCACGGCCAAGGGCCTGGGGCTCTTCGTGTCGCTGAACCTGCTGTACTTTCCCGGCCTCACGGACTGCGAGGCCGAATGGGACGCGCTTTCGGCCCT
Organism: Pseudomonadota bacterium; assembly: GCA_018822105.1. Classification (GTDB taxonomy): domain Bacteria; phylum Desulfobacterota; class Desulfovibrionia; order Desulfovibrionales; family Desulfovibrionaceae; genus Humidesulfovibrio. The sequence goes on from JAHJLB010000051.1 coordinate 245,724, forward strand.
GGTGGAGGACACCCGGCTGGACTTCATCCAGCTGCGCAACCTGAACCTGGACCCGGAGCTGTACCTGGGGCTGATGAAGGACGTGGATTTCGGCCCGTGCATGGGCCTGGCGAACTTCTTGAAGCGCCTGAAGAAGACCAGCACCTGGCTGGACTTCGGCTACTTCAACCCGTACCTGGACAAGAGCGCCCCGGCAACGGGCTGATCAGGCCCAGCCGACACAGGCGGCCAGCGGCAATCCTCAGCAGCAGCGCGCCGTTGCGCCTCCCTCCGGCGCGCCCTCCGGCGTGCTGGGCAGCAGCTCCACGGGCTTGCGCACGGCCTCGGCCCCGCTCATGAGCTGCTCCCGCACCAGGTCCATGAAGACCGCAAGCGGCGGGGACAGCCATTTGTCCTTGTGCCGCAGCATGAGCACCATGGTCTCAAGCCGGCCCCCTCCGTCCCCCTCCTCGCCCGTGGTCCAGGGCAGCGCCTTCAGCCGCCCGGCGGCCACATCCCGGCGCACGGCCAGCTCCGGCAGGATGCTCAGGCCCAGCCCGTTCATGACGCAGCCGCGCAGGGCCGCGGCGCTGGAGAACTCCACCCCGGCGGCCACCTGCACCCCGGCCTCGGCCAGCAGGTGCTCGAACATCTTGCGGTAGGAGCAGTCCGCGGCCGAGAGCACCAGCGTCTCGCCCTGCAAGTCTTGTGGCCCCACGGCCTCAAGCGCCGCCAGGCGGTGCCCCGGCGCGGCCACCAGCACAAGGGGCTCCACGCCCAGGGCCTCCACCGCCAGGTCCCCGGCGCGCACGCTGTCGGCCATGAGGAAGGCCAGGTCCGTGACGCCCTGGCGCAGGTCCTTCTCCAGCCCTTCCAGGGTGCAGGCCGTGAAGCCCAGCTTGACCTGCGGGTAGCGCTGGCGGAAGCTCCTGATGATGCCGCCCATGCGCCAGGCGCAGAGGGACTCCGGCACGCGCACGGTGAGCGAGCCGCGCATCTCGGACTCGCCGGCCATCCAGGCCCGGGTCTCGTCCTCCAGGTCCAGCATCTTGGCGGCGTAGTCGCGCAGGCGCTCCCCGCAGGGGGTCAGGGCCACGCGCCGGCCCAGGCGCTCGAAAAGCCGCACGCCGAGGTCCCCCTCCAGGGCGGCGATGCGCGCCGACACCGTGGACTGGGCCGCGTGCACCTCCGCCGCCGCGCGGTGGAAGCTCAAATGCCGGGCCACCGCCACAAAGGTCCGCAGGTCCCGCAGCTCCATGCCAACCTCCTGTTCTGATATCCGGACGTTCCGCCACCGGGAATTCTTGATCGCCAGGCCCGATCGGCCGCATCGAATCTAATCGTTGGACACGATCGCTAGCTGTTTATATTCAGCTACACAGATCAAATGGCGGTGTCAACGAGAGGCCTGCCAGCTTTGCTGGCGGCGGGTTCCGCGCCCGCATCCACGGCGGCGGCAACGGCAGCAGCAACGGCGGCGGCAACGGTCCCGGCGCAAGAAAGCCCAGGGTCCGCGTGGCCTGCTGGGCATCAGGCCAACGCTTGCGCCAACGGTTTCGGCAACGGTTTCGGCAACGGTTTCGGCAACAATTTCGCCAATGGTTTCGGCAACGGTTTCGCCGGCGGTTTCGTCCTCGGTGCGGCCAAACAAACAAGCAAGGAGAACGCCATGTCCAACACCTGCTGCGGCGCGGGCCAGCCGCGCATGATCCTGGCCTGTTCCGGGGGCTCCAACGTGGGCCAGCTGACCAACCAGGCCGCCGTGGAGCTGACCCGCGAGGGCCGGGGCAGGATGTTCTGCCTGGCCGGCCTGGGCGGCGGCATTCCCGGCCTTGTGCAGGCCGCGCGCGACGCCGGCCCCGTCCTGGTGCTCGACGGCTGCGCCGTGGGCTGCGCCAAGGCCATTGCGGAGCGGGCCGGGCTGGCCGGGCACGACCATCTGGTGGTCACGGACCTGGGCATCGACAAGGTCAAGGATCCGCAGCTGACGCTGCGCCCGGAAGAGGTGGCGCGCGTCAAGGACGCCGCGCTCCAGGGCCGGCCCTGACGCCGCATCCGGCGCCCACTTCCCAACACCACAACAAGGAGCAACGACATGGACAGGAAACAGGTTGAACAGCGGACTGAAGAACTCTTCCGGGGCGGGCTGCACTGCGCCGAGGCCGTGCTCCAGGCCCTGCTGGAGAGCCGGGCCGGCGGCGCGGAGGTGTCGCCGCGCATGGCCACTGCCTTTGGCGGCGGCGTGGGCCGCAGCAAGAAGGAGCTTTGCGGGGCGCTGGCCGGCGGGCTCATGGCCCTGGGCCACCTGGGCGGACGCAACGCCCCGGACGAGCCCTGGGACGGCATCGCGGCCACGGCAGCAAGCCTGCGCGCGCGCTTCGAGGCCGGATACGGAACGACCGCCTGTGGGCTGGTGCTGGAACGGCTCGGCCCCCAGGAGTCCATGGACAAGTGCATCCGCCTGGCGGCCCACACCGCCGGCATGATCCACGAGGCCCTGGACCAGCCCGCCAGCGCCGGAACTGCCGCGGCCTGCGGCTGCACGGCCCGCCAGGCCACCTGCGGCGGGGCCCCGGCAAACTCCGGCGGCTGCTGCGGGTAAGCCGGGCGGCAGGCCTCTGCCAGAGGGGTGGCGCGGCTCCTGACCTGAATTGGGAGGCAGGGCCGCGCCCCATCACCCATCCCGCCGGGCGCCATCGCAAATATTGATTGGCCTCCGCCCGGAACCCGCGCTAAGGACTTCCGCACACCTGAACCGTTCAGCCAAGGAGCATCCATGCGCAGAAGCATCCTTTCCACGGCACTGGCCCTCGTTCTGGCCCTTGCCCTGGCCACCGCCGCCCAGGCCCAGCCCAAGGGGCTGACCAAGATCGCCGAGAACGTCTACTCCTACGTCGGCGTCAAAGACGCCTCGCCCAAGCACAGCTACGCCGCCAACGCGGGCATCGTCATCGGCACGGACGGGGTGCTGGTCATCGACACCCTGGCCACGGCCAAGGAAGGCAAGCGCCTGCTGAAGGACATCCGCGCCGTCACCAAGAAGCCCATCAAGTATGTGGTCACCACCCACGAGCACTTCGACCATGCCCTCGGCTCCAGCGTGTTCACGGACCTGGGCGCGACCCTGGTGGCCCATGAGCTGAACCGCGCCTACCTGGCCAAGAACGGCGAGAGCATGCTGAAAAAGATCCAGGCCTTCGGCCTGAGCCCGCAGGATATCGCCGGCACCAGGATCGTGCTGCCCTCGCTGACCTTCACCGAGCGCCTGACCATCCGCCTCGGCAGCCAGGACAACGAGGTGGTGGAGCTCATCCACCTGACGTCCTCGCACTCGCCGGGCAGCACCCTGGTGTACCTGCCCAGGCAGAAGGTGCTCTTCGCGGGCGACGTGCTCTTCACGGACTTCCACCCCTTCATGGGCGAAGGCGACGTCCCCGGCTGGGTCAAGACCCTGGACTTCATCGACGGCCTGGACGCGACCGCCATCATCCCCGGCCACGGCCCGCTGTCCACCAAGAAGGACGTGGCCGACATGCGCGAGTACATCCAGCTCTTCGACGCCAAGGCCAAGGAGCTGGCGCCCACAGCCAAAGACCCGGCCTCCCTGGCCGCGGAGATGAAGAAGCTCCTGCCCGCCCGCAGCCTGGGCGAGGGCATGATCCAGTACAACCTCATGATCAAGTACCTGCCCGCCAAGAAGTAATCCCCGCCGGAGGGGGCTGGCCGCGCGCCGGCCCCCTCCGCAGCCCCCCGGCGCGAAAGAAATATCCTTCCGCATCCCCCTGTCCGCTCCTGACTATTCCGCCCCGCCACAGAAACGTCACCCAACCGCCCCGCATTTGTGCTGGATATTTCCTGGCCGACTGTTTAGAGAATTTCTACAACCAGCAACGATGCGTGGGCGGCCTAGCCCCCCGGCGCAGGGAGGTGAGTCAAGAAAACCAGAAACTTAGCACGACGAGTGGTGGCCCTGCCGGTCTGAATGGACCGAACCCCCAAACACCAAGGGAACCCATGGCATCCAAAAATTTCGTGCTCGACACCAACGTGCTCATCGAAAATCCCAAGTGCATCAACGCGTTGCGCAACGGCAACGAAAACCGCATCCACATCCCGTACACGGTGCTCACCGAACTCGACGGGCTCAAACGCGACGCCCGCATCGGACATGTGGTGGCCCAGGCCGTCACCTCCATCATGGAGGATCCCAAGGTCCTCATCTTCCCCCCAAACGGCCACCACTTCACGCCGGACATGTCCGCGGACGACCGCATCCTGCGCGAGATCGGCCACCAGACCGGGCTGGCCGAACCCATCCTGGTCACCAACGACCGCATCCTGCAGCTCAAGGCGAGGGTCTTCGGCATCCCCAGCGAAGGGTACCGCGACTCCGTGCCCTTCCAGAGCGAGTCGCAGATCTACACCGGCTTTGTGGAAGAGGGCGAAGAGCCTGTGCCCAACTCCTTCCGCTGGGAGAGCGGCGTCCCGGTGTTCCACGGCTCCGACGGGCCCAAGGCCATCACCTACAGCCACGAGATCTGGGGCAGCAAGCCGCGCACCGTGTATCAGAACCTGGCGCTTGAGCTCATGCTCGACCCGCGCCTGGACCTCGTCTCGCTGCAGTCCGAGGCCGGCTACGGCAAGACCTTCCTGGCCCTGGCCGCCGCACTGTACCTGACCCTGGAGCGCAAGGACAACCCGTACAAGCGCATCTACCTGGTCAAGCCCATCATCGAGATCGGCGCCAAGATGGGCTACCTGCCCGGCGACGTGGAGGAAAAGATGGGCCCCTACGTGCGCTACATCACCGACCTGCTGCTCAAGCTGCACGAGATGCGCCCGGCCAACCGCATCTTCCAGGACCCCCAGGCCGACACGCTCAAGCTCAACCCCAAGCGCTTCGTCATCCAGCCCATCGCCTACATCCGGGGCATGAACATGGAGAACTGCATCGTCATCGTGGACGAGATGCAGAACCTCTCGCGGGGCGAGACCCGCGCCCTGCTCACCCGCATGGGCGAAGGCGTGAAGTGCTTCTGCCTGGGCGACACCCGCCAGGTGGACAACCCCTACCTGAACGAAGCCAACAACGGGCTCAACTGGGTGGTGAAGAAGCTCAAGGGCTACCGGAACTACGCGCACATGGTGCTCAAGGGCGAGAAGAGCCGCGGACCCATCACGGATATCGTGCTCAAGTCGAAGCTGTGAGGACACCCAGGGGCGCTGCCCCTTGGCACCCCGCCAAAGAGCTTCAAGGCCCTTTGGGATCCCCAACAGGCCGAAAGGGCTGGCCCAGGTTCCTCCTGGGCCAGCCCTTTCGGCCGGAACGGGGGTCTGGGGGCCGCCGGCCCCAGCAGGGTCCAAGGCCGGAGCCCCTGGCTACTTCGCCTTTTTGGCGGCGGGTTTTTTCGCCGCAGGCTTGGCGGCCACGGGCTTGGGTTCGGCCACGGGCAGGTCGGCGGCCCAGGCGAGCAGGGCCTCGGCGATCTTGCGGCCCTGCTCGGCATTGGAGATGTTGAACTTGCTCTGCTGCTTGTATTCGCCGCCGGTCTTCTTGTAGCGGCGCACGCTGAAGGCCACCGGGCCGTAGTCCGTGCGCGCGCGGTCCATCTCGCGGTACTGGAACAAAATGGTGGTCCAGGCCCCGCGCGAAAGGATGACCTTGTCCAGCTCCTCGCGCACGAGCACGCCGTCCTCTTCAAAATTGATGGTGATCTCGTCCACGGTTTCGGCCATGGTTGCCTCCTTTTGAATATGCTCCGGGGCCGGGCTCTACCCCAGCGCAGCCATGTTGTCCAGAATCCGGTCCAGAAGCCCCCGCAGGGCTGAAAGCCGCTCCGGGCGCTCCAGCATGGCGGACACGGGCTGGATGCAGGGCTGCTTTTGCGGGTCCAGGATGATCTCGTCCGCGCAGTGCTCCGCGATTTCGCGCAGGCTTTCGGCATTGGTCTCCAGGTGGAACTGCAGGCCCACCACGCGGCCCGCGCAGGCCTCAAAGGCCTGGTGCGCGCAGGCTTCGCTCCTGGCCGTCCACAGCGCGCCCTCGGGGATGCTGAAGGTGTCGCCGTGCCAGTGGAAGGCTTCGAAGCGCGGTGGCAGCCCGGCAAAGGCGCGGCTCTGCGCGGCCTGGGGCGTGGCCTGAACCTCGAACCAGCCGATCTCGCGGCAGCGGTTCTTGGTCACCTGCCCGCCCAGGACCACGGACAAAAGCTGCGCGCCCAGGCAGACCCCGAGCAGGCGCTTGCCCGCGTCCACGCTCGCGCGCAGGAAGCGCTTCTCCCCGGCCAGCCAGGGGTGGGCGTCCTCGTCGTACACGCCCATGGGCCCGCCCAGGACCAGGAGCCAGTCAAAGGCGGACAGCTCCGGCAGGCTCTCGCCGCGCCAGAGGTCGGTGTGGCTCAGGCTGTGGCCTCTGGCCTCGGCCCAGACGGCGATTTCAGCCTCGCGCTCAAAGCTTTCGTGGCGGATGCCGTGCAGTCGAAGGGACATGGGCTCCTCCCCCGGCCGGGACAGCCGGCCTGGATGACCAGGCGGTCCGGGCCTCAGATGTTCAGCAGGTAATGGTCCACGGGCGCAAAGTCGTCGGTGAGCACCGGCGGATCGTCCGCCCTGGCCGGCGCGGGCTCGTAGCGCGTGGCCAGCATGGCCTGGAGGTCCGGCCTGGCGCTGGCCAGCAGGGGCGCCCCCGCGGCCTTGAAGGCCACCAGCATGATGTTCTGGAACTCGGCGGGGTCGGCCGGGTTGCCCACAAGAAAGGTCTCCACGCGCGGAAACACCGAGCGGTAGGTGGCCAGAAGGGCGCGGTAGAACCGGCTGCGCGGCCCCTCCGCCGCGCTGATGCAGTTCACCAGCACCACGCCGTTGTTGTCCAGCACGCCGGACAGGGCCTGGGCGGTCTGGCGCGTGGACAGGTGGAAGGGCACGGAAAGGTTGCTGGTGAAGACGTCCACCAGGGCCACCTGATACCCGGGCCCGCCCGGATGGGAGTCCAGGGCGCGGTTCAGAAAGCGCCGGCCGTCGTCGTGATGGATCGCCAGGTTGGGATCGTCCTTGAGGTGGAACATGCCGCGGGCGATGTCCGTGATGCCGGGGTCGATCTCCACCACGTCCATGTGCACTCTGGCGCCGAACTCCCCGGGCTGCGCCCGCATGTATTTGGGAAAGGAGTAGGCCCCGCCGCCCAGCATAAGCGCCTTGTCGAAGCCCGGGCGGAAGTGCGCGGCCAGGCGGTAGTAGCGTGTGTAGGGCAGCATCAGCCTGGAGGGGTCCGAGGGGTCCATGCCGGACTGGACGCCTTCCGGCCCGGTGGTCAGCACCCGCATGCGCTGGCCGGTGTCCACATGCACGCTGTTGTACACCAGCACCCGCTGATACCCGGTGTCCAGGTCGAACAGGCCCATATGCCGCAGCTGGCCGTCCCACGCGGAGAGGGCCAGGGCCGCCAGGCCCAGCACCCCGGCCACGGCGAAGCGGGCGGGCATGTCGCCCCGGTGGACGCAGGCCGAGGCCAGCACCAGCACCCCGGCCATGCACAGGATGATGTTCGTGGTGCCCAGGGTGGCCGTGAGCCAGAACCCGGCGGCAAAGGTGCCCACGATGCTGCCCAGGGTGGACAGGGCGTAGAGGTTTCCGGAGGTGCGGCCCGACCGGGCGGCGTGGTCGAGGCGCAGGCGCACGGCAAAGGGCGAAACCATGCCCAGGAGCGTGGACACCGGGACGAAGAGCAGGACCGTGGAGGCCAGGGTCGCCACGTGCAGGCTGGACTTGTTCTGCAGAAAGGCCAGCAGCAGGCCCTTCAGCCCAGCCAGCAGCAGCGTGGCCACCGCGGACAGCAGGATGATGCGCGACAGGAGCCTGGCCTCGGGCCGGCGGTCGGCCACCCGGCCGCCCCACCAGTACCCGATGCTGAGGGAGCCCAGCACCACGCCGATGAGGCTGGTCCAGACCACGATGGACGTGCCCAGGAAGGGCGCCAGCACCCGCGAGCCGGAGAGCTCCAGCACCATGACCACGGCCCCGCACAGAAAAACGGCAAGTTCAAGCATGCTCCACACCCCGAACGAAAGATCCGCCACCCTACGACGGCAGGCCCGGCAAGGGCAAGGGGCAATGTCCGCCCTCCGGATGGTTGCGCCGGAAAATACTTTGTGCGATATGCGTCATAAACTTGCAAAGAGGCGTTCATGCAGGCGTAGCCAACCCACCCAGCCCCTGGAGGAGCCATGACCACACTGTGCACGTTCAACGTCAACAACCTGTTTCTGCGCTACAACTTCAGCACCACCTTCGCCGGGGACATGTCCGGGAAGAGCGGCATCGCCAAGGCGCTCTGGGGCTACCTGCCCATGCAGAAGCCGGGCAAGTTCGAGGTCTTCAACGAGGAGCAGCGCGCCCTGGAGGAACAGGTGCTGCGCCTGCCCGGCGGGGCGCTTCCGGACATCCTCTGCCTGCAGGAGGTGGAGAGCCTGGCCGCCCTGCGCCTGTTCAACGAGCACTACCTCAACAGCTTCTACCCCTACGCCGCGCTCCTGGACTCCCGCGACATGCGCCAGATCGACGTGGGCATCCTGAGCGCCAGGCCCATCCTGAGCCTGGCCTCCAACGTGGACACCAGGGACCCGCAGGGCGGAGCGCGTTCGCCGTGGCTGTTCTCCCGCGACTGTCTGGAGGTGGATCTGGCCCTGGACGCGGCGGGCAAGGAGACCCTCACGGTGTTCCTCAACCACTTCAAGTCCAAGCTGGCCCAGGGCAAGACCCCGGCGGAAAAGGAGGCCGACGCCCGGCGCTCGGCGGAGAAGCGCCTGCGCCAAGCCGAGGAGGTGGTGCGGCGGCTGAAGCTGCGCTTTCCGGGCAAGGCCTACGACACGGGCCTGTTCGCCGTGGTCGGCGACCTGAACGACGAGCCCGGCTCGCCGCCGGTGCAGCACCTGGTCCGGGAGGGCAGGCTGGAGAACGTCCTGGACCGCCTGCCCCAGGATGAGCGCTGGACCCACTACTACAAGTCCGGCGGCCAGGTGTCCCAGTTCGACTACCTGCTGCTCTCCCCGGCCTTGAGCAGGCGCAGCAAGGGCGCCAGGCCCCTGGTGAACCGCGCGGGCCTGGGCGGCACTGGCCTTTCCAAGCGCGACCAGAGCCTGCTCCCGCACGAGGTGAAGCTGGTGGGGCCGGGGGGCGACATCCTGGGCAAGGTGGACTTCACCTTCCCCAGGCTCAAGGGGGTCGGGGCGGAATGGGCGGCCTCGGACCACTGCCCGCTGGCCCTGGAATTCTAGCGGCCCGGAGGGGCGGCGGAGCGCTGCGGCCTCAGAGGTCCACCAGGGTCACGTCCGAGGGCGACAGCGGCTCGCCCAGGAAGATCTCGCCCACGCGGGCGAAGCGTTCGGGATCGTCCGTGGCGAAGAAGCGCACCGCGCCCTGGGCCTGGGGCGGCTGGCCGC
>JAHJLB010000052.1 GCA_018822105.1 Pseudomonadota bacterium
AACCGCGGCCAGGAGTCAACCACTTTCTCGCATCTTGTCTGGAAAAGATCAACCGCCCTGCCTCGCCCCCGGGGCCTGTGCGTTGCGGCGAAGGGGGTTTCTAGGGGAACTGCAGGCGGGAGTCAACACGTTTTTCACCGGAATTACAAAGTATCTCACAAAACCAGACAATTACTGCACGTTGGATAAGCGCCACAACAGCTCTTGAACTCAAGGCCCTGCATACCTATAGTATGCCATCACCGGAGGCGGAGATGTCCGAAACCACAGCCTTGCTGAATTCCTTGCGCGCGGACCTGCTGGCCATGGCCGATCCCGAGCACCGCCAGGGCGCGCGCCGCTTTTTCAAGGAAACCGTCCGCCCCCTTGGCGTGCGCTCCCGCCACTTGAACCGCATCATGGCCCGCCACTGGCGCCAGGCCAAGGCGCTTCCGCCGGAAGCCTTCATCGCCTTGTGCGACCAGCTATGGGATTCCGGCGTGTTCGAGGAGGCCAGCGTGGCCTGCAAATGGTGCGCGCGCGATCTGCCAGCCCTGGGCCTGGAGGCCTTCGGCACCTTTGAGCGCTGGCTGTCCACGCGCGTGGACAACTGGGCCCACTGCGACGACCTCTCCAGCCACTGCGTCGGCGGTCTGCTCGCCCTGTACCCGGAGACCATCGAGCGCACGGTGCCCTGGCTGACCAGCCCAAACCGCTGGCTGCGCCGGGGTGCGGCAGTGTGCTGCGTGCTGCCCGCCAAGTATGGTTTGTACCTGCACCACGTGTTCCGCGTGGCCGACGTGCTCCTGCTGGACGAGGACGATCTGGTGCGCAAGGGCTACGGCTGGCTGCTCAAGGAGGCCTCCAAGGCCTGGCCGCGCGAGGTGCTGGAGTTCGTCCTTCCCCGGCGCGGGCGTATGCCCCGCGTGGCCCTGCGCTACGCCATCGAGCATCTGCCCCAGGACTGGCGCAGCCAGGCCATGTCGCCTGCGCAGCCTAAATAAATGAGATTTTCCGTCAAACGTTCCGCAGCCGTCTCTGCTAGGACAGCAAGCGGAAGGAACGGCGCATGAAGACGGACACGCACAGACTCTACGCGGAACGGATTCTCCTGGTGCTGCGGCACGTGCAGAGGCATCTGGACGAGCCCTTGGATCTGGCCGGGTTGGCGGCCCAGGCCTGTTTCTCGGTGTCCCATTTCCACCGCGTCTTCAAAGGCATGCTCGGCGAGACCATCATGGACCATGTGCGGCGCATCCGCCTGGAGCGGGCCTGCGTGCAGCTCATCACGGGCAGCGCAAACGTGACGGACATCGCCCTGGATGCCGGATACGACTCCCTGGAGGCCTTCAGCCGCTCCTTCCGCAAGACCTTTGGCCTCTCGCCGTCCGCCTGCCGGAAGCAGGGCGACCGCCCGCGCTTTCCCGCAGCGCCTTCAGGCGTGCACTACGCCAGCGGCGAGCTTGTGGAGATCATCCTCAGCGACACAGGAGAAGCCTTCATGAACGTTCGCATCGAGACTTTGCCGGAACGCCGGCTGGCCATGGTCCGCGCCCAAGGCCCCTACATGGAGTCCGCGCCCAAGGCCTGGGGAGCGCTGTGCGCCTATGCCCAGCGGAAGAACCTCTTTGGTCCGCAGACCCTGCTCATCGGCATCAGCCACGACGACCCTTCTGTCACCGCGCCCGGGGACATCCGCTACGACGCCGCCATCCCCGTGGAGAGCCATGTGCTTGTGGAACCGCCCGTCAGCATCGGCACCCTGCCAGGCGGCGAGTATGCAGTCATCAGCCACCAGGGGCCCCACGAGGGGCTTGAGGAGGCCTATGGCGCCATCATGGGCCGGTGGCTGCCCCAAAGCGGGCGCGAAATGCGCGACAGCCCGAGCTTTGAGATCTACCGCAACACCCTCTCCAGCACCCCGCCAGAGCAGCTCCTGACGGACATCCACATCCCGTTGAAATAGCGCAACGAAAATGGGCGGCCGTTGGGCCGCCCTTGCGCTAGAACTCCAGGTTCCGCGGGGTTCGCGGAAAGGGAATGACATCGCGGATGTTTGCGATGCCGGTGACCAGCATGAGCAGACGCTCGAACCCCAGGCCGAAGCCTGCGTGCGGCGCGCTGCCGTAGCGCCGTGAATCCAGGTACCACCAGTAGGGTTCGCTGGGCAGGCCGGCCTCGGCCATGCGCCGGGAAAGCACCTCCAGGCGCTCCTCGCGCTGGCTGCCGCCCACCAGCTCGCCGATGCGCGGCACAAGCAGGTCCATGGCCGCCACCGTGGCCCCGTCGTCATTGAGGCGCATGTAGAAGGCCTTGATTTCCTTGGGGTAATCATGAACGATGACCGGGCTCTTGAAGTGCTCCTCGCACAAAAAGCGCTCGTGTTCGGTCTGCAGGTCCGAGCCTTCATGCACCGGAAATTCGAAGCTGCGGCCCGAGGCCTGGAGCACACGGATGGCCTCGGCGTGGGGCAGGCGCACAAAGGGCTTGTCCAAAATGCCCGTGAGCGTGGCCATGAGGGTCTTGTCCACGAAGCTGACGAACAGGGCCAGGTCCTCGGCGCAGTGCGTCAGGGCGTGGCGCACCAGGCCGCAGACCAGCGCCTCGGCCAGGTCCATGTCCTCGGCAAGGTCGGCGAAGGCCATCTCCGGCTCCACCATCCAGAATTCCGCCGCGTGCTTGGGGGTGTTGGAGTTCTCGGCCCGGAAGGTGGGGCCGAAGGTGTAGACGTCGCCCAGGGCCAGGGCCAGCATCTCGGCCTCCAGCTGCCCGGACACAGTGAGGCCCGCCGCGCGCCCGAAGAATTCCGCCGCCTCGCGCTCCACAGGGGACAGCGCCGCAACCGCTTCCGGCTCCAGGCTGCTCACGCGGAACATCTCGCCCGCGCCCTCGCAGTCCGAGCCGGTAAGGATGGGCGCATGGATGTGCGCGAAGCCGCGCTCGCGGAAGAACCCGTGCACGGCCAGGGCCATCTCCGAGCGGATGCGCAGCATGGCCCCGTACTTGTTGGTGCGCGGACGCAGGTGGGCGATGGTGCGCAGGAACTCGTCCGAATGGCGCTTCTTCTGCAGGGGATAGGTCTCAGGGTCGGCCTCGCCGTACACGGTGAGGGCGCTGACCCGGACCTCCCATTTCTGCCCGGCAGCGGGCGAGGCCACAAGCTCGCCCGCAACGGCGCAGGCCGCGCCCGTGTTCAGACGCTCCAGCAGGGGCGAGAGCTCCCGGCTGTGGTCCACCAGAGCCTGCACGTTCCCAAGGCAGGAGCCGTCGTTGAGTTCCAGAAAGGAAAAGCCCTTGGAATCGCGCCTGGTGCGCACCCAGCCCTTGAGCAGCACCGGCCCGCCCTGCCCGCTCGCCAGAATGTCCTTGACCCGTGATCTGCGCATGCATTCCTCCTGTGTCGCCCTCTTCTAGTGCCCTTCCGTCCGGATTTCAACAGAGTTGCGTCATGCCCGAACCTGGGGTAGAAACGCCGCCACACACCGAGCAAAGGGGAACGCATGGGGTTTTTCACAAAGGTCAAGAAGCTCTGGGGCAACGAAGAGCCCGCCACAACGCCAGCCGAGGCGCAGAACCAGGGCGCTTTGATACAGGCTGAGCCCTTTTTGGGCGCCGATGCCCAGGCATCCGGCGTTCAGGCAGACGTCCCCCAGGGCGCCGCCCAGAGCGGGCCGGCGGAACTCTCCCAGGCCTGGCGCGAGTCCTTTGCCGCCGCCCTGACCTCGGACCGCGCGAGAATTTCCGAATGGCTCGGCCTGCTTCTGGCGGACATAGACGCCTGCGGGCCGTTGCTCTGGCAGCGGCTGCGCTTCCTCTTCGCCACCCTGGGCGCGCCCGGGGCCGAAGGCGAGGCCTTCATCACGGAATTCGCGGCCTGGTCCCAGGCCATGAGCCTGCAGTCGTCCGAGGACATCCGCTCCGAACTGCGCTACCGCCTCATCCTGGCCCTGGACCTGGAGCAGGAGGAAGAGGAGCGCAAGAGCATCTTCCAGAAATTCACCCGGGGCCTGGCCCAGACCAAGGCCCGCTTCGCCTCCGGCCTGGGCGCGCTGTTCGGCCGCTCCGGCGGCCTGGACCCGGCCTTCTGGGAGGAGCTGGAGGAGATCTTCATCCTGGCGGACATGGGCTCCGAGGCCACGCAGAAGCTGCTCGTGAACCTCAAGCAGCGCGCCCGCAACATGGGCGTCACCGAGGCCGCGATGTTCAAGGACGTCCTGGGCTGCGAGTTGGAGGAGCTCTTCCCCCTGCCGAAGAAACCCAAGGTGGCCGCCCCGCCCGAGGTGGTCATGATGGTCGGCGTCAACGGGGTGGGCAAGACCACCACCATCGCCAAGCTGGCATACCGCGCCAGGCTCCAGGGCCGCAAGGTGCTCATCGCCGCTGGCGACACCTTCCGCGCCGCGGCCATCGGACAGCTGGAGATCTGGGCCGGGCGCGTGGGCGCGGGCATCTTCGCCAAGGCCGAGGGCGCCGATCCGGCCGCCGTGGCCTTCGAGGCCGTGGACAAGGCCCAGCGCGAGGGCTTTGACCTAGTGCTGCTGGACACCGCAGGCCGCCTGCACACCAAGGTCAACCTCATGGAGGAGCTGCGCAAGGTCAAGCGCGTGCTGGACAAAAAGCTGCCCGGCGCCCCGCACAAGGTCGTGCTGGTCATCGACGCCACCACGGGCCAGAACGCCCTGTCCCAGACCAAGCTGTTCCACGAGGCCGTGGGCGTGGACGAGATCGTGCTGACCAAGCTGGACGGCACGGCCAAGGGCGGGGTCATGGTTGCCGTGGCCATCACCCATAAGCTGCCCATAAGCTTCGTGGGCTTGGGCGAGAAGATGGAGGACTTGCGCCCCTTCGTGGGCGAGGACTTCGCCAAGGCCCTGCTGAACGACTAGCGCCTTGCGGCCTACTCTTTCACGACCACGCCACGGTTGATGTAGGAAATGCCCAGGTTGTTGCTTGAGCTGATCATCACGGCCTCGACCAGAGGCTCATTGATGATCTCGTCGTTCGAAGTCCAGCGCACCAGGAAGGACGCGCCAACGCCGCCCTCCTTGTCCTTCTCCTCCACCACGAACTCGCGCGCTGAAATCGGCCCGATGACCACCGGCGCGGCAAGATAGCGCCGCAAAAGCTTCCCGTCCGTTCCGTGGTAGTCCACAGCGGTCACGGTCAAAGGGCGCCTGGTGTCGAGGTTGCGCACCACGAGGGTCACGGTCAGGTCCACCTGGCGGGTCTTCAGGCCGTGGTAGATGTGCGAGGAGCAGGGCACATACTGGGTCTGTCCCTTGGACATCTCGGCCCGGCCGTCGCTGGCGGCTGCCAGGAACAGCAACGCGGCGCAGATCAATGCAGCATGCAACGGTCGAAACATGGTCTCTTCCCCCATTGTTCAGGTAAGCCTCCCGATCAGATAATGGACGGCTCCGGCCAGTCCGCCGCGGCTTCGGCCTCGAAGCGCGGAAACACGATGCGCCGGTGGTGCAGGTACAGCCGCGCGGCCCGGGCATTGCCCTCGCCATACAGCGGGTCGCCCAGGATGGGCAGCATGGCCGCGGCCAGATGCGCGCGGATCTGGTGCCGGGCCCCGGTATAGATCTGCACGCGCACACGGGTCAGCCCGCCGGGGAGCTCGGCCTCGGGCCAGACGTAGGTCCAGTTCTTCGGGTCCGAGTCCAGCCGCGCCAGAACCCGCGTGCGCTTGCGGTCCTCGGCGTCCAGCGAGCGCCTGAGTTCCAGCGGCTCATCCAGCGCGCCAAGCACCACGGCGACATACTCCTTGACCACCTTCAGGGCGTCCAGGGCCATGTAGTCCTTTACCGCCGTGGGCTTGAGCGCCACCAGGAGCAGGCCCGAGGTGAGGTAGTCCAGGCGGTTCAGCAGCACGGGCTGGGCGTCCGGGAAGAGCTCCGGCAGGAGCGCCTCCACGCAGGGCTCCGTGCGCCCGCTGATGGCCGCGCTGTGCATGCCGGCAGGCTTCAGCAGGGCGGCGAAGCTCATGGTGCGCTTGACGATGCGCAGCTTGGGCGCAGGCCCGGCGAACACCTCCGCCGGCAGCAGATCGATGCGCTGGCCCTGGAGCACCTTGAGGCCTGACGCGGCAGGCCTGCCCTGCACCAGCACCCGGCCGGACTCGATGAGCCGCCGCCGCAGGCGCAGGCTTGCTTCCGGCAGAAGCTGTCCCAGCGCCTTGTCCAATCTCTGGGCGTGTCTGCCCTGGTCCACGACGACGTATTGCGCTGCGTGCGCATCCTTGTGCTGAGTATCCATCACGACACCTTACGCGTTGCTTGAGCGAACAGCAACCGCCAAGCGGGCGCACGCTTTTGACGCCGGGCCCAAAACATCCTAGAAGCTTGTGGTGCAGTCCACCCAGCAACCCCAGGAGCAGCAAGCCCATGCCCTTCAATGTTCTCTGGCTGTCCCAGGCGGACATCGACACCCGCGGCATCACCAGGCCGGAGATCATGGACGAAGTGGTGCGCGGCTTTGTGAACCAGTGGCAGGGCGACATCGTAATGCCCGCCAAGATCGTCATCCCCCCCGGAAGGACTGCGCCACGCCCAAGGACTGCGTGTCCGGGGGCGGCAACGGGGGGACCGACGTGAGCATCGCCTGCTCGCCCAACGTGGAGAATCACGAGCGCTTTGTGCAGGCCCAGCGGCTGAAGCCGGGCTCTCTGGCCATCTCCGTGGACGACGACTCGGCCTTTGACACCGGGATCATGAACGGGGCCGCCAGATTCACCGTGGACAACGCCGGGCAGCATGTCTGGCCCCAGGAGCATGGGGTGTATTTCCAGAACGGCCACCCCGTGGAGTCGGGCCTGCATTCCGACCTGGGCGAGGTCTGCGCCGGGACGAAGGTCGGGCTGCGCATGGTCCGCCGCGCAGCCGTGCTCCTGGGCATCGCCCTGGACGACGTCATGACCGGTCGTCCCATTTGCCAGAAGGCCCTTGCGCGCAACGTCAGCACCTTCGTCCAGCTGTAGGCCATGCAGGTCCGCGGCTACCTCTTTGTCCTCTGCGCCGCGGCGCTCTGGGCGTTCATCGGCCCCCTGTCCAAGCAGGCCATTGCCCTTGGCGTGGCCCCTCTGGAGGCAGCCTTCTGGCGCTCGGCGATCGGCTGGACGCTGTTCGCCGCCCACGCCCTGGGCACCCGCTCCTGGAGGCTTGCGCCGCGCGACGCTCCCGCTGTGGCGGCCTTTGGCGTCTTTGGCGTGGCCACGCTCTTCGGGGCCTACATCCTGGCCGTCCATTTTGTGGGCGCGGCCCTGGCCTCGGTGCTCCTGTACACCGCCCCGGCCTGGGTGGCGCTGCTGGCCTGGATCATCCTGGGCGAAACCATGACCGCCAACAAGATCCTGGCCCTGTCCATGACCCTTGCCGGCGTGGCCTGCGTGAGCCTCGGCCCCTCGCTCTTGAGCGGCCAGGGCCTGGAGGCCGTGAACCTGCCGGGGGTCCTCCTGGGGCTTCTGTCCGGCCTGAGCTACGCCACCTATTACATCTTCGGCAAACGCTACCTTATCCGCTACGCCACCCCCACCCTGTTCCTCTACGCCCTGCCCGTGGGCTGCCTGTGCCTTTTGCCCTTCCTTTCCAAAGGCCCTTTCGGACCCAAGCCCTGGCAGGCCTGGCTGACCCTCTTCGCCCTGGGCCTGTGCACCACCTATGGCGCCTACAGCGTCTATTACGCAGGCCTGCGCATCCTTTCGGCCACGCGCACGTCCATCGTGGCCACCCTGGAGCCCGTGCTGGCCGCAGCCCTGGCCTATGCCTGGTGGGGCGAGCGCTTCGACTTGGCGGGCTACGCGGGCAGCGCCCTGATCCTGGCGGCGGTGCTCTGCACCATCCTGGGCGGCGACGGGCGAAAGGCCGCCAGGCTTGAGCCTGCGACCGAGGCGGGCGCATGAAAGCGGCGCCCTTTCGGCAGGTCAAGGCCTCGGCAGGGTCTGGCAAGACCTTTGCCCTGACCAGGCGTTTTCTGCAACTGCTGGGAGGCGCCGAGGAACAGGCCGAAGGCTTTGCCTGCGCCGGGGCTGCCAGCCGGCCGGGCGGTTACTCCTGGCCGGAAATCCTCGCCGTGACCTTCACCAACAAGGCCGCCGCGGAGATGAAGGAGCGCGTGCTCCAGGCCCTTAAGCTGCGCGCCTTGGACCTGCCCGAGGCGGCGGACCAGCACATGACCCCGGGCCATGCCGACGCGCTGCTCCAGGACATCCTGCGCCACGCCCAGCACCTGGGCATCCGCACCATCGACAGCCTGCTCAACCTGCTGGTGCGGCTCTTCGCCCTGGACCTCGGCATGCGCCCGGACTTTGAAACCGTGTTCGACGAACGCCCGGTCATGGAGGCCCTGCTCGACCGCTTCCTGGCCCGCTGCGAGGGGGGCGGCCCGGAAGGCGATGAAGCGGAGGCTCTTTACGGGCAGGCCGTGCGCACCATAATCGAGCACGAGAACAAGGACGGCTTCTGGCTCCAGGACACCCTGCGCGAGCGCCTCGTGGAGCTGGCCTGCCTGCTCAAGACCCTGCCCGGCCCCTACACCACCGACCAGAAGCGCCTGGCCGACCTGCTGAGCCTGTCCTATTCCGAAATGCAGCACGCCACGCAGGGGCTTGCGGATTGCCTTGAGGCTGAGGAACTGGCCGCCAACGCGAATTTCAGCAAGCTCCTGGCCCGATGCGCCGGGGCCGAACTCTTCGGCGGCCTGCCGGAATCGGCCTATCTGGAGAAGGACGACCTGGACGCCTGCCTGCTGGCCAAAAGCCGAGGCAGGCGCTCGGCAAGGGCCCAGAACTTTTTTTCAGCATTCCGCGCGGCCTGCGCCGGGTATGTCCATGATCAGGCCGTGCTTTCCCCGGCCTACGCCCTGGCTCCCTGCACGGCCATCGGCGAAGGGCTCCTGGCCGGGCTTGAGGCGCTCCAACGCGAGCAGGGCTTTCTTTTTGGCAACGAGCTGGCGCGCAAGGTCTGCGCCCTCCTCGACCAGGGCGCCGGGGTTCCCGATGCCTTCTGCCGCCTGGGCGAACGCCTGCACCATCTCCTTGTGGACGAATTCCAGGACACCAGCCGCGACCAGTGGAGCGCCGCCCTGCCCCTGGCCTCGGAATGCCTGGCCAAGGGCGGAAGCCTGTTCTGCGTGGGCGATGTGAAGCAGGCCATCTACGGCTGGCGCGGCGGGGACGCCCGCCTCTTCGACGAGGTCGCCTCCGACCTGGAGCTCAACGCCATGTCCGGCGGCGTCCGGCGCGACACCCTGCCGCACAACTGGCGCAGCGCCCCAGAGATCGTGGCCTTCAACAACCGCATCTTCGGCGCCCTGGAAGATCCGGCTATCGTCCGCGACCTGGCCTGCGCGCAACTGCCCGGCGCACCCCTGGACATCGCCGAGGCCTTTCTGCGCGACCTCTGCACGGCCTTCGCCGGCTCGCGGCAGGAAGTCCCCCCGGCCAGTCAGGGCGACGCGACGCGTGAGCCGGGGCTGGTGCAGGTGCGCCTGCTGGCTCCGGGCAGGGCCGAGGACATTGAGGCCCAGAGCATGGACGCCCTGGTGGCCACCATCCGCGAACAGATCCTGCCCCGGCGCACCCTGGGGGACATCGCCGTGCTCGTGCGCACGGCCAAGCACGCCGACCTGGTCTGTGAACGGCTGGTGGCCGAGGGCCTGCCCGTCATCACCGAAAACAGCCTGCTTCTGGCCCGGCACCCGGTGGTGCGTCAGCTCACGGCCCTGTTCAGGGTGCTCGACTATCCCGCGGACGATGCCGCGTTCTTTGAGCTGGTCAGCGGAGGCGAGCTGTTCCTGCCTGAAAGCGGCCTGACCCTGCAGGCCGTGCACGACTGGGCCTGCGCCCAGGCGCGCCCGGGCCTGCTCTCCCGCTTCCGCAAGGATTTTCCGCAGGTCCACGCCCGCCTGGTGGCGCCTTTTCTCAAGCGCGCCGCCCTGCTGCGGCCCTACGATCTCGCCCAGGCGGCGTTGAACACCTTCCAGGTGCTGGCGCGGCATCCCGGGGCCGAGCTGTACGTGCGCCGTTTCCTGGAGCTCATCCACCTGGCCGAGAGCAAAGGCCTGGGATCCCTGGCCCGGTTCCTGGAATTCTGGTCCGAGGCCGGCGCAGAGGAAAAGGTGCCACTGCCCGAGGCTGCGGACGCCATCCGCATCCTGACCATCCACAAGGCCAAGGGCCTGCAATTCCCCGTGACCATCGTGCCGCTGCACAACTGGTCCGCCGGACGCCTGGCCGACTACCGGCCGGTGGAGCTGCACGGCCACCGCGTGCTCACAAGGGTGACCAAGGCCCTTGGCCGGCCGTACCATCAGCGCAACGCCGCGCTCCTGCTGGAGCAGATCAATCTGCTCTACGTGGCCTGGACCCGGGCCGAGGAGGAATTGTACGTCTTCGTGCCCGGCACGGGCGGCAGGAGCAATGCCGGCCCGGTCCCGGCAATCCTCAAGCGTTTGTTGAACATTCCAGCGGAGGACGCCGGCCTGACCCTGGGCAGGCCTCCGGCCGCCAAGGCGGAGTTCCAGGCCCACAGCATTCCCGAGCTTGCGGCCCAGCCCGCAGCCCAGACATGGACGCCGCCCCTGTCCGAGACGCCGGAGTTCCAGGCCTGGCTGCCGCGTCTGCGCGTCTTCCGTCACGCCGTTGACGACGCGGCCTTTGATGGCCGCGCCCGCGGCAAGCTGGCGCACAAGGCTGTGGAGCTGCTGCGGCCCTCGGGCGACGACGATGTTGACGCCGGGCGTGCCGCCGCCCTGGCCCTGGAGGAATTCCCGGAGCTGCTCGCCCTGTCCGGGGACACGCGCCAGGCCCTGGCCTGCGAGGTCGCGGACATGCTGCGCTGGCTCCTGTCCAGGCCTGAGGTCCGGCCCCATCTTGGCAAGGGCTCCGGCGAACTGACCATCTTGACCGCCGAGGGCGCATTCCAGCGGCCCGACCTGCTGCATTTCACCCCGGACGGCCCCGTGGTGCTGGAGTTCAAGACCGGGCAGGCCGAACCGGAACACGCCCGGCAGGTGCGGAACTACCTCTTCCTGGCCCGGCAGCTGCCCCAGGCTTTGGGCAAAACGCCTCGCGGCCTGCTTGTTTACCTGGACCGGCGGACCACCACGCCCGTGGACCTGACGGCCCAGTCCGGGGTGCGGCCATGAACCCCGTGCGCATCGTCCCCTGGTCGGCCGACTTCATCAAGGCCCTGGCCAGCCGCCTTGCGCTTGAGGCAGGCGCTCTGGACCTCTCGCGCACTCGCATCGTCTTTCCGCACAACCGCCCGGCGCGGCATCTGCGCGCAGAGCTGGCCGCAAGGGCCGACCTGCCCCGTCCGCTGCTTCTGCCGCGCATGCAGGCCCTGGACGAATTCCTACGCGGCCTGCGCCAGGAGCTCAGCCCCAGCCCGCCCAAGCGCGCCGGCAAACTTGACCGCATCGGGCTTCTGCATGGCGTGGTGCGCGAGCTGGGCCTTTCCCACGGCCCGCTGGAGCGCCTGGACGACTCCGCCAGGGCCTTTTTTCCCTGGGGCGCGCGCCTGGCCTCGCTCCTGGAGGAGCTTGCCCGCCACGGGACCTCGCCGCAGGACATCGATCACCTGGAGGGTGCGGTGCTGCCCTGGGCCGAGGCCCTGCTCGGTCAGCTCGGCGGCATCGACGCGTTGTACAAGGCCAGGATGGCCCAGCGCGGCTGGACCACGCCATGGCTGGACGCCCTGTGGCTGTCCGGGCGTCTGGACGAGATCCAGTCCCATCTGGACGGGGAGCGGCTGGTCTTCGCAGGGTTCAACGCCCTGAGCCCCACAGAGGACGCTGTGCTGCACAGGCTCTGGCAACAGTCCGGAGCCCTGGTCCTCTGGCACACGGACCCGGCCCTGGCCCTGGGCGGCGATGTCTCCTGGTCCGCAAAGGCGCATGGCCGGCTTCTGCGCAACTGGCGGACCAGGGCCGTACTGGAGACCGACCAGCCTGCGCCGCCAGCCCCCCCACAGGTGCGCCGTTTCTACGAGGGCTTTGACCTGCATTCGCAGCTCTACGCCCTGGAGCGTGAGCTGGCCGCCCTTCCGGACACGCAGTCCACGGCCATCGTGCTGCCCGACCCCGGCGCGCTGGTGCCGGTGATGCACCACCTTCCGGCCGACGAGGTGAACATCAGCATGGGCTACCCGCTCCTGCGCTCGTCCCTGGCCCAGCTTCTGGAGACCATCCTCGTCCTGCACGAAAACAGGGAGGGCGAGGGGCGCTTCCATTGGCGCGACCTCATCGCCCTGGCGCGGCACCCCCTGCTGCGCATGCTCCGCGCCGGGGACGAGACCCCGCTCAGAAGCGCCTACCAGTCCTGGGAGCGCCACATCCGCGCGTCCAGCGCCCTCCAGTCGCCCCTGGACTGGCCGCTGGCCTACGACCCTGAGGAGACAAACATCCCGGAGGAGGAGATCCGCGCCCTGCACCGGGAGGTGCTGGAGGCCTGCTTCACGCGATTTATGGGGCTGACCACCCTGCGCCAGACCGGACAGGCCGTGGCCGGGCTCTGCGACCTGCTGCGCCGCCGCGGCGGCGATGCCTGGCAGCACCTGCTCATCGACGCCGAATGCCTGCTGCGCCTCTGGCAATCCGTGGTTCCGGAGCTCACGGGCAGCATCCTGGCCGACGAGCCCTACGACCAGCCCCTGCTGTTTCTCATCCTCCGGCATCTGCTGGAGGCCGAGCGCGTGTCCTTCGAGCCAGAGCCCCTGGCCGGCATGCAGGTGCTGGGCATGCTGGAGACGCGGCTTTTGCGTTTCCGGCGCCTGTTCCTTCTCGACGCCACTGAGGAGAACCTGCCCGGCGCCGCCGCCCCGGACCCGCTCCTGCCCGATCCCCTGCGCACGGCCCTTGGCCTGCCCGGCCCGCGCGAGCGCGACAACGTGGCCGCGCACAACTTCTTCCGCCTGCTCATGGGCGCGGAGGAGGTCTGCGTGTTCTACCAGGCCGGGGTGCGGCCCGGCGCCCTGGAGGGCAAGAGCGTGCGCAGCCGCTACGTGGAGCAGATGCTCTGGGATCTTGAGCGCGCCACGGGCCGGTTGGTCAGGCCGCAGCCGGCGCAGGCCCTGGACGCGCCCCTCAAGACCGTGAGCTTCCCGGCTACGTCCGTCCTGTCTCCCCGGCCCGCCGTCGCGGTGAGCGAAACGATGCGCAGGCGGCTGGGTGAGCACTTGCGCCACAAGGGCGTCAGCCCCTCGGCCCTGGAGGATTGGCTCACCTGTCCCAAGCAGGCCTATTTCCGGCGCGTGCTCTGCCTGCGCCCCGTGCGTGAGGTGGCCGAGGACGGAGACCGGGCCCTGTTCGGGGAGATCGTGCATCGCGTGCTGCGCGATTATTTCACCCCCCTTTGCGCCAGGCCCATCAACGCCCAAAGCCTTGACGGCAAGGCCCTCTGGGCTTTGATGGTATCGGCCCTGGCAGCGGACTCCGAGACCCTGAACCTGCCCTATGACGGCCGGTTGGCCCTGGCTGCGGCCACGCGCGAACGCCTGCTGCGCTTTGTCCACGCCACCCCGGCAACCACTGTGGTCGCGCTGGAGCACGGCGTGGAGACCCTGGTGCATGCAGCGGGCATGGATATCCGCCTGCATGGCCAGATCGACCGCATCGACGTGCGGGACTCCCATGGGGCAGCCGGGCACATAGTGCTGGACTACAAGACTGGCACGGTGAAGGACGGGGGCAGCAAGGCCTGGCTGGACGAAGCCGTGTTCCAGCGCCTGGGCCGTTGCGTTCCCGGCTCGCCCCCCGCCACAGACCTTCTGGAGGAATTGGCCAAATCCGGCCTGGACGTGCAATTGCCCTTGTACCTGCACATGCTGGGCGCCAACGGTGCCTGGCGGCCGGACAACGCCGCCTGGGTGGCCCTCAAGAGCGACGGCGCCGAGCGCCCGTTCTTCCCGCAGGAGTCGGGGCCGGAGGAGCGCGAAATCGTCATCCGCCAACGGGTTCCGGCCCTGGTCGCCTTTCTGCTGGAGCATCTGCTCTGCACCACGGAATTCCCGGCGCGCGTCGGGCGGCACTGCCAGTGGTGCGACTACCAGGGTCCATGCAACGGGTAACAGTTACTGAGCCACGGAGAAATGAAGATGAAGGTTGCCGAAGGAACCATCGGTCGTGTATTCATGTTGCGCCTGGAGCATGGGGAGCGCCTGCCGGACCTGGTCGAGCAGTTCGCGGCTGAGCGCGGCGTGCGCCGCGCCTTTTGCGCACTCATCGGCGGGGCGGACAAGGGCCGCATCGTCACCGGGCCGGAGGACGGCCAGGCCATGCCGCCGGTGCCCATGCTCTCGGCCCTGGCCGGGGCACACGAGGTGGCGGCCATCGGCACCATTTTTCCCGATGCGGACGGACGACCGAAGCTGCACATGCACGGCGCCTTTGGGCGCGGGCAGGAGGCGCTGGTGGGCTGCATACGGCCTGGAATCGATGTCTGGACCATCGGCGAATTCATGATTATAGAAATCCTGGGCCTGGACATGACGCGCAGGCGCGACCCGGCCACCGGTTTTGAACTCCTCTCCCATTCGTGAACCCAAGGACAGGTGCATGACCACAGCGAGCATTCTCATCTGCGGCGCAGGCATCGTTGGGCTGACCGTGGCCCGCGATCTGGTGGCCGCAGGGTATGACGACATATTGATCATCGACAAGGAGCCCGAAGCCGGCCGCCACGCCTCCGGCCGCAACAGCGGCGTGCTGCATGCCGGGATCTACTACGCCCCGGGCAGCCTGCGCGCCCAGTCCTGCCTTGAGGGCAACTTCCGCATGAAGCAGTATTGCGAGGAGCGCGGCCTGCCCC
Organism: Pseudomonadota bacterium; assembly: GCA_018822105.1. Taxonomy (GTDB): domain Bacteria; phylum Desulfobacterota; class Desulfovibrionia; order Desulfovibrionales; family Desulfovibrionaceae; genus Humidesulfovibrio. The sequence continues at coordinate 14,789 of JAHJLB010000052.1, forward strand.
TGCTCAAAACCGGCAAGGTCATCGTGGCCCGCGACGAGTCCGAGCTGCCCACGCTGCGTGAGCTGTACACACGGGCCGCTCAGAACGGGGCCAAGGTCGAGCTCATCGACGACGTTCAGCTTTCGGAGATCGAGCCCAACGCCAAGAGCGCCGGGCAGGCGCTGTTGTCGCACTACACCGCGGTGGTGGACCCCAAGGCCATCCTGAAGAGCCTGCTGCAGGAGCTGCTGGACTCCGGCAGGGTGCGCCTGCGCTTCGACACCCGCTTCATGTCCCTGGGCGCGCCGGAGGGCAGACGCCTGCTGGTTCACACCACGGGCGGCGACATCTCCTGCGCCTTTTTCCTCAACGCGGCCGGAGCCTACGGTGACGTGGTGGCCCACGCCTTCGGCCTGGGCAAGAACTACCAGCTCATCCCCTTCAAGGGCATCTACAAGAAGCTGAAGCCCGAAAAGGCCCACACCATCCGCGGCAGCATCTACCCGGTGCCGAACATCAAAAACCCGTTTCTGGGCATACACTTCACCCGCTCGGTGCATGGCGACGTGTATCTTGGCCCCACGGCCATCCCGGCCCTGGGCCGCGAGAACTACGGCATTCTCCAGGGCATCGACGCCGAGGCCCCTAGGATCCTTCTGCGCGACGCCCTGCTCTTCCTGCGCAACAAGAAATTCCGCGAGGTGGCCCTGGAGGAACCGCGCAAATATTCCTTCAAGCATTTCTTCAACGACGCCCGAAAACTCGTGAAGGAGCTCGCCTTGGAGGACATCGAGTCCTCGCCCAAAGCGGGCATCCGGCCCCAGCTCGTGGACGTGAAGAACAACGAGCTGGTCATGGACTTCATCATCGAAGGCACGGATACGAGCGTGCACGTCCTCAACTCCATTTCCCCGGCCTTCACGAGCTCGCTGTTCTTCTCCGGCCTGCTTCTGGACCAGTACGTACGCCCCAGGCTCTCCAAGCTTTAGAGCCGGGCCGCTTGCAGTCTTCTTGACAAGAGCTGAAAAACGCGGAACAAGGCCTCCAACACAAGCGAGGACGAAGACGATGATGAAGCTTCCAGAACTCCACTTTGGCGACAGTATCGCCCAGATCCCCATCATCCAGGGGGGCATGGGCGTCGGCATTTCGCTGTCGGGCCTGGCCTCCGCCGTGGCCAATGAAGGCGGCGTCGGCGTCATCGCCGCGGCCATGATCGGCATGGGCGAGCCGGACGTGGGCAAGAACCCGACCGAGGCCAACATCCGCGCCCTGACCCAGGAGATCCGCAAGGCCAAGGAGCTCATGACGCAAGGCCTTCTTGGCGTGAACATCATGGTGGCCCTGACCAACTTCGCGGACCTGGTCAAGACCTCCATCCGCGAAGGCGCGGACGTCATCTTTTCCGGCGCTGGACTGCCGCTTGACCTGCCCAAATACCTCACCGAGGATCTGACCGAGGAGCTGCGCTCCAAGGTGCGCACCAAGCTGGTGCCCATCGTCTCCTCCGGACGCGCCGCCGCCGTGCTCTGCAAGAAATGGCTGGCCAGGTACGACTACCTGCCCGACGGCTTCGTGGTGGAGGGCCCCAAGGCCGGCGGGCACCTGGGTTTCAAGCCCGAAGAGCTGGACGACCCCGACTTCGCCCTGGAGAAGATCCTGCCCGAGGTGGTCGCGGCCGTGAAGCCTTTTGAGACCGAGAGCGGACGCCGCATCCCGGTTATCGCCGCAGGCGGCATCTACACCGGTGCGGACATCGCCAAATATCTCGAACTGGGCGCCTCTGGCGTGCAGATGGGCACGCGCTTCGTCGCAACCTACGAATGCGACGCCGACCAGGCCTTCAAGGACGCCTTCGTCAAGGCCAAGCGCGAAGACATCACCGTCATCAAGAGCCCTGTGGGCATGCCCGGACGGGCCATCCTGAACGATTTCCTCCTGGCCGTGCGCGAAGGCCGCAAGAAGCCCTTCAAATGCCCGTTCCACTGCATCAAGCCCTGCGATGTGGTGCATGCCCCCTACTGCATCTCCCAGGCCCTGGTGAACGCCAAGAAGGGCATCCTGAAGCACGGCTTCGCCTTCTGCGGCGAGAACGTCTGGCGCGTGGACCGGATCATGAGCGTCAAGGAGCTCATCGGCATCCTGCGCCAGGAGTTCGAAGACTTCTGGCTCCAGAAGAAGGCCGCGCTGGCCGGAAAATAGCGATTACACCCCGCACGGCGCACCAAAGCGCGGCGGACAAGGAGAAAAAATGTCCAATCCCACTGTGCTCATTGTGACCTCCATGGGCGAGATGCTTGTGGAGCTATACGCCGACAAGGCCCCGGACACCGTGGCCAACTTCTTGTCCTATGTTGACGAGGAGTTTTACGACGGCCTCATCTTCCACCGCGTCATCAAGAACTTCATGATCCAGGGCGGCGGCATGGACATGATGATGCGCGAGAAGAAGAACAAGAGCCCGATCAAGAACGAGGCCCGGGCCGACGTGCCCAACGAGGCCTTCACCCTGGCCATGGCCCGCACCATGGACCCGCACAGCGCCACCAGCCAGTTCTTCATCAATGTGAAGGACAACGAATTCCTGAACTTCACCGCGCCGAACCCCCAGGGCTACGGCTACACCGTGTTCGGCAAGGTCACCGAAGGCCAGGACGTGGCCACCAAGATGAGCCTTGTGCGCACCAAGAACCACATGGGCCACGGCGACGTGCCCCAGGATCCCATCTCCATCATCAGCATCCGCCGCTTCGAAGTCTAGGCGAACGGATCCTTGGAACAGAAACGGCGCGTCCAACTGGGCGCGCCGTCTTCTGTTGCGGGGATCAGCGTGGACTGAGGGCTACAGCTCCTCCTCGCTCTGCACCGCAAAGCCCTGGGCCTTGAGCAGCGCCGCAAAAAAACCGTCTCCGGACACGAGCCGGCCAGAGAAGGTCCCATCGTAGACGCGCCCGGCCCCGCAGGACGGCGAGCGTGATTTCAGCACCGCCCGGAGACACCCCCTGTCCCGGCCCAAGGCCAGGGCCTTGTGCGCCCCGGCATGCAAGGCCCCGGTGCAGTCCGTTCCCGCGCGGGTCAGGGCCCTGCCTCCTCTCAGCTCCACCGGCTCCCGCGGAACGGGCAAGCCGCCCAGGACCTCCGGGCACACCGGCAGAGCCAGGCCCTCGTGCGCCAGACGCATGATCACGGGGTGCGGGGTGGCCCCGCCGTCATAGCGGCAGCACACGCCGGCCAGACAGGCGCTGACCAGTATGGGGTTGTTCCTGGATTCATCGGAACAGGGCATCAAGGCATTTTTGGGCAGGCTCACTCGGATTCACCAGAATCCTTTCCGCCGGGTCTCTGTCCTGTGCGCTCCGAGCGCGGATGGGTCCTGTCATAGACTTCCATGATATGGCGCAGATCCAGGTGGGTGTAACGTTCCGTGGTTGACAGACGCGAGTGGCCGAGCATCTCCTGCACGCTGCGCAGATCGGCCCCGGCCTGGAGCAGGTGCGTGGCGAAGCTGTGGCGCAGGGTGTGCGGATGCACGCTCTGGCCGATGCCCGCCCCGGCTGCCAGCCGAGCCACGATGCGCTGGGCCTCGCGCCGGGTGAGGGGGCCGCCGCGCACCCCGAGGAAAAGCGCCTGTCCAGGCGAGCCTGCCGCCAGCTCCTGGCGCAGGCCGAGATATTCCACCAGGCGCTCCTTGGCGGCCTGGCTCAAGGGGGCCAGCCGCTCCTTGCCGCCCTTGCCGCGCACGCGCACAAAGCCCCGGTCCGTGCGTACATCATCCACGGTGAGGGACAGGGCTTCGCTCACGCGCAGGCCGGAGCCGTAAAGCACCTCAGCCAGGGCCAGATCGCGCAGGCCAAGGACTCCGGGTGCGGCCTGGGCCTCCATCACCGCCACGGCCTGGTCCACGTTCAGGGCGCGCAGCTGGCGCTGCTCCTGCTTGGGATTGCGCAGTCCCGCCAGGGGATTAATCGTAAGCAGCTGGTTCTTTAGAAGATAACGAAAAAATGAGCGCAGAGAGGAGAGCTTGCGCGCCATGCTCGATTTTTTCTGGCGCAGGCGGTGCAGTTCGGCCAGAAAGGCCGTGGCATCCTCGCGTGCGATGGCCTCACAGGCCGCCAGGCTGCGGGCGCGGCGGGACAGGAAGGTCTCGAACTGGGCCAGATCCGCCGCATAGGCCCGCACCGTGGCCAGGGAATAGCCCTTCTCGATCTCCAGAAACGACAAGAACCCCTGGCAGACCTCCGGCAGGTCCGCCCCGGGACCGCTAGGGGCCGCGCCTGTCGAGGACATAGCAGCTCTTGACGTTTTCCTTGGCCTTCTTCTTCAGGCCCATGGCGATGGCCGAGGCCTCGCCGAAGTGCTTGAGCCGCCCCCCGGTGTTGAAGACCACGGCGATGGACAGGGCCATGAGCGGGAAGGTGCGCACCTCGCCCTGGCGGTCGGTGGAGACGATGGCCCCGCGCTCGCTGTCCTCCTTGTCGTAGAAATGCGGCACAATGCCGTCAAAGGCCTCCAGCACGCGCTTGCAGGCCTCCTCGGCCAGACTGGCGGGGACGATGAACACGAAATCATCGCCGCCCACATGCCCCACAAAGCTGCGAATGCCGGTAAAGCCGCGGATGGTGTTGACGATGACCCGGGCGGTCATCATGAGCACCTCATCCCCGCGCGAAAATCCGTATTTGTCGTTGAAAGACTTGAAATAGTCCAGATCGCAGTAGGCCAGGGCGAAATCGTCCCGACGCTCGATCAGGTCCTGGATGCGCTGGATGATGCTCGTGTTGCCCGGAAGCTTGGTCAGCGGATTGGCGTCCATGGCCCGCGTGGCCCGGCACAGGGTCAGGTGCACACGTTCCCTGGCCTGAGTCTTGGTGAAGGGCCGCACCAGGAAGTCGTCGGCCTCGATCTCGTTCCAGTTCCAGGGCTGTTCAAGATCCTCGGAGTCCAGGCAAAGGATCACCGGCAGCTGGCGGTAGACGTTCTCGCTCTTGACGATGGTGGCCACCTCTGCGCTCTTGATGTCCTCAAGGCGGTTGTCCACCACGAGCACGTCCGGGGGCTCATTAAATATAATTTCCATGGCCCGCCGCCCGCGGTCAATGACCGTCCACTCCACTTCGGCCGGGTCCCACAGGCTGCGGAAGAGCTCCGCAAGCTCCGGGTCCGGCGTGAGCAGGATGCCACGCTGCTGGCGGGGAAACAAGGATGGCGGCACGGGGCTCTCCCTCAGTTGCAGGCGTTGCCCTTGGGCGGCGTGGAGTCTTCTGGCGCAAAGGTGACGCCGGAGACCTCGGAAAGGTTCTCGCCGAAATCATCCAGCACGGAATCCAGGTCCGAAAGTTTGAGGCCCAAGGCCTTCAGCGCCTGGGAGCTCAGGGGCGCGGCCTGATCGTCTCCGCCGGAACCGTACTCGAAGATCCTGACCACAAAATCCCCAAGGTGCACGGCAGCCGCGTGCTGCGGGAAGATCTGCGCGCGTTCCGGGGCGTGGTGCGCACTCATGGATTCCTTGATGGTGGCGGGCAGGTGCCAGTGGTCGGCCAGCCAGGCGTTGATGCGGTCATGCCCAAAGCCCAGCACGGCCTTTTCGGCCTCCAGCCAGCGCAGATCCTGGGTGCGCACGGTCTCGGCCACGGCCTTGTGCAGTTCCGGCAGCTGCACTGCGGCCACGACCTTGCCCAGGTCGTGCAGCAGGCCGCAGACGCTGTACTCCTCGGGGTCCTTGAGCCCGGCCTTGCGCGCGACGAGGCCCGTGGCCAGGGCGCAGCCGACGCTGTGCTCCCAGAGTCCCTCCATGGATTTGGACATGATGTCGAAGACCGAGGTGCTGATGATGACGCCACGGATGACGTTGAAGCCCAGAAGCACAAGAGAGTGCTGAATGGAGCTGATTCGTCCGGGGAAACCGTACACCGGCGAATTGACCATCTTGAGCACCTTGGCCGAAAGGACCTGGTCGCGGGAGATGACCTTGGCGATGGCCTCGATGGTGGTGTTGGGGTTCTGGACAAGCCGCGACACCTCGTCGAGGACCTTGGGCAAAGTGGGCAGATCGCGGATGGACAGGATCTTGCCCTTGGCGCTGGTTTTGAGATCTTCGTCCATGGCCTAGCCCTTGCCCTGCTCTGCGGCGGCTGCATCCGCAGCGGCCTTGATGGTGAAGTACTCGCGCAGGTAGGCTTTGACCTTGACCATGTACTCGTCCTCTCCCAGGCGACGGAAGAGATGGTCCAGGCGCAGCACGCGCTCGCTCGGATTCTGGCTGGCGGCCACGGCGTCGCCCACCACGAAGATCTTGTCGATGCCCATGCCGTCAAGCCTGTCGATGAGCGCCTCCGTGAGGTCCACCCCAGAGCCGACGATGGCCATGCCGTTGGCCTTGGTGATGGCCTTGGCCAGCTTCATGCCCGGCTTGGCCAGGGAAAGGGGAATCTTCTGCATTGCTGCTCCTGAGCTGCGGTACGTGCGACTTCAATCACGCAAGGCTATAGTACATGCCTGGCCACTGGCGGACAAGCCCCTGCATTTCCAGCACCAGGAGCCTGCGGCTCACCATGTGGCTTTCCCAGCCCAGGGCCTGGATCAGGGAGTCCATGTGTATTTTCGCGTCCAGGGTCAACAGGGAAAGGAGCGTTTTTTCGTCATCGGTCAGGTTCTCGGGCCAGGGCCTGGGTTGCGCCGCAGCGGCCAAGGCGGAGGCGGCCGCAGCCAGCGAAGCCCCAGACGGCGCGGATCTGGCCGCCTGGACTGGGGCGTCGGGCTGGGCCTGGCCGGGCAGGGCCTTGGGCACGGCGGTCAGTTCGGCGCTGAACTGGTAGCGCAGGGTGCGCACGATGTCCTCGGCGCTTTCCACCAGGGCGGCGCCCTGCTTGATGAGCCGGTGGCACCCGGCAAAGGTCGGCTGGCCCAGGGGGCCTGGCAGGGCGAAGACCTCGCGCCCCTGCTCGGCGGCCAGGCGCGCGGTGATGAGGCTGCCGGAGCGCGAGGCCGCTTCGGCCACAAGGACGCCCAGGGACAGGCCGCTGATGATGCGGTTGCGGTAGGGGAAATTCCGGGCTTCGGGCCTGGTGCCGGGGCCGAACTCGGTGATGACCAGGCCCCGGTGCTCCAGCGCCTGACGCACGTCCTCGTTCTCCGGCGGGTAGTGCACATCGAGCCCAGCGCCCAGAACCGCGATGGAGCTGCCCACATGTCCCAGGGCCGCCGTGTGCGCCTGGCGGTCGATGCCAGCGGCGAGCCCGGAGACCACGGTGACGCCGAAGCGCGACAGCTCGGAACTGATGCGCTCCACGGACTGCAGACCAAGCAGGGTGCATTCCCTGGCGCCCACCACAGCCACAAAGGGATTGCGCAGAAGGCTCAGATCGCCCTGGGCATACAGCAAGGCGGGCGGATCGGGTATCTCCCGCAGGCGCTTCGGGTACTTGGGGTCGAACCAGGTGATGACGCGCGCGCCCAGGCTGCGCGCGGAACGGTATTCGGCCTCCGCGCCAGGCCGCCAGGGCTCGGCCAGAAAGACCTCGGCGCGATTTTTTGGCAAAAGCTTGCGGCTGGACCAGTTGCGGGCGTCAGACACGGCCTCGAAGGCGCTCTGGTAGCCGGAGAGCAGGCGCTTCCACGACCGCGGCCCCAAACCCGGCGTGTGGCGCAGGGCAAGGCAGGAAAAAAACTCTTTGGCGGCGTCCAGAGTCATGGATGCACCGAAGGCGGCCCGGTGTGAGCCGCCGGAATCAACGCCCGAGCTCCGCGAGCTTCTTGCGCGCCGCAGGCGCCGGCTCGGACTTGGGGTGGTCCTGCAGCAAAGCGCGCAAGTACAGCGAAGCGTTGTCCTTCTCCCCCATCATGGCGTAGGACATGCCTATCTTGAGCAGGGCCGCTGCGGCCTTGTGGTGCTTGGGGAAACGCCGGGTCACTTCCTTGAAGGTCAGAATGCCCTGGGCGTAGTTCTTCTCCAGGTAATAGCTCTCGCCGATCCAATAGATGGCGTTGGGCACCAGGGCGCTGTTCGGCTCGGCCTCCAGGAATTCCTTCAGGATCTTGCGGCCCTCCTCCCCGCGCTCGGCGCGCACCAGGGTCATGCCCTCGGTGTAGGCGGATGACGATGCCGTGCCGCCGCTGGCCCTGGCAGGGGCGGCCTTCTGCTCGGCCAGGCTGTCCACAGCGGAAGCGCTGGAGGCGTAGTCGCTTTGCAGGGGCTCCGGCTGGGCCTTCACCACCACGGGCAATGAGGCCTTAGCGGATCCGGTCGCGCCAAGCTGTTCCTGCATCCGCTGGAGGGAGTCCTCAACAGTCTTGATGCGCTCCACGAGCTTGTGCTGCTGCTCGCGCCCGCGCTCCTCCTGCTCCCGCTGGCCTTCCTTGAAGTTGAGGAAGTTCTCCTCCAGGCTGCGCAGCCGCCACTCTTCACTCAAGCCGCGCTTGGCGTCCATTTTCCCGGCGCAGCCGCAAAGGGCCAGCATGAGAAGGACAACGAATAGGGCTTTGGGGCGCATGGGACTCTCCTGTTCAGGATTCCTTAGGCCAGCGCGGAGCTTTTGGCAAGAATTCATGCGCTGAGCCAAGGGCATGCGGCTTGCCTGGACAACCATTATGCGGCACAAGAAAGGAAAAGAAGGAGACCAAAGAGGCCAGCATGCCCAATCTCCATGTCCTCCCCCTTTTCGCCACCCTTGCCGCGCCGGCGTTTTTCCTGTTCTTCGCCTTGGCCTCCCTGGGTTCCCCCCTGCTCGCGGTCATCTGTCTCTGCGTGGGGCGGATGCGCGGCACACAGCACCCCGAGGCCTATGCCCGGAGGCTTCTGCGCATGGCGCTGGCCTGCACCCTGCCCGCCTGCGCCCTGCTGTTCAGCGCCACCGGCCTGACCCTGTACCGCACCCCCTGGTTCAGGAACTGGCTTTTCGCCGCCCCGCTGGTGCCGGCCCTGCTGGCGGCCGCAATCTCCGCCTACGGGGTGTCGCTGCTTCTTTGGCGCGCATCGCGCATCTCGTACCGTTCGCGCCCGGACAGCCCGCTTGCCCAGGCCGGAGCCCTTGCGCTTCTTGCCGTGGTCATTCTCTGGCTGGCCCTGTCCTGGCTGCGCGACTTGACCGCCCAGGCCCTGGCCGTGCTGGACGCGACGATCTCGGGAGGCGGCGCCCTGGTCCCGCTGCTCAGGCCAGACCTCTCCTCCACCGCCCCCTGGCTCTGGGCGGCGGTGCTGGCCGGCGCTCTGGCCTCGGCCATGTGCGCTGGTGCCTGGAGCCTGGAATATCTGATGCTGCGGCGCGACCGCGAGCCCTTCGGACGCGAGGCCTTCGCCCACACCATGCGCCTGGCGGCCCGCGCCTCGCTGCGCTCCGGCCTGCTGGCCCTGTCCTTCCTGCCGGCCCTGTGGGAGCACCTCACCCATCCGCCCGGCTCGCCTTCGAACGCACTGCTCGTGCAAGCGCTGCTCATGGGCTGCGGCTCGGCCATTGTCCTGGCCTGCATCGCCTGGATCGTGCTGGCCCGCAGCAGCCGCCCCTGCTCCCACCCGGTCCTTGTGCATGGCTCCTTGGCGCTGGTCTGGACCGGCCTCACTGCAGCGCTCTGCGCCGCGCTGGTGCGCTTCTACGCCGCTTAGCCTCCCCCAACAAAAAAGGCAGCCCGAAGGCTGCCCCTGTGTCGGTTCCTGGCAACTGGCAATGAACCTAATCGTGTCCGGTTTTGGTGCTGGCGGTGGCCAGACGATAGATCTCGTGCGGGTCCAGGATGAGCACCACGCTGCCATCGCCGGTTATGGTGGCCCCGGAGATGCCGCGGATCTCAAACCCGTTGAGATACTGCCCCAAGGGCTTGATGACGATCTCCTGACGCTCCAGGAGCTTGTCCACCACAAGCCCCAGCCTGCGGTCATTATCGTGGATGATGACCACGGGCAGGATCTCCCGCTTGTCCTCGTTGCCCGTCAGGCCCAGGAGACCTGAGAGTTCGGTGATGCCCAGGACCTCGCCGCGCAGGGTCAGGGCCTTGCGGTGGTTGACCTCGGAGAGGCGTTCGGCCTCGATCTTGGTCGTCTCGGAGACGGCATCCAGCGGGATGGCGTACACGCCCTTGCCAACCTGGACCATGAGGGCGTCGATGATGGCCAGGGTCAGCGGCAAGGTGAGCGTGAAGCGCGATCCGCGCCCCACCTCGGTGTTGATCTGGATGTTGCCCTTGAGATTCTTGATGTTGGTCTTGACCACATCCATGCCCACGCCGCGGCCGGACACGTCCGTGATCTTCTCCGCCGAGGAAAAGCCCGGGGCGAAAATGAGGTCCACAGCCTGGCGGTCGTCCAGCAGCTTGGCCTCCTCAGCGGTGCACAGCCCCTTCTTTACGCCAACCTGGCGCATCTTTTCCGGGTCAATGCCACGCCCGTCGTCCTCGACCTCAATGGCCACGGAATTGCCCTTGTGGTAGGCGCGCAGCCATACATGCCCCTTGGGGTTCTTGCCCGCGGCGATGCGCTCCTCCTCGGACTCCAGGCCATGGTCCAGGGAATTCCGGATCAGGTGGACCAGGGGATCGCCGATCTCTTCGCCCACGCTCTTGTCAAGCTCCGTCTCCCCGCCCTCGGTGATGAGCTCCACCTGCTTGCCGCTCTTGCGCGAAAGGTCGCGCACCAGGCGGGGGAAGCGCGAGAACACCGTATGCACCGGCACCATGCGCACCTTCATGATGGTGTCCTGCAGGTCGTCGGAGATGCGGGCCATGGCGTAAGTGGTCTCCGTCAACTGCTGCGCGATGACGGTGACCTCTTCCTGGCCTTCCTCCAGGGCGCGGGCAAGCATGGAATAGCGGCCGCGGTTGATGATCAGCTCGCCGATGAGGTTCATCAGGTGATCAAGCTTTTCGTGATCCACGCGGATGGTGGTGGAGCCTTTCTGCTGCACCGGAGCGGCCTCGGCTGGGGCCGGGGCTGCGGCCGGCGCGGAAGCGGCAGGCCTTGGCGCCGGCGCCGGCTGCGCAGCACGGTCGGGCTTGGGCTCGGGCTTGGGCTCAGGCTTGGGCTCAGGCTTGGGCTCAGGCTTGGGCTCGGGCTTGGGAGCAGAGGCCGGCGAAGGCGCAGCCTCATCCGGAGGCATCAGGGAGGATGCGTCCACACCCTTGATGTCAGCCAAGGCCTTGAGGATCATGTCCTTGAGTATGGAGAACTCCTGGGACAGGATGTCCAGCATGAGATCAAAGCCCAGGTCGGATTTGCGGGCCTGATCCACCAGCCCGGCGGTGCGTTCGGCATAGCCCTTGATCTCCGTCAGGCCCATGTACCCGCTGGAGTTCTGCAGGGTGCTCAAGGTGCGGAACAGGCCATCGACGATGTCGCGCTGGGAGGAATCCTGGCGCAGCATGTCCATGGCGATGTCCAGGCTCTTGATCTGGTGCACTACGGTCTGCTCAAAGATGTCCACATCCTCGGCGTCATAGCCGCCAGGAGCGGCGGCGGGCGCTGCTTGGGGCTTGACCACCTCGGGGGCGGCCTCGGCCCAGCTGACGTCTTCAACAGCGTCGGCTGCGGCAGGGCTGCCGGCAGAGGCGACAGGCGCTGCGGCGACATCGGTCTCAGGCGTGAGCATGGACCGGTACTGCTCGGGAATGGCGAGAACTCCCGCCTCGCTGGTGGCCTGAAGCACTGCCGCCATGACCGAGATGTCCTTGGGCGTGGCCTTTCCTGCATCGATGTCGATGCAGCCGAGGAGTTCCTCGATGAGATCGACCACGGCCAAGAGCAGGTCGATGATCGCCCTGCTGGTCGCCATCTCCCCCTTGCGCACACGGTTGAGCAAGGTCTCGGCCTCATGGGTCAGGGCGTTGAGGTCCTTGTAGCCGATGATGCCGCTGTTGCCCTTGATGTTGTGAAAATAGCGGAAGATGTCGTTGACCAGTTCGCCGCCGGTGTCGGGATTCTTCTCCAGCTCAAGCAGGCCTTCGTTCAGACTGCCCACAAGATCGCGCGATTCCTCCAGAAAGTCCGTGAGGTGCCCCTCGCCCACGGTGGTCAGGGCATACGGGGTGGGATCAAAGTCCGGGCTGGGCTCCAGGTGCACGTTCTGCCAACGGATGGTCACCGGCCCCGCCGTCGGGGCAGCGGCCTCCTGGTCCAGGGCCTCAAGCTCCTGCAAAGGCTCGGGGGCCTCGCCAGAGGCCTCCTCCAAAGGCTCTGCTCCGGTTTCCGCTTCGCTTTCGCCCGCCGCTTCGGCTCCTGCGTGCTCGGCCTCAGGAGGAGCGGACTCCTCGCCCGCGAGGATGCTCTCGATGCGCGCAATGATGGGGCCAGTATCGACATCGCCCTCGTTGCCGGAGGTCTCCAGGTTGCCCACCATGTGCCTCAAGGCGTCCGTGGCCGAGAGAATGACGTCCATGATGGCCGAATTCACAGACATGGCGCCCTGGCGCAATTCGTCGAGGATGTTCTCGGCCTTGTGCGCCAAGCCGTTGATCTTGGGCAGGCCCAAGAAGCCCGACGCCCCCTTGAGGGAGTGCATGGGCCGGAAGATTTCGTTCAGCAGCCCCAGGTTTTCCGGGTTCTTCTCCAGTTCGAGAAGATTCGGCTCGATGGTCTCAAGGTGCTCTTTGGCTTCAACAAAGAAGTCAGAGAGTATCTCTGGATCAAGGTAGTCTTGGCTCATCGAGACACCTGCCTGCTCTCATGTTTCCGCCCTGGGCACATTGGGGGCGCAAAGGCGGACTTCTCGCTCAAGGGCTTCAGCCCAAAAGCATCTTGACGTTGCGGACCATCTTCTCCGGCTGGGCCGGCTTGACCATGTACAGGTTGGCGCCAAGGGTCAGCCCCATCTGGATGTCCTTGTCCTGGCCCTCGGTGGACAGGACGATGATGGGGATATCCCTGTAGGCTTCCTGCTCCCGGACGTTCTTGATGAAGGTGAAGCCGTCCATGCGGGGCATGTTCACATCGCTGACGATCAGATCCACCAGATCCGCAGCGTAGAGCTTCTCCAATCCGTCAAGTCCGTCCTCGGCCGTGGTCACGCGGAATCCTTCCTTCTTCATGATGAAGGCCACAAGATTCCGTACAGTCTTTGAATCGTCCACAATCAGAATATGTTTAGGCATGAGATGGACCTCCCCCCTGAAGAACTCCGTGGACCAGATTGTCGATGGACAGGATACTGATAAGACGCTCGCCGGATTTGTAGAGTCCCAAAAGCATATGCGCGGAGACGCCGACGTTGCCTTCCACGTTCCACTCCAGCTCGTCGCCGGAAGCCAGGTACATGGTCGACACGGCGTTGATCATCAGCCCGATCTGCAGGCCCCGATGGCGGCAGATGACGATGAAGCGGTCCTCCTGCTCACCGGGGATGCCCATGAGCGCGCGCAGGCTCACCAAAGGGGTCACCCGGCCGCGCAGGTTGATGATCCCGGCGATGAAAAAAGGCGCCGCGGGCAGCTTGGTCGGCTTGACGTAGCGGATGACCTCCTGGATCACCATGATGGGCAGGGCGTACTCACGGCCCATGAGCGAGAAGCTGACCAGGCGGATGTCCGTCTGCGTGCGCATCCGCTCGTCGGAATGCTCCTCCCCCTGGATGCCGTCCGGACCGGAAAAGCCGGCCAGGGTGTCGTCGCCCCTGGGGTCGAGCCTTTTGGCCTGGGCCAGAACCTTGTCGCGGTTCGTGCCCAGGTATTTGTCCAAAAAGGCCTCTTCCGCGCTGGTCAGGGCGCGTCCAGGGTCTGTGACGTCCGGCAGGCGGACGTCATCGACAAAATATTGCTCAGGCGTTTTCATTGCGCATTATCTCTTTTGCCAGGTTCATATACTCCAAGGCGCCGCGCGCCCTGGGGTCGACATCATAAATCACCTTGCCGCTGGCGCTGGACTCCCGAAACTTTGTATCAAAATGGATCACCGTCTCCAGAACCCGGTCCCCCAGCTTGTCGCGCATGATCCTCAAAATCCGCCTGCAGGCCGCTGTGCGCTGATCGTACATGGTTGCCAGTCCCAGGTAGCGCACAGGGCTGGGCAGCACCCGGTTGAGCATCCGTATGGTGTCGAACAACAACCTGATCCCATAGAGAGCCAGAAAGTCGGTCTGGATGGGAATGAGCACGAAATCCGCAGCCACCAGGGCGTTCACCAGCAAAATGCCCACATGGGGCGGGCAGTCCAGCAGGATGAAGTCATAGCGCTGGCGCATGCCCTCCAGGGCGACGTTCAGGATCAGCCCCTTGTCCCTGCGCTCCTTCAGGTCCACCTCAAGCTCGGAAAGCCGGATGCTTCCTGGGGCGAAGTCGAACCCGACCTCCGTGGACGTCTTGAGGATGCGTTGCCAGACCTTGTCGTCCGCCTGCTCCTCCTGGAAAAGATCATAAATCGTTGCCTCAAGCGTCTCCGGGAAAAAGGAGAGGTGCACGGAGGCGTTGGCGTGCGGGTCCAGGTCCATGACCAGCACCCGCTGGTCCAGTCGCGTCAGGGCCGCACCCAGGGTCAGGGCCGTGGTGGTCTTCCCCACGCCGCCCTTCTGGTTCGCAATGGCAATGACCCTCGCGCCCAATGAACTACCCTGCTCCTCGCCGAAGGTGCGCGCACGCCATCGACATCAGGCCTCCTTCTTGTACATGATGGCCCCGGGGTAGTGGATGGGCTTGAAGGAGCGCGTGATGTTGTGCAGCGACTCCGAATGCCCGATGAGCATGTAGCCGCCGGGCAGCAGGTTGTCGTAAAAGGCGCCGATGACCTTTTTTTTCATCTCGTCGTCAAAATAGATGATGACGTTGCGGCAGAACACGATCTGGGAACGCTCCACCCGCTTCAGGGCCACTCGGTCGGAAAGGTTGAGCTGGCCATAAGAGACCAGGCGCTTGAGTTCGGGCTTGATCCGAAAATTCTCGCCGTCCTTTTCGAAGTAGCGGGTAACAAGCTCCTTGGGCGTGGTGCGCAGGGTATACTCGTTGTAGACTCCCTTGCGCGCCGCCTCGAGAACCCGCTCTGACAGGTCGCTGGCGGTGATGCGCACGTCCCAGGAGGAGAGCTCGTTCTTCAGCACCTCGGCGACGATGATCGCCAGGGTGTAGGGCTCTTCGCCCGTGGAGCAGCCAGCGGACCAGATGCGCAGGCGCTTTTCGCCCTTCTTGCGCAGCTCGCCGATGACCTCGTTCAGGATATTCTCCTGAAAAACCTTCAACTGCGGCGGGTTGCGATAGAAACTCGTCTCGTTGGTGGTGATGACCTCAAAGAGCTTGGAGAGTTCGGATTTCTTGTTGGTGTCATACTGGAGGTAATGGTAGTACTCGCCAAAATTCTTCAGATTCAGCAACTTGAGCCTGTTCGCCAGGCGGTTTTCCAGAAGGTATTTGCGGTTGTCCGCAACGTAAATGCCACACTGTGCGTAAATAAAATCGCGCAATTGCACAAACTCGGCGTCACTGATCTTCAGCTCGCCGCCAACGGCCGATGATGATGAGAAGAGCGCAGACATCTAAATTTCCCTTTCCTGTTCGTCCTGAATCTTGGCGATGGCGGCTTCGGCGGCCTCCATGATCTCGTAATCATCGCTTCCGGACACGGTCAGAAGCGCCCTGAAGGCAGAGGTGCCGCCAATGCTCCCCATGCACTCGATCGCCCGGATGATCACGAGCTTATTGGGATCCTCAAGAAGCTCCACCACCTCGGGGATGGCCTCCGCAACCTTGTGCTGGCCCAGGACCTCCAAGGCGCGCACCTTCACCCAATCGTCGTCGTCGTGCAGGGCGTGGAGCAGATGCGGGGTTGCGGCTGCGGAGAAGCACTGGCCCATGATCTCGACCACGGTCTGCCTGACGTCGCGGTTTTCATCCCGGAGGCGGGACACCAGCAGCTCCAGCCAGACCTCGGAGTTCTGGCACAGGGAGGCCACGGCCTCCAGGGCATGCTTGCGTATCTCTGGACTTTCGTCCTCCAGGGCGGCCTTGAGGATCTCGATGTTCCCAGCGGGGTCCATCTTGCCCAGGGCATACACGGCCATGAGTCGCTTGATGGGATCTATGCCCGCGAAGAGAAGCTGGAAGCGCTTCTGCATTTCCGGGCCGTCGATGGCCACACAGGCGTCCAGGGCCGCTTCCTTGACGTCGTCATAGACGTGGTCGAGCAAAGCGAAGAGAGCGTCCGCAGCCGGGGCATGGCGCAGCTTCTGCCCCAAAAAGCTTGCGGCGGACTTGAGCACCTTGCCGTCGTTGTGCTTCGCCAGAATGTCCATGAAAAAACCCACTGCGCCAGGACCGGCGATGCGCGCCAGCACCGCGATGATGCTGCGCTGCACGACCACCTGGTTCTGCCAGAAGGCATCCGTCAGAAGCTTTTCGACCTCAGGGGAGGAGACGCGGGAAAGGGTCTCCACGGCAAGCAGGGCCGCGGTCTGATCCTCGCCCTGCAAGGCCTGCCGGAGCACTGCGGTGACGCCCATCTGGGCCAGGCTCTCCAGGATGCGCTCCAGGCGGTCCTGGTCCTTGTCCGGGTCGAGCTTGCTGGCGATGGAGAAAACACCCGAGGCGGCGTCGTCCCCGCCCATGACGGCCAGGCCGAGGATGGCCGCGTCCTGGACCTCCTCGTCTTCATCCTCCAGGGCTACCAGGAGATACTCGCGGAAGTTCTCGCGCTCCGTCTTGGGCAGCAGATTGACCAGCTTGGCTCCCAGGATCTTCACGATGGCCTTGACGATCTTGTTGCACAAGGCCGTGGGCGAGGACTCAATGCGCTTCAGGAGCAGGGTCACGGCCTTGACGTTGCCCATGTCGCCCAGGGCGTCGATGATCATGGAGACCACCAGTTCCGAGGAATGGGTCATGGCCTTGACCATGGCGTCCACGGAACTGGCATGGCCGATCTTGGCCAGGGCCTCGATGACGGAGTACTGCACCCATTCCTCGTCGCGCATGGCCTGATTCAGGCACTTGGCCGCATCGGGCAGCCCGAGGCAGCCCAGGCTCACGGCGGCCTGGTAGCGCACGTTGACCTCGGGGTCCTTGAGCAAAGCCTCGCAAAGGGGCGCCACGGCCATGACATTGCCGGCGGAGCCGAGGATGTCGCTGGCGAAGATGCGGATGTCCACATCCTCATCCCTGAGCAGGGGGATGAGCAACTGCAGTTCCTGTCCGCCCAGGGCGCGCAGGATGTCCATGGCTCCGTTGCGGACGGGCGCCTCGTCGGACTTCAGGAGGGGGATGACGCCGCTGACCGCCTCCTTGCCGCCAATCATGCGCAGAGCATTGTCCGCCGCCTCCTGCACGCCAATGTTGCTGCTCTTGAGCATCTCCACCAGGAGCGGCACGGCGTCCTCGCAGTGCGCCTCCCCCGCCAGATAGGCCCCCTCACGCAACACGTCCGACTCGGGACTCCGCAGCATCGACAGGATTTCTTTGCAGTCAGTCATTGACTTGCGCCCCTCCAGAATCTTGATCAATCATCCGACGCGCCGGGCACAGCCCGGAGCGGTAGCGTCCATCACAGGTAGAGATTATTCATAATGGCCTGGGCCATGTCATCAATATCAACTATTTCATCCGAAAGTCCAGCATCAACAATGGCCTTTGGCATTCCGTAGACCACGCAGGTGGCGTCGCTCTGGGCCAGGGCCCGGCCACCCTTCTGCTTCAGCATGCGTATGCCCTCCATGCCGTCATTGCCCATGCCCGTCAGGATCACGCCCAGGGCGCGCCGGCCCACCGCATCGGCCACGGAGCCGATGAGCACGTTGGCCGAAGGCTTGTACAGGGCGCTGGCAGGCTCCGGGGTGATCTCTAGATCGACGCGACTCAGCATTTGCTTAAGCATCAAATGGCTGCCGCCGCGGGCGATATACGCACAGCCCGGCTTCAGGCGGTCTCCAGGCTCGGCCTCCTTGACGCTGATCTTGCACAACCCGTCCAGGCGTTTGGCAAAGGGTCCGGTAAAGGCCTGAGGCATGTGCTGGGCGATGACGATGCTGGCCGGAAAATCGGCGGGCAGCGCCGAGAGCACCTTTTGGACCGCAGGGGGGCCGCCAGTGGACACGCCGATGGCCACCACATCGCGCTTGGGCGAACCGCTGGGCAGGGTCGGCGCGACGGAAGGCCGGGCCGCAGGCGCATGGGACGCGCCCGCAGGGCCGGAAGGGGTGGAAACAGGCGCGCGGGCCACCGGCAAGGAAAGCCGGGGCCGGGAGTGCATCATCTTGCGCGCGGCGACAATCTTGACCTTGGAGATGAGATTGGCCTCGATCTTGACGATGTCCAGCGAGACCTTGGAAAGCTGCTTGGGTATGAAGTCCACGGCCCCCAGGTCCAGGGCCTTCAGGGTCGCCTCAGCGCCCTCGTTGGTCAACGAGCTGACCATGATCACGGGCCTGGGCATCTCCATCATGATGTGCCGAAGCGCCGTCAGCCCATCCATGCGCGGCATCTCAATGTCCAGGGTCACCACATCCGGGTTGTGCTTGCGGATGAGCTCAAGTCCTTCCTCACCATCGCGGGCAGTGGCCACAACGTCGATTTCCGGATCCTTGGAGAGCATTGTGCTGATAGCCTTGCGCATGAAGGCGGAATCATCGACGACAACAACCTTAATCACTCAGGGGCTCCTTTTGCGTGGCTGGTACGATCGCCCAGTGTTCCGGTAGCTCTTCACTTTTGCATAATTCACACTCGTTGTCCAACCCCAAAGGACACAGGAAGCGCTCAGCCCCAATCATTCCCAGGATTAATGAGGCGCGGGGCACTTGCCTTTTGCTTTGGATTCGGCTAAAGGCCTTCCTCCAACATCGGGATGTGGCTCAGTCTGGTAGAGCGCCGCGTTCGGGACGCGGAGACCGGAGGTTCAAATCCTCTCATCCCGACCAGAAAGACCAAGGCCCTTGCGGAAGCATCCGCAAGGGCCTTTTTCTGGGCCCGAGGCGCGGCATGGCCCTTGCCGGCTATTCCCGGCCCTTGATGACCACCCTGGGCTTGCTGCCGTCGGCGCCGCCCAGGAGGCCGTCGGCCTCCATCTGCTCGATGTAGCGCGCGGCGCGGTTGAAGCCGATGCGGAAGCGGCGCTGGATGAGGGAGATGGACGCCCGGCCCTGGCTCATGACGAACTCCACGGCCTCGGCATACATGGGATCGTCGGCCGTGGAGCTCTCCCCGCCGCCCTGCGCTCCGCCCACGCCAGCGGCCTCGCCGTCCTTGCGCCACTCGGAGAAATCCAGTTCAAACTGCTGGGGCTGCCGCGCCTTCCAGTGCGCCACCACGGCCTCGATCTCGGCCTCGTCGACATAGGCCCCGTGCAGGCGGCGCAGCTTGGCCCCGCCGGACTTGTAGAGCATGTCGCCCTTGCCCAGCAGGCGCTCCGCGCCCACGGTGTCCAGGATGGTGCGCGAGTCGTGCCGGCTGGTCACCTGGAAGGAGATGCGCGTGGGGAAATTGGCCTTGATGAGCCCGGTGACCACGTCCACGCTGGGCCGCTGGGTGGCCAGGATCATGTGGATGCCCGCCGCGCGCGCCAGCTGGGCCAGGCGCACGATGCAGGTCTCCACGTCCTTGGCCGAGGTCATCATCAGGTCGGCCAGCTCGTCGATGACGATGACAAGGTAGGGCAGAGGCGCAAGGTCGGAAAACTCCTCGGGCCGGCGGTCGCCCATCTCGGCCAGCTTCTGGTTGTAGCCCTCGATGTTGCGCACGCCCAGCCTGGCCAGGGTCTCGTAGCGCGAATCCATCTCGCACATGGCCCATTCCAGGGCGCTCTTGGCCAGGTTCATGTCCGTGACCACGGGATGCACGAGATGCGGCAGGTCGGAGTAGATGGCCAGCTCGATGCGCTTGGGGTCGATGAGCAGAAGCTTCACCTGTTCGGGCGTGGCCTTGAACAGGATGGACACGAGAAAGCCGTTCAGGCACACGCTCTTGCCCGCGCCCGTGGCGCCGGCCACGAGCAGGTGCGGCATGGTGGCCAGATCGGCGATCTGGGGCGCGCCCTGGATGTCCTTGCCCAGGGCCAGGGCCAGGGGCGAACGGGCCATGCTGAACACGGGAGACTCGATGATCTCGCGCAGGGACACGGTCTGGCGCTTCTCGTTCGGAATCTCGACGCCGATGGAATCCTTGCCCGGGATGGGCGCCTCGATGCGAACGGCCAAGGCCTTCAGCGACAGGGCGATGTCGTCGTTGCGCGCGGCGATGGTGCTGATCTTGACTCCGGGGGCGGGCTTGAACTCGAACATGGTGACCACAGGGCCGGGCAAAACCTGCTGGATCTCGCCCTGGATGTTGAAGTCCGCCAGGCAGGCCGTAAGCTGCCGGGCCTTGGCCTGCAGGATCTTGGGATCGGCCACGGTGAGCTGGGGCGGGGCCTCGCGCAGCAGTTCGGCGCTGGGCAGGTCGGCGTGGGCGGCCCACAAAGGCTGGGCCGAGGCCTTCCTGGCTGGCGCCGGGGCCTCAAAGGGCTTGAGCACCAGGCTGTCGCCAGCAGCGGCGGGTCCGGCAAAGGGTTTGGGCTCGACCTTGCGGGGAGTGGGCACGGATGCCGCTGCCGCTTCGGCCTTGGGCTTGCCCTCCACGGCGCGCCGGCGCAGAATGCGCTCCCGGTACTTGCACCACTGATCAAACAAAAATGATTTCAAACGCTTGAAGACACTGGCCCAACTCACCTGGAAGCCAACCTGCACCGAGGCCACGGAGAGGAACAGCCAGAACAGCACCGCGCCCCAGGGGCCCATGGACGTCAGGGTCATCCCGGCCAGGGACTTGCCGATGAGCCCGCCGCTGGTCAGGGCTGGCTTGGTGCTGACCAGGGTGGCGGCCCAGGGCCTGGTCACCCAGATCATGAGGCTCAGGATGACCAAGGCCAGCCCAGTCCAGCGGTACCAGGGCAGGCGCAATTTGTCCGAGAACTGGGCCAGGCCGAGATAGGCCAGGAGCAGAGGCCAGGCGATGGCCCCGACACCGAAGAGCTCCACCAGGAACCCGGCGATATAGGAACCGACCGTCCCCGCGAGATTGCTGGTCTTCCAGGTGGCGCTGACCGCCTGATTGAACGTCGGATCGTCCGGATGGAAGGAAAACACGCACAGGAAGAGGAAGGCTGCCACAAAGAGGTACGCCAGGCCCTTTATCTCCATGCGGAACTTTGTGCTGTCCGTGGCTCTACCCTCCACTGCCGCGGCCTTGCGGCGACTCATTCCGGCGGCCTGGGAAGCGTCCGGCCCGGGCGGCAGCGCCTGCGGGCCGGACGGTCGCAGAGATTATTCGCGGTCGCGGCTGATGTACGCGCCGGTGCGGGTGTCGACCTTGATGCGCTCGCCCTGGGCAATGAACAGCGGCACAAAGACCGTGATGCCGGTCTCCATCTTGGCGGGCTTGTTGGCATTGGTGACGCGGTCACCCTGGATGCCGGGCTCGGTTTCAACAACCTCCAGCACCACGGAGGCCGGCAGGTCCATGTCGAAGAGCTCGCCCTTGTAGAGCATGACCTTCATGGTCTCGCCTTCCTTGACGTAGCCGCCCTTCTCGCCCACCTGGGCTGCCGGGATGTTCTTCTGCTCGTAGGACTCCAGATCCATGAACACAAAATCCTCGCCCTCGCGGTAGAGATACTGCATGTCCTGGGTGGTGATGTCCGGCTTGCCGAGCTTTTCGCCGGAGCGGAAGGTCTCGTCCACCACGCGGCCAGTAAGAATGTGCTTGAGCTTGGTGCGCACAAAGGCGCCGCCCTTTCCTGGCTTCACATGCTGGAAATCAACGATTTCGTAAGGCTTGCCATCCATCTCGATCTTCAGACCGCGACGGAAATCAGACGTGGAATACATTCAACCTCCGAGACATTCGTGGCGGGCAAACATCTGCCGCGCCTTATTATTTTTCATCCCTGCCCGCAGCGTTGCGCCGCTCCAGAGCAAGGACGGCCAACGCATACCCGAGAATGCCGAAACCGGCAACAACTCCGATGCAGGATTTCCCCATGAGGCTTTTCTGACGCAAGGGTTCGTCGGTGCGGGCAAAGATGTTCGAGAGGTGCACCTCCACGCAGGGCACCCCGATCCAGGCCAGGCAGTCGGCCAGGGCCAGGCTGGTATGCGTCAGGGCCCCGGCGTTGAAGGCCACACCATCCAGGCCCTCGCGCCGGGCCTTTTCCAGGCGGTCGATGAGGTTGCCCTCAAAATTGGACTGGTGGAACAGCAGCTCGACGCCCAGGTCGGTCCCGCCGTTGAGCTCCTTCAGCAGGGCCGGCAGGCTGTCCAGGCCCTGGGAGCCGTAGATCTCCGGTTGGCGGGCGCCGATGTGGCCAAGATTGGGGCCGTTCAGGATGAGGTATTTGCGTATCGTCATGGCTCCCGCCTGGGGTTTGGGGTCTTGGGCCGCTTGACTCGGACCGAAAAAGCCACCATCTACTCCGCACCGGGCAAAGTTCCCGGCAACCGGGGTATTATGAATCGAAGCTTCGAGTTAGTCAAAACCGCATACGAGCTCTCCCAGCTCCTGCCGACCGCTGAGCCGCAAGTGGCCCTGGCCGGCCGCTCCAACGTGGGAAAGTCCTCGCTCATCAATTGTCTGGCCGGACGCAAGGCCCTGGCCAAGATCAGCTCCACGCCTGGCAAGACCCAGAGCGTCAACTTCTACCAGATCAATCCCGGCGGGTACACCCTGGTGGACCTGCCCGGATACGGCTACGCCCGCCGCTCCCAGGCCGAGCGCGCCAAATGGGGCCAGCTCATCGAACAGTTCCTGACCCTGAGCCCGGGCCTGAAGGCCGTGGCCGTGCTCATAGACGTGCGCGTTCCGCCGCAGAAAAGCGACCTGGAGATGGTGTCCTGGCTGCGCCACGCCAACATCCGCATCCTGCCCGTGCTGACCAAATGCGACAAGATGAACCAGCGCGAGCAGTCGGCGCGGCAGCGTGAATGGCGGGACCTCATCGGCGGCGCGGCCACGCCCATCTGCTTCTCCTGCGTCACCGGCCAGGGCAAGGACGCCCTGTGGAGCGCGCTGGATTCACTGGCCATCCCCACCGATTGACCCCACCCATCAGCGCTCCTCCCAGGAGAACAGCAACCTGAGGCGCATAGACATCCGGTGAGCGCGAACGCCAAGCCAGGGCAGGGCCACCCAGGTCAGCCTGGCCAGGGCCGCGGCGCTGAACAGGGTGTTGGCCATCCAGGCCCCGGCCATGGGCGGCATGAGCCCCTTCTGCCCCGTGGTGATGCCCAGGACATAGACCGCGTAATAGCCGAAGACCACCAGCAGGCTTAAGATCAGGTTCACGTAGAGGTTTTCAAAGACGGTGCACATGGCCAGGGCCAAGATGGCCATGGTCACGATGGAAAAGGCGTAGGCCCACTTGCCGTGCCAGGCCGTGCGCAGACGTTCCACGTTGGATCCGGACTCCCGCAGCTCCTCGATGAGCCGCCCCAGGCTCAACAGCGGCAGATCGGCCTTGTCCCCGGAATCCGTGGACAGAAATCCGCGCATGTCCTGACGCAGCGGAATGAAATGCGTCAAGAGCTTCATGGACGCGAAGTCGGCGGTCTCAATCTCCCAGACGTCGAGCAGACCCCAGCCGTGCTCGTCCACAAGCCCTTTCTTGGCAGTGAGGATGCGCGTCAGCCGGTTGGAATCGCGGTCGAACTCGTACACCGTCACGTCGTTGACGCGGCTCTGGGTGGGCTGGGCCTCCCCGGCATGCACTATGTACGGCCCCTCGCGGAACCAGAGGTTCTTCAAGACGCGCTTGTCCAACTGGCGCTTGCGCACCTCTTCGCGCCAGATGCGGCTGGCCTCCTGCTCCCCGTAGGAGGCCACAAACTGCGAAAACATGAGCTGCCCGACGCTCCAGATGAGCGCATAGACCAAAAAGAAGCGCAGGAACCAGAGGATGGACACCCCGCCGGCGCGCAGGGCCATCATCTCCCGGCTGCGCACCATGAGCCCGATCTGCAGCACCACGGCCAGCAGAAACACCGCAGGCAGGATCTGCGCCAGGACCAGGGGCATCTTCACCGCAAAATAGGTCAATATCTGGCGCACGCCAAGCCCGGCGTCAAGAAAATGCTCCAGGCGGTCGGAAAGGTCCATGAGCAGATAGATGAAGGTGCCAGCCCCGAGGCAGACGGCCATGAGGAACAGATTCTGGCGGACCACGTAGGCCCCCAGGGCTGAAAGGCGCAACCCCCGAAGACTCACGCCATGCTCCTGGAGCGCATCTTCTGCAGCACCCAGACCACGCCGGAAGGCATGCGCTCGCGCACGGCCTGGCGCAGAAAGAGAATGCCCAGGGACAAAAAGAGCGCATTGGGGATCCACACGCCGATAAACGGCGGCACGAGCTGCGATTCGCCGAGGCTTTCCGCCACGGAGAGCAGGGAGTAGTAGACCAGGAAGACCCCCAAGGCCAGCACGATGCCGAATTGCTGCCTGAAGGCATGGAAAACGCAGGCCACGGGCACGGAAAACAGCCCCAGCACCAGACAGGCCAGGGGCAGCGCCAGGCGCTTCTGGATCTCCACCTTGACCTTGCGCTGGCGTGTCAGGTCGAACTCCTTCATGAGCTCCGCATCGCTGTCGTAGTCCAGGAGCCTGGCGAAGGAGAGCTCCTTGGGCGAAGTGCTTTCAAAGCCCATGCTGCGCAGCATGTTGCCCAGGGGCAGGCGCACCGCGTAGCTGCCGAAGTGCAGCACATCCAGGGTCTCCCCCACACGCCGGAAGATTCGCCCGTTGCGGAAGACGACCCTGATCTGCTCCTTTTCCGGATCCGTGGTGACAGAGCCCTCGGGCGCAATGACCGTGGTGGTGAAGCCCTTGTTGGTCTTGTCCTGCACAAAGACGAAACGGATGTCGCCAGACTCCAGGTTCACCTTCTGCGCATAGATCGTAAGACCTGGAAACTCCTGGTTGAACACGCCGGACTGCAGGGATAGCTTGGTCTTGGTCCGAGCGAATTCCATGAGCGAGATTTTGAACTGCTGCATGCCCCAGGACAGGCCGAACAGGCCGATGTACAGGCTGAAGAGCGTGCACAGGGTGCCAAAGAGCAGCGGCGCCGGCAAAAGCTGGTACAGGCTGAGCCCGCTGGCCTTGAGAGCGGTGAGTTCCCGGTCCGCGCTCATGCGCAGGAAGGTCAGAAAGATGCTGAGCATGCAGGCGATGGGCGTCAGCAGGAGCATGAAGATGGGACTGAGGTAGAAAAACAGGCGCAGGACGTCAAGGGCGCCCAGGTTCTGGGAAAGAAGCATCTCGCGCAGCTGGAGCATCCGGCCCACCAGGATTAGGCCCAGCAGGCAGGAACCGATGAGCAGGAACAGCGAGAGGTGTTCCTTGAAGATTTGACGATGGACGATTTTCAACAATGATCCTCGGTTGCCTCGTTTGCCGCAAAGAAACGCTCCAGAAACTCCTCCTCAAGCGGGCCGAGGTTGAAGCGCATGGCCGCCTCCTCAATGGCCTTGCGCCGCGCAGCCGGCGTGGTCACAGGGCCGCAGTGCTCACAAATCCAGTCGATGGCCCGCTTGGTCAGTTCGCTTTGGGGAATCACCGTGGTCATTTCTCCCACTCCTCTTGGTTGAGCTCATTGATGTGACTTGCAAAAGCTACACCAGCACGGAACATCTGGCAACGGAGAGGTTCCAGGCGGCGGCAGAATTCAATTGCGCCAAACCATAAATGGCAGGCCCCAACCTCTTGCCAAGCGTCTGGAGAATAGCTATAAGGCCCTTCCCGTTGAGGGAGTCGTGGCGAGGTAGCTCAGTCGGTCAGAGCATGCGGCTCATATCCGCAGTGTCGGGGGTTCAATTCCCTCCCTCGCTACCAAATTTAGAAACCCCCTGCCAAGGCAGGGGGTTTTCATTTCCACAAACCAGAACATCCCGCTTCGGGAGCGTCAGCGCTCCTAAGTCCCGGCAGGCACCAGCCAGGGGCTCAGGGCGAAGAGGCGCCCGCGCACCAGCTGTCGCCCAGTCCTTGCCGCCACACGCCGCTGCCGGACAACCGACCACAAGTCCAGGCCTCTGCCCGCATCATTCGCCCGGGGCGTTGCGGAGCAATCTGAGCCGCTGCTGCTGCGGAAAGGGAAAGCAGCAATTCCGCAAGCGACGCAAGAAATATCAGCACGGGTCAACGCAAACATCGGGTCAGGCAGCGGTCAAGCTTCATCTCAATTGAGGAAGCCTCCGTCTGACGGCTACTTCGACTTGCCGCCGCCTCCGCCGCCGCCGCCAGAACCACCGCCGCCGCCGCCAGAACAACC
>JAHJLB010000007.1 GCA_018822105.1 Pseudomonadota bacterium
CACCACGAGCAGATCCCCGAAGGCGTCCTTGATGAACTTGACGTTGTTGCCCACGTATTGCGCGGGCGTGTTGATCTCGTGGGCGATGCCCGCGGCCAGCTGGCCGATGGCCTCCAGCTTCTGGGACTGCAGGAGCTGGGATTCCAGGTGCTTGCGCTTGGTGGTGTCCAGGATGAGCAGCCATTTTTCGGCGCAGGCGCCGGCGGCTGCTGGCTGGAACACCGGGGTGACTGTGCTGAAGACCTTGCCGCCCGTGCTGTTCAGCCAGACCATCTCAAACCCGCTGTCCTCCGCGCCGGCATCGGCCTCAAGGGCGCACAGCCGCTCCCGCATGCCTGGGGCCGCCGCATGCAGGCTGATGTCCTGGCCCACGACCTCCGGGCTCCCTCGGCCCAGCATGGCCAGGAAATGGCTGTTGGTGTAGGTGACGGCCCCCAGGGCGTCGATCTTCACTAGCCCCTGGGCCATGGTCTCAAGGAGGTTGCCGAACTGCGCCTCGGAGCGGTGCAGCCGGTTCTCCGCCTCCAGGGCGTTTTTGGCCACCACGGAGCGTTGCAGCTTCCAGATGACCAGGGAGCCGACGACCATGCTCACGGCCAGGGCGGCCACGAGCAGCCCGGTGGTCCGGGCCTGCTCGCTCATGCCGCTCTCGATCTCCGCCAGGTCGATCTTGGTCTCCAGGGTCCAGGAATTGTCCGGAAGGGTGGTCAGGGCGGCGACCACCGGCACGCCCTCGAAGTCGACGCCCTGGGTCGTGCCGTGCTGGCCGAGGGCGGCCTTGACTGCCAGGACGTCCCGCCGCTCCACCGGGACGGTGAAGCCCAGCCCGGAGCTGTCCATCTTGCGCAGGTTGGTCAAGTAGCGCACCAGCTGGCCTTCCCGACGCACGATGATGGTCTCGCCGGTCTTGCTGGAGGCGGGCCACTTGCGGATGATGGGATAGATGTAGGCGTCGGCCCGGATGCGCATGGCCACATAGCCCAGGGCCTCGCGCGCGCCGTTGAAGACCGTGTACACCACGGCGCAGTAAATCTGGCCGTCGTGCTCGTCTCTGTAGAAATCCGCGAAGCGCACCCCGCGCTCGGTCTTTCCGGCCCGGAGCAGGCCGTACAGGACCGCCGAAGGGGCCTCCATCTGGCGCGAGGTCGTCACCACCGTCCGGCCGGAGGAGTCCAGGAGGAAGATGCTGTCATACTCGCCATAGGAGGTGTAGCTCAAAGAGAGCCACCGCAGGGCGGTCGCGCGCGCGGCCGTGTCGGCCCGATTGTTCAGCAGCCGCAGCACGGCCTGCGCAAGCTCGGGATTGTCCCGCAGGCTTCTGGCGTCCCCCAGGCGCTCCTTGCGCCATTGCATGAGCTCGCTCTTTTTGAGCTCGCTGATGGCCTCCAGCTGGTCGATGACCGACTGCCGGTAGGCCTGGGCGATCTCCTTGGCATGGTGGTAGCCAAGAAGCAGCGTGGCGGCGGAGAGGGCGAGCAGCAGGACCACGACGCCCAGGGGGATCCAGGTCTGCGGGGAGCCGAGGCCCAAAGACCGGAGCCCGCGCCGGAGCGGCGGGGTCAGGTTTCCAGCGAGAGTATCCAGGAAGGCGGCGTTCACTGGGCGTCTCCCTCCTGCCGTTCCAGGGGCAGGCGCACCACGAAGGTGGTGCCGGCCCCGGGCTCGGTTTCGAAGAAGAGCTGGCCGTGGTGCTTCTCCACCACGATGGAGCGCGAGATGGTCAGCCCCTGGCCGGTGCCCTTGCCCACCTCCTTGGTGGTGAAGAAGGGGTCGAAGATCTTGGCCTGCACGGCCGGGGGTATGCCCGTGCCCGAGTCCGTGACGCGGATCTCGGCCCAGGGCGGGGCGAGTCTTGTGCTCAAGGTGATCAGGCCCTTGCGCTCCGGGTCCGCCTTGACGGCGTCGGCGATGGCGTGGGCCGCGTTGACGATGAGGTTCAGGACCACCTGGTTGATCTCGCCGATCATGCAGACCACCAGGGGCAGGTCCTGGTCCAGGTCGGTCTCCAGCTCGGCCACGTATTTCCATTCGTTGCGCGACACCGTCACCGTGCTCAGCATGGCCTCGTTCAGGTCCGCCGAGCTCATGGCCG
>JAHJLB010000053.1 GCA_018822105.1 Pseudomonadota bacterium
CGGATACGGGCGCGCTTCACTGGCGCTTTGCTCAGACGTCAGGGAAGATATCCACTTTGCGGGAGAGTAAGGCTTCTCCTCAGCGCCCCCATAGCCCCACCCTACATTGATGCCTAGAGCCCCCGGCGGAGCCATCTCTGCCCGTCGCCCGCAACACAGATAGAGCGCGAGAAAGCCTGGGCGGGGCAAGGCGCGGCGTAGCCGCCCCCGAAGGGGTTGCCTTGCCGCGTCTGGCGCTCGCGCTATGCTGCCGGTAGCGATGGGCGAAACGAAGGAAACGAAGGAAACGAAGGAAACGAAGGAAACGAAGGAAACGAAGGAAACGAAGGAAACGAAGGAAACGAAGCGTTAGGAAGCAAGGAAGGCCGGATCATGCAGTAAACCGGCGCGCGATCATGGCGACGGCCCATTGAAACATAAATCTCCTGAGACGCTCTAAGGGGGGCTCCCAAGGTGAACCAGGCATGCTAATCAGCTCCGGTCTTTCTCTGAGACCATAACAAAGGAGCTGTCATGCCGATCAGTTATGTCCTCGCCACTCTTTCTCGCAGCATTGTCCTGCCGGGCTTGTCCAGGCGCACCGGTGAGCCGTGCCGCGTCGTTTCGACACGCCAGTTGGTTCTCGCCTGCGACCATGCCGGGGCCATCAACATTAGCGGGTGCCTCGACCCGCGTGGCGAAGTTTTTCGCGTAGCTGTGCGCGACATCATCGCCATCCAAAAGTGCCTGATCGCCCACGCAGAAGAACTCCCCAAAGACGGCAGGGTTGTTCAGACCTTGGAAAATCTAGCTCAAGCATCATTCGACTACGACATCGGCGCAACACCTTACACATACTGCTCTCTCGGCACGCAGGATTCTGTCGAGCTCATCGGCGCCTGGCCGTCGCAGAACGGCGACATCACAGCGCAGATGCTGCCCGTGTGCGGTCTCTTGATTCCGGTGGCAGACTCAATCATTCCGCCTTTTCGGCAGATTGGGCACCTCTGGCCGCATGGCGACTTCGCCAGGCCTTCCGGCTCAGAAGTTGTATCGTTCGTCAGGGCACCGGGCGTGATGTTCGCAGCTCGATATCCGCTGGAGTTGGCCGCGCGCATTATCGTGCGCAACGTCAACATGTGGGGTGAGTCGTGGGCGCCGGGCGACATTTCGGAGGAGGCAAAAAAGGTTGCCGCAGACATCATGCGGCAGTGCAAGCCGCGCCGACACACACCCCTGACGCATGACACGCTACGCAGCGCTCTTGAACGGCCGCCACTGGAGGACACTGGGGATTTGCGGCATGACTATGCGCCGACCTCTCGCGCTGCGCGCATGATTTGGCACAACGGTCGAACGCGTTCGGGCGTATGTCTTTCGGCCGATAATTGGGCGGTGGACAAGCTCTTCATCACGCCGCACGAGTGGGACGTTGAAAGCCTAGGCAGACTCAAGCTGATCGGAAAAGGGATCACTACCCTTCATCATTCGTAGCCAACGTTCAGAGAGATGTGGGCGAGAGGGCTCCATCCCTCTCGCCCACGAGGTGCCGGAGGAATTGCTGCCCACATCAACTCGTCTGCGTGTCATCCTGCTCGCCGGTCCTCAGACCCGCCCGTTCCGCAACTGCCGCGACACCGCGACGTAGCACATCATCTTCCGTATGCTCGTAACGTCTCGCGTTCGTGATTGTGGTGTGCCCAGTCAGGCCCATGGAGGCCAGCAATCCGATTTTTCGTTTGGTCCAGGTGGCAAACGTGTGGCGGAAGTCGTGGATGCGGAACCCCGAAAGGCCTATGGTATCCCGTAGTTTTCCCCAACGGTATTCCATCTGATTGTATATGCCTTTTCCTTCTTCGCGGTGAAAAACAAGGTCCGCGTCCTTAAGGCCGATCATGTCCGCTTGCTGGATGATTGCCAGAGACTCCGGACTGATTGGCACGGTCAGCCACTTGTTGTTCTTTTCATCCCAGAACGTGGCTTCCTCGTCCTCCTGGTTCGCCTTGTCCCGACGCAGGGTGCATATCTCGCCAAGGCGGCGACCTGTCAGCAGCGCGAATAGAAGCCCCAAGGCGCACATCCGGTCCACAAGCGGCCGCCCCTCTGCCCCGAGCGAGGCAAGTCCCGTTAGAAATGCCTGGATTTCAGCCGGTTGCAGCACGCGGCCGACATCGTTAATAACGGTGACAGCCACTTTTGCCGTCGGATTATATCCGGTGTAGATGTTTTGCTCTCTTGCCCAGTTATAGAGCCTTTGCATCAAGTGTAGAGCGTGCCTACGCGTGGCCGGGGCAAGAGGCTTGCCGACGCGGGATTGCCGCTTTTCAAGCGCCGTGAGGAAGTCCAGGATATCTTTGCGACAGATGGCGTCGAGGCGTCGATTATCGAACGAAGCGGCCAGGTAGTCACGCCAGCGCTGTTCATCCTTCTTCCAACTGGTCTTGTATTCGTCGGCGTTGGGGTGTTGCGCGAGCAGGATATACCGTCGGAAAATTTCCCCGACAGTGATTCCTTTTCTTGCCGCCCTCGGATTGATATTGTTGCCGAGTTGGTTGCGAATCATCTGCTCGGCTTCCCTCGCTTCGGCGAGAGTATTTGCGAAGCGCGTGTGCTTGCGTGTCCCGCGGCCGCCTTCACGGATAACGACTTGGTACCGTGTCCCGCGTTCCTTCTTCGGATTACCGCATCTTGGACAAACGCGTTTCTTCTGGCTATAGACAGCCTTGCACGAGCATACGACCAGGATAGACATCGGGTACCTCCGTTCCCCAGGAGTGCGGTGCCTGTCGGGACACCAGCGGGACACGGGCAACTGTATAAGCCGGTTTCATCCGGTGTCAAATGGGAAATTGCGGAGAGTCGTTCCAGCGTCTACGCGCAGTATTAATTGGATAATCGCTGGATTTCTGTTGGGTTTATCTGGCGGATGATGGGCACTGCGGGGGGAATGATTCCCCCCGGCGGGGTCCCGGGGCAGCGCCCCGGCGGGCCTAGCGCCCCTCCTTGCGGTCGTTCATGTTCTTCATGGTCACACCCGCCAGGCAGCCCACCAGCAGGCCCAAGCCGAGCATCCGGCCCATTTCCAGGCCGGGGATGAGCAGCCCGGCGATGACCGCCAGCGACCCGCCCAGGATGACCCCGCGCGCGATATAGTTCAGTGTTCCCGCAAAACGCTTGTCCGCCGGCGTCATCATCTCGGCGGGCGGCGGAGCCGTTTGTTTTTCCTTCCTGGCGCGTTTGCCCATGCATAGCCTCCCGCTTGTTTGGTGGGCGCATTGGACCACAAATCTTCTTTTGACTCAACCCCACGACGGAATATGGAAATTGTTGCGCGACAACAACTCAGAATACAACTTGACATCGACTTTCAATATCATTAGATACCCTCTCGTACGGTGCAGGCCCGCGCGGGCGCGCCGAAAGGGGAAACCGACATGTGGCAGGACATCCTTGTGTACTCCATCGTGGGCCTTGTGGCCGCGCTGGTGGCCTGGAGATTCTACAAGACCATAACGGGACGGACGCAGGGCTGCGGCGGCTGCCCCAGCTCCAGGTCCTGCGGCGCCGGCGGGGCCAACGGAGAGGATCTGCGCCCGCTTTCCGGCTGCGGCTGCGGCCGTTAGCCCCGGCCCTTCAAGCATTATGCGCGCTCTACACCCGGTCGAGGAATCTTCTGTGAACCAATGCATCACCCTGCGCCAGGCGCAGGTCAACCAGAAGCTGCGCATCTGCTCGGTCAACGCTCCGGGCGAACTGGGCCGCAGGATACGCGACATGGGCCTCATGCCCGGCGTGGAGGTCATGGTGGTGGGCAAGGCCCCCCTGCGCGACCCCGTGGCCCTGCGCCTGCGCGACTTCACCCTGGCCCTGCGCAACAGCGAGGCCGACCACATCACGGTTGAGCTGCTGGCGGGCTGAATGGAAACGCTCATCCAGGAAAACAGCATGACCATAGGCCTTGCCGGCAACCCCAACTGCGGCAAGACCACCCTGTTCAACGCCCTCACCGGCTCGCACCAGCACGTGGGCAACTGGCCCGGGGTCACCGTGGTGACCAAGATGGGCCACGCCATGGTCGGCAGCGAGGGCGGCGGCACGGAGGTCGACATCATCGACCTGCCCGGCACCTATTCCCTCACCGCCTACTCCGAGGAGGAGAAGGCCGCGCGCAATTTCCTCATCGAGACCCGGCCTGCCGTGGTCATCGACGTCATGAACGCCGACGCCCTGGAGAGGAACCTCTATCTGGCCGTGCAGATTTTGGAGCTGGGCGTGCCCCTGGTGCTGGCCCTGAACATGATGGACGAGGTGCGCAGGCACGGCAAGGACATCGACACCCGGCTGCTGACCGAGCTCACCGGCTGCCCGGCCATCGAGACCGTGGCGCGCACGGGCAAGGGCAAGCTGTGCCTTCTGGACGCGGCCTTCCTCCTGGCCAGGGAGCGCGCCGGGCGCTGGGAGCCCCTGCGCATCTCCTACGGGCCGGACCTGGACCCGGTGCTGGACGAGATGGAGGGCATCGTGGAGCAGGCCGGGCTCATGGCCGGGCAGGTGCCGCCGCGCTGGGTGGGCATCAAGTTCCTGGAGGGCGACGAGTCCATCATCCGCCGCTGCCGCGAGACCGGGCCGGAGGCCACGGGCCGCCTGGAGGCCCTGTCGGCCAAGGCGGCGGCGCACCTGAAGAAGACCCTGCGCGCCGGGCCAGACGCCATCATCGCCGACTACCGCTACGGCTACATCACAAGCATCGCCCGCAAGGTGGTGCGCTACCCCGAGGTGGCCGACGAACGCATCCGCCTGTCCGACCGCATGGACCAGGTGCTCACCCACCAGTTGGCCGGGCCGCTGATCATGGCCCTGGTCATCTATGTGCTCTACATCCTGACCTTCAAGGCCGGAAAGGTGCCCATGGAGCTGGTGCAGGGGGCCTTCGCCTGGCTGGGCCAGGCAACCGAGGCGGCCATGCCCGCAGGCCTGCTGCGCTCCCTGGTGGCGTCCGGGGTCATCGCGGGCGTGGGCGGGGTGCTGGGCTTCGTGCCGCTGATCATGATCATGTTCTTCCTCATCTCCGCCCTGGAGGACACGGGCTACGTGGCGCGCATGGCCTACATGCTCGACCGCGTGTTCCGCATCTTCGGGCTGCACGGCACCAGCGTGCTGCCCTTCATCGTGGCCGGCGGCATCGCGGGCGGCTGCGCCGTGCCCGGAGTCATGGCCACGCGCGCCCTCAGAAGCCCCAAGGAGAAGCTGGCCACCCTTCTCGTCACCCCCTTCATGACCTGCGGGGCCAAGGTGCCGGTGTTTCTGATGCTGGCCGCGGCCTTCTTCCCCGGCTCAGAGGCCGGGGTCATGTTCCTGGTGACCCTCACGGCCTGGGTCTCGGCCCTGCTCGTGGCCAAGCTTTTGCGCTCCACCGTGGTCCGGGGCGAGAGCACGCCCTTTGTCATGGAGCTGCCGCCCTACCGCACCCCGACCCTGCGCGGCCTGTGCATCCACACCTGGGAGCGCTCCTGGGACTACATGCGCAAGGCCGGCACCACCATCCTGGCCATCTCCGTGCTGCTTTGGGCGGCCATGACCTTTCCCGGCCTGCCGGAGCAGCGCGCCAGGGACTTCGACGCCCGCGCGGCGGCCGTGGCCGGGCAGATCGAAGCGGCCCGGGCCCAGGGCCGGGACGCGGCCGGGCTGGAGGACGGCCTCAAGCGGCTCGGCGCCAGGCGCTCGGAGGAGGGCCTGCGCGCCTCCGCCGCCGGGCGGGCCGGGGTGGCCCTGGAGTCGGTAAGCCACCTGGCCGGCTTCAACTGGCGCGTGAACATCGCCCTGGTGGGCGGCCTGGCGGCCAAGGAGGTCATCGTCTCCACCCTGGGCACGGCCTATTCCCTGGGCGAGGTGGACACCAAGGACCCCGAGCCCCTGTCCCGGCTCCTGGCGGCCGATGCGACCTTCCCCAAGGCGGCGGCCCTGGCCCTGATCATCTTCGTCATCCTCTACGCGCCCTGCTCCGTGACCATCGTGACCATGGCCCGGGAGTCCAGCTGGAAATGGGCCGCCTTCGCCCTGGTCTTCAACACCTCCCTGGCGTACGTGGCCGCCGTGGCCGTGTTCCAGACCGCGCGCCTGTTCCTCTAGGGCGCGCAGCCCCTCCTGCCCTCCCCCGAGCTGCCCCCCTTGAGGCTGCTCCGCCTCAAGGTGGAGGGCCGCGCCCTGGGCATTGCGCCCTGGCGCCCATGCCCCCACCCCGGCCCGGCGCTTCCCTTTCGCGGGCAAAACGCATAGGGTCGCGGCGCATGCCCGACAGTACCCGCTTCGACATGAGCCCCGCGCGCCTGGCCGCAGCCCTGCTGCGCGCCCTCTGGGAGGTGCTGGCCCAGAGCGCCCGCGTCTGCCGGGAGCTCTTCGCCATCATGATCCCCGTGGTCATCGGCGTGAAGGTGTTGCAGGAGCTGGGCGCCGTGCCCTACCTGGCCTGGCCGCTCAAGCCCCTCATGGCCCTGTGCGGGCTGCCGCCGGAGATGGGCCTGGTCTGGGCCGCGGCACTGCTGAACACCATCTACAGCGGCATCATCGTCTTCCTGAGCCTGGACACCTCGGCCCTGACCCAGGCCCAGGTGACGGTGCTGGCCACGCTGCTCCTGGTGGCCCACAACATGCCCGTGGAGCTCGGCATCGCCCGCAGGTCCGGGGCGCGGCTCAGGTTCCAGCTCCTGGCGCGGTTCCTGGGCGCGCTCATGCTGGGCATGCTCCTCAATGCCGCCTATTCGTCCCTGGGCCTGCTGCAGGACCCGGCCGTGGTGCTCTTCAGCCGGCCCGAGTCCGGCCCGGATCCCACCCTCTGGCTCTGGGCCCTGGGCGAGGCCAAAAAGCTCGGCTCCATCGCCCTCATCATCACCGCGCTCATGGCCCTCATGCGCCTGCTCAGCGCCGTGGGGGCCATCGGCCTCCTGAACCGCCTGCTCCGGCCCGTGCTCTCGCTCATCGGCATCGGCCCGGCGGCGTCCAGCCTCACCGTGGCCGGACTGACCCTGGGCGTGACCTACGGCGCCGGACTCATCATCCTCGAGGCCAAAAGCGGCCGCGTGGACAAGCGCGACGTGTTCTTCTCCCTGACCCTCATGGGCCTGTGCCACAGCCTCATCGAGGACACCCTGCTCATGGCCATGCTCGGGGCGCAGCTCTCGGGCATCCTCTGGGCCAGGCTCGTCTTCGCGCTTTTGGCCACGGCCCTGCTCGTCAAATGCACAGCGCGCCTGGCTCCGCAGCTGGCCGACCGCCTGCTCTGGTCCGATGTGGCGCGCGCCCCGGCACCCTAACCAAGGAGTTTGCATGTCTCAGGAACCGAAGACCGTCCAGACCCCGGCCGCCCCGGCCGCCATCGGCCCCTATTCCCAGGCCGTGTGCCATGGCGGCCTGGCCTTTGTGAGCGGCCAGCTGGGCATCGTCCCGGCCACGGGGATCATCCCCGAGGACTTTGCCGCCCAGGCCGCCCAGGCCCTGGACAACGTGCGCGCCGTGGTCGAGGCCGCCGGGTCGAGCCTCGAGCGCGTGCTCTCCGTGGACGTGTACCTCCTCGACATGGGCCGCTTCGGCCAGTTCAACGAGATATACGGCAGCTATTTCACCAGCCACAAGCCCGCCCGCGCCGCCATAGGCGTGGCCGCGCTCCCGCGCGAGGCCCAGGTGGAGATCCGCGTGGTGGCCGCCCTGGCCTAGACGCGCGAAAAGGCGGCGTCCCGCTTCCGGGACGCCGCCTTTTTCCTCTCTTCCAAAGCCGGGCGGCGGGCCGCCCCCCCCTGGCCCTAGGTCTCGATGTCGTGGCCCAGATAGGCGCGCTGCACGTCCCGGTTGGCCAAAAGCTCGCGGCTCGGGCCCTCAAGGGTCACCCTACCGGTCTCCAGCACATAGCCCCGGTCGGCGATCTTCAGCGCGCGCCGGGCGTTCTGCTCCACCAGAAGCACGGTCAGGCCCAGGCGGTCGCGCAGGGTCACGATGTGCCGGAAGATCTCCCGCGTCACCAGAGGGGCCAGGCCCATGCCCGGCTCGTCCAGCAGCAGCAGCCGGGGCCGCGCCATGAGCGCCCGGCCAATGGAGAGCATCTGCTGCTCCCCACCGGAGAGGGTGCCCGCGGCCTGCCGCCTGCGCTCGCGCAGCACGGGGAACATCTCCAGGATCCGGTCCAGATCCTCGGCCACGGCCTCGCGGCCGTCGGCCCCCCGGGAATAGGCGCCCAGGCGCAGGTTGTCCTCCACGGAGAGCGGGCTGAAGACCAGCCGGCCCTCGGGCACGTGGGAGCAGCCGTCCTGCACGATGCGCTCGGGCGCGCGGCGCGCCATGTCCTCGCCGGCGAAGGCTATCGTCCCGGCGCTGGCGCGGATGAGCCCGGAGATGGTGCACAGGAGCGTGGTCTTGCCCGCGCCGTTGCCGCCGATGAGCGAGACGATCTCGCCCTGGCGCACGCAGAGGCTGACGGAGCGCAGGGCGTGGATCTTGCCGTAGAACACGTCCAGGCCGGAGATGTCGAGCAGCGGCGCGGAGGCCGTTTCAGTCCCCATCTATTCGTCCTCGTCGTCGCCCAGGTAGGCGCTGATCACGTGGGGGTCGCGCTGGACCTGCGCCGGGGTGCCCCGGCAGATGGTCTGGCCGAAGCAGAGCACCAGCACCTGGTCGCTGATGCGCATGACCAGGTCCATGTCGTGCTCCACCAGCACGATGGACAGGCGGAAATGCTCCCGCGCGCGCAGGATGAGGTCGGCCAGGATCTGGGTCTCGGACATGTGCAGGCCGGCGGCGGGCTCGTCGAGGAGCAGCA
Organism: Pseudomonadota bacterium; assembly: GCA_018822105.1. GTDB lineage: Bacteria > Desulfobacterota > Desulfovibrionia > Desulfovibrionales > Desulfovibrionaceae > Humidesulfovibrio. The sequence continues at coordinate 8,786 of JAHJLB010000053.1, forward strand.
GCCGGGGACCGGCCGCCAGGGCCCGGGCCAGCTCCAGCAGGCGCTGCTTGCCGAAGGGCAGATCCTTGGCCTGGTACTTGGCCAGCTCGAAGAGGCCCACGAAATCGAGCACCTCCAGGGCCTCGTTGCGGATGGTCCTCTCCATGGCCTCGGAGGCGCGGGTGTGCAGCAGGCTTTGCCAGGCCGCCACGCCCAGCCGCGCGTGGCAGCCGGTCATGACGTTCTCCAGCACCGTCATGTTGGAGAATATCTCCAGGTTCTGGAAGGTGCGCACCAGGCCCAGGCGGCTGCGCTCATGGGCGGGGGCCCGGGTGATGTCCACCCCCCCCAGGCGGAAGGAGCCGCGCTCCGCCGGGACCATGCCGGAGATGGCGTTGATGAGGGTGGTCTTGCCCGCGCCATTGGGGCCGATGACGGCGGTGATCTCGCCCTGCGCGGCGGCAAGGTCCACGCCGGCGAGGGCCTGCAGCCCGCCGAAGCGCACGCCCACGTCCTCGCAAAGCAGCACGGGCTCAGCCATCGTCCCCTCCAGCTGTCTTGCCGCGCCGGCGGCCCACGGCCAGGTAGGCCAGCAGCAGCCGCCACAGGCGGCTGAAGCCCCCGGCCAGGCCGTCGGGCAGGTACATCATGCACAAGACCAGAATGGCTCCGAAGAGCAGGATTTCGATGTTCTCGAAGGCCCGCAGGAACTCCGGCAGCAGGGTGAGGAAAAACGCGCCCACGATGGAGCCGGGGATGCTCGTCATGCCGCCCAGCACGACCATGACGATGAGCTCCACGGAGAACAGGAAGCCGAAGGAGCCCGGGGCGATGAAGGTCAGGTAGTGGGCGTAGAGCACCCCGGCCAGGCCGGCGAAGGACGCCGAGACCACGAAGATGAAGAGCTTGTAGCGGGCGATGTCGATGCCCATGGCCTGGGCGGCCTTTTCCGAGGTGTGCAGGGCGCGCAGGGCGCGGCCCACGCGGGAGTGCAGGATGTTGAAGGACAGCCAGACCACCAGGCCGAGAAGGGCGATGATCAGGTAGTACACGGACACGTCGCTTGTGAACTCCACGCCGAAGAGGTTCAGGCGCGGGATGCCCGTGAAGCCCGAGGGGCCGCCGGTGACCCCGACGGTCTCCGTGAACAGGATGGACAGGATGATGCCGAAGCCCAGGGTGGCCATGGCCAGATAGTGCCCCTTGAGCTTGAGGGCGGGCAGGCCCACCAGGGCCGCCACGCCGGAGGTCAGGCCCACGCCGGCGACCATGCTGAGCCCCACGGGCGCGCCCAGGGTGGCCGAGAGCACGGCCGTGGTGTAGGCCGCCAGGCCGTAGAACCCCGCGTGGCCCAGGGAGATCTGCCCGGCGTGGCCCACCAGGAGGCTCAGGCCCACGGCGGACATGGCGTGCAGGCAGCACATGGTCAGCACCGTGAGGTAGTAGTTGTTGCCCATGAGCGGCGGGGCCAGCAGCAGCACGGCCATGAGGCCCGCCAGCCAGCGCATGTCCCTGCGGTAGCCCATGCTACACCCGCTTCACGTTCTTCTGCCCGAAGAGCCCGGAGGGCCGCACGAACAAAAGAACCAGCAAGATGACGAAGGCCAGGGCGTCCTTGTAGGCCGAGGACACCAGGCCAGCGCCCATGGACTCCAGCACGCCCAGGATGAGCCCGCCGGCGGCCGCGCCAAAGGGGTTGCCCAGGCCGCCCAGGATGCAGGCGGCAAAGCCCTTGAGCCCCAGCAGCACGCCCACGTCAAAGGAGGTCAGGGTGATGGGCGCCAGGATGGCCCCGCCCACAGCCCCCACCAGGGCCGAGATCATGAAGGAGAGCAGCACCATGCGGTCGACCCCGATGCCCACCAGGGCCGCGGCCTTGGGGTCGAAGGAGCAGGCCAGCATGGCCTTGCCGTGGATGCTGCGCGAGAAGAACAGCTTGAGCCCCACCAGGATCAGCAGGCTGATGGCCAGCACCCAGAGGCTCTGGGGCATGAGGGCCGCGCCGAAGAAGGGGATGGGCGCGCTGCCGGAAAACGGCGGCAGGGCGAAGGTGTCCTTGCCCCAGATGAGCATGGCCGCGCCCCGGATGAGGATGCTGACCCCGATGGTGATGATGACCAGGTTGATGGCCGGGCAGTCGCGCACGGGGCGGATGGCCAGGCGCTCCACCACGGCGCCCAGCAGGGTCGTCCCGGCCACGGCCAGGGCGATGGCCGCCGGCTCCGGCAGGCCGAGCGCGCGCATGAAGAACACGCTCATCATGCCGCCCAGCATCACGAACTCGCCCTGGGCGAAGTTGAGGATGCCGGTGGTGTTGAAGATGATGGTGAAGCCCAAGGCCGTGAGGCCGTAGGTGGCGCCCACGGTCAGGCCCGTGATGAGGTATTGCAGCAGGCTTGCAGGATCCATGCGCTTCCAGAGGCAACACGGCCGGCGGACCCGAAGGCCCGCCGACCGTGTTGGACGTTTGCTCTCAGACTAGTCGACGACCTTCCACTCGCCCTTCTCGATGGTCACCATGAAGAAGGCGCTCTCGTCCAGGCCGTTGTGGTTTTCCGGGCTCATGGTGTAGACGCCGCCGGCGCCCGCCATGTCCTTGGTCTTCTCCAGGTTGTCCCGGATGTCCTGGGGCTTGGCGGACTTGCCCGCCTTCACCGCGCCGATGGTCAGCATCAAGGCGTCGTAGGTGTGGCCGCCGAAGGTGGCGGGCGCGGCGCCGAACTTCTTGGTGTAGTCGGCCACGTACTTGGTCAGCAGGGCCTTCTGGGGATGGCCTTCGGGCACCTGCCCCACGGCCAGCAGACGGCCCGCGGGCAGCACCAGGCCCTCGGCGGCCTCGCCGGCCAGCTCGATGAACTTCTTGGAGGCCACGCCGTGGCTCATGTACAGCGGGGTGGTCATGCCCAGCTGGACGCGGTTCCTGGCCACCACGGCCGGGCCGGGGTTGGTGCCCCAGCAGATGATGGCGTCGGGTGCGGCGCCCTTGATCTTGGTCAGCTGGGCGGACATGTCCGTGTCCTTGGGGCCGAAGACCTCGTCGGCCACCAGGGTCAGGCCCTGGGCCGGGATGAGCTCCTGCAGCACGCCGCGTCCGGCCTGGCCGAAGCCGTCGCTCACCGTGAGGATGGCCAGCTTGGCGTAGCCCTTCTTCTTGGCGTCGGCCAGGATCTTGCCCGCGGCGTGGCGGTCCAGGGACGGGGTGTTGAAGACCCAGGGGTCCACGGGCTTGACGATCTTTTCGGCCGAGGCGCAGGAGATGAGCGGAATCTTGGCCGGGGCGAAGAACTTGACGACGGCCAGGGTGTTGCCGGAGGTGCTGGGCCCGAAGACCGCGACCACGCGGTCCTGCTCGATGAGCTTCTTGGTGGCCATGACGCACTTGTTCACGTCGGTCTCGTCATCATAGATGATGATCTCCAGCTTGCGCCCCTCCACGCCGCCCGCGGCGTTGATCTCGTCCTGGAGCATGAGCAGGGTGTTCTTCTCGGGTTCGCCCAGGAAGGAGGCCGGCCCGGTGACGGAGAGCACCGCACCGATCTTGATGGTGTCGGACTCCTTGGAGCAGCCCAGAACAGCGGAGAGAGCCAGGACGATTAGGACTACGCGCGCCATCCTCATGGAAATGCCTCGCCAAATGTTGAAAGTGAATGAGCATTTACCCGCACTGCACCACGCAGTGTCTCAGAGTAAATGCTCATATCCACACTTGTCGCGGGCTGTCAATGCGCGAATACGGACAGCCGCGCCGCATATGTCTTGTTCACTATATCACGGTCTTCGACTAGTCGACGACCTTCCATTCGCCCTTTTCGATGGTCACCACAAGGAAGGCGCTCTCGTCCAGGCCGTTGTGGTTTTCCGGTGTCATGGTGTAGACGCCGGCGGTTCCGGCCATGCCGGCGATCTTTTCCAGGTTGTCACGGATGTCCTGGGGCTTGGCGGACTTGCCCGCCTTGATGGCGTTGATCGCGAGGGTGAAGGCGTCATAGGCGTGGCCGCCGAAGGGGGAAGGCGGGTTGCCGTACTTCTTGGCGTAGTCGGCCACGTACTTGGTCAACAGGGCCTTCTGGGGATGGCCGTCGGGCACCTGGGCCACGGCCACGATGCGGCCCGCGGGCAGCACGATGCCTTCGGCGGCCTCGCCGGCCAGCTCGATGAACTTCTTGGAGGCCACGCCGTGGCTCATGTACAGCGGGGTGGTGATGCCCAGCTGGGTGCGGTTCCTGGCCACCACGGCCGGGCCGGGGTTGGTGCCCCAGCAGATGATGGCGTCGGGCGCGGCGCCCTTGATCTTGGTCAGCTGGGCGGACATGTCCGTGTCCTTGGGGCCGAAGACCTCGTCGGCCACCAGGGTCAGGCCCTGGGCCGGGATGAGCTCCTGCAGCACTGCGCGGCCGGCCTGGCCGAAGCCGTCACTCACCGTGAGGATGGCCAGCTTGGCGAAGCCCTTCTTCTTGGCGTCGGCCAGGATCTTGCCCACGGCGTGGCGGTCCAGCTGCGGGGTGTTGAAGACCCAGGGGTCCACGGGCTTGACGATCTTTTCCGCAGCGGCGCAGGAGATGAGCGGAATCTTGGCCGGGGCGAAGAACTTGGCGATGGCCAGGGTGTTGCCGGAGATGCTGGGCCCGAGGACCACGGCCACCTTATCCTGCTCGATGAGCTTCTTGGCGGCCATGACGCACTTGTTCACGTCGGACTCGTCGTCGTAGACGATGACCTGGACCTTGCGCCCGTCCACGCCGCCGGCGGCGTTGAGCTCGTCCTGGAGCATGAGCAGGGTGTTCTTCTCGGGTTCGCCCAGGAAGGAGGCCGGCCCGGTGACGGAGAGCACCGCGCCGATCTTGATGGTGTCGGACTCCTTGGAGCAGCCCATAATCGTGAGCAGTGCCAGAACAATTGCGGCCACGCGCGCCATTCTCATGGGGATCCCTCTCCTGGTGTTGGGGTCTGAATGAGTACTCACCCGCACCGTGCCTCACGGTGCCCTGAAGTGAGTGCTCATTTCCACAATTCCCGCATTCTGTCAATGCGTTGCCCGGACAAACGGCCCAGGCCCGGCCCGGATTCCTGGCGCACTGGCGGCAAGGCCTTCGGAGACGCGCCCAGAGGCCCTCCCCCACCCGTGGCCCCGCACATTTACCGGAAGCCTAGTGCAAAACCTTCCACCCGCCCTTTTCGACGGTCACCAGCAGGAAGGCGTTCTGGTCCAGGCCGTTGTGGTCGGCGGGGCTCAGGTTGAAGATGCCCGCGGTCCCGGCCAGGCCCCTAATGCGCTCCAGGTTGTCGCGGATGTCCTGCGGCTTCGGGGAGTTTCCGGCATGCGCGGCGGTCACCACCAGCATGAAGGCGTCGTAGGCGAAGCCGCCGAACATGGAGGGCGGCTGGCCGTACTTCGCCCGGTACTGCTCCACGTACCTGGTCAACAGCGCCTTCCGGGAATGGCCGTCAGGCACCTGGCTCACGGCCACCAGACGGCCGGCAGGCAGGATGACTCCCTCGGCGGCCTGGCCCGCGAGCTTGAGGAACGCCTCTGAGGCCACGGCGTGGCTCATGTACAGGGGAACGGTCAGGCCCAGCCGCAAGTGGTCGCGGGCCGCCACTGCGGCCCCGGGGCTGGTGCCCCAGCAGATGATGGCGTCGGGCCGGGCGTCCCTGATTCTGGCCAGCTGCGCGGAGACGTCCGTGTCGCTGGGGCCGAAGGTCTCGTTGGCCGCCAGGGTCAGGCCCTGGGCCCGCATGAGCTCGCGCAGCACGTCGCGGCCGGACTGGCCGAAGCCGTCGGTCATGGTCAGGATGGCCAGCCTGGCATAGCCCTTGCGCCGGGCATCCGCGAGGATCCTGCCCGCGGCGTGGCGGTCCAGCTGGGCGGTGCTGAAGACCCAGGGGTCCACGGGCCTGACGATCTTTTCCGACGCGGCGCAGGAGACCAGGGGGATTTTGGCCGGCCCGAAGAGCTGGCGGATGGCCAGGGTGTTGCCGGAGGTGCTGGGGCCCATGACCACGCTGACGTGGTCCTCCTCGATGAGCCGTATGGCGGCCTGGATGCACTTGGTCACGTCGGAGGCGTCGTCGTAGACCACCACCTCGATCCTGCGGCCATCCACCCCGCCCTTGGCGTTGATCTCCTCCTGGAGCATGAGCAGGGTGTTCTTCTCCGGCTCGCCAAGGTAGCCGGCCGGACCGGTGACGGAGAAGATCGCGCCGATCCTGATGGGATCAGGCTCCCTGGAGCAGGCCAGCGTGGCCATGACGGCCAGAACCACGGCGGTTATGCGCACCTTGCCCATGCGGCGGCTCTCCTGGCGTAAGTGGTGGACAGGCCGTAAGCGTGCAGACGCGCTCCGGCCCAGCACGGCCGGAAGTGCGCAAAATGTCCCATGCTTCTGGCCTTCTGTCAACGCGGGGGCGGAAATTTGTCCGCAAGTCCTGCGCCGCCGGCTGCGCGCACGAAAAAAACCGCCGGAGCAGTGCGCCCCGGCGGTCCCTTGCCCTTCCGCACAGCCCCGCCGGGGCCTACCTGTCGCAGCCGCAGACCCCGGAATAGACCTTGCGGTCCACGTACTCGGCCTGCTTGCCCTTGTTCCAGCGCGACACCGGGCGGTAGTAGCCCACGATGCGCGTGTAGACCTCGGTGGCCTCGCCGCAGGTGGGGCAGGCCTCGTGCTCGCCGTGGATGTAGCCGTGGCCCTTGCACACCGAGAAGGTCGGCGTGATGGACAAGAACGGCAGCTTGGTGTTGCGGAAGCTCTTGATGATGAACTCGCGCAGGCTCGCCAGGTCGGCCACGCTCTCGCCCAGGAAGGTGTGGAACACCGTGCCCCCGGTGTACAGGGGCTGGAGCTGGTCCTGGTGCTCCAGGCAGGCCACCACGTCCTCGGAGTGGCCCACGGGCAGGCAGGTGGAGTTGGTGTAGTACGGCGTGCCGTTGCCGCTGGTGATGATGTCGGCGTAGAGGTTGCGGTCGATCTTGGCCAGGCGGTAGCTGGTGCCCTCGGCCGGGGTGGCCTCCAGGTTGTACAGGGTGCCGGTCTCCTCCTGGAAGCGGGAGGTGATGTCGCGCAGGCGGTTGAGCACGCGGCGCATGAGGCGCATGCCGTTCTCGGTCTCGATGCCCTTGCCGATGAGGTTCAGGCAGGCCTCGTGCCCGCCCAGGAGGCCGATGGTGGAGAAATGGCCGCGGAAGCCGTTCTTCAGGTAGCGCTTGGTCCAGGGGAACATGCCGCGCTCCAGGTTGTCGGTGATGAGCTTGCGCTTGAACTCCAGGCAGTCCTTGGCCAGGGTGGCGTACTCCTCCACCAGGCCCAGGAACTCGTCCTCGCCCTGGGAGAGGTAGGCCAGCTTGGGCAGGTTGAGGGTGACCACGCCGATGGAGCCGGTGAGGTCGCCCGCGCCGAAGAGCCCGCCGACCTTGTTGCGCAGCTGGCGCAGGTCCATCTGCAGGCGGCAGCACATGCTGCGCACGTCCTCGGGCGAGAGGTCGGAGTTGATGAAGTTCTGGAAGTACGGCGCGCCGTACTTGGCCGTGAGCCTGAGCAGGAGCTCGCCGATCTCCGTCTCCCAGGGGAAGTCCTCGGTGACGTTGTAGGTGGGGATGGGAAACGAGAAGATCTGCCCGGCGTAGTCCCCGTCGAGCATGACCTCCAGGAAGGCCCGGTTGAACATCTCCATCTCCGGCGCGAACTCGCCGTAGGTCTGGTCCATGAGCTTGCCGCCGATGATCACGGCCTCCGGGGCGATGTGCTTGGGCGGGGTCAGGTCGAAGGTCAGGTTGGTGAAGGGGCTCTGCCCGCCCCAGCGCGAGGTGGTGTTCAGGTTGAAGACGAACTTCTGCACCGCCTGGCGCACCTTCTTGTAGGAGAGGCCGTCGTGGCGGATGAAGGGCGCCAGGTACGTGTCCACGTTGTTGAAGGCCTGGGCCCCGGCCCATTCGTTCTGCAGGGTGCCCAGGAAGTTCACCATCTGGCCCAGGGCGGAGTCGAAATGCCGGGCCGGGCCGGCGCTGGAGCGGCCCTCCAGGTTGAAGCCCTCCAGCAGGAGGTCGCGCAGACTCCAGCCCGCGCAGTACCCGGCCAGGCCGAAGGACAGGTCGTGGATGTGGAAGTAGCCGTGCTCGTGGGCCAGGCGCACCTCCTCCGGGTATTTCTCCAGGGCGTACCGGGCCTGCACCGTGCCCGAGAGGTGCAGCATGAGCCCCTGGAAGCTGTGGCTCATGTTGGCGTTTTCGGCCACGCGCCAGTCGCTCTTGGCCAGGTATTCGTCGATGGTCTCGGTGATGTCGAGGAAGGCCTCGCGCTGGTTGCGCAGGGCCCTGCGCTTCTCGCGGTAGAGGATGTACTTGCGCGCCACCGCGAACTGGCGCATCTCCATGAGCACCAGCTCCACCATGTCCTGCACATGCTCCTGCTCCGGGATGTCCACATCCTTGAGCTTGGCCTCGACCTTCAGCGCCAGGCGGCGGCCAAGGAGCGGGTCCTTTATGCCGCTGGCGGAGAGGGCCTTGAAGATGGCCTGGGCGATGCGGTCATTGGACCAGGTTTCCAGCCGTCCGTCGCGCTTCAGTATCTGCGAGGGCATGGGGCCTCCTTGGGGGCTGATAGTCCTGCGTGGCCAGGGTGAATCCGGCGGGCAGCATGCCGCGCACGGTCTCAAGGTCGGTTTGCGAAAGCCGGGGCACCAGGGTGGTGCGGAAATTGAAGGCCCCGGGCCGGTTCTCGGCCAGGGCGAAGATGCGCGAGAGGTTCCTGCGGGCGTCGAGTTCGCTCACGGCCCCGCCGGAGAGCTCCGGATACAGGGCCGGGGGACCCTTGACGTCCACGGAAAAGACCTCCACCAGCCCCTCGGCCAGCAGGGCCTCGGCCACTTCGGGCAGCATGCCGTTGGTGTCGAGCTTGACGGGCAGGCCCGAGGCCGCGATCTCGTGCAGGATCATGCCGATGCCGGGCACGGTGGTGGGCTCGCCGCCGCTCACCGTGACCCCGGACAGCCAGCGCGCGCGGCTGGCCAGAAAACTGCGCAGCCGGGCCTGGGGCAGCAGGGGCTGGGACTCCATGTCCCAGGCCAGGGAGGCGTTGTGGCAGGTGGGGCAGCGCAGGTTGCAGCCGCCCAGAAAGACCACGCAGCAGGGCCGACCGGGCCAGTCGCAAAGGCTCAAGGGGGTCATGCCCCGCAGGTGTTTCCAGGCCAAATCCGAATTCACGTTGCGCTGTTCTCCCTGTGCCCGCGTCGTGCCGCGGCGGACCCGAAGCCCTCCCGGGCCCGGACGGCCGGCCCCGGAAGGACCCGGAGCCATTGCCCGGAACCATACTCCTCCGGCCCGTTTTTGTACAGACGGCCAAAGCCGAGCCGGACGCACCACCTCCTGATATCGGCTGATTTCGACGTTCAGGGGCGAAATTTAGCAAATATTATTTCTTTTCCACAGAACCGTGAAATTTCTGTGCAAGGGCGCTCACAATATTCTCTAGAGTCGGTTTAGAACTTTTTGAACGGGCTCGCGCGGACTCTGTTTTCGACAACAGGCGGCTATTTTGGATGCCCTGCCGGTGCCTTGGCGGGTTTAAAACCCCTGCGCCCCGAACAGGCCGAAATCCGGCACATCCCTTGCACAGTCCCTGGCGCGGGAAGAAATTGCCCGCTCCACGTCATTGCTCAGGGGGTCTCATGCGCGCACAGGTTCTGACAAAACTCCGCCAACTCGAACTGCTCCAGGGCTTCCTGAGCAAGGCCGCCTGCGGCCAGGCTCCTCAGGACATCCCGCGAAACATACACGACCCGGCCTTTCTCATGCGCGGCAGCCCGGAGCACCCGGAGCACGACGCCCTGGGCATGCGCAACCGCGAAGTGCCCTCCCGGGCCGAACTGGTGGTCATCGGCGATTCCCAGGTCTATGGGGCCTGCGTGCGGGCCGAGCAGTGCTGGCCCTTCCGCCTCCAGGTCGAGTCCGACCAGCCGGTGTACAACGCCGGGGTGGAGGGCTGGGGCAGCGTGCAGTACGCCCTGGCCGTGGAGGAGCTCTTGTCCCTGTCCCCGCGCCGGATCATCGTCAGCCTCTACACCGGCAACGACATCGCCGAGGCCTTCCAATGCGCCCGCGCCAGCACCTCGCCCCTGGCCAAGAGCTTCTGGAACCCGGACTGGGCCGGGCTGCCCCTGGCCGACCTCTCGGCCAAGGACCGCGCCGACCGCGCCGTGGCCAGGCTCACGGCCGAGCGCCCGGACCTGGGCCATGACGAGATCCTGGCCGAGCTGGGCCAGCGCGGCGAGCCCGACGTGGCCCCCTGCACCATCGAGGCCAGCCGCTTCTACCTCACGGACCAGTTCCGCCTCGCCGTGCAGGACCTGAGCCACCCGGCCATCGCCGCCGGGCTCATGATCACGCGCAAGGTCCTCGGGCACCTGCGCGACCTGTCCCTGAACTACGGCTTCAGCCTGGGCATCATGCTCATCCCCACCCGCGAATACCTCGTGTCCACGCGTCTGGACGAGGCCGAGGTGCGCGACCGCCAGGCCCTGGAGCGCCTGGGCCTGGCCGAGGCCACCATGCTGGGCGAGCTGCGCTCGGCCTGCGCGGACCTGGACCTGCCCTGCTTCGACCTTTCCGGCTACCTGCGGCATTTCGTGGGCGGCCGCATCTACCCCCAGGACTCCCGCGACGGCCACCCCAACGCCAAGGGCTGCGAGCTCATCGCCCGCTTCGTGCGCGACCGCGTGCTGCCGGGCCTGCAGGCCAGCAACCATGTGCGCGCCGCCGTGGGCGGGGTGTACCCCATGTATTAGGCCCAACCCGCCGCAACGAAAACGGGCCGCCCTCCCTTTGCAGGAAGGCGGCCCGCTTCATTTGTGAGGCGGGGATGCGCGGCTACAGCGCGGCGTCCAGCAGCAGGTTGTCGCGGTGCACGGCCTCGGGGTGCGGGGCCTGGCCGAGCACCGAGGCCAGCTCCGAACTCCTGCGGCCCATGACCAGCTTCAGCTCCTCGCCGGAATAGTTGGACTGGCCCACGCCCACGTGGCGGCCGTCAAGGTCCACGATGCGCACCAGAGCGCCGCGCTCAAAGCTCCCCTCCACCCGGCGGATGCCCGCGGGCAGAAGGCTCTTGCCGCATTCGCGCAGGGCCTTGGCCGCACCGGCGTCCACGCTCACCGTGCCCGCCGGGTCCTCGTGGTAGGCCAGCCAGAACTTGCGGTGCGAGACCAGGCGCGCGCAGGGCAGCACCAGGGTGCCCAGCACCTCTCCGGAAAAAATGCGCTCCAGCGCCAGCCGGCCCTTGCCGGAGACGATGAGCGTGGGCACGCCGAGCTGGGCGGCGCGGCGCGCGGCCCGGAGCTTGGAGTACATGCCGCCGGAGCCCACGCTCGTCTTGCCGTCGCACATGGCCTCGATGTCCAGATTCTCGATGTCCGTGATCATGGGCACACAGGCGGCGCCGGGATGCCTGTCCGGGTTCCTGTCAAAGACCCCGTCGGCGGAGGTCAGGTTCACGAACAGATCCGCGCCCACCAGGTCCACCATGAGGCTGGCCAGGGTGTCGTTGTCGCCGAACTTGAGTTCGGCCACGGCCACGGTGTCGTTCTCGTTGACGATGGGGATGACGCCCCAGTCCAGCAGCCGGCGGATGGTGTTGCGGGCGTTGCGGAAACGGGCCCGGCTCTTCAGGTCCTCGCGGGTCAGCAGGACCTGGGCCACGGTCTTGCCGAAGCGGCCGAAGGCCTCGTCGTAGGAGTGCATGAGCCGGCTCTGGCCGATGCTCGAGGCGGCCTGGCGCGAGGGCAGCTCGGCGAAATCGATGTTCTCCGCGCCCGCCACGCTCTGGCGGATGCGCGTGCGCCCGGCGGCCACGGCCCCGGAGCTCACCAGCACCACATCCAGGCCCCGGTCGTGCAGGGCCGAGATCTGGTCCACCAGCGTCCCCACGGCCTGGGCCTCCAGGCCCTTGTCCGAGGTCAACACGGCGCTGCCCACCTTGACCACCACGCACCTGGCGCGCCCCAGTATCTCGCGGCGCAGGGCGCCAGCGTCCCGGCCTTCGGCCTCTGCGCTCATGCCTCGTCTTCCTCCGCCGGGTGTTGCTCGGCGCCCACGTCGGCCGCCTCAGGCTCAGGGGGGCTCATGGCCTCATAGCGGCGCCACATCTCGGCCAAAAGCTCCGGCAGCCCCTCGCCGGTGAGGGCCGACACGAAGAGGACGTCGGCCGGCGCGTTGGCGCGCAGGGCCTCCAGGCGGGCGGCATCCAGGATGTCGATCTTGTTGATGACGCGGATCTGCGGCTTGGCGGCCAACTCGGCGTCAAAGACCCGCAGTTCCTCGTTGAGCATGGCGTAGCCGGCCTCGGGGTTCTCCGGGTCGGCGTCCTCGCCGGAGAGGATGTGCACGAGGAAGCGCGTGCGCTCCACATGCTTCAGGAACTGGTAGCCCAGACCCAGGCCCTGGCTGGCGCCCTCGATGAGGCCGGGGATGTCGGCGATGACCAGGCGGCGGCCGCCTGCGTCCTCCACCACGCCCAGGTTGGGCACCAGGGTGGTGAAGGGATAGGCCGCGATCTTGGGCCGCGCGGCGGACACGCCGGAGAGGAAGGTGGACTTGCCGGCGTTGGGCAGGCCCAGCAGCCCGGCGTCGGCCATGACCTTGAGCTTGAGGTGCAGGCGCTTCTCCATGCCGGGCCGGCCGGGCTCGGCATGCTTGGGCGCGCGGTTGGTGGAGGTCTTGAAATGCAGGTTGCCGCGGCCGCCGATGCCGCCCGGGCAGGCCACGAACTCCTGGTCCGCGCGGCTCAAGTCGACCAACAGGGCCGGCTCGCCGCCCTCGCCGTCCTCCTCCAGCAGCATGGTGCCCACAGGCACCTCGATGACCAGATCCTCGCCGCCCCGGCCGTATTTGTCCTGGCCCTTGCCGTTCACGCCGTTCTCGGCCTCGAACATGCTGCGCACGCGGAAGTCGTAGAGGGTCAGCAGGCGCGTGCTGGCGCGGAAGATGACATCCCCGCCCTTGCCGCCGTCGCCGCCGTCCGGGCCGCCCTTGGGCAGGTTCTTGGCGCGCTTGAGCGAGGCGCTGCCGCTGCCGCCCTTGCCGGAACGCACGATGATGGTCGCTTCGTCTACGAATCGCATGGGCTGGTAACCGCCTGGGCCGAACAAAAACGGGCAGGAGCCGCATGCTGCTGCTCCTGCCCGCCGTTCGGATCTAAAGGACTAAGTGCTGAAACCTTGGGCCTAGGCGCTCACGGGCAGAATGTGCACCCGGGTCTTGACCTTCTTGTTGCGCGTGTACTTCTCGTACTTGACCTCTCCGTCCACCAGGGCGAACAGAGTCCAGTCCTTGCCCACGCCAACGTTCTTGCCGGGGTGGATCGAGGTGCCCACCTGGCGCACGAGGATGTTGCCGGCCAGAACCTGCTGACCACCGTAACGCTTGACGCCCCGGCGTTGCCCGGCGCTGTCGCGGCCGTTTCTGGAGCTGCCGCCCGCTTTCTTGTGAGCCATATCAGATCTCCTTGACGGTCTAAGCCTGGATGGTTTTGACCTTCAGGCTGGTGTAGTCCTGACGGTGTCCGGTCTTCTTGTGATAGTCGTTGCGGCGCTTCTTGTGGAAGATGAAGATCTTCTCGCCGCGGCCATGGCCCAAAACCTCACAGGACACCTTGGCGCCGTCCAGGTAGGGAGTGCCGATCTTGGTCGTTCCGTTGTCGGACACCAAAAGGACCTTGTCCAGGGCCAACTCACTTCCGGCCTCGGCCTGGAGCAGCTCCACCTTGAACTCGAGTCCCTGTTCCACGCGGTACTGCTTACCGCCGGTCTCGATGATTGCGAACATTGCGAATACCTCCATCGCGTAAGAGGAGATATCTTATCTTCAAGGCCAGGAGAAAGTCAAGCGCCACGTGGCGATTATTTTCAGCTCCTCAGGCCCTGGCCAGCACCAGCACATGCACCTGCGCGGCCCCGGCGGCCAGCATCATGCGCGCACACTCCTCCAAAGTCGAGCCCGTTGTCATGATGTCGTCCACCAGCAGGGCCGTGCGCCCGGCCAAAAGGTCCGCCCTGGCCGCAAAGGCCCCGCGGATGTTCACCGCCCGCTCTGCGCGGTCCAGCTCCATCTGCGGCACCGTGCGGCGCACCCGGGCCAAGGCCTCCTGCCGGATGGGCAGGCCCCGGCGCCGGGCCAGCAGACGCGCCAGCTCCCGGCTCTGGTTGTACCCGCGCCAGGCCAGGCGCCGGGGATGCAGGGGCACGGGCACCACCAGTTCGCAGGCCCCGAGTTCCGGCAGGCTCGCCGCGCCGCGCTCGAAGGCGCTGGCCAGGCATTCCTGAAGCTGGCGGCCCAGCTCCAGCCGGGCCTCGAACTTGTAGGCCAGGATCAGGTCGCGCAGAAAGCCCGCATAGGCCCCGCCGGCCACCAGCCGCCCCCAGGGGCGCGGCGCCTCCAGGCAGTCCGCGCAGAGCGCGGGCAGCGCCTGCGGCGGCTTGGGCCACTGCCCGCAGCCCGGGCAGGCCGCGCCCTCCGGCGGAATGAGCGCCGCGCGGCAGTCCGGACAGAGGGTGGACTCCAGGCCGGGAAGAAGCCGGGTCACACGGCCGCAGCCAGGACACCGCCCTTCCTACAGCAAAAGGGTCCCGGCCAGCGGCGAGGACCGGCCCAGCCGCGCCAGGGCCTCCAGCCCCCGGCGGATCATGCCGGCCGCCCCTGGGCCGCGGCCCAGGCCTCGCGGCCCAGGGCCAGGGCCCGGTCCACGGCCAGGGGGTCGGCCAAAAGGTCTCCGCGCTCGTCCAGGCCGCGCAGGCCCACGGGCTCGGCCAGGCTGATGCCAAAATTCACCAGAAAATACCTGAGGGTCAGGCGCGCGCCCTCGAAAAGCTTCTGCCCGCTGGCCTGGCCCGCCACCAGACAGGCGAAGGCCTGGCGCTCCGGCAGCTCCAGCAGCCAGGCGTCGCCTTTGCGCCGGGCCTCCCAGAAGCGCTGGGAGCGGTCGATCCAGGTCTTGCACAGGGACGGCAGGGCGTAGAAATAGATGGGCGAGACAAAGACCACGGCCGGAGCGGACAAAAGAATGGCGAAAAGCTCCTCAGCCTGATCCTTTTCCCGCAGCACGCAGGCCGAATCCCTGTCCTTGGCGCAGGCCCGGCAGGCCAGGCAGGCCAGCACGGCATAGTCGCGCAGCGCCACCACCCGGACCTGCCCCCCGGCCTCGCGCACACCGCGCGCCACCAGCTCCGCCGCGGCGTCGGAATTGCCCCCGGCCCGGTGGCTGCACGCAAAAACGACGACGGCTCCGCTCAACTCAGCCATGGCTCACCCCCCTGGGCCGCTTGCGCGTGACGCGCGCCCCGCTGTGCTCCGCCCCCAGGGCCGCGCCCGAAACCGGCTCCCAGGACAAAACCCAGTCCCCGGCGATGAACACGGCGTCCTCCACATTGGGCGCAAGCTTCGACAAAACCAGAAACAACAGCTCATCCTCGCGGCTGAAACGGAGGTGCCACCCGACCTCCATGCCCAGCCCTCAACACATGTCGCGCAGGTCTATGGTCCTGATCCCAGAAATCGTCATGGTCGTCCTCGCTGTGCGTTCCGCCCGGGGCTCCGCTCCCGGCGCCTTCGTCGGTGCCTTTTCCGGGGCGCTGCCCCGGGCCCCGCCGGGGGGAATGATTCCCCTTGTATGTGGGCCTTGCTTCAAGGTATAATATTTCAATTTAAGTGGATTATGTTACTAATAAAGTCGCGTATACATATATTCGGGACACGCACGGGACACTCAGGCCGACTCTAAATGACCCTAAACGGAGCAAAACGGGTAAATCGTACTTGGCTTTTGCTCAATGCCCCCCGGTGGTGGCGTCTCCGCCTAGCGCCCACCCACGAGTAATGATAGGTGAGTAGGCCGATCAGGACAAGAGGGGGCGTGGTCGCCCCCCCCCACCTGGGGGTAGCCATACTACAACATCTTCCTGAACTTCATGAACAGGATGGCACCAGCCGCCAGGAGGGCCGAGACGGTCCCCACCACGGCAAAGGCGTCGCCGTGCTCCTGCATGGGCAGGGGGATGTTCATGCCGTACATGCTGGTGATGAGCGTCGGGATCATCAGGATGACGGTGAAGGACGTGAGCAGCTTCATGATCTGGTTGACGCTGTTGGAGATGATGGACGAGTAGACGCTGGAGATGGAGTTCAGGACTTCGGTAAAAATCTTCGACATGTAGATGCCCTGGCGCGTGTCCGTGAGCGCCCCGTCGAGGATGTCCTCCTCGTCCTCGGTGAAGGCGAGCTTGGTCTGGCTGCCGATAGACAGGCCTTTTCTGTTGATGCGGTCCAGAATGAGGTCGTTGGTCTTCAGCGCGGCGTGGAAGTAGGTGACGGATTTTTGCAGGTTGAGCAGAACCTTCAGGTCGTCGTTGCTGAGCGACTGCGCCAGTTCATGCTCGACCTCCCGGATCTTCGTCGAGATGTCCTTCAGGTAGTGCAGGAACAGGATGGCCACGTTGCGGCTGATGTTGCAGATGCAGCGCTCGCTGCGGAACCCCTCGGCCCTGGTCCTGCTGTTTTGCAAGAGCTTGGTCAGGGACTCGTCCTTGAGCTTGCACACGGTGACGATGTTCGTCCGCGCCAGCAGGATGCCCAGAGGCACTGTGGAATAGCGGTCCTGGCCTGCGCCATCCTCCATGTGTGGGGCGCGGATGACCAGGAGCGTGGTGCTGTCGTCCTGCTCGATGCGCGGACGCTCGTGCAGGTCCAGGGCCTCGTGGATGAGCTGCTCGTCCACCCCGCTTAAGGCGGATGCCATGGCGATGTCCGCTGGTGCGGGCTCAATGAGCTCGATCCAGCAGCCCTCGCAGGTGCTGGGTGCCATGTCCGAAACGAGGCCGTCCGGTCCGTAAATGGTGATCATCTTTTCCCCTTCCGTGCGTCTATCGAGCTTTTCAATCTGCCGTGGCGGCCTCTGTGATGCGCAGGGCAGCTTCCCGGTCAATAAAGCACTGCCACAGTTGCCCCGGCAAGTCGCGCCTTGCGCCCGCCGCGCGCAGCAATGTTTCGGAACCTTTGCGATGCTGTCACACTGGGGTCACAAGGGGGTGGAATCGCCCAGCAAACATGCCCTCCAAATCAATGCGCTGACTGTGGACCACTGAGTGCGAAGCAAGGGCCGTTGTCTGCGAATGGGATGTGCAGTCTACAGCCCCTCCTCGCACAATTTTCACGCCCTCCATAATCTGGCGTAAATGTCGGCCTATCACACGCGCGCAGGCGCTTGCCTCCCTCGCCCTTCCTCTGTGCTTAATACTTTCCAGGCTGTCACAGAAACGTCACGCAACGGTCGCCGGATCACGCTATCTAGGCGGACGTAAGCGAGTGGCCCCCTGCCCCCGCCAGAACCCCGAGGTCCGAAATGATAAAAACCGTTCTGCACCGGCTACGCAATGGCAAGCATGTGCCTGCAGCCGACACTGGCGCTCCTGACCTGCGCACAAACCGGCTGCGCGAACTCGTGCGCAACGGGCAGGACTTCGACATCCTGCTCATCAACGTGCGCGACTTCCCCCTGTTGCGCGAACTTTACGGCAACGACCTGTCCCAGGAGGTCGAGGCGCAGCTGACCACCGTGCTCAAGCGGGCCGTCAACGAACGCCTGCATGTGGTGCCCTTTTGCATGACGCTTGAGCCCGGCGAATACCTGTTGGGCTGGCCCAGCCAGGGCGATGATCCGCGCACTCAGCACGACACGGCCTACGAGATCCGGCTCCTGGCCCAGCGCGAGGCCAACGCGCATCTGCTGCGTTGGGCCGGGCGCGAGCTGGACCTGGGCTTTGGCTGCGCGCGGCATGCCGTATCAAACGGCCAAGACCGCGAGACCCAGCTGTTCCAGGCCGTGAACGAGGCCCGGCTGCGCGCCAAGATGCGCCTGGATTTGAGCCAGCTCTCCCTGTCCACGGAATTCAACGCCATTTTGCACAACCGGGACGTGCGCGCGGTGTTCCAGCCCATCGCGGACTTCACCACCGGCACCATCCTGGCCTGGGAGGCCCTGGCGCGCGGCCCAGAGGGCACGGCCTTCCAATCCCCGGCCATGCTCTTCGACTTTGCCGAGCAGAGCGGCAAGCTCTTCGCCCTGGAGCGCCTGTGCCGCGAAAAGGCCATCAACACCCTGGGTCCCATAGCCCCTGGGCAGAAGCTCTTCCTGAACATCCACCCCAAGACCATGGCCGACCCGGAGTTCACCCACGGCAAGACCCTGGATCTCCTCGAAGCCGTGGGCCTGACGCCAGAAAACATCGTCTTTGAGATCACCGAACGGCACAGCATCACCGAGTTTGCCCTGTTCCACCGCACGCTCGACCACTACCGCAGCCAGGGCTATCTCGTGGCCATTGACGACGCCGGGGCGGGGTATTCCGGGCTGACCTCCATCGCCCAGATCCGTCCGGATTTCATCAAGATCGACATGAGCCTGATCCAGGGCATCGACAAGGACCCGGTGAAGCGGGCGCTCATCGAAACCTTCGTCACCTTTGCCGACAAGATCGGCTCCAAGATCATCGCCGAGGGCATTGAGTCCCAGGCCCAGGCCGCCTGTCTCATCGACATCGGCGTGCATTATGGCCAGGGCTTCTACCTGGCTAAGCCAGCAACGCCCAAGCCTCCCTTGTCCCTGGACACGACCTACCTCCGCGCTAAACAAGAACAGACTCGGATCAACACCTCCTGCCTCATGCCCATCGGCAATCTGGTGGAGGCCGCGCAGGTGCGCCCAGGCGGGATGCTTGTGCCCGACGCCCAGCAGTGCTTCGAGTCCTCCCGCCAGCAGACCAGCATCGTGATTGTGGACGAAGAGCGGCCCATTGGCCTGGTCATGGAATACCAGCTCAACCGGCAGCTCTCTGGGCAGTTCGGCTCGGCCCTGTATGCCAAACGGCCGGTGGAGGCCATCATGGACCGCAGCCCGCTCATCGTGGACGAGGCAACGCCCGTGGAGCAAACAGCCAAGGCGGCCATGCAGCGCGAGAAGATCAAGGCCTACGATGACATTGTCGTCACCAGCCAGGGGCGGGTGCTGGGCATCGTCACGGTGCAGCGGCTTTTAAGCACGCTGGCCAGCGTCCAGGTGGAGATGGCCAAGGGCACCAACCCTCTCACAGGCCTGCCTGGCAACGTGACCCTGGAGCAGGAGGTTGAGGCCAGCGTGGCGGCCGGGAAATGCTTCTCCATCGCTTACGCCGACCTGGACAACTTCAAGGTCTACAACGACACCTATGGCTTCAAG
This sequence comes from Pseudomonadota bacterium, assembly GCA_018822105.1. Classification (GTDB taxonomy): domain Bacteria; phylum Desulfobacterota; class Desulfovibrionia; order Desulfovibrionales; family Desulfovibrionaceae; genus Humidesulfovibrio. The sequence continues at coordinate 28,012 of JAHJLB010000053.1, forward strand.
AACGGCGACCGGGTCATCAAGCTGGCCGCAGACCTGTTGGACCACAGTGTGCGCCGCTATGGCGACGCCACGGCCAAGCTCTTTCACATCGGCGGCGACGACTTCGTGCTCATGAGCAGGCCGGAACACGTGGAGCGCATCTGCCAGGCGACCACGCGCAGCTTCAAGCGCCTTATCCGAGGTTGCTACTGCCTGGAAGACCGCACACGCGGCGAGGTCATGGCCACGGGTCGCGACGGCGTGGAGCGCACCTATCCGCTGGTGTCGCTCAGCATCGGCATCATGGAGATCGGCGGCCCCTGCAACCTGTTGGAGATCGGCGAGCGCGCCGCCTACGTGAAGAAATACGCAAAATCCTTGCCCGGCAATGTGTACGCCAGGGACCGCAGGCAACCGCTGGGCACTGAACAGCTGCCTGGGAACGGTCAGGGGGCCTGCGTGGAACCTGCCCCGTTCAAGGATGACTCCGCAGCCTGACCCCGTGTTGCGGAACCTTTGCCCTGTCGTCACGCCAAGGTAACAATGGGCACCCCAGGGGGGGGCTAGAATGCATGCAATTCCTAGTAACGCTGGCGCAGCCAGCCATTGTTGAAACGGGGAGCATCCCTCATGGAACAGCGACGGATCATGGTGGTGGAGGATCACGCGGATACGTGTGAGCTCTTGCGGTACAACCTCACCACTGCAGGCTTTGACGTGCGCACGGCGCTGGACGGCAGACAAGCCCTGATCATCATGGAACGCTGGCGTCCTGACCTCGTGCTGCTCGACCTGATGCTTCCGGAGATGGACGGCTTTGAGGTCTGCCGCACGCTCAAGCAGATTCCGGCCTTGAGCGCGGTGCCGGTGATATTTCTCACTGCGCGCACCGATGAGATGGACCGCGTGGTGGGTCTGGAGCTTGGAGCCGAGGACTATGTGCTCAAGCCCTTCAGCACCCGCGAACTCCTTCTGCGCATCAAGATCGTGCTGCGCAGGACAAGTTCGGAGCACGACGACAGCTCGGACACCTTCCAGCGCGAGGGGCTCATGGTGAATTTTGCTGCTCATGAAATGGTAGTGGACGGCGAGAAACGCGTGCTGACCGCCACCGAGCAGAAGCTGTTCAAGGCCATCGTGCAGAGCCGGGGCCGTGTGCTTTCCCGAGACAGGCTCCTGGACATGGTTTGGAATACGGAATTCGAAGGAACCTCGCGCACCATTGATACGCACATGCGCCGCTTGCGGGTCAAGCTGGGACGCTATGCCGACTGGATCGAGACCCTGCGCGGCGTGGGATACCGGTTCAAAGACTGAAACGCCTTCCCGCCATTAACTGTTTCGCCCAGCTCTCCTCCCTCGCCATGCGCCTTGAGTGCCTGTTCCCCCGCAAGCAACGAAGTGGGGGGCCTTGGCCTCCGCATCTCGTCACCGAATTGTCACATTCCCGTGTCCAAGACGTTGCGCCCAAAGAGTATCTTCATCCCGCTGGCAACCGCATAGCGGGAAAGTGTCCCGCTTGGCCCTGACCAGTAGAGCACGGAGAGCCCATGCCCAACATAAAGATTGCTTCACAGTCCCTGGACTTCCACTACGGGACCTTCCAGGCCCTGCACCAGGTGGACCTGAATTTTGAGGAGCACCAGGTCACTGCCCTCATCGGCCCCTCGGGCTGCGGCAAGAGCACCTACTTGCGTTGCATCAATCGCATGAACGACCTCATCCCCGGCACAAAGGTCTCCGGGCAGCTGACCTTGGAAGGCGAGGACATCTACGCCGACGGCGTGGATGTGGTGGCGCTGCGCCGTCGCATCGGCATGGTCTTCCAGAAGCCCAACCCCTTCCCCAAGACCATCTACGAGAACGTGGCCTACGGCTTGCGCGTCAATGGCGTGAAGGAAAAGCGCGTGCTGGACGAGAGTGTGGAGGCCTCCCTGCGCGGGGCCGCCCTGTGGGACGAGGTCAAGGACCGCCTGGAGTCCTCGGCGCTCGGCCTGTCCGGCGGGCAGCAGCAGCGGCTGTGCATCGCCCGCGCCCTGGCCGTGCGGCCGGAGGTGCTGCTCATGGACGAGCCCGCCAGCGCCCTTGACCCCATCGCCACCCAGAAGATCGAGGA
>JAHJLB010000054.1 GCA_018822105.1 Pseudomonadota bacterium
GCCGCCCTGCCGCCCGCCCAGGTCCAGGACGCGCCCCAACCCGCCCCGGCGCCAAGCCCGGCCGAAGCCTTCAAGGCCGCGCGCCTGGACCAGCTGAACGCCAGCCTGAGCGGCCGCCGCCGCCCGGCCGAGACGGCCGCGCCCGTGAACCTGGGCCAGGAGCTGGCCGGGCTCACCGTGCGGCTCATCTACACCGACGACATGCGCGCCACGGCCGAGAAGGTGCAGGCCGCGCTCGTCGAGCAGGGCATGCAGGTGCAGATGTTCGCCTTCAAGAAGAACGACAGCTACACCGGCCACATCGGCAAGCTCTACATGGCCGCGGGCTACGATGCGGCGGCCCGGCGCCTGGCCGAGGTGGTGCGGCCCTTCGAGGCCGTGACCCTCTTCCCCAACGCCGTGGCCATGGGCAGCGGGCAGCAGTTCAACCTCTGGATCGCGCGCTGAGCAGACGCCCGGCGCGGGCCGAAGAGGCCCTTGGCCCGCCCCTGTAAGCTCCCGCGACGGCCCAGGGCCGGGCGGTCAATCGCGCGTCCCGCGCCCCCCTACTTCGCCTCGGCCCCCAGAAACCGCCCGGTGACGGACTCGGGGTTCCCCATGATCTCCTCCGGCGTGCCCTGGGCCACGATCTGTCCGCCGTTCTCGCCGCCGCCGGGGCCCAGGTCGAAGACATAGTCCGAGGCCAGGACCACGTCGGCGTTGTGCTCGATGACGACCACCGACGCGCCCTTGTCCACCAGGCGGTGCAGCACGCGGATGAGCTTGCCCACCTCGTGCATGTGCAGGCCCGTGGTGGGCTCGTCCAGGATGTACAGCGCGCCGGGCAGGTTGCGCTTGCCCAGTTCGCGGCTGATCTTGATGCGCTGGGCCTCGCCGCCGGAGAGGGTGGTGGCTGGCTGGCCCAGGCGCAGGTAGGACAGGCCCACCTGCTCCAGCACCTCCAGCCGCCGCGAAAGCGCCGTGTGCGTGCTGAAGAACGCCCGCGCCTCGGCCACGGTCATGTCCAGCACCTCGGCGATGGATTTGCCCTTGTAGCGCACCTCCAGGGTCTGGGAGCTGTAGCGGCTGCCCTTGCAGACGTCGCAGGTCACGTAGACATCCGGCAGGAAGTGCATCTCCACGCGGATGACCCCGTCGCCCTGGCAGGCCTCGCAGCGCCCGCCCTTGACGTTGAAGCTGAAGCGGCCCGGGGCGTAGCCGCGCACGCGCGCGTCCTTGGTGGCGGCGAAGATGGAGCGTATCTCGTCAAAGGCCTTGGTGTAGGTGGCCGGATTGGAGCGCGGGGTGCGGCCGATGGGCGTCTGGTCGATGGCCACGATCTTCTCCACGGCCTCGGCCCCCACAAAGCCGCTCACCGGGCCGGGCTGGTCCACCTTGATGCCCTGGGACAGGGCCAGGTGCTTGTAGAGCGTGTCCACCACCAGGGAGCTCTTGCCCGAGCCGGACACGCCGGTGAAGCAGACCAGCACCCCCAGGGGGATGTCCAGGTCCAGGCCCTTCAGGTTGTTGGCGCGAGCGCCGCGGATGCCCAGGTGCGTGAACCCGCCGATGGCCGCGGGCGGGCGCCTGGTCTCCGGGCGCTCGATGCGCAGGTCGCCGCGCAGGTAGCGCGCGGTGAGGGACTGGCTGCGGTTCAGGAGCTCCTCCACGCTGCCCTGGAACTCGATTCTCCCGCCCAGCTCGCCGGAGCCGGGGCCCAGCTCGATGACGTGGTCGGCGGAGAGGATGGTGGGCTCGTCGTGCTCCACCACCAGCACGGTGTTGCCGCGCGTCTGCAGGCTGCGCAGGGTCTTGAGCAGCCGCTCGTTGTCGCGCGGGTGCAGGCCGATGGAGGGCTCGTCCAGAACATACGTCACGCCCACCAGCCCCGACCCCAGCTGGCTGGCCAGGCGGATGCGCTGGGCCTCGCCGCCGGAGAGCGTGCCCATGTTGCGCGCCAGGGAGATGTAGTCCAGCCCCACGCCCTTCATGAAGCCCAGGCGGTGCGTCAGCTCTTTGAGCAGCGGCCCGGCGATGAGGGCGTCGTGCCCGGCGAAGTCCTGGGCGGACAGCCAGTCCAGCGCCCGGGCGATGGAAAGCGTGCAGAAGTCGTGGATGGACAGCCCGCCCCCTTGGGCCGTGGGCGTGGCCGGCACACGCACGGAGAGGGCCTCGGGCTTCAGGCGCGCGCCCTGGCAGGCCGGGCAGGGGCGGCTCTGGCGGTAGCGCGAGAGCTCGTCGCGCCAGATGGGGCCAAGGTGCATGCCCTGTTCGAGCAGGGGCACGATGCCCGGCCAATCGGCCTTGTCGTCGCCCTCGACCAGGGCCAGCCGAGCGGCCTCGGAGAGCTCGCCCAGGGGCGTGGACAGGCTGAAGCCGTGGCGCCTGCCCAGGCGCTTCAGGTCGTCCTCGTGCCGGGCGAACAGGCGCGGGTTGCGCCAGGGCAGGATGCCGCCCTGGGACAGGGACAGGCCCTTGTTGGGCACCAGGAGGTCGAACTCGAAATAGTCCACGCTGCCCAGGCCCGAGCACTGCGTGCAGGCCCCCTGCGGGCTGTTGAAGCTGAAGAGCTGCGGGGTCAGCTTGGGCATGGAGATGCCGCAGGAGGCACAGGTGGAGGAGGTGCTGAAGAACCTGTCCGCGGCCTGGCCCTTCTTCGCCAAGGCGGGGGCGTGCTCGCTGACGATGACGCTGCCCTTGCCGTGGCGCAGGGCCAGCTCCAGGGAGTCGCCCAGGCGCGGGCGGATGTCGGGCTTCACCGCCAGACGGTCCACCACCAGTTCGATGGTGTGCTTCCTCAGCTTGTCCAGCTCCGGGGCCTCCTCCAGCGCGAAGACCTCGCCGTTGACGCGCACCCGGGCGAAGCCCTCCTTGCGCAGCCTGGCGAAAAGGTCCTTGTGCGTGCCCTTCTGGTGCTCCACCAGCGGGGCCAAGAGCAGGATGCGGCTGCCCTCGGGCATGGCCATGATGGCCGCCGCGATCTCGTCGCTGGTCTGGGCGGCGATGGGCTTGTTGCACCGGGGGCAAAAGTAGGTGCCCAGCCGGGCGTAGAACACGCGCAGGAAGTCGTAGACCTCCGTCACCGTGCCCACGGTGGAGCGGGGATTGCGCGTAGCCGTCTGCTGCTCCAGGGAGATGGCCGGGGACAGGCCCTCGACCTTGTCCACCTGGGGCTTGTCCATCTGCGGCAGGAACTGGCGCGCATAGGCCGAAAGGGACTCCACGTAGCGGCGCTGGCCCTCGGCGTAGACGATGTCGAAGGCCAGGGTGCTCTTGCCCGAGCCGGAAGGCCCGCAGACCACCACGAGCTGCTCGCGCGGGATGTCCAGCGTCAGGTCCTTGAGGTTGTGGTGCCTGGCCCCTTCGATGTGGATGACGCCCCGGCTGGCCGCAGGGGGGGCGGGGGCCAGGGGCGCGGCGGGTGTTACGGTCTTTTTTGGCATCCTGGGGATGTAAGCATCGGCGGGACGTTGGCAAGGGGTGGGGGAGAGGCCTCCGGCGGCAGGGGCAGGGTTCCTCCTGGGGCTCCGCCCCTGGACCCCGCCGGGGGGGTTGATTCCCCCCGCCCCCGGCCCCGGGAGACGCGGCGGAGGACCTCCTCCGGCCACTAGCCCAGCAGGCTGCCGGGCCGCGTCAGGCCCAGGGCCTGATACACGCGCTTCATGTCCAGGTGCTGGCGCAGGGCTGCGGCCAGGCGCTCCAGGGCGGGCTCCAGGCCGAAGCGGGTCTGCGGCTCCACCAGGGGCGCAAGGCCTCGCAGGCGGCGCAGGTCGTCCAGAAAGACCCGGCGGAAGCCGTCTTCGTCGAAAATGCCGTGCAGATACGTGCCCCAGACGCGCGGCAAGGCGCCCTCCGCCCCGCCGGAGCCCTCCAGGCCGAAGCTGAGCGCCTGGCCCGAGGCATCCAGGACCAGGGGCGCGGCGCGCAGGCCCGGGGCCTCCAGCAGCTCGGTCTGGCCGTGGTGGATCTCATAGCCCGCCAAATGCTGGCCGGTGCGCAGACAGGTGGCGCTGATGCGCGTCAGGGTCTTGTGGGCTTCGAGCACCGTGGCCAGGGGCAGCAGGCCGAATCCGTCGGCGCTGCGCTGGTCCGGGCCCAGGCCGAGGTTCGGGCCGGACTCCAGGCCGAGGGGGTCGTCCACGCGCAGGCCGAGCATCTGCAGGCCGGCGCAGATGCCGATGACGCGGGTGGCCTCCGGCAGGCCGCGCAGGGCGGCGGCAAAGCCCGCGCCGCGCAGGGCGCGCATGTCCTCGATGGTGCTCTTGCTGCCGGGCAGGATGACGGCGTCCGGCGCGCGCCCGTCCACAAGCAGCTCGCGGGCGTCGCGCACCAGGCGCAGGCGCACGTCGGGCTCGGCCGCCAGCGGGTCCAGGTCGTTGAAGTTGGCTATGCGCTGGGGCACGATGACGGCGATGTCCAGGCTGTCGGGGCGCTTGTCCGCGCCGGCGGCGCCGCCCAGGCCCGCCAGGCCCACGGAGTCCTCCTCGGGCAGGGCCAGCTCGGGGAGGAAGGGCACCACGCCGAGCACGTGCCTGCCGGTGCGCCGGTACAGGAAGTCCAGGGCCGGCGCGAGGATCGAGGCGTCGCCCCGGAACTTGTTCAGCACGTGCCCGGCCACCAGGGCGCGCTCCTCGGGGTCCAGGATGTCGAAGGTGCCGGAGAGCGCGGCAAAGACCCCGCCCCGGTCGATGTCTCCCACCAGGAGCACCTTTGCCCCCGCGTGCCGGGCCATGGCCATGTTCACGATGTCCTGGCCCTTGAGGTTGACCTCCGCCGGGGAGCCCGCGCCCTCCAGGACCATGAGCCCGTGCTCGGCGGAGAGCGAATCGTAGGCGCTGGTGGCGGCGCGCCAGGCCTCGGGCTTGTAGGCGTGGTACTCCTTGACGTTCATCTGCCCCACGGCCCGGCCCAGGACCACCACCTGGGCCCCGGTGTCGCCGGTGGGCTTCAGGAGCACGGGATTCATGCGCGCGTCGGGCGTGAGGCGGCAGGCCTGGGCCTGGGTGGCCTGGGCACGGCCGATCTCGCGGCCGTCCGGCGTCACGGCGGAGTTGTTGGACATGTTCTGGGCCTTGAAGGGCGCGACGTCGAAGCCGTCCTCCAGGAAGATGCGGCACAGGCCCGCGGCCAGCACGCTCTTGCCCGCGCTCGAGCAGGTGCCCTGGACCATCACCGCCGGGACCCTGCGGGTCTTCACCGGGGCCGGGGCTTTAATGATGCCGGAAAACCGCGCCAGCGCGTCGGTGAGGCGGGCGTTCTCCTCCCTGGTGCGCACGGCGATGCGGAAATAGCTGTCGTCCAGACCCTCGAAATTGGCGCACAGGCGGATGGCCAGGCCCTCGGAAAGCAGGCGCTCGAACAGGGGCCTGGCGGTCATGCCCACGCGGTCCAGGCGGCAGAGCAGGAAGTTGGCCGCGCCGGGAAACACCCGCAGGCCGGGTATGCCGCGCAGGTCCGCGGTCAGCCCCTCGCGCAGGGAGGCCACCTCGCGCACGGTGCGGGCCTGGTACTCCAGGTCGCGCAAGGCCCGCGCGCCCACCCGCTGGGCCAGCACCCCGACGTTCCAGGCCGGCAGCCGCCGCCGCAGGCGGGCGATGTTCTCCGCCGTGGCGAAGCACAAGCCCAGGCGCAGCCCCGGCAGGGCGTAAAATTTCGTCAGGGAGGACAGGACGATGACATTGTCGGGCCGCAGGCGCACCAGGCGGCCCGCCCCGCCCGGCGCGCCCCCGTCCTCCGGGGCGGGTCCGCGGCCCGAACCCTCGTCCTCGATGCCGGGCACGAAGTCGGCGAAGCTCTCGTCGACCACGAAAAGGCTTTTGGGAAAGGCCCGGGCCAGGTCGCGCACGTGCCGGGCCGGCAGGCACAGGCCCGTCGGGTTGTTGGGGCTGGCCAGGAGCACTGCGGCGGGCGTGGCCAGCATCCCGGCCAGGCGCTCCAGGTCCGGCTCAAAGCCGTCCGCCGCGCGGCTGAGGAGGGGCTCCACGGCCAGGCCGGCCAGGCGGCAGCAGCGGTCCACGTCCACATAGGCGGGCACGGGGACCACCGCCCTGCCGAGGCCCATGCGCGCGGCCAGGCCGCAGATGGCGGGCAAAAGCTCGGAGGCCCCGTTTCCGGCCAGGGCCTGGTTGGGCCAGACCTTGTAGCGTTCGCAGGCGGCCAGGGTCAGGTCGCCGGCCTCGGGGTCCGGGTAGTGCACCACCTGGCCCAGGGCGTCGGCCACCTCCTCGGCCAGCCAGGGCGGCGGGCCCAGGGGATTGATGCTGGCGGAGAAGTCCACCAGGTCGCCGGGGCGCACCCCCGCGCGTTCGGCGAGCTTCTGCACGTTTCCGCCGTGGGCGTAGCGGTCGGCTTCGGTCTGCTGGCCGGCTGAGGGGGCGAGGCCCTGGGACAGGCCGCCCAAAAGGTTCTGACGCATGGGCGCTCCTTGGCGAAGGTGAGGGGGTGCTGCCAAAGGAGTGTAGCCTGGATGCGGCGAGGCGGCAAGGGCGCGCGCCGGGGAAACCGGGTCGTGGCATGGCCGGGGAGGGGCGCAGGGGCCCGGCGGCAAGGCTAGCCGAAGGCGGCCACGGGCTCCGGATGGAGCGTGCCGCTGCCGCTCCAGGCCAGGGGCGGGTCTCCCGCCAGGGCGTCGAGCATGCCCTGGCGCAAGCGGGAGAGGGAACGCACCACCGCCGCGTGGTCGGCGCCCTGCACCTCCGGCAGCTGCCCGGGATCGAGTTCCAGGGACACGCTGCCGCCAAAGCCCGTACGGCCGAGCTGGGCCAGGAACGGCCCCAGGGGCAGGGCGCCCTGGCCCGGCTGCAGGTGCTCGGTATAGCCCGAGGCATCGGAAAAATGCACGTGGCTCAAGAGCCCCGCCGGGATGCGCTCCAGATCGGCCAGCACCTGGCGGCCGGAGACCCCCAGGTGGCAGACGTCCAGGGTCAGGCCCAGGCCCTTGCCCAGGCACTCGCCCAGAAGCTCGGCGAAATTGTCCTTGCCGAAGAGCCCGTTCCCGCCGCCCATCAGGCTGGCGGACCAGGGCAGGTTCTCCAGGGAGAAGCCGACGCCCGGCGGCGCGGCCAGCAGGCGGGGCAGATCCACGGCGCGGGAGAACCAGCGGGTCTGGATGGCGTCGCGCAGGGTGCCTGCGGGCGGGTGCAGGGTCACGTGCACCCGGGTGTTTTCCGGACCGACCAGGGACGCGGCCAGGTCCGCGGCGGCCCGCCAGGCGTTCAGGTGCCCGCCCCAGGCGCTCCAGTTGCGGAAGGGCGCGTGGACCACGCGCACCGGGCAGATGGCGTGGGCGGCCTCCACCTCCGGGCCGGGCGCGATCTTGGGGCTGCCCATGACCAGGTCCAGACCCTTGAAGCCCGCCGCCTGGGCGATGGCCGCTATCCGGGGCAGGGGCAGGTGGAACAGGCAGCCCGTGGACATGACCACCTCCGGGGTGGGCCTGTCCTTCCCTTGGCCGGGGCCGGGGGCTTGGGCTATGGCGGGCTCGTCCATGCTCTCCCCTAGGCCCCCGGCGGGTCAAGTCTCAAGGCAAATCCGGGGAACGGCGGGCAGGCGTTGGTGAACGGCGGACTTCGGCCTGCAGGTGTTTCCGGCCGCGCGCGCGGCCTCGTGCCCGCTCCGGCCGGGCCTGGGACGGCATTGACAAAACCCCGGCGTGGACGAATATCGTACCGACACATCGCGTTCAGCGGCCCAAGGGGCCAGGGAGGATATTCATGGCCGGAAAATGGCGGCTCACCGTGGACGAGGCCTTCTGCGCCTCGCACCAGTTGCGCAACTACAACGGCAAATGCGAGCATCTGCATGGCCACAACTTCGGCGTCACCGTGGAGGTGGAGGGCGCGCGCCTGGACCCGGCGGTGGAGATCCTGGTGGACTTCGGCGAGCTCAAGCGCCTGGCGCGCGAGGCCGTAAGCACCCTGGACCACAGCCACCTGAACGACCTGCCCGCCTTTGCCGCCAAGAACCCGTCCAGCGAGAACCTGGCCCGGCACCTGTTCCAGGAGATCAAGGACCGGCTCGTGGTGGCCGCGCCGGAGGTGCGCCTGCTGAGCGTCAGCGTGTCCGAGAAGGGCACTTCGCGCGCCACGTATCTGGAGGACTGATGCGCCTGCTGGTGCAGCGCGTCAGCCGCGCCCAGGCGGAGGTGGACGGCCCTGCCGGCCGCGAGGTTGCGGGCCGGATCGGACCGGGCCTGCTGGTGCTGGCGGGCTTTGGCCAGGCCGACACGCCCGCGCTGCCGGACTCGCGCCTCTGGGCCGCCATGCTCTCCAAGCTGCTCACCCTGCGCATCTTCCCGGACCAGGCCGGCAAGCTGAACCTGAGCCTCACGGACAGGGCCCTGGCCGGCCAGGGCGGGGGCCTGCTGCTGGTTTCGCAGTTCACCCTCTACGCGGACACGCGCCGGGGCCGCCGGCCCTCCTTTACGGGCGCCGCGGCGCCGGACGTGGCCCTGGCCCTGTATCGGCGCCTGGCCTGCGACCTCGCCGCCCAGGCGCCCGGAGACTTCGCCCAGGGGGTGTTCGGGGCCGAGATGTTCCTCGACTTCGTCAACTGGGGCCCGGTGACAATTCTCCTTGATTCGTCGGATTTTATGGGCTGAGAGTCCTTGCCTCCCGCCGGGCAGGACTTATCTCCATCTCATGGATACCTACCCCCTGCTCTGCCCTTCGTGGCACACCGAGAACCGCGACCACGCCCCCTGCCGGAGGCCGGAGGAGAACGTCGCGCAGCCCCCCAGGCCTCTGCCCGATGGCGGCGTCCTGCACCTTGACGCGCGGCTGCTTGACGACCTGCTGGCCCATGACAGCCTGCCGCTGCTGGTGGATTTCTGGACGCCCTGGTGCGGCCCGTGCAAGCGGATGGCCCCGGCCTTTGAGGAGGCCGCGCGGCTGCTGGCGCCGGGCGTGCGCCTGGGCAAGGTCGACACCGAGCGAGAGACCGGCGTGAGCAGGCACTTCCATGTGCAGACCATCCCCACCCTCGTGCTGTTCCAGGGCGGCCGTGAGCTGGACCGCATCTCCGGGGCCAGGAGCGCCCAGGACATCGCGGACTGGACCAGGAGCCGCCTGGGCGGCTAGCCGCCCGCAACGCCGCGCCTCAGCCCGGGGCCCCCTCAGCCCGGGACCCCCTCGGCCCGGGGCGCTTCCTGCTCTGCATCGGAATATTCCCGGGCGATGGCCAAAAACCGCTCCTCCACGGCCAGAAAGGCCTCCACCACCTGCGGGTCGAAGTGGACGCCACGCCCTTCCAGGATGATGGCCCGGGTCTCCTCGTGGCTGAAGGCGCGCTTGTACACGCGCTTGCAGATGAGCGCGTCGTAGACGTCGGCCAGGGCCATGAGCCGCCCGGAGAGGGGGATGTCCCCGGCCGAGAGCCCCTTCGGGTAGCCGCTGCCGTCCCATTTCTCGTGGTGCGAGAGGGCCACCTCCTGGGCCAGGCGCAAAAACGAGGTCGGCCCCAGGCGGTTCACCGCCGCCTGCAGGGCGTCGTGGCCGTATTGCGGGTGGCGCTTCATAATGGAGAACTCGCCGGCATCGAGCTTGCCGGGCTTGAGCAGGATGGCGTCCGGGATGCCGACCTTGCCGATGTCGTGCAGGGGCGCGGACTGGTAGAGCAGGTCTATGTACTGCGGGGTCAAAAGCTCCGCGTGCCCCGCCCCGGACAGATGTCCGGCCAGCTCGCGCACATAGCGCTGGGTGCGCAGGATGTGGTTGCCGGTCTCGTTGTCCCTGGTCTCGGCCAGGGAGGCCAGGGCGATGATGGTCACCTCCTGGGTCAGGGCGAGGTCCCGGGTGCGCTGCTCCAGGGCCAGGATCATGCGGTTGGTGTAGCTGGCCATGAGGCCGAACTCGTTGTTGCTGCTGACCACCACGCGCGAGCCCAGGTCGCCCTGGGCCACCCGCGCCAGTGCGCTGTTCTCGTTGTCAAAGGCCAGGCGCAGGTTGCGCGAAAACGAGGCGATGAGGTTCAGGATCTCGGCCAGGGCCACCGCGAGCACAAAGGTGAGCTCCACCAGCACCGCGCGCAGGGGCAGCTCCAGGCTGCCGCGCTCCACGCCCGCAACCCAGTCGAAGTCGCGCACCAGGATGAGCAGGACCACCAGCACCACGGAGAAGAGCACGAAGGTCGCCGCCAGGGCGAACTGCCGCGACAGGGGGAACATGCCCTCGCCCACCAGAAGCTCCTGGTTGGTGCGCAGGAACAGCAGGGCGATGCGCCGCTCCTCCTCCAGGGCCAGGTCCGCGGCGGCAAAGGCCCCCAGGATGAGGCAGCCGGCCAGGACCTTGCCGCCGCTGGCCAGCAGGGGGAAGCCCAGGACAAGGGTGTTGCTGGCCGCCAGGGCCAGGCCCAGGAGCAGGAACAGGGCGAACTCGGCCCTGGCCCGCAGGAGCACGCGGCCCGCCACGGGGCTCCGCTCCACCCAGGGCTGGATGAGCAGGCGCCGCAGCCCGTAGCCCAGGGCAAAGGCCACGGCCACGGACTGCGCCCACTGGGTGAGCGTCAGCTGGTTGATGAACGGGCAGACCCGCCCGCCATAGAACACGGTGATCACGGCGGCGAAGACAAAGTGCGCCAATGCGCGCATGGGGCCTCCCGGCAGAAGCGTTGGAGGGTTTGCGATCCTTATCCCCTACGCGCCTGGGGCGGGCAACGCAAGCAAAGGGCCAGAGGGCATTGACAGCCTGCCGAAATGGCATACATTCCTGTTTGGCTTGCACACCCACCCCCGGAGGCACGGGCATGAAGACATTCCTCACCGCACTGGCGCTGCTGCTGGCCCTGGCCGCCACAGCCGGAGCCGCCACGCCCGGGAAGGCGCAGGAACAGAAAGGAGCAGCCATGAGTACGGACACGACAGCCCTGGCCACCTTCGCGGGCGGCTGCTTCTGGTGCGTGGAGTCGGACTTTGCGCACCTGCCCGGCGTGGTCTCGGTCACCTCCGGCTATGCTGGCGGCGCGGAGCGGAACCCCACCTACAAGCAGGTTTCCGCCGGGCAGACCGGGCACCTGGAGGCCGCGCAGATCCGCTTTGATCCGGCCAAGGTGAGCTACCTGCAGCTCCTGGAATGGTTCTGGCGGCACCACGACCCCACCGACGCGGGCGGCCAGTTCTGCGACCGGGGCAACCAGTACCGCCCGGCCGTCTTCACGCATTCCGAGGAGCAGCGCCGCGAGGCCGAGGAGTCCAAGAAGCGCCTGGCCGACTCCAGGGTGCTGGCCCGGCCGGTCATCACCCCCATCCTCGCCTTCACCACCTTCTATCCGGCCGAGGACTACCACCAGCGCTATTTCGAGAAGAATCCCGTGCGCTACACCTTCTACCGCTTCAACTGCGGCCGCGACAAGACCATCAAGGGCCTCTGGGGCTCTGAGGCCGAAAAGCCCTTCTCGGCCTACACCCCGGCCGCTGTGGCCCCCGGCGCCTGGCGCAAGCCCAGCCGCGAGCAGCTCAAGGCCACGCTCACGCCCCTGCAGTTCAAGGTCACCCAGGAGGAGGGCACCGAACCGCCCTTTACGAACGAATACGACACCAACAAGCGCGAGGGCATCTACGTGGACATCGTCTCCGGCGAGGCCCTGTTCAGCTCCAGGGACAAGTACGATTCCGGCACCGGCTGGCCCAGCTTCGTCCGGCCCCTGGAGCCCGGCAACATCGTGGAGCGCGAGGACCGCACGCTCTTCTCCGTGCGCACCGAGATCCGCAGCAGGCTGGGCGACAACCACCTCGGCCACGTGTTCACGGACGGGCCCAAGCCCACGGGCCTGCGCTACTGCATGAACTCCGCCGCCCTGCGCTTCGTGCCCAGGGAGAGCCTGGAGAAGGAAGGCTACGGCAAGTACGCCGGCCTCTTCGCCAAGTAGGCCCAAGCCCGCCTCCCCCCAGCCACGCAAGGAGAACCCCGATGGACTACTACAACCCGCTGGACCTGGCCAAATTCGGCGACATCGGCAAAAACGCGCCCGAGGCCGCCAATAAATTCTTCGCCTACTACGGCGAGGTCTTTGCCGAGGGCGCGCTCACGGAGCGGGAAAAGGCCCTCATCGCCCTGGCCGTGGCCCACGCCGTGCACTGCCCCTACTGCATCGACGCCTACACCAACACCTGCCTGGAAAAGGGCTCCAACGCCGACGAGATGACCGAGGCCGTGCATGTGGCCGCCGCCATCAGCGGCGGGGCCACGTTGGTGCATGGGGTGCAGATGCGCAACATCCTGGACAAGAAGACCCTCTAGGCCGGCATGAGCGAAGCGACCTTTGCCGAGACCCTCGCCGCGCACGGCCTGGCCCTGCTCAAGGCCAAGGCAGACTGCCTCCAGGTCAATGTGGGCTCTCTGTGCAACCTGTCCTGCGGCCACTGCCATCTGGAGGCCAGACCGGGCCGGACCGAGGTCATGGACCGCGCCACCATGGACGAGGTCCTGGCCCTGGCGCGGCGCGCGCCTTTCGCCTCGGTGGACGTCACCGGCGGCGCGCCGGAGCTGAACCCGGACATCGCCCACCTGCTCCTGGGCCTCGGCCCCTGCGCGCCCAGGCGCATTTTCCGCACCAACCTGCTGGCCCTGGAGGGCCGCGACGACCTCCTCGGCCTGCTGGCGGACGGCGGCTGGGGCATCGGGGCCTCCCTGCCCGCGGTGAACGCCGCCCAGGTGGAGGGCGTCCGTGGCGCGGGGGTCTTCCAGCGGAGCCTGGAGATGCTGCGCGTGCTGAATGCGCGCGGCTACGGGCAGGGGCCGGGCCAGGGCGGCCGGCTGGAGCTGCACCTGGTGTCCAACCCCGGCGGGGCCTTTCTGCCGCCCGCGCAAGGCCCGGCCACCAGGGCCTTCCGCCAGGCCCTCGGCCGCCAGGGCATCGCCTTTGACTCGCTCTTCGTCTTCGCCAACGTGCCCCTGGGCCGCTTCCGGTCCTGGCTGGAGCGCTCCGGCAACCTGGAGGCCTACCTGGGCCTCCTGCGGCAGCGCTTCAACCCGGAGGTGGTCTGCGGGCTCATGTGCCGCAGCATCTGCTCTGTCGGCTGGGACGGCCGGGTGTACGACTGCGACTTCAACCAGGCCGCCGGGCTGCCCTGCCTCACGGCCGAGGGCGAAACCCTTCATGTGCGCGACGGCCACGGCCCCGAGCAGGGCGCGGCCATCCTCGTGGGCGAGCACTGCTTCGCCTGCACCGCCGGGTCGGGCTTCACCTGAGGCGGCTCCGTGGCGGCCTAGTTCAGGCCGCAGCTATCCTTCAGCGGATGCCGCCGGCGTGCAGGCCCGGCCCTTGAGCCCGAACACGTAGTGCAGGGCCTTCTGCACCGTGGGGGAGAAGAGCCGTTCGCCCACGATGCGCCCGGCCAGGGCCTTGGCCGTCTCGCCGCGCGTGGGGTAGGGATGCGTGATGCCCGCCAGGGCGGTCAGGGAGACCTTGCCCGCCAGCACCGCCGCCCACTCGCCCAGCAGCTCGCCCGCGCCCGCGCCCGCGATCTGCACGCCCAGGGGCTTGCCGTCCGCGCCGAGCAGCAGCTTGAGCATACCCTCGGCCTCGCCCTCGGCCCGGGCCTTGTCGTTGTCGGCGAAGCGCTCCGTGATGACGCGGTACTCCTGCCCGGCCTTCCGGGCCAGGCCCTCGTTCAGGCCGATGCTGCCCAGGCCCGGCTCGGTGTACGTGCACCAGGGCAGCCACCTGTAATCGGCCTTGCGCGGCAGGCGGAACACGGCGTTGGCCACCACGATGCCCGCCTCGTACCCTGCGGCGTGGGTGAACTGGTATTGCCCGGTGACGTCGCCGCAGGCGAAGATGTGCCTTTGGCTGGTGCGCAGGCGCGCGTCCACCTCCACGCCCCTGGCCGTGAAGTCCACCCCGGCCTGGTCCAGGCCCAGGCCGTCGACGTTGGGCGAGCGGCCCAGGGCCACCAGCAGGGCGTCGCCGCACACGCTGCGCGCCGCCCCGGCCTGGTCGAAGCGCACCACCGCGGCCCCGCCCTCCCGGGCAACGCCTGTGAGGGCCGCGCTGAGGTGGAAGCGCACCCCTTCGGCCTCCAGCCCGCGCTGGACCACGGCGGCCATGTCCGCGTCGTCGCGGGAGAGGATGCGGCTGCCGCGCTGGACCACGTCCACCTCTGCGCCCAGGCGGCGAAAGGCCTGGGCCAGCTCCACGGCGACGGGCCCGCCGCCCAGGACCACCAGGCGCTCGGGCAGGCGGTCCAGGGAGAAGATCTCGCGGTTGGTCAGATGCGGGGTCTGGGCCAGGCCGGGGATGGGCGGCACCTGGGCCCGCGAACCCGTGGCGAGGACCCACCTGGCCGCGCTCACGCGCGCGCCGTCCACCTCGGCCACGTGCTCGTCCACGAAGCGCGCCGCGCCGAAGCGCACCTCCGCGCCCAGGCCGCAGAAGCGCTCCACCGAGTCGTGGCGCTGGATGTCGCTGATGACCGCCTGGATGCGCCGGCGCACGCCCAGAAAGTCCACGGGCGGCAGGTTGAGGGCGGGCAGGCCGTAGGCCTCGGCCCGGGCCATGACGTGGCGCGCGCGCGCCGTGCCGAGCAGGGTCTTGCTGGGCACGCAGCCGTAGTGCAGGCAGTCGCCGCCAAGCTGCGGCTCGCGCTCCACCAAAAGCGTGCGCGCGCCCAGCCTGGCCGCTCCCGCGGCAACGGACAGGCCCGCCGCACCGCCGCCAATGACCCCGATATCAAAGTCGAATGTCGCCACGGTGACCGTCCTTCAGGTTGGGGGAATCGGAGCGCCGGGAATCGAACTTTTGCTGCCGCGGGCCTGCCCCCTGCGGAGCGATGGTCCACAACAGGCCCGCCTCAGCGGCGCTCGGCGTTCAAGAGCACCTGCGGCAACCCTGCTGGACCTGTCCTCCCGCCCGAAGCGCCTGGTCCGAGGGCGGGGCCTGGGAGCCTGGTCCTACTTCTGCCCGCGTTCGCGCCGCCAGGACGCCAGCCTGGACATCAGCCTGCGCGCCGCCAGGGGAAAAAGCCCCAGCAGGGCGAAAGCCGTTATCAGGCCCGGGGAGAGCACGTCGGCGAGGGACTCCACCAGGGCCAGCCGCGTGCCCGCATAGATGAAGACCATGGTGGCCGGGAGCATGCCCGCCTGCGAGACCCAGGCGTAGGTGCGCACGGGCATGGGCGTCAGGCCCATGAGCAGGTTGATGGCCCAGAAGGGCAGGGCAGGGAGGAGGCGCATGGTGAACAGGTAGAACGCGCCCTCGCGCTCCATGCCCGCGTTGACCGCCACCAGCCGGGCGCCAAAGCGGGCCTGCACCCACTGGCGCAGGACATACCGGGCCGACAGGCAGGAGAGCACCGCGCCCAGCGTGCTGGCGAAGGAGGCCAGGACCACGCCCTGGGCAAAGCCGAACAGCGCGCCCCCGGCAACGGTCATCACCGCCGCGCCGGGCAGGCCCAGGCCGGTGACAACCGCATAGAGGGCGAAATATCCCGCTGCCGAGGCCAGGGGCCGCGCCTGGGCCCACTGGCGCAGCGCGCCCAGGCCAGCCTTGAGCGCGGGCAGGGTCAGGTATGCGTCCAGGCCCAGGCCGAAGAAGCCCGCAGCGGCCAGCACCAGCACCGCGGCCAGGGCGATCCTGAAGGCGTTGCCGCCTCTGGGGGGGGTGCTTGGCGTCTGGTCCATGCCCGGAGCCTAGCGCATTGTTCGCCCCCCCGCAACGCGCCGCCTTCCGTTTTGCGCGCGCGCCTGCTAGGACAAGGCATGGCCCGGCCGAATCTTTCCATCATCATCCCCGTGTACCGGGAGGAGGCGCGCATCGGCGCGCTCCTGGAGCACCTTGCGGCCCTGCCCGCCCCTGGCGGGGCGGAGGTGCTGGTGGTGGACGGCGACCCCGAGCGGCGCACCCTGGCCGCCCTGGCCGCCCAGCCCGAAAGCGCCGCCACGCCCCTGGCCGCGGCCAGGGGCCGCGCGCGGCAGATGAACGCCGGGGCCCTGGCCGCGCAGGCGGAGGCGCTGCTCTTCCTGCACGCGGACACGCGCCTGCCGCCCGACGCCTTGGCGCGCATCGAACACGCCCTGGCCGACCCGGAGATCTGCGGCGGGGCCTTCTCCC
>JAHJLB010000055.1 GCA_018822105.1 Pseudomonadota bacterium
ATAGAAGTCGCCCATGAGGCTTGAGGATTCCCAGGGCGTCTGCTTCCTGCCCATCCTGGCCGAATCCCCCGCCACGCCGATGCGCGTCTGCTTGAGCACGTTCTCGATGGTCAGCCCCGGGGTGCGCAGGTGCCGGAGAAGGTGGCTGGTGTACAGGCCGTTCTTGCCCTCGCCGTCGGCGGCCACGTCGCCCGGGGCCGTGGCGAAGGCCACCAGCGAGCCCGTGGGCGCGTCCATCTTGGCCAGCCCGCGCGAATCGCCCCGGAAGCTGCGGGCAAAGGGGTTGTTGCGGCAGGCGTCGAGGATGACGATGTTCAGGCCGTTGCCCGCGTCCTCCATGCGCCCCAGGACCTTGCCGGCGTTGACGCACTCGTACTGCACGTCCTTTTCCAGGGCCACGCGCGCGTCCACGGGCACGAGGTAGTTCTCGCCGGAGACCTGCAGGCCGTGGCCGGCGAAGAAGAACAGGCCCACCCCGCCCTTTTTCAGGCTGGCCCAGAACTGGTCGATGGACTCGTTCATCTGGCGCAGGGACGCGTTTTCGCGCAGGATGACCTCAAAGCCCACGGCCTTGAGCGCCGCGGCCATGTCCCGGGCGTCGTTGGCGGGGTTCTTCAGCGGGCCGGCCTTGTACGCCCCGTTGCCGATGACGAGCGCCACGCGGCGCTCCGCCAGGGCCGGGGCGGCCAGCAGAAGCATGAGGCAGGTCGACGACAGCAGCAGGGCGATGCGGCGCATGGTGGGTCCTCCGGTGTGCCCACCGCATATCAAACCTGCGGAAAAGGGCAAGCCGCCAGCGCGGGCGGCCCGCCGTGCCCGGGGACTTGCCAGCCGGTCCCAAGGGGCGTATTTCCGCGCCCATGAAGATCATCGACTTGTCCTGGCCGCTTGGCCCGGACATGCCCCTGTTCCCCGGCGATCCGCCCGTGGCCTATGCCCCCATGGGCAGCCTGGAGGCCGAGGGCTACCTCTCGCACCTGGCCAGCCTGCCTGCGCACAGCGGCACCCATGTGGACGCCCCGGCGCATGTGCTGCGGGGGGGCGCGTTCCTGGCCGACCTGCCGCTTTCGCGCTTCGCCGGGCCGGGCGCGGTGCTGGACGTGCGCGCGCGGCCGGGGCTGCCCGTCACGGAGGCGGACCTCCTGCCGCACCTTCAGTGGCTGCGGGCCCAGGCCCCGGCCTTTGCGCTCCTGCGCACGGGCGACGCCGAGCGCTGGGGCCAGCCGGGCTATTTCTCCGGCGGCGCCCACCTGACCCCGGAGGCGGCGCTGCTGCTGGCCGGGCAGGGCCTGTCCGGCATCGGGCTCGACGCCGCCAGCGCCGACGCGCACGGCTCGCGCCACATGCCCGCGCACCGGGCGCTTCTGGGCGCGGGGCTGCTTTTGGTGGAGAACCTGCGCGGGCTGGAGCAGCCGCCCCCGGCCGGGTTCACCTTCCTGTGCCTGCCGGTGCTGGGGCTGGACGGCTCCCCGGTGCGGGCCGCGGCCCTCGTGCCCGGCAACATGCCCGCCTTTTCGGCCGGCGGCGCGTCTTGAGCCAGGGGACCGGCCCGGGACCGGGGAGCGCGGGCCTGGCGGTCTACGCCAAGCTGGTGGGCTGCATGGCCCTGTGGGGCGCCACCTGGGTTTCCGGGCGCATCGTGGCCCAGGAGATGAGCCCCTTTCCGGCGGCGTTCCTGCGCTTCCTGTCGGCCTCGGCCTTCCTGTACCTGCTCTCCTGCCGTGCGGAAGGGCGCTGGCCCAGGCCGCCGCGCGGAGTGCTGCCCGGCGTGGCCTTCCTGGGCCTCACGGGAGTGTTCCTGTACAACGCCATGTTCTTCTCCGGCCTGGCGCTGATCCCGGCGGCCCGGGCGGCCATGATCGTGGCCTGCGTGCCGGCCACGGTGGCGCTGTATTCGGCCCTGGTGCTGCGCGCGCCCGTCACGGCCGTCAAGGCCCTGGGCATCGCCCTGTCCCTGTCCGGCGTGGCGGTCATCCTTTCCGGCGGCGATCCGCGCACGCTGTTCACCCACGGGGCCGAGGCCGGAGACCTGTTCATCCTGGGCTGCGTGGCCGCCTGGGCCGCCTATTCCATCGCCGGGGGACGGGTGATGCGCCGGATCACGCCGCTCTCCGCCGTCACCTGGTCCTGCCTCATGGGCAACGCCCTGCTGCTGCCCCCCGCGCTGCTGACCGGGCTGGCAGCCCAGGCCCAGGCCGCAAGCTGGCTGGTCTGGGGCAACCTGCTCTTCCTGGGCGTGGGCGCCACGGGCCTGGCCTTCACCTGGTACTACGACGGCATCCGCGCCCTGGGCGCGCCGCGGGCCAGCATCTTCATCAATCTCGTGCCCGTGTTCGCCACGCTGCTCTCCACCGCGGTTTTGGGCGAAACCCTTGGCCTGTCGCTTCTGGCCGGCGGAGCCATGGTGCTCTCGGGCGTCATCCTGGCCAACCGCCCGGCCTGACTCCAGCCGCCGTTGGACCCCTTGGCGCCGGCCGCCAAACCGGATAAATGGTGACATCAACCCTTGAGGGAGGCCCCATGCCCGACACGCCCCCTGCCGGCGAGCAGGAGCTCACGCGCCTCATCGCCCCTTGCGGGCTGTATTGCGGCGGTTGCCTGGCCTTCAGCGGCGGGCCCATCCGCAACCACGCCCGGGCCCTGGCCGAGCTGCTGGGCCCCAACTTCGCCCCCCATGCCGAGCGCCTCTCGGCCATGAACCCGGCCCTGGGGGACTATCCGCAGTTCGCGCAGCTGCTTTCGTTCCTGGCCAGCGGCTCGTGCCAGGGCTGCCGCGAGGGCGGCTGCCTGCTGGGCAACTGCGGGGTGCGCCAATGCTCCATGACGCGCAAGGTGGACTTCTGCGGCCTGTGCCCGGATTTCCCCTGCCAGGCCCCTGGGCTGCCCGAGGGGCTCAAGGAGCGTTGGCTGAAAAACGGCGAGATACTGCGCCAGAAGGGCCCCGCCGCCTTTCTTGAGCTGGTGCGTTCCAGGCCCAGGTACCCGTAGGGGAAAGGCGGCGTCTCCGGCGGGCGGGGCCTTGAGCCCCCCAGCTCCCCACCCCTCGCACCGCAGGGCTTGCCCAGGAGCCGGGGCTTCAGGACAAGCCCGGGGGCTCTGTGCGGGTGTCCCGGACGCCCTTCTCCCATTCAAGCTGAAAGGGCCGGTTCAGAAAGACTGAACCGGCCCTTTCGGCACTCTGGGGATTCCAAAGGGCCTTAAGGCCCTTTGGCGGGGGTCCAGGGGCTGCGCTACTCCAGGATGACCTCGCCTTCAAGGCGGGTGTTGTCGGGGATCCTGCCCTGCTTGCGGGCGCGGTTGATGACGCGCACGTTGCCGATGCATTTGACGTTGCGGCCGAAGCGCACGTCGCCGTGCACCTCCAGGCGCTCGCAGCCGAGGAGCGAGGGCGCGCCCTTGGGGAAGCGCTCCTGGAACATGTCGATCTTCTTGTAGTATTTCTGGTCCAGGACCACCGCTGGCAGGGGCGTGGCGCACTGCGGGCTCTGCTCGATGGTTTCAAGCTTGGTGCGCAGGAAGCAGTCGCTCATGACCAGCAGGAGGTCCTGGGTGGTCTTCACCGGGGCGAAGCGCGTGCGCGGCACCAGCACCACCCGGGCGTTCTCGAAGGCCGAGATGGCCGAGCCCATGGCGGTCTCCACCTGGAGCACGGGCGGGGAGTCCGGGTCGCGCGGGTCCAGGGTCTTGGGGTTGAGGATGAGGTCGAGGGGCATCATGAGGTTGTCCACGAAGACCTTTTCCAGCACCTCCAGGTCCACCCACAGGGAGTTGGTGTTGAAGTAGCGGTATTTCTCGATGTCCGCGAAGCTCTCCAGTTCATTGTCCGGGCACTGGGCCAGCTCGCGCAGCATGAACCGGGCGGTGTTCTTGAGCCGCGCCAGGTGTCCGCCCTTGCGGTCCAGGGGCGCGCGCTGCGCCACCTCCATGAGGAAGGGCAGCTGCTCCTTGGCCATGTAGCCCAGCAGGCGCGAGTCCATGACCGCGCCGAGGTTGTCGGAGTTGGAGATGAAGGCGTAGCGGTAGTTGCGCCGCAGCAGCTTGGACAAGAGCCCGGAGGTGACCATGGCCGTGAACACGTCGCCGTGGCCGGGGGGGTTCCACTCCAGCTCCGGGTTCTGGGGCCAGTCGGCCGGGGCCAGGTCGGATTCCTGAATCTTGGGGTACATGTGCTGCACGAAGGCCAGCGGGATGCCGGTGTCGCCGTTGTCCAGGCCCTCCACCTTGAGCATGGTGTCGCGGTGGGTCTTGAAGCTGTTCATGAAGGTCAGGGGCAGGGCGGACTTGTATTTTTTGCGCAGCACCTTGGCCTGGCGCACGATGATGTCCAGAAAGGTGTGGCCGTCCTTCACGGGGATGAGGCTTTTGGCGCGCTCCAGGCCCATGCTGGTGCCCAGGCCGCCGTTGAGCTTGATGACCACGGTGTGCTTCAGCGCGCTGCGCCCGGCCTCGATGTAGGGCTCAAGGGAGGCGTAGGTCGGCACCTCGCCCTCGGCCAGGGGGCTGATCTCCGCGTCGCTGGTCTTGCCCTGGGCGCCCTGGATGATCTGCGTGTAGTAGCACTTGAACACGTTGATGACGATGGAGGGGATGCGCCGCTCCTCCATCTTCAGGGCAAAGGGGCGGAACATGTTGTGGACGGCGGAGTCCTGGGCGGTGAGGCAGGATATCTTCATGCACGCTCCGAGGGGCGCAAAGGCCCGGCCTGGATTATTTCAGCATGTGCAGTATATGCGCAAGGTTGGCAGAAACGCAAGCGGGACGTCCGGACGCGGGGAGCCTGTGCGCGGGGCAGGGCCCGGCGCAGGGTGGACCTGGCCGGGCCGGAGGGCTTTCGCGCGGGCGGGTGGGCCGCCGGGGCGGGGGTTAGGCGAGGAGGGTCGATGACGCTTGGCCCTCGGCCACGTCGATGACCAGGGCGTCCAGGGCGGTGGCGCCGCCGAAGCTGGTCACGGCCAGGATCATGTCGCCGGAGGACAGGTTGTATTCGTCCACGGCGGCGTCGAAGTAGCCGGCGTCGTCCACCGCGCCGATGGCGTCGGGGGTGCGGTAGAGGAAGAGCTGCTGGCCGGGCACGCCGCCCATGAGGCGCATGGTTGTGGAATCGTAGCTCATGTAGGTCTCCTGTTGCTGCTGTTGTGTTTAGGCCAGGGCCGCGTCGTCGTCGCAGGCGATCTCCACCACGCCGTCCTCGTCGATGAGCACGGCGCCGGCGGAGAGCATGTGGTCCACCAGGTGGGCGGCCTTTTCCGGCACCCAGTCGGTGAAGACCTTGAGCTCCTGGCCCTCGGCCAGGCCCAGGGCGCTCCTGTGGTACAGGAAGCACTTGCGCGTGCCGGAGACGAGCGGCAGGCCGGTGTGGAACATCCAGGTGATGCCCAGCCAGTTGCGGCTCTCCGTGCCCTTGAGCCAGGGGAACTTGTCGCCCGCGAAGTCGGCGCTCTTGAACTCGCTGATGTCCAAGAGCTCGTTCCACTGGTGCGCGCCCACCACGGCGAAGCGGTTGCCGTCGTCCGGCACGTCCTTGCTGTTCAGGGCGGCGAAGGCCTCCAGGACCTTGGCCTTGGTCAGGCCGGTGCCGGCCTCGGCAATCATGTTGCCGGTCTGGTCCAGCCTGGCGATGATGAGCTCGTCGATCTTGCGGCCCAGGGCGTAGGCCCCGGCGTTGGCCACCACCAGGCGCTCGTCGGTGTTGGTGCGCAGCTCGTCGAGCTTGTCCACGTAGTCGGCGCCGTACCAGTCCTCCAGGGTCGCGGTGACGGTCGAGTGGTCCACGTTCATGAGCGGCACGTTGCCGTGGCGGGTCTTCTTGCCGGCCGCGCCCTTGCCGTTTTTCTGGAACACGGCCGTGGCGCCGATGATGCCGGACTTCAGGCGCACGGTGTTGCGCAGCTTGCTGCCGCGCTGCTGGTAGGCCTCGTGCACATCGGCCATGTACATGGCGATGAACGAGTTGGTGATGCTTGTGGACATGCAATCCTCCGTGATTCGGGGTGACGGGATGATTGCCGGGTGTCCCTGGGCTTCGCCGCGCGCCGCTGGAGGTGGCCGGATGTGCGTTGCCAACGCGGGAGGCGTGGATTGGGGGCTCCGGCGCGCGGCGAAGCGGGGCCGGTGGCGAACCCACAGCGGGCTCGCTGGCGGGAGTATACACCGGGTTTCGGGCGCGGATAAAAATCACCCGTTTTTGGCCGCCAAAAGGACAAAAATTCCGGGTTGACAGGGTCTGGAGGAGGGCGGCTTCGGGAGGCGTTTCACCATGTGCCCCGCCCCCATTCCAAGCCCATCGCCCCGCCAGTTCAGGCGCGGATATCGTCATGGCCCCGGAAGGCGCCGCAGCTCCCAGCCGCGGGCTCCTCCACGCCCACAGGGGGCCAGGCGCCATGCTCTCCCCCGCCCGCATGCTGCCCAAGGCCCAGCTCGTGCATGAGGACGTGGGCTTTGGCGGGCCGGGGAGCCTGAGCCGGGGCGCCGGCCGCAGCGCAGCGGCTTTACAAATATGTCGTGCGCGGCTATGACGTAAGCATCACAGCACCCCTCGCCGCGCGCAGGCCCCCTGCGCCGAAAACCACAGGAAACGCCGGAGGCCGCCCATGAACACCCCGATCTTCAACTGCAAAAATGCAGACGATGTGCTCCGCGCCGTCAAGGACCACGACATCAGTTTCGTGCACTTCTGGTTCGTGGACATCCTGGGCACCCTCAAGAGCTTCCAGGTGACCCCGCGCGAGCTGGAGGCCGCCTTTGAGGAGGGCATGGGCTTTGACGGCTCGTCCATCCTGGGCTTTGCCCGGGTGGAGGAATCGGACATGATCGCCATGCCCGACCCCTCCACCTTCCAGGTGCTTTCCTGGCGGCCGGAGGAGCGCCCCGTGGCGCGCATGTTCTGCGACATCCACACCCCGGACGGCCAGCCCTACGCCGCGGACTCGCGCTACTGCCTGCGCCGGGTGCTCTCCAAGTGCGCGGAGAAAGGCTACACCTACTACTGCGGGCCGGAGCTGGAGTTCTTCCTCTTCGGCAACGACAAGGGCACCGAGCTGCTGGACCAGGGCGGGTATTTCGACGCCCCGCCGCTGGACCTGGGCAACAACATCCGCCGCGACATCATCTTCGCCCTGGAGAAGATGGGCATAGCCATCGAATACAGCCACCATGAGGTGGCCCCCAGCCAACACGAGATCGACATGCGCTACGCCGAGGCCCTCAAGATGGCCGACATCACCATGACCTACCGCGTGGTGGTCAAGGAGGTGGCGCGCAAGCACGGGGTCTACGCCACCTTCATGCCCAAGCCCATTTACGGCCAGAACGGCTCGGGCATGCACGTGCACCAGTCCCTGTTCAAGAACGGCCGCAACCTGTTCTTCGACCCCGCCGACAAGTACCACCTCTCCCCGGAGGGCAAGAGCTACATCGCGGGCATCCTCAAGCACGCGCGCGAGTTCGCCTGCGTCACCAACCAGTGGGTGAACTCCTACAAGCGGCTGGTGCCGGGCTACGAGGCCCCGGTGTACGTGGCCTGGGCGCGCAGGAACCGCTCGGCCCTGGTGCGCGTGCCCATGTACAAGCCCGGCAAGGAGGCCGCCACGCGCATGGAGCTGCGCTGCCCGGACCCGGCGGCCAACCCCTACCTGACCTTTGCCGTGATGCTGGCCGCGGGGCTCAAGGGCATGGAGGAGAACTACGAGCTGCCGGACCCCGTGGAGACCGACATCTTCCACATGGACAAGGAGGCCCTGGACGCCCACGGCATCACCTCCCTGCCGGGCAGCCTGTTCGAGGCCGCCGAGGAGATGAAGGGCAGCGAACTGGTGCGCGAAACCCTGGGCGACCACATCTTCAACAAGCTCTACGACAACAAGATCATGGAGTGGGACCGCTACCGCACCCAGGTCACGCAGTACGAGATCGAGCGCTACCTGCCGGTGCTGTAGCCAGGGCAGAGGCCTTCGGCGGCTGGGGGGGCTGTGCCCCCCCTCACCCCTCCTCCCCGGCCGAGACGTCGATGTCGAGCAGCACGGCCCGGACGGGTCCGTCGGCTCCGGCGTCTCGCCCCGGGCCGTAGCGCTCGGGCTTGAGCGTCTTCAGCAGGAACATGAGCAGGGTGTCGGAATGCTTCACGGTGTGTCCGCATTCCCGGCCCTGGTGGAACACAGGCACCTCCACGCCGGAGAGCGCGCGGCGCACGGCCTCGGCCTCCAGCGCCGCCACGGCGTGGTCGACATCGTCCTGCCCGTCCTGCGGGAGCGGTGCGTCCAGGGGTTCGTCCTTGAGCCGCCTGGCCGCGTCCAGGGGGATCTGCGCGGCCCTGGCCGCCGCCGCCAGGCAGCCTGTGGCGGCGAGGGTCTTCTGGAACAGTCGCAACTGGCGGGTGCCCATGCATGTGCCTCGCAGCGGTCTTTGTCGGGCGGTGCGTTCCTGGCCGGCCCGCACATGCTTCCGACATTGTTCGTATATATTCTAGGCGCGGCTTCAAGCCGCTGCCATGACTTGAAATAATTCCCTTGCGCTCTTTCGCCGGAGTGGTAGAAGATCAATCAACAGGGAAGGATGGGCCTTCCCTGAACCCTCACCATGCTCCAAAGGAGTCTCTGTCATGAAGAAAGCCATCATCGCCATGTCTCTGGTCCTCGCCTTCGCCGGCGTTTCCTTCGCCACCGACGCCGCCGCCCCGGCCGAGAAGCCCGCTGCCGAGGCCGCCGCTCCCGTGAAGAAGGAGAAGAAGGCCATGAAGAAGGTCGCCAAGAAGGCCGCCAAGAAGGAAGCCGCTGCCGAGAAGAAGGCCGAGTAGTTCCGCTCTGACCCGGTCTGCGGCGCACCACTGTCTCAGGCCGTTTCGCTGCATCTTCATGACGGGCTCCGGGATTTTTCCGGGGCCCGTTTTTCGCCCGCAGTATAGCATGGACTCTGCGGCCCGGACAAAACAAGCCCCTTTTTGGCCGCAAAAAAGACAAAAATTCCGGGTTGACAACCCCCGCCAAGGGGCTTGCGGCAACGGCTTTGTTCGTCGCCCAGGCGCCCGCAGCCAGCCTGGCTAGCGAAAAAGTGGACGCCCCGCAGCCCTTGTCCCTAGCTGGTTTGCGCAAGCAAGCCTTGCCCCGCCTGAGTCGCTGGCGTGTGGATTTTTCTAGAGTATCTTGATAAAGTGCATAGACAGTGGCCATCCGTCCTGTCCGGCGAAAGAGCGCCTGCCGTTCCGGTGGCCCGAACCCTCAACTGCGCGCAAGGAACCCCTCAATGACCGCGACCCAGACTCCCGCCGACCTCGTGCCCCTGCCCCCCATGCCGTCAGACCTGCATGATGTTGTTTTGAACGACAACGCCAAGGTGGTGCTGGCGCGCCGCTACCTGCGCAAAGGCCCGGACGGCAAGCCCTTTGAGCTGCCCAACGAGCTGTTCTGGCGCGTGGCGGCCAAGATCGCGGCGCAGGAGGCCAAGTTCAAGGGCGGCAAGGCCAAGGTGGCGGCGCGCGCGCGCGAGTACTACGACCTTTTGACCAGCTTCAAGTTCCTGCCCAATTCGCCCACGCTCATGAACGCCGGCACCGACCTGGGCCAGTTGGCGGCCTGCTTCGTGCTGCCCGTGGCCGACTCCATCGAGGCCATCTTCGACGCCGTGAAGCACGCCGCGCTCATCCACAAATCCGGCGGCGGCACGGGCTTCTCCTTCTCGCGCCTGCGCCCCACGGATTCGCGCGTGGGCAGCACCGGCGGCGTGGCCTCCGGGCCCTTGTCCTTCCTGCGCATCTTCAACACCGCCACGGAGCAGATCAAGCAGGGCGGCACCAGGCGCGGCGCCAACATGGGCATCCTGCGCGTGGACCACCCGGACATCCTGCGCTTCATCCGGGCCAAGGAGCGCGAGGGCGACCTGAACAATTTCAACCTCTCCGTGGGCCTCACCGAGGCCTTCATGCTGGCCGTGGACAAGGACGAGGAGTACGACCTCATCGCCCCGCACTCCAAGGAGGTCAAGGAGCGCCTCAAGGCGCGCGAGGTCTTCGCGCTGCTGGTGCAGAAGGCCTGGGAGTCCGGCGATCCGGGCATGGTCTTTTTGGACCGCATCAACCGCGACAACCCCACCCCCCAGCTGGGCGAGATCGAGGCCACAAACCCCTGCGGCGAGCAGCCGCTTTTGCCCTACGAGGCCTGCAACCTGGGCTCCATCAACCTGGCCGCCTTCTATGACGGGAACGCGCGCGAGGGCATCGACTGGGACGGCCTGAGGACGGTCATCCACCAGTCCGTGCGCTTCCTGGACAACGTCATCGAGGCCAGCATCTACCCGCTGGAGCAGATCACCGAGATGGTGCGCACCAACCGCAAGATCGGCCTGGGCCTCATGGGCTTCGCCGACCTCCTGTTCCAGCTGGGCGTGAGCTACAACTCCCAGGAGGGCGTGAGCCTGGCCGAACGCGTCATGGCCTTCATCCAGGACGAGAGCAAGCTGGCCTCCCAGGCCCTGGCCGACGAGCGCGGCCCCTTCCCGGCCTTTGCGGGCAGCACCTACGCCGCCAAGAAGCAGGGCCCCTACCGCAACGCCACCACCACCACCATCGCGCCCACGGGCACCCTGTCCATCCTGGCGGGCTGCTCCTCGGGCATCGAGCCGCTCTTCGCGCTGAGCTTCACGCGCACCGTCATGGACAACGACAAGCTCATGGAGGCCAACCCCTTCTTCGAGGCCGCCCTCAAAAAGGCCGAGGCCTACAGCCCCAAGCTCATGGAGGAGGTGGCCAAGATCGGCTCCATCCAGGGCATGGACTACCTGCCCGAGGACATCCGCCGCGTCTTCGTCACCGCCATGGACATCGAGCCCATCTGGCACCTGAAGATGCAGGCCGCCTTCCAGAAGTTCACCGACAACGCCGTGTCCAAGACCGTGAATCTGCCCAGCTCCGCCACCCAGGAAGACATCTGGGACATCTACTGGAAGGCCTACGAGTACGGCTGCAAGGGCGTCACCGTGTACCGCGACGGCTGCAAGGCCTCCCAGGTGCTGTGCACTGGCGACGGCCAGGAGAAGAAGGACGGCGCGGCCGAAGCCGAACCCAAGACCGTGGTCAGAAAGCGCCCGGACATCGTCTACGGCTTCACCCAGAAGGTCGAGACGGGCCTGGGCGCGCTGTACCTGACCATCAACGAGCAGGACGGCAAGCCCTTCGAGGTCTTCGCCACCATCGGCAAGTCCGGCAAGTCCATCACCGCCAAGGCCGAGGCCATCGGACGCCTCGTGTCCCTGGCCCTGCGCAGCGGGGTGGAGGTGCGCGACATCGTCGAACAGCTCAAGGGCATCGGCGGCGAGCACCCCAAGTTCCAGAAGAAGATCCTGCTGCAGTCCATCCCCGACGCCGTGTCCTGGGTGCTGGAGAACCGCTACATGTCTGGCGAGAAGCACGCCAGCGCCCACGCCAGCGCCCTGAACAAGGAGACCTGCCCCGACTGCGGCGAGGTCCTGACCTTCGAGGAAGGCTGCAACTGCTGCAAGGCCTGCGGCTACACCAAGTGCGGGTAGAAAGAGAATAGCATCCGGCGGCCGGGGGGCATGGTGCCCCCCGGCCGCCGCGTTCCAGCGCAAAGGGCTGTTTCAGGTTCCCCCTGAAACAGCCCTTTGCGCTGGGGAGGCCCAGCCACGGGAACCAGTCGTGCGCATCAGGTGGCGAGCCGGGGGCGGCATTCGGACCGAGGCCCCCTCCCTCTTTAAACGGAACCAGGCGCGCCTTTGACCGGGGGGGCGGGGGGCCTCCGCTCCCTTAGCTCTTCAGGTCCGCCTCGGGCGTGGGCGCGGGTGCGGGCGCAGCCGGGACCTCGGGCTGCTTGTTGATGATCTCCAGGGGCTCATCGGCCTTGAGCGCGGGCGCAGGCGCGGCCACGGGCGCCGGAACGGGCGCGGCGGCCGCGGCGCGACGGGCCTTGAGCCCGGCCACGGTCTGCTCCTTGTCGGCCACGCGGGCCTTCAGGTCGCGCACATACACGTCGGTCTGGTCCATCTTGGCCTTGAGCTGGATGCGCTCGGTCTCGTTCTTGGTGCGGTCGGCGCGCAGCTCGGCCTGGAGCTTCTGGTTGTCCTCCTTCTTGCCCAGCTTGGCCGCGTCCACGGCGTCGATGCGCGCGGTGTCCAGGGCCAGCTCGGCGGCCCTGGCCTGGGCCTTGGCCAGCTTTGTGCCCAGGGCGGCGTGGTCGTTTTGCTTGTCCGCCAGGTCCTCCTTGAGCTTGGCCAGGGCCACTTCCTCATTGGCCACGGCCAGCTCGAAGTCGGCCTTGTCCATTTCTCCGCGCTGGTCCTGGGGCACCTGGGCCACCAGCGCCTTGTCCACGCGCGAGCCGAAGAGCTCGCCCAGGCTGAAGGCCTGGCTGGCGGCAGGGGCGAGGAGCAGGAATGCTGCGGCAAGGGCGGCGGCGATTGTTTTCGGGCGCATGGTGGCCTCCGTGGCTGTGGGGTTTGTCGATGTTCGGAAGCTAGCAGAGTGCGCGGTGCGATGCAATGGCGCGTGGCCGGGGAAGCGGCTGCCGGGCGGCGCCAGCGCCCGGCCTCATTTGGCCGCGTGCAGCAGGGCCTTCTTGAGCTCCTCGGTCTGGGCCGGGTCGGTGATCTTCTGGCCGCCCGGGTCGCGCACGTAGAACACGTCGTGGATGCGGCCCACGCTGGTGGCGATGCGCGCCAGGTGGACCTCCGCCCGCAGGGAGGCCAGGGCCCGGGCCAGGTCGTGCAGCAGGCCCAGGCGGTCCGGCGCGGCGATTTCCACCACGGTGTAGAAGTCGCTGGCCGCGTTGTCCACGCGGACCTTGCGCCGGGCCTTGGGCGCGCGGCTGGGCAGGGCCAGGGGCGAGCTGCGCTTCTGCTCCAGCCTGTACTCCAGGGAGAGCTTGCCCGTGAGGGCATAGCCTACGGCGCGGCGGACGCGCGCCCAGAGCTCGTCCAGGTCCAGGCCGCCGGCGGGCTCCTCCACCACGAACAGGTCCAGGGCCATGTTGCCGGACATCCCGCCCGGGGGGCCGCCGATCCAGGTCAGCACCTCGGCGGAGAGGATGTTCAGGTCGTGCAGGGCCAGGACCCCGGCCATGACCGCGAACAGGCCCGGCTGGTCCTGGGCCGCCAGGCTGACCTGGAAGGCGCGGGCTCCGGCCAGGGGCACGGCGGCCACCTCCACCACGCCGATGCCCGCCTTGCCCGAGGGCTTGCGCACCAGGTCCTCGTCCAGGCTGGCGCGGAAGCGCCGGGCCAGCTCCATGTGCCGCACCAGGGTCGGGGCGTCGAGGACCAGGGCGGCGCGGGCGGGCATGCGTTCCAGGCATTCCTCGGCAAAGGCCTGCGGCAGGGCCGGGCGGTCAGCCCCGGCCTGCACGGCCAGGGCCAGGGCCGCCTCGCGCACCCGGCGGCTTGTCTCCACGGCGCGGGGCTCGGCCAGGGGGCCGTTGAGAAGCAGATGGCCGGATTTGAGCACCAGCTCGGAAAACAGGGACGCGGTCCAGGGGGTCCAGGCGCGCGGGCCCGTGGAGCGCGAGTCGGCCACGGCGAGCAGGTGCAGCATGTCCAGGCGCTCGGTGCTGCCGCAGATCTCGGCCACGCGGGCGGCCACGGATTCGTCGGCCAGGTCGCGGCGGGTGGCGGTCTTGGGGATGAGCAGGTGCTCGCGCACCAGAAAGGCCACGTCGGCGATGGTGTCCTCGTCCGCACCCAGGCGGCGCAGCAGGCCCTCGGCCAGGCGCGCGCCCGCGCCTTCGTGGTCGCGTTCGGGCTTGGCCAGGTCGTGGGCGAACCCGGCCAGGAGCAGGCGCTCGAAGTGGGGCAGCACCCGTGCGCGCTCGGCCAGCCAGGCGTCCTCTCCCTGCGGCAGGGCGGCCAGGGCGCGCACCACCTCGATGGTGTGCTTGCCCACGGGGTGGATGTGGAAGTCGTCGAACTGCACCAGATGCTCCACGGGCGCGAACTCCGGCACCAGGGCGGCCAGAAGCCCGGTGTCGAGCATGGACTGCAGGGCCGGGGACAGGGTCGGGGCAATGGCCGCGGGGCTCTGCCCCGGGCCGGCCCCGGGGGCCTTGGCCGGGGCGAAGAACCCCTTCAGGGCGCGGGCAACGGCGCCTGCAGGCTTGCCGTGCAGGGACAGCGGCGAGCTCTCGGCGGCGCGGCCCGAGGCGTGGAAGATGCCGGTCAAGGCGGTCAGGATGCCGGGCAGCCCGGCGAAGTCCCGCTGCGCGCCGGGCTGGGCCAGGGCGCTGCGCGTGGCGCGCAGGGCGGTCCAGGCCACGGGCCGGGCGGCCTTGGCCGCGGCCAGGTACAGGGCCAGGATCAGGGCCGGGGAGGGTGGCGGCGTCTCCACCGCGAAGGCCACGCCCGTGGGCGTGTCGGCGATGCCCTGCGGCGTGCCCGGCGGCAGGGCCGGGGAATGGTCCACTGGGGGAAAGGCGTTGAGCCAGCAGGCCTGGCGCATGGCCCGCAGGCGGGTCATGCATTGGTGCAGGCGCGAAAGAAAGGCCTCCACGGCCAGGCCCGTGGCCAGGCCGGCCTCCAGGGCCGGAGGGGGGCCGCCCGCCTGTCCGGTCCCGGCAAAGCCCAGGGCGCCGGCCACCTGGGGCTGCAGGTCAAAGGACAGGCGGTCGGTCTTGCGCCGCGCGGCCAGGTGCAGGGCCGTGCGCGCCGCAAGCACAAAGGCGTAGTCCTCGTCCAGGGCCTGCCTGTCGCCGGGGGTGAAGGGCCGGGCCGCGCTGGGGCGCAGGCCCAGGAGCCAGTGGATCTGGTGGGCGTCGCGCAGGCCGCCCAGGCCGTTCTTCAGATCCGGCTCCAGGAGGCCGGAGGAGTCGCCGTATTCGGCGCGGCGGGCGGCGTTGTGGGCCAGCACCCATTGGCCGAAGGGCGCGGCCGCCCGGGCCAGCACCTTGTCCGAGAATTCGCCCCGGAAGCGCTCCAGCACCGGCGCGGCTCCGGCGATGAGCCGGGTGTCCAGGAGGGAGGTCAGGACCTGCTGGTCCTCCCTGGCCAGGGCCAGGCCGTCCTTCAGGGCGCGCACGCCGTGGCCCAGGTCCAGGCCCAGGTCCCAGAGCGGGTGGAACAGCCCGCGCGAGAGGGCCTCGGCGCTAGGCGGCACCGCGTGCTCGTAGAGCACCAGCACATCCACGTCCGAGGCCGGGCAAAGCTCGCCGCGGCCATAGCCGCCCACGGCCACCAGGGCGAAGGGGAAGGTGTCGGGCGGCTCGCCGGGAGCCTGGGCGAGTTCGACCAGGCGTTCGCGGAAATAGGCGTCCACGAGCCTGGAGGCGGCGGCGGGATAGCCGCTCAGATCGCCCGCGCGGGCGGCCTCGGCCAGCGAGGACCGGCCCTGCCGCAGCCTGATGGCCGAGGGCGGCAGGACCGGTCCGGTGTGCTCGCTGGTCATGGACAGCCGAGTGTGCGGGGCTTGCGCCTAGACGGCCGCGTCCCCGGTCTCGCCGGTGCGGATGCGCACCACCTCGTCCACGGGCAGGACGAAGATCTTGCCGTCGCCCACCTGCCCGGTGCGCGCCGCTTTGCTCGCAGCGTTGATGACGTCGGCCACGCGGGCGTCCTCGACCACGACCTCGATCTTGACCTTGACCACGAAGTCCACCTGGTACTCGGCCCCGCGATAGACTTCCTTGTGCCCGCCCTGGCGGCCAAAGCCCTTGACCTCGCTCACGGTCATGCCCTTGATGCCGACCTCGGCCAGGGCGGCCTTGACGTCATCCAGCTTGAATGTGCGGGTGATGATCTCCACTTTCTTCATGATTCTGCTCCTTGAGGAAGGCTACGCCTGGTAGCCGGTCTCGTTGTGCTGGGAAAGGTCCAGGCCGCGCACTTCCTCGTCCTCGCTGGCGCGCAGGCCGATGGTGGCGTCCACGAGCTTGAACAGGATCAGGCTGGCCACAAAGCAGAAGGCCCACGTGGCGGCCACTGATGCCAACTGTATCCAAAGCTGGGCCGGATTGCCATAGAAAAGGCCGCTGGCCTTGTTGATGCTGGCGAACAGCCCCGTGGCGATGGCGCCCCAGGTGCCGCCCACGCCGTGGATGCCCACCACGTCCAGGGAGTCGTCGTAGCCGAATTTGTTCTTGAGCAGCACGCCGAGGAAGCAGAACACCCCGCCGCCCAGGCCGATGAGTATGGCCGGCATGACCGTGACGAAGCCCGCCGCCGGGGTGATGGCCACCAGTCCGGCCACGGCGCCGGAGGCCGCGCCCAGGGTGGTGGCCTTGCCGGAATGCCGCCATTCCATGAAGATCCAGGCCAGGGCCGCCGCCGCCGCCGCCATGTGCGTGGTGACGAAGGCGTTGGCCGCGAAGCCGTCGGCGGCCAGGGCGGAGCCGGCGTTGAAGCCGAACCAGCCGAACCAGAGGATGCCTGCGCCCAGCACGGTCATGGGCAGGTTGTGGGGGATGAAGGGCGCATGGCCGTAGCCCTTGCGCTTGCCCAGGACAAAGGTCGCGGCCAGGGCCGCGGCGGCGGAGCTCATGTGCACCACCGCGCCGCCCGCGAAGTCCAGGGCGCCCATGGAGGCCATCCAGCCCTTGCCCCAGACCCAGTGGGCCATGGGCGCGTAGACCAGGAAGATCCAGAGGGTGGTGAACACCAGGAAGCCCCCGAAGCGCACGCGCTCGGCAAAGGCGCCGCTGATGAGCGCCGGGGTGATGACCGCGAACATGCACTGGAAGATCATGAAGGCCAGGTGCGGGATGTTCTCCACCGGCCCGCCGGCGGCGTCCAGGCCCACGCCGTTCAGGAACAGGAAGTCCAGGCCGCCGATGACGCCGCCGATGTCGTGGCCGAAGGCCAGGGTGTAGCCGGCCACGGCCCAGAGCACCGAGACCAGCCCGAGCAGGATGAAGCTCTGCATGATGGTTGCGAGCACATTTTTGCTGCGCACCATGCCGCCATAGAAGAGCGCCAGGCCGGGGGTCATGAACATGACCAGGGCCGAGCAGATGAGCACAAACGCCGTATCCGCCGCGTTCATTGTGGGATCCTCCTTGCGCCGTTATCTTGATTCCGCCCCGCGGGTGGCCTTTCCATCCGGCAAGGGCAACGCCTTCACAAACCTGTCAAATCGACCCGTTTCGCCCCTGGCAGGGCCTTTGCGCCTCCGCCCGCGAGCGTCGCCACCCGGCGCCATACACGGGCAGAGCGGAACTGGCCCGGAAAGGGGTATGCCTACACAACTGTGGGAACGCCTGCATTATTGTGTGGCCTGTGCGCAGGCAAAGCAATTGCCGGGCCAAGGGCCAGATGCAGACATAACACAGCGTATTAAAAAGAAATAATATCTATTTGGCGCACGAGGTTGGGCGCGCAGAAATTTCAGGAAAGGCAAATTCAATCCCGAGAGTAACGAAATTGTCAAATTAGCCTGCATGGCGAGCTGGGCAGGCCGCTTCAGCTGGGCGCAGGGGCCTGGGGGGGCCGGCGCAATGCTCGCCAGTTTGCCCCATTGTCACCTCTTTCGGGTGAAGGTCAACGGAAATCCGCGCAGGGGCGGGCATGGCGCAGGGGGCAGGGGCCAGGACGGGGCCGGGCGGAAAGGCGGACAGGTTCTGGAGGGCGCAGGAACGATCCGCGCGGCAAGGGGCGCGGGCGGGCCGTGACGTCAAGCGCACAACCGCCGCGCCTGCCGGGATCCTTCGAGCATGCGCCATGACGGCGTCTGGCGGGTGGGGCGAGGGGGCGTTCGCTCTTCCACTCCCGCCACGGCCGGGCGCGAGGCGCGGCCCGGCAGCAGGGAGCGGCCCGGTCTAGCCCTGCGGCAGGCGCGGCACGGCCAGCTCCGGCAGGATGGACCAGGCAGGGGGAGGGGGGGCGGCAATGCCCGCCGGCAGCCTCCGGAGGGCGTCGGCCCCCTGGCGGCGCAGGCAGGAGGCGCACTGGATGCCGTTGGAGTCCTCGAAGAG
Source organism: Pseudomonadota bacterium (assembly GCA_018822105.1). GTDB lineage: Bacteria > Desulfobacterota > Desulfovibrionia > Desulfovibrionales > Desulfovibrionaceae > Humidesulfovibrio. The sequence continues at coordinate 17,895 of JAHJLB010000055.1, forward strand.
CTGGTCGGTCCGGTTGATGGGGTCGCCGCAAGCGGCGCATCGGCTGCGGATCATGGTGTCCTCCTGCGCGTCTCTGGACGCGCTGGCAGGTGCTGTGCAGGTTGCGTGCCCGGAAAAATCTGCCGGGGCGATCCGGCATTGAGAAGATCTATCCTGGCCAAAGCGTTTTTCCCTTGGCTGGGACTTGCCCTTCTGCTAGCCTCCGGCCATGCAGTCATTCTCCTCCTTTCCGGCAACACCGCAAAAGGTCCGGCTGACCCAGGGCGTCCGCGCCGCGGGCTGAGCCGCCAAGGTGGCTCCAGGGGACCTGGAGCGGATACTCTCTGGCCTGGTCACGGGCCAGGATGAACGCATTCTCTCGGGGCCGCGCGGCGGCAACGAGGACGCGGTGGTGCTGCGCTTTCCGCCGGGCATGGCTTTGGTGCAGACCGTGGACTTCCTGACCCCCGTGGTGGACGACCCCTTCCACTTCGGCCAGATCGCCGCCGCCAACTCCCTGTCCGACGTCTACGCCGTGGGCGGCCAGCCCCTGAGCGCCATGAACGTGTGCTGCTTCCCCGCGCGGAGCATGCCCCCGGAGGTGCTGGGGGCCATTCTGAAGGGCGGGCTGTCCAAGATCCACGAGGCCGGCGCCGTGCTCTGCGGCGGCCACAGCGTGGAGGACCAGGAGATCAAGTACGGGCTGTCCGTGTCCGGCGTGGTCCACCCGGAAAAGATTTCCACCAACCGGGGCCTGAGGCCCGGCGACGCCCTGCTGCTCACCAAGCCCATCGGCACCGGGGTGCTGGCCACGGCGGTGAAGGCCGGCCGGCCCTGCGCCGCGGCCTGCGAGGAGCTCCTGCTGCACTGGTGCGGCAGGCTCAACCGGGGCGGGGCCGAGGTGATCCGCGAGCTGGGCCTCAGGGCCTCCACGGACGTGACCGGCTTCGGCCTGGGCGGGCATCTGCTGGAGATGGCGCAGTCCAGCGGGGTCTGCGCCGAGCTGGACCTGGCCCAAGTGCCCTTCTTCCCCGAGGCCCTGGATCTGGCCGCGCAGGGGCTGCTGCCCGGGGGCAGCGTGTGCAACCGCAACCACTACCTCGCCCGCGCCCGCGTGGCCACCGGCCTGGAGGACCTGCGCGTGGCCCTGGTCTTCGACGCCCAGACCTCGGGCGGGCTCATCCTGGGCGTGCCCCAGCACCAGTTGGCCCAGGCCCAGGCCATGCTCGAGGCCTCCGGCGATCTGTCCGTGTGCATCGGCCGCGCGATCGAGGCCGAGCCCGGCGGACCGTCCCTTTCCCTGGTCTGAGCCTGCCCTAGGGCAGCTTTCCCTGGCGCCGGTCTGCGCGCCCCCCGCCCCAGCGCTCCACCAAAGCGGCCACGTCGAACTTCCGGCGCGCGCCGGAAAAGGTCATGCTGCGCACCGTGCCGAACACCGCACGCTCCGGCCAGGGCCGGTCGTGCACCCCGCCGATGCTCCAGGCCAGGCCCGCGTAGCCGTTCACTTCGCGGCCGTCCAGCGACAGGCCGTCGTTCAGGCGCAGGCAGCGCTCAAGCGCGGTGGCCGCGTCCGGCGACCACAGGAGCACCTGCTTGGCCCAGTACATGCGCAGCCAGCCGTGCATGTGCCCGGTGGCCAGCAGCTGGCGCTGGGCCGCGTTCCACAGCGGGTCCGGGGTCTCGCCCGCAAGAAGCTCCGCCTCGCTGGCCAGATGCGGCCTCGGATCCCGGCTGTGCTTTTCCAGCGTGGCCCGGGCCCAGGCCGGGAACGCGGCGGGCGTGTCGTAGTCCGGGGTGTGCAGGCAGAAGTTCTCGGCCAGCTCGCGGCGCACGATGAGCTGCTCCAGGAACCCGTCGCGGGCCTCCGGCGGGATGTCCCTCGCCGCCAGCACCGAGAGCGCCACGCGCTGGGCGCTGACCTGCCCGAAGTGCAGGTACGGCGACAGCAGCGATCCGGCCGGAGCCACGGGCGTGTTGCGGTCATCGGCGTAGCGCGGCAGGCCCTGGGCCAGGAAGGCGCCCAGGCGCGCGCGGGCCGCGGCCTCGCCGGGCGGGAAGGCGGCGGGCGGCGGACCGAACTCGCGGGCCAGCGCGTCCCAGTCCGGGCGCGGCAGGGGTGTAGTCCAGGGCACGGTTTGGGCGTCGGCCTGATGGGGCAGGACCGGGAACTCGTCCAGGAATTCCGGCAGCAGGCGCTGGATCTTGGGCCGCAGGGTGCGGGCCATGTACTCGCGCTTGTCCGAGGCTGCGCGTGCGGGCACGATGTTGCGGCCGTCCACCTCTAGCACTGGGAGGTCCAGGCGCGGCAGGGCCTCGGCCAGCCACTGGCGCTTGGGGCGGGTCGGGTCGGCGTCGGTGAGCAGCAGCCCGGCGCGCACGCTGCGCACAAATTCCGGCACCGCCCGGCCCGGCTCGCCGCGCAGGAGCGCCAGCGGGATGCCCAGGGTCGTGAGGGCCCGGGCCGTCTCGCGCAGGCCATGGACCAGAAAGGCGAAATGCGGACATGCCGCCAGGCCGAAGCGCCGGGCCAGGCAGACGACCACGCACAGCGGCTGGCCGCGCTCTGCCGCCAGTTCGCGGGCGTGGATGAGGGCCCAGTTGTCAGCTGCGCGCAGTTCGCGGTGCATCCAGTACACCACCGGGCCCTGCTGTTGCGGCCTGTTGTGGATGCTGCGGACTCGGACGGGGTGCATGGCGTGCATGCTCCTGGGTTTGGGTTAGGGCCGCCTCCGGCGGCCAGGGGCGCTGCCCCTGGACCCCGCCAAGGGTCCCGAAGCCCCTTGGAAGCCCCCGTGGGGGCATCATGCCCCCGGCCGCCGGAGGCCTATTACAGCCTTCGGTAGGCCCAGGGCACCAGCGGCGCCCGGCCCTCCAGGGCGGCCCGGACCTGGGCCAGGCCGGCCTGCTTGTCGCGCGGGAGGCGCAGGCGCAGGCGCAGGGGATTGGAGGCGTGGTTGGAGAAGAACAGCCCGCTGGAGAGATCCAGGGCCTCCAGCAGCCAGTAGAGCTCCTGCAGCAGGCCCTGGTCGTCCTGGGGCTCGAATTCGCCGCGCTCCAGGCGCTCGTGGAGCGGGGTGCCCGGCACGATCATCAGCGCCAGGGCGGCGGCCTGCTCCGGGTCCATGCGCGAAAGGGCGCGGCCCGTGGCCTCCGCGTGCTGGCGGGCCAGGCCGCGGCCGCCCAGGCCCAGGAGCACCGTCACCGAGAGCTTCATCCCGGCCTGCCTGGCCTTGGCGGCCTGGCGCAGGTGCTCGTCCACATCGCCCCATTTGCCCATGTCCGCCAGCACGGCGTCGGACCCGGACTCCAGGCCCAGGTACAGGGTGGACAGGCCCAGGCCGCGCAGGCGGGCCAGCTCGGCTCCGGTCTTGCGCGCCAGGGCCTTGGCGTTGGCATAGGCGCTGACGCGCGCCACCTGCGGCAGGCGCTGGCGGATGTCGCGCAAGAGGCCCTCCAGGCGGTCCTGGGGCAGGATCAGGGCGTCGCCGTCGCAGAGGAACAGGCGCCGCGCCTCGGGCAGGTGCGCGGCGGCGTGGTCCAGGGCGGCCTGGATGCGCTGCGGGGACTTGATGGCGAAGCGCTTGCCCTTGTAGGCCGGGCAGAAGGCGCATTTGTTGTGGGAACAGCCCAGGGTGACCTGGAGCAGGATGCTTTCGGCCTCGGCCGGGGGCCGGATCACCTGCCCTTCCAGTTCGTGTCCCAGGAGCGTCATGAGGCCAGTGTGCCCCTGGCCCGGCCGGGCGTCAAGGCGGGCCTGCCGCCCGACTTGCCCCGTCATCGCCCCCCCTCCCCGCCGTTCACTCCGCAAAATTCGCCGTTTACCAAAAAATGAAGACAAACGGCTTGATCCCCAATATACCTCCGGGGCATGGAGACACACCGCGCCACCGGCAGTCCGATGCGGGCTTTGTGCCGGGACAGGCACACTAACGACAAGGCAGGAGTGAGGCATGAGCGAAGAAGCGAACAAGATTGAAAGCTTGCAGCAGGAGGGACTCACCTTTGATCCCCCCAAATCCGCCCAGGCGGGCGCCTATGTCAAGAGCATGGCCGAGTACGAGGCCATCTACAAGAAGGCCGACGAGGATCCCGAAGGCTTCTGGGCCGAGCGCGCGCGCGAGCTCGTCACCTGGGACAAGCCCTTCACCAAGGTCCTGGAAGCCGACATGGTCACCCCGTCCATCAAGTGGTTCTCCGACGGCAAGCTGAACATTTCCGCCAACTGCCTGGACCGCCACCTCACCGACGGCCGCCGCAACAAGGCCGCCATCATCTGGCAGGGGGAGCCCGAGGAAGACGTCAAGGTCTACACCTACCAGATGCTGCACACCGAGGTCTGCCGCTGCGCCAACCTGCTGAAGAAGCTGGGCGTCAAGCGTGGCGACCGCGTCGCCCTCTACCTGCCCATGATCCCCGAGCTGGCCATTTCCATGCTGGCCTGCACGCGCATCGGCGCCACGCACTCCATCGTCTTCGCGGGCTTCTCCGCCGTCAGCCTGCAGAACCGCATCGACGACTGCCAGGCCAAGGTGCTCCTGACCGCCGACGCCGTGCTGCGCGGCGGCCGCGCCATCCCCCTCAAGGGCAACGTGGACGAGGCCCTCAAGACCTGCCCCAGCGTGGAGCAGGTTGTGGTGGTCAAGCGCGCGGGCATCGACATCCGCATGGTCGAAGGCCGCGACGTCTGGTGGAACGAGGCCATGGCGGCCGAGGACATCACCGCGGACTGCCCGTATGAGAAGATGGACGCCGAAGATCCCCTGTTCATCCTCTACACCTCCGGCTCCACCGGCAAGCCCAAGGGCGTGGTGCACACCACCGGCGGCTACCTGACCTACGTGGCCCACACCACCCAGTGGGTCTTCGACCTGAAGGACGACGACGTCTACATGTGCACGGCCGACGTGGGCTGGATCACCGGACACAGCTACATCGTGTACGGTCCGCTGGCCCTCGGCGCCACCAGCATCATGTTCGAGGGCGTGCCCAGCTATCCCAAGCCGGACCGCTTCTGGAAGATCGTCGAGAAGTTCAAGGTCAACATCTTCTACACCGCGCCCACGGCCATCCGCGCCCTCATGCGCGAGGGCACCGACTGGCCCAAGAAGCACGACATGAGCAGCCTGCGCATCCTGGGCAGCGTGGGCGAGCCCATCAACCCCGAGGCCTGGATGTGGTACTACGAGCACGTGGGCATGAGCCGCACGCCCATCGTGGACACCTGGTGGCAGACCGAGACCGGCGGCATCATGATCAGCGCCCTGCCCGGCGCCACGCCGCTCAAGCCCGGCAGCGCCACCCGGCCCCTGCCCGGCATCGCCGCGGCCATCGTCCGCGCGGACGGCACCGACGCCGGCCCGGACGAGGGCGGCCACCTGGTCGTCAAGAAGCCCTGGCCGGGCATGCTGCGCGGCGTCTTCGGCGACCCCGAGCGCTACCGCAAGACCTACTTCGACCGCTTCAAGGGCATGTACGAGGCCGGCGACGGCGCGCGCTGCGACAAGGACGGCTACTTCTGGATCATGGGCCGCCTGGACGACGTCATCAACGTCAGCGGACACCGCCTGGGCACCGCCGAGATCGAGTCGGCCCTGGTGTCCAACCCCAACGTGGCCGAGGCCGCCGTTGTGGGCATGCCGCACCACATCAAGGGCCAGGGCATCTATGCCTACGTGACCCTCAAGGCCGGCATCGAGGAATCCGACGCCCTGCGCAAGGAGCTTGTGGGCCACGTGCGCAAGGAGATCGGACCCATCGCCACGCCTGAGGTCATCCAGTTCGCCGACGGGTTGCCGAAGACCCGCTCGGGCAAGATCATGCGCCGCATCCTGCGCAAAATCGCCGCAGGACAGATCGACGACTTCGGCGACACCTCCACGCTGGCCGATCCGACCGTGATCACCAGCCTGGTGGACGGAAAGAAGGACCTCCTGGGTCAGTAGCGCCGACTCAGGAATCATCCGGGGTTGCGGGGGCGGATCGGCCGCCCCCGCTTTTCCGTTTTTTGGGGGAGAGACATGCCTCCGGCGGCCGGGGGACATGATGTCCCCCGGACCCCCGCAGCGCGCCGAAAGGGCCGGTTCAGGAAGACCTGAGCCGGCCCTTTCGGCTTGTCTGGGCCAGGTGGGGGGACGCCCAGTGCGGCCACGGCAAGGCCGGCTTCACCGCCCCCTGTACGCGCCGCCGGTTCCCGGCTATGTTGCCCCGAAGGACCACCACGCACCACCGGAGGGCCAGCCATGTTCGAATCCCTGCACCGCCGCGCCGGCAAGAAGGGCCTGCCGCCAGGCACCGTCAGCTACTTCGGGCGCGAGCAGAGCGACCCCGTGGTCCTGGAGGCCATCCGCGTCGAGCCGGAGGGCGTGCGCCGGACCAGACTGGCCAGCGCCGACGAGTGCGCCGCCTATGTGGACGCCCCGGGCCTGACCTGGATCAACGTGGACGGCCTGCACGACCCGGACGCCATCTCGCGCCTGGGGGCCATCTTCGGGCTGCATCCCCTGGTGCTGGAGGACATCACCCACACCGGACAGCGGCCCAAGCTGGACGAGCTGGACGGCTCGCTCTTCGTGGTGCTCAAGATGCTGCGCTACGACGAGGTCGAGCGCGTCATCGCGGACGAGCAGGTGAGCTTCGTGGTCTTGAGAAGCGTGCTCTTGACCTTCCAGGAGAAGGCCGCGGGCGACGTGTTCGGCGAGGTGCGCAAGCGGCTCATGTCCGGCGCGGGCAGGCTGGCCAAAGGTGGGCCGGACTACCTCATGTACGCCCTCATCGACGCCGTGGTGGACAACTACTTTGTGGTGCTGGAGCGCATGGGCGAGGACATCGAGGAGGTGGAGGAGGCGCTGCTTCTGACCCCCACCCCCGGCGAGCTGACCACCATCCACGGCCTGCGGCGCGAGGCCCTGTTCCTGCGGCGCTTCATCTGGCCCCTGCGCGAGGTGCTGGCCCGGCTGGAGAAGGGCGGCTCGCCGCTCATCAACGACGCCACCGTCTTCTACCTGCGCGACCTCTACGACCACACCATCCAGGTCATGGACACGGTGGAGACCTTCCGCGACATGCTTTCGGGCATGCTGGAGCTGTACCTGTCGAACGTCAGCCTGAAGCTCAACGAAACCATGAAGGTGCTGACCATGATCTCCACCATCTTCATCCCCTTGAGCTTTCTGGCCTCGCTCTACGGCATGAACTTCCGGCACATGCCGGAGTTGGAGACCCGGTACGGCTACTTCGTGCTGCTGGGGGTCATGGCCTGCTCGGTGGCGGGCATGGTGCTCTTCTTCCGGCGCAAGGGCTGGCTGTCAAAGCAGCAGTGAGGCGGAGCCCGCCGCAAATCCTGAGCCCTGACGGAGGCCGCATGAACCTGCCCGTTGACCCGCGCACGGCGATCCAGGCCGGAGGAGCCCTGCATCTCCTCTGGGCCCTCTTCCACTTGTCCTTTCCGCGCCTGTTCCGCTGGGGCGAGGCCCTGGAGGGCCTGGACCGCGTGAACCGGGGCATCGTGCATGTGCTGAACCTCTGCCTGACCTTCCTGTTCCTGGCCCTGGCCGGGCTGTCCCTGGCCTTCGCCGGGGAGCTGGCGGTCACGCCCCTCGGCCGGGCCCTGTGCGCCGCCCTGGCGGGGTTCTGGACCTTCCGCCTGGGCCTGCAGTGCACGCACTTCCGCGCGCTGGATCCCCGCTCCCTGGCGCTCATGGCGCTCTTCGCGGCCACGGCCCTGGCCTACGCCGCGCCCCTGCTCGCCGCGCCCCTGCGCTAGCCCCTTGCGGGCCGCCCCGGCGGAATCGGGTTTCGTCGCGGATGGACGCCCGGCCCGTTTTTGGGTAAAGAGGTCAGGCTTCGTTTCTGCCAACCAAGGAGTTCCGGTGCGCAAGCTGACCAGGCTGTTCAAGCGCCTCGCGGCCCTGGCCCTTATCGCGGCCGCGGCCTATGTGGGCCTTTTCTTCGTCTACCCCGACGTGGGCGCCATGGCCACGCGGAACCCGGACAAGACCGCGTTCATGCAGTGGCGCGAGGAGCAGTGGGCCGAAAAGGGCGAGAGGAAGCGCATCGCCAAGCGCTGGGTGCCCCTCAGCCAGGTTTCGCCGCTGCTGCTCAAGGCCGTGCTCATCGGCGAGGACGACAAGTTCTACCAGCACGAGGGCTTCGACTTCGACGCCATGGAGCAGGCCATGGAGAAGAACATGAAGGCCGGGCGCTTCAAGGCCGGGGCCAGCACCATCAGCCAGCAGCTGACCAAGAACCTGTTCCTCTCGCCGGAGAAGAGCCTGACGCGCAAGCTCAAGGAGGCCATCCTGACCTGGCGGCTGGAGCGCGCGCTCAGCAAGCGCCGCATCCTGGAGCTCTACGTCAACGTGGCCGAGTGGGGCGACGGCGTCTTCGGCGTGGAGGCCGCCTCCCGGCACTATTTCAAGAAGCCGGCCAGCCAGCTCACCGGCATGGAGGCCGCGCGCCTGGCCGCCGTGCTGCCCAACCCCATCCGCTTTGTGGCCACGGGCGAGCAGAGGTACGTGACCTTCCGCGCCGGGCTCATCCATTCCATCATGGTGCGCCGGGGCCTGGTGCTGGACGACTTCCAGGAGGTCATGGCGACCGGGGACGATCCCGCCGTGCAGGGCCAGGGGCCGGGCCAGCCGGTTGGGGAGCCCGCGGCCGAGGCCGCGCCGGAGCGCCTTGGCGGCCGCACCCCCGGCCAGGGCCTGCCGGGCG
>JAHJLB010000056.1 GCA_018822105.1 Pseudomonadota bacterium
GCCGCCCGGCCCGGGCCTGCGCGGCATCGCCTGGGCGGCCAACCTGCGCGCCCGGCTCTTCCGCGCGCCCTACGGCGACCAGGCCATCTTCCTGCGCCGGGAGTGCTTTGCGGCCCTGGGCGGCTTCCCGGACATCCCGCTCATGGAGGATCTGGAGCTCATGACGCGCATCCGCCGCTCGGGCCGGCGCATCCGCATTCTGAAGGCCTGCGCCGTTACCTCGGCCCGGCGCTGGGAGCAGGAGGGGCTTTTGCGCTGCACCGGCCGCAACCTGCTGCTGCGCACCCTGTACCATCTGGGCGTGGGCGCGCACCGCCTGGCGGGGTTCTACCGGTGAGGCGCGTCATCGTGTTCCTCAAGTATCCCGAGGCCGGCCAGGTCAAGACGCGGCTGGCCGCGGACATCGGCGGCCCCGCGGCGGCCAGGCTGGCCCGGCATTTCGCGGAGGCCACCCTGGCCGCCGCCGCGGGCCTCGGCCTGCCCGTCAGCGTGTGCTACGCCCCGTCGGAGCGCGGGCCGGACATTACGGCCTGGCTGGGACCGGGCCTGGACTACGCGCCGCAGCAGGGCGCGGACCTGGGCCAGCGCATGCGCAAGGCCTTTGCGGCGGCCTTCGCCCTGGGAGCGGAGCGCGCCGTGCTGGTGGGCACCGACGCCCCGGACCGGCCCGTGGAATTTTTCTCCGAGGCCCTGGAGCGCCTGGACGACCACGACGTGGTCCTGGGCCCGGCCCTGGACGGCGGCTACCATCTCATCGCCATGCAGCGCGACCGCTTCGCGCCGGAGGCCTTTGCGGGCATCGAGTGGAGCAGCCCCCGGGTGCTGGCCCAGACCCTCGACGCATTGCGCGCGGCCCGGCGCAAGGCCCACATGCTGCCGCCCTGGCGGGACATCGACGATGCCGCCGGGCTGGCCGACTATCTGGAGGCGCAGCCCGAGGCCGCGGCCCTGCTGGCCGGGCCGCCAGGAGCCGAGAAAAGCGGCGACCACAACGACCACAACAACGACCACAACAACGCGGCCATTCTTCTTGGAGGCGGGCCATGCCGAACGAAGGGCTGATCCGCCTGGGGGCGTTCCTGGGCGTGGGGCTGGCGCTGGGCCTCTGGGAGGCGCTGGCCCCGCGCCTGCCGCGCCCGGGCCTGCGGCACCTGCGCTGGCCCGGCAACCTGGGGCTGGTGGCCCTGTCCACCCTGCTCGTCCGGCTCCTGGTCCCCGTGCTGCCCGTGGGCCTGGCCGCCCTGGCCCAGGCCCGAGGCTGGGGCCTGCTGAACCTTCCCGCCCCGCAGGGGCTGCCGCTGCCCGGGTGGGCCGCCGGACTGGGCTCGGTCCTGCTGCTCGACCTGGCCATCTACGGCCAGCATGTGGCCTCGCACCGGTTCCGCTGGTTCTGGCGGCTGCACCGGGTCCACCACGCGGACACGGTCCTCGACCTGACCACGGCGGTGCGCTTCCACCCCCTGGAGATGCTCCTCTCCCTGGCCTACAAGCTGGCCCTGGTGCTGGTCCTCGGCCCCCCGCCCTGGGCCGTGCTGGCCTTCGAGATGCTGCTGAGCGCCCTGCCCCTGTTCAACCACGCCAACGTCCGCCTGCCCCTGGACCTGGACCGCGCCCTGCGGCTGGCAATGGTCACCCCGGACATGCACCGCGTGCACCACAGCGCAGACATGCGCGAGGCCAACACCAATTTCGGCTTCTGCTTTCCCTGGTGGGACCGCCTCCTGGGCACCTATCTGGACCAGCCCGCCAGGGGCCACCAGGGCATGGCCATCGGGCTCTCCATCTTCCGTGACCGCTCATGGGCCGGGCTCTGGGGGCTTTTGCGCATGCCCTTCGTCTAGGGCCGCAAGGCCTGGGCGGCCGGCCCCTGCGGCACGCGGCACGGCAGGGCTGGGCCGCAGCCCCCAGCGACCAGCAGCCGAGGCGCCGGGATCATGGACAGCGGCGGCGCAGCCTGGGCCGTGGCCTCCGAAACATCCATGAGCACCACGCGCCGTTCCGCCGGGGCCCCCACCGTGCCCAGGGCCTTGAGGTGTTCGGCCAGGGCGTCGTGCTCCAGGTATCCGGTGTCCAGGCGCTGGCCAGCGGCCATTTTCAGCGTGGTCAGGCCGTCGCCGCCGCCAGCCAGGAAGCTGTTGGTCACCAGGCGATACGTGGCCGCGGCATCCACCGGGGCGAAATCCCCAAGCCCAAAGCCTCCGCCGGCCCGGCGCACCCGCAGTTCGCTGACCCGGCCGCCCTTGGCGCGGCCGGGAGCCACGCGGCAGCTGAACCCGGCGGCGTGAAAGGCCTGCAGCAGCCGGTCCCCGACGCCAGGCGTCTGCGCCGCCAGACGGAAGTCCGCAGCGTCCTCCAGGGCAGCCTTGACCTCGGCCCCGGTGAGTTCCAGGGTCACCAGGGTGTTGCCGAAGGGCAGCACGCCCATGACCATGCCCAGGGTGATGGGGCCCTGGAAGATGTCCTGGCGCACGCCCCCGGGCATGAGCAGGGCCAGCTGCGCGCCCGGGGCCTTGGCCAGGTAGGCGTCGGCGATGATCGCGCCTGGATCCGTGGCCGTGCCGCGGAGGAGGTCCTCCCTGGCGCTGGCCCCGATGGGGGCATTGCGGAACTGGTCCAGCTGCCGGGCATATGGCGCCAGGCGCTCCGATATTCCCGCGTCCTCAGCCACCACCCGCGCCGCCCCGGACCCGTTGAGCGCCCCGAGGAGGGCCGCGTGCTCCGGCGTGCCCATGGGGACCGAGGCCCCGCCCTGGCGGAAGGAGCCCCCGGCCAGGAGCATTGGCCGGGCGCGGTAGCCCGCAACATCGCCCGCAGCGTCAAAGGAGAGCTCCAGCACCCCGAGCTGCATGCCCCAGCGCCAGGCCTGCACCACCAGCGTCTTCCCGCCCTCCGGCCCGTCGACCTCGGTGGGATAGGGGCCGGCCGGAGTCAGTCCGAGCCGGGCCAGCCGGGCAGCATCGCCCAGAAGCGTGTGGGAATGCCCGCCCACGATGACGTCGATGCCCGGCACCGCCCTGGCCAGGGCCAGGTCCTGCTCGTAGCCGTCGTGGGACAGGACCACGATCTTGTCCACGCCCTGGCCGCGCAGCTCCCGCACCACCGCGGCCACGGCCGGTGCGGCCTCGCGGAAGCGCACCCGGCCCACGCCGGAGACGATGCCCGGCGTGCTGGGCGTGGTGGCGCCGATGATGCCCACGCGGTCGGGCCCGAACCGTTTGACCACATAGGGCCGGACGCGGCCCGCCAGGGCGGGCTCGTCCGAGACGTCGATATTGGCAGAAACCACCGGGAATCCGGCGCGGGCCAGCAGCGAGCCGGTGAGCCCGGGTCCCTTGTCGAACTCGTGGTTGCCCAGGGTCATGGCGTTTAGGCCCAGGAGGTTCAGGAAGTCGAAGTCCACGGAGCCCTGGAACTCGTTGAAGTAGAGGGTGCCCTGCACGGCGTCGCCCGCGTGGAGCACCAGAAGGTTTCCGCCGCTGGCGCGCACCTCGCCCAGGGCTGTCTTGAGGCGCGCAAAGCCGCCCAGCTCGGCCGTCACCTTCTGGCCGGCCAGGCACAGGCTCGCGGCCGAGGCCTCCAGGGCGGAATGGGTGTCGTTGACATGGGCGATGGTCAGGCTGAACGGCACAGGGGCGGGAGGCTGCGCGGCCCTGGCGCAGGACCCCAGCGCCAGGAGCAGCAGCAGGCCGCAGAAGGGATGGAGAAGACGCGCGGCAGGGCTCATGGGCAGGGCTCCTTGTTCCTGGACCTGGCTGGCCGCAGCGGCGGCTTCAGCCGGGAATCTCCCGCCACTCCTCCGGCCCGGGTGCGGGCCTGCCCCCTGCAGCGAACATGCCGGAGACGTACTCAAAGGCCTGGGCCAGCGTGTTCCGGGTGCAGAGCTGGGTGGTCACGCCCTTGTCGGTCAGGGTCACCCGCACATGGCCGCGCTGCTCCACGATGTCTATCTCGAACTTCTTGGCCTTGTCCTGGTAGGTGTAGGTGCTCACGGCCTGGCCCTCCCCGCTCCGGACATGGCCCCGGGCGATGCCGCGAAGTCGATGGGGGCCGGTGGCCGGCAGGGACGTTCAGCGGGGAAGGACTCTTGGCGCATGGGGCACCTCGCAGGGCGGGTTGGGGCCAGGGGGGAGGGCCGGAATGCGGCCTGCGCCACAGCCCCAGCGGAGAAAACGATCCTTCTCCCGGCTGCGCAGCCTCCCTTGCGGCCACCTTCGCACATTTCCCCCGGCCCGGAAAGGGCCGGATGGCCTCGACGCCTGTGTGGCCGCGTTTGCGCAGCCAGATGTGCCCGCACCGCACCTTGGCGCGGGGCCCTTGCGCGCCGCGCCTCAAATCAGGGCCCTGCTTCCGGGAAAGCACCCTTGCGTCAACAGGGGAATACAGGCTAACAGAGGAAGTGACGTAACCACTGGGGGCAACCCGATGCACAAACAGCACTCCATCCCGCTGGTCAATGGCGACCGCGTGTGCGTCGTCGGCGGCGGTCCCGCCGGGGCCATGACCGCATACTTCATCCTGGAGCTGGCCAAGCGCGTCAACCTCCAGATCACGGTGGACATCTTCGAGCGCAAGGACTTCGGCGTCTTTGGGCCGAAGGGCTGCAACCACTGCGGCGGCATCGTCTCCGAATCCCTGCTGCAGATGCTGGCCATGGAGGGCATTGTGCTGCCCAGCGCGGTGGTGCAGTGCGGCATTGAGGCCTACGTGGTGCACTCCGGGGCCTATTCCACGCGCATCAACACCCCGAACCAGGAAAAGCGCATCGCCTCCATCTATCGGGGCAGCGGCCCAAAGGGCGCCGAACACGTGACCTGGTCGAGCTTTGACGGGTTTTTGCTGTCCATGGCCGAGGCCAACGGCGCCGTCATCCACCGGGTCAAGGTGGACAAGCTGGGCTGGCGCGGGGACAAGCCCCTGGTCTTCGCCAATGAGGAAACCTTTGGCCCCTATGACTTTCTCGTGGGCGCCGTGGGGGTCAACGCCGGATCCCAGGACTTGTTCCGGGATGTTCTGGGCCCCCACTGCCCCCCCCCGGAAACCGTGCGCACCTTCATCTGCGAACTGTTCATGGGCCACGATGCCCTGGCCAGGATCCTGGGCGAGAGCATGCACGTGTTCCTGCAGGACCTGCCCGGCGTCGAGTTCGCGGCCATCATCCCCAAAAAGGAGTACGCCACCGTGTGCCTGCTGGGCAGCGTCAGCCCGCAGCAGGTCAAGGCCTTCCTGGCCTCCGACGAGGTCCAGCGGCTTTTCGCCTCCAACCCGGCCATCCTGGACAAGGTCTGCAACTGCGTGCCGGCCATCAACATGACCGGCATGAAGAAGCCCTATGCCCACCGCGTCGCCATGGTCGGGGACTGCGGGGTGACCAGGCTCTTCAAGGACGGCCTCGGCGCGGCCTACCGCAACAGCAAGGGCCTGGCCTCAGCCGTCGTCTTCGAGGGGGTCTCCGAGGATGACCTGGCCGAGCACTTTGCTCCCTCCATTCGCCGCATGCGCAGGGACAACGCTGTAGGGAAGCTTCTGTTCCTTGCAGTGGGGGTGGTCCGCAAATGCTCTGCCCTGCGCAATGCCGCCATGTCCATGGCCGAGGCGGAGCAAAAATCCGGCGCTGGCTTTATGCCCATGAGCTCCATCATGTGGGACATGTTCACCGGCAGCGCGTCCTATATTGACATCTGCAAGCGCTCCGTACATCCTCGGTTCCTGCTCGGCTTTGTGAAATGGTTCTTCATCTCGCTTTGCGCCAGGGCAAAGCGCTGAGGCCACAGTAACGCTTGGAGGCCAGATCAATGAAAGACAAAAGCTCCTTGGGCAGACCCTTCGAACCCGGCCAGGTCATCTCCCGCCAAGGGGAGGAGACGGGCAGCATCTTTGTGGTCCAGGACGGCAGCGTGAGAAGCATCCTGGAGACCGCCTACGGCTATGAGGAGCTTGAGGTCATGGGCGCGGGCGAGATCTTCGGGGCGGTGTCCGTCCTGACCCAGAGCCCCTCCATGGCCACCTATCTGGCCGACAAGTACGCCCGGGTCATGTCCATCGACCGCAGGCTGTTCATGAAGCGCCTGCACGAGGATCCGTCCTTCGCCTACAACCTGCTCAAGGAGCTGGCCGAGGAGATCCGCTTCCTGCGCAAGGAGGTGGAGAACCAGGCCGTGTATGATTCCCTGACCAAGGCCTACAGCTTCCGGATGTTCGACTTGCTCCTGAGCAAGGAGATCAAGCGGGCCAAGAGGAACAACACCCCGCTTTCCCTGTGCCTCATGGAGATCCGGAACTGCTCCAACATCCACAAGCTGCATGGCTACCAGGCCTGCAACAATCTCATCAAGTCCATTGCCGACCTCCTGCGCAAGACCATACGGGAAAACGACATCCTCATCCGCTGGAGCGGCGCCCAGCTCGTTACCATCATGGTGGAGACGGATATCACCCAGGCCAGGATCGGGGCCAACCGGCTGCGCTCCATCATCACCTCCACCACCTTCGACGAGCAGCTGACCGTGGACCTGAACCATGGCGTGGCCGAGTACACGGAGGGCAGCGACCAGCACGACCTCCTGGACCGGATGCTCACGGACTTCAATGGGGCGTTGCACGATCCGGCAAAGCCCCTGTGAACGGCGCTGGGCGCGTCTTCGCCCCGTGCCGCCCCTCCTGGGACGGGAGATGGACAAAATTGGCCCGCAACGAAAAAGGCCTTACGAGGATTCTCGTAAGGCCTTGATTCTTATGGTGCCGAGGGAGAGAAACGGAATCGGCTTCACCCAACATACCGGGATAAAACGAAAACACAATCCGCCCGGCGTGGCTTCCTCGAACTTTGTACCGGCAGACTGTACCCGTTCCGGTCATAGAGCACAAGGCGGTCCCATTGCCTGAGCCACCAGACTGCGATAAGCAATCGGCCACGACATATCGTGCTTGGAGTTCATATGGGGAGAGCTAAAGAGTTTTGGCTGCAACAGCAGGAAAGGGGATTCTCAAACGTTGACGGTTATGTCTGTAGTGATTGCTTCGGCGATGAAGCGATCAAGCAATATATCATCGGTAATGCAACAGAAAAGAAATGTGATTACTGCGGGAAGGCTGCACGACGCCCAATTGCGGCTTCAGCAGATGACGTCACCGATCTCATTGTCCGATGCATAAAGACAGAATATGTCCCTGTTGATGAATCCGGCGCACGATGGGACTCAGAAGAAAAGGCTTGGGCGATTGCTACTGTAGATTTCTCTGATGTCCTCTCCGATTCAGGCCTCGATGCGGAACCAGAAATCTTCGATGCCATCTCTAGAGCCGTTCATGGAAACTCTTGGGCTCGACCATTTGACGAGATATCTGAAGATGAGGCTCTTGGCGTTGTTTGGAAGGCATTCAAGGAAACTATTCTGCATAAGGCAAGATACGTCTTTTACAAACTCAAGCACGATGAGCCAGAGTCGCATGATCCATGGTCATATCCTCCAGAGTCAATCCTTGAATCGCTTGCAAAACATGTGGCTGAGCTTGAGCTGATAACAACGATCCCCACGGACACAACGATTTTTCGTGTCCGGATAAGCTCTTCGGGTGAACGGTTTCAGAGTGCTCAAGATCTCGGGTCGCCCCCACCAGAGAAAGCACTCTACCCGAACAGAATGAGTCCGGCCGGGATACCGATGTTTTACGGGGCGGACAACGCGAAGACCGCCATCATTGAAACACTGGGCGATCGAAGAGACGACGGGGTAGCGTCAATTGCTGCCTTCAAGCCGTTGCGCCCCCTCAAGGTTTTGGATTTGACAAAGATCCCTCGTCCTCCGAGCCTCTTTGATGAAAGCATGAGCCACATCCGCCGCGTCATCATCTTCTTGAACAGCTTCCTTGAGGAGTTCACCAAGCCTGTCCCAAAAGACAAGCGCATGCATATCGACTATGTCCCGACACAGGTCGTTACGGAATACTTCCGACATGTGTTTCTCTACGAAGGGGAAAGCATTGACGGGGTGAAATACCCAAGCTCAAGAGACCCTGAAGGGATATCCTACGCGTTCTTCTTCCAGCAAGTGGACTGCACAGAAGATGCGGAGAAAAGGGAGCATTGGTGGTCAAGGAAACCATCGTTGATAATGACCAAAGTGTACTGGAACTCGATCACGTTCAAGCCAAAATGGACGCCCCTGCGCTAGGAGTAAACCGGATTCAGCTCATTTGCACTTGATCGCCCCTTGGGGGCAGCGCCTTTCCCCAAAAAACAGCCCTCCAAAATTTCGGCGCGACATGCACCCCTTCCCCTGCCGAGGGCTTTTCCCAAGGGGGGAGTCAAAGGGTGCCGTTGGCCTTCCTGTGCTCCAGCACCTTGTGGATCAGCTCGATGTGTTCCGGCGCGAGGATGGAGAAGAAGTCACCCCTGAACCGGATGCGGTACATGTAGTCCTTCTTTCCCTTGATGGCCTTCTTCAGGGTGATCCTGTCCCTGTGGGCCGTCGTATTGGTCATGGTCCCCAGCTTGTCCTCCAACTCTCCGATCTGGCTCTGGACGCTTGCGAGGACCATCCCCTTGACCTCATCCATCGTTTCCTGACCGAGCCTGTAGGGGGTAAGGGCCGCGACGGGGATGTTTTCCCTGTTCATCTTGCCCCATCGGTTGGTGAGAGTGAGCCAACCTTCCCGATACTCCATGTACGGTCCCGTCTCCGGTGCGCTGATGTAGCGATCCAGCTTGCCCGAGTCGCCCTTGATCTCCTTCACGTTGGTGGCGAACTGATCCTTCTTCGGGTCCATCCCAACGATTCTGCACCATCGCTCCTGTAGCCATTTCCACAGGTCATACGGGTCCGTTCGCTGGCCCGTTGAACCGACGATGTGATAGTGCGGTTTCCCGCTTTGCCCCTGCGGCTCGATCCTCCAGATCCACCACGATTCGGGGAACTGGTACTTGAGCCTTCTGTTAAGACGGTCGAGGTCCGCCTTCCACTGCTTGGAATCCGTGCCTACGCCGTCGGGATAGCTCAGGGTGAGCAGGACTTCGGGCAGTTCGGAAAGACCGTTGAGCGCCTTTATCAGGTTGTTCCTGCTACGGTCGGAGAAGCAAGGCTCGGGCGGTTTCCTTGTCTTCGGCTGTCGTGGCTGAGCTGTCGCCTTGGCCTTTCTGAGGATGTTCTTCTTGGTGAGGTCAGCGCCAACGATGATCTTTGGTCCTAGAGTGATTTGGTACATTGCGGATTCGTGTTGGTTGGATGACCCTACCCCGCCGAGTATACCACCCGTAAGTTTGGGCTCTGGTGGTTCAGGTTTTCCTCATTCATGGCTCTTCCGTATTCCTCTGGGGCCAATCCGCCAAGCGAGGTGTGGGGCCGGGCCGTGTTGTAGTCCTGCC